>JAAFIK010000026.1 GCA_013298665.1 Chitinophagales bacterium
TTGATAGGTTGACCTGATACTTACGTCTTCTCCTGCTACCTTCAAGGCATCTTTCCTATAGCAGCCCCGGGGTAACCCCGTAGTAAAGCCGAGGGTTACCCGTCTAAGCCCGTCTTTTCCAGTACCGGGTACCAAATACTAAGTACTGAATACCAGGTACTACTCCCTCCACAGCCAGTGTTCACCCATAGATATCCCACTCCCCTTTACAGTGGGATATCAGTGGCGCATCAGTGACGCATCAGTGGCGCATCAGTGGGATATCCTACCTTTTGCCTACCCTTTACACCGGGTTGCCATAAGATACGGAACGGTAGATTGAGGACGCGCTCCCCGGGAACCTGTATCTGCCCTCCGGGATCATAATTTCACGTATTTGCCTATATTTACACCTTCTCTTACCTGATCATATTTGAAACCATGGCCTATAAACTCAGTTTTTCGCTCCGATGGGGCGTGCCGGTATTTTTTCTGGGCGTGCTGGCACTTACCCTGCTCAACCGCAACGCGATCCTCAATGAAAAGTTACCCGACGCTTCCGCAGCAGCTACCCCCCGGCATATTGCTGCTTTTATGCAGCAGGATACCATCGCCAACAATATCCTTTTTTCAAATCGCATTACGCTGAAAGACGGGCAGTCGCAAAGCGGCGGGCAGTCCTTTTTACTACAGGTGGGGGATAAAATACTTGTGGCTTCTGCCGTACACCTGATGGGTACGGCGCTCGGCTTTACGGAAGACATTACCGCGGCTCAGGCAAAAGACCGGCTGAAGCGTTGGGAGTTGCAATCCGGCAGCCAGGTTGTACAGACCGATGGGATTGCAGATGCCCAGGGTGATCTGCTTTTTCTCGACCTCGCTGCTGCAGACAGCAGCCGCTACCGGGTGCTGCAACCGGCAGTACCCTCCCTTTACAAAGACTCGGTTTATTACCTGCTGGGGCCGGTGGCGGGCAATCCGGGCAGCACACCCCTGCACCTTTACCCCCTCCGGTATTACAAGGCGAAGCAAAATTTTATTTATATGGAAAACATCACCGGGCAGCCATTCAATGGCTACAGTGGTGCCCCCATTGTAGATCGCTGGGGTGGTGTTGTCGGTATCCTGAGTGGTGGTGGCCGCATGGACTCAACCACGCGGGTATTTGTGGTGGTACAGAAGTTATAAGGGCAGTACCCACTCAGTACTTAGTACGAAGGATCAGGCAGAAAATGCGTTCCGCGTTTGTATAGACCCAACCACGCGGGTATATTTGTGGTGATACAGTGGTTGCAGAGGTATAATACTTAATGCTGCTCATTCCTGCACTTCTCCATGATCTCATGAAAAATATCGTGTGCCTTTGTCATCAGCGCAATAAGGGTTTCATCATCTTTTTTGGCTTTTACGGCTTTGCCCACAGCAGCGCACTGTGCCACGAGGCGTTTCAGGATGGGTTTTACCACGGCGCCATTGTAACCCGCCGGTACGGCAGAAGCCTGCCAGGCTTTGGCTTTGGTGAGCAGTACGGCGGCACTGTCTTTGGTGGGCTGCAGGTTACCCTCTTCAGCAGGATGGAAGGTCTTGCTCATCACGCCGTGAAAATCGTGCATTTGTTTCCAGTCGGCTTTCTTTTGTGCAACAGCAGTCATGGTGATAAGGGCTGCCAGTGCGAGGATCATCATCTTTTTCATGTCTTTTTTTGTGCAAAGATAGGGGATAGGCAGTACTGAGTACCGTGTACTCAGTACACGGTACTGTCTCCTTCTAACATCTCCTTAACAATTTGCCACGTATATTCGTTTGTATAACCGAATATACGATAATTATGCGTTCATTTTTACTGTTTTTTGTACTCTTCTGTGCCACCGAAGCCCAATCCCAGAAAATATACGGCACCGTTTTCAACAGCACAGGCGACTTGCTGCCCTATGCTTCTGTAACGGTGAAAGGCACGTCTACCGGAGCCAGTGCCAATAACAAAGCGCGCTATTCCATTTCGGTAGCGCCGGGTACTTATACCATTGTTTGCCAGCACATCGGTTATACGCGGGTAGAAAAAACGGTAACCATAAAAGATACAGACGAAGAAGTTACTTTTATCCTCACCAACCAGAAATTGGACATGAAGGAAGTGGTGGTAAAAACGGGAGCCGAAGACCCGGCCTATGCCATCATCCGCAACGCCATCAAAAAAAGACCCTATTATGCCAAACAGGTAACGGGTTTTGAATGTGACCTCTATACCAAGGACCTGATGAAACTCCGCAACCTGCCCAAAAAAATCTTTGGTCAGAAGATTGATGACGAAGCCAGGAAAGATATGGGGGTAGACTCAGCCGGTCGCGGCATCATATACCTCTCCGAATCGGTATCAAAAGTACATACCCGGCAGCCCGATAAATTTAAAATGGAGGTGCTCAGCAGCCGGGTAAGCGGGAGTGATGGCTTTGGTTTCAGCTTCCCCACCTTTATCAGCCTCTACAACAGTAATGTAACCATGTTTACCGCCAAACTCAATCCGCGTGGTTTTGTATCACCCATCGCCGATGGTGCTATTGGTTTTTACAAATTCAAATACCTCGGCAGTTTCTGGGAAGACGGTAAAGAAATCAACAGCATACGCGTTACGCCCCGCCGCAGTTACGAACCCCTGTTTACCGGGGTCATCAATATCACCGAGGGCGACTGGCGCATCCATAGTGCCGACCTGATGGTAACCAAAAAATCGCAACTCGAAATCTTAGATACCCTGCAACTTACACAACTCTACGTACCGGTGGGCGGCGATATCTGGCGGGTCAAAAACCAGTTGCTCCATTTCAGTTTCAACATTTTCAAGTTTGACGCCATCGGCAATTTTGTAAGCGTGTACAGCAATTACAACATCAATCCGGTGTATGCTAAAAAGTTCTTTGACAACGTGATCATCAAATACGATACGGCGGTAAACAAGAAAAGCAGGGCTTACTGGGATACCATACGCCCGGTACCGCTGGAGCAGGAAGAGGTAAGGGATTATAAGGTGAAAGACAGCATTTTTGCCTACAACCGCGATTCGGTATGGAGCAAGACCAACCTCGACTCGCTGCGTAAACGGCAGGGCCCCCTGAACCCACTGAAACTATTCAGTGTTGGGGGCATCAACAGAAATGTTTACCGCAAACATGGCGGCTTTAACTGGGGCATACAGGGGCTGCCCACGGCCATCTCTTACAATACGGCGGAAGGGGTAACCCTGAACATGCATGGCTATATCAACAAGTACCTGCGCAAGGCCAAAACACAGTTGGCCATAGAACCCAGTATCCGCTATGGCTTCAACAATACCCACCTTAATGCCTGGATGGATATTTTTCTGCGCACGCGCGACGACGACCCCAATGGAAAGCTCAAACGCAGAACCTGGCATTTCCAGGGCGGTAAGCGCGTAACGCAATTCAACCGTGAGGAACCGATCAGCACCAGCGCCAATACCATCAGTACGCTCTGGGGTGGAAACAATTATATGAAGACCTATGAAAACTGGTTTGGCGGCATTGGCTATGGCAAAACCTTTGAGAACGGTCTGTCGCTCAGCATCAATGCGTTGTATGAGGACCGGATGCCCCTCAACAATACCACCAATTTTACCCTGCCCCGCCGCGATTCGGTAAAGATGACACCGAATTACCCCTACGAAATGGTGAACCGGCAGTTTACCCGCCACCAGGCATTCCAGTTCAGCGTAGACATCAGCTTCCGGCCGGGAATGCGCTATATCCAGTTTCCCCGGTTTAAACTGCCCATCGGTTCAAAATATCCGCTCTTCAGCTTCAATTATACCAAGGGCATCAATGGTATATTCGGCAGTGATGCGGACTTCGACAAATGGCGTTTTACCATCAGCGATGATAAGAACCTGAAGTTGCTCGGGCTGTTCAAATACAAGTTTGGGGTCGGTGGGTTTATCAACGACCGCAAAGTGCAGTTGCAGGATTACCAGCATTTCAATGGCAACCGGTTTATTGGTGCCAGTGAGTACGTCAACAGTTTTCAACTGGCCAAATATTATGCCTACAGTAATACGGAATCCTTCTTTGCCATCGGGCATGCAGAGCATCATTTCAACGGGCTGCTTACCAATAAGATTCCCCTGTTCAAGCGCCTCAACTGGACACTGGTGGGCGGTGCCAACGCCTTTTATGTAACCGGCCAACGCAATTATTTTGAGGTATTTGGTGGTATCGAAAACATCCTGAAGATTTTCCGGGTGGATGTGGTGACGGGCTTTGAATACGGCCGCAAGGGCTTTACCGCGTTGCGCATCGGTGCCGGTGGTTTGCTGGGCGGCAGCATCAAAGCCAACAATCGCGGACGTTCGGTAGCGATCAGTTTGTAGCAGCATGATGTGAGAAGCAGGATGAGCCCTCCTGGTGCCTGCTACTTCTTATCTTGCTGCTATTCCTTACCTTTGTGCTGAAATTTGGTTCACCCTGCAAGTGTCCAATTACGCAACATTAACAATTATTCCGTGCAGCCCATGTGGCGGGCGGGATTCAAATTTCAGGAATCATGGCCGTTTTACACAACCGTGTATCGCAGGCGGAGCTCAAGGCTCGTATGCTCCGGGACGATACGCCCCGTACCACACTCTCTTTTTATTGTTACTTCCCTGTAGCCGACCCGGCTGTTTTCCGCGATGAACTGTACAAAGCCTTGTTTGACCTCGGCGTATTTGGCCGCATCTATGTAGCCGCCGAGGGCATCAATGCGCAGATAAGTGTACCCACTGCCAATGTTGACGCTTTTCGTGATTACCTCTACAGTATTGAGCCATTAGCCGGCCTGCGCCTCAATATCGCGGTAGATGATGATGGCAGGAGTTTCTGGGTACTCAAGGTAAAAGTGCGGGAGAAGATCGTGGCGGATGGTATCAGCGATCCGGCATTCAGTATGGCGCGTAAGGGTAAATACGTCAATGCCCGGCAGATGAACAGCCTGCTTGAAGATCCCGATACGGTGGTGATCGATATGCGCAACCATTATGAGTATGAAGTAGGGCATTTTGTGAACGCCCTTGAAGTGCCTTCCGATACGTTCCGCGAACAGTTGCCTGTGGCGGTGGACATGATGAAAGACAAGAAAGACAAGAACATCATCATGTACTGTACCGGTGGTATCCGTTGCGAAAAGGCCAGTGCGTATATGCTGCACAACGGATTTACCAATGTGTTTCACCTGGAAGGTGGCATTATCAATTATGCCCGGGAGGTACAGCAGCAAGGGCTGGAGAGTCGTTTTTTGGGGAAGAATTTTGTATTTGACGACCGCCTTGGGGAGCGCATTACACCCGATATCATTGCCCGCTGCCACCAGTGCGGACAGCCCGCCGATACGCATACCAACTGCCGGAACAGCGGTTGCCACCTCCTGTTTATCCAGTGTGCGGACTGTGCCGCTGCTTACGAAGGCTGCTGTTCAGCCACCTGTAAGGATATCCTTGCCCTGCCCGCCGATGCACAAAAGGCGCAGCGTAAGCAGCAGGATATGGGCAGTAATATCTTTAATAAGTCGAAAGCCCGTCTGCGGCCGGTATTGCCTAAGGAGGGATAATCCTTGTTCAAACAACGGTTGATTACCATACGCGTGAAAAAAATGTGTAATCTTTTGCACCCCCGATATCGTTGTTTGTTAACAATTAAGTAATTTTGAGAAAGTTTTCATAGGGTACGGATTAAAAGCGGACCGGGGTTTTCACCCTGGTCCTGTTTTTTTGGGGCAAGTCCTGCGTTGGATGATATGGCAATTGCAGGGTTAATCCCAATCGGGTTGATACGTTGGGGGTATAAAAAATACAAACCTTCAGTTGCTGATGAATGGCGTACTCCTGAACCGGATAATTTTTTCTGTTACTCCGGATCAGTTTTTTTGAAATAAAGGAATGCAAATGAAGTGGATGAAACAATTGCTTGCTGTCATCAGCGGGTTACTTTTAGTGCCGGATGCTTATTCCCAGTTGCCAAAAGTCTCTTCCGGCAGGCTGGAACGTATAGATAGCTTCCGGTCAGGCTATATCACTGCCAGGCATATTGATGTCTGGTTGCCGGAGGGCTACAGTGTGCAGAAGAAATACGCAGTTTTATATATGCACGACGGGCAAATGCTGTATGATTCTGCTGTTGCCTGGAACAAACAGTCGTGGGATGTAGATGATGTACTTGGAAAACTGATGGGGGAAAACAAAATAAGGGATGTGCTTGTGGTAGGTATCTGGAATGGACGAAACACCAGACACGCTGATTATTTTCCGCAAAAGCCATATGCGTCTTTAACTGCAATACAACGGGATACGGTTACCGCTCAATTGCAAAGGGCAGCAAGAGCAAAAGACGTGTTTAAGCCTGTTTCAGACAATTATTTAAAGTTTCTGGTTAAGGAATTAAAGCCCTTTATTGATAAAAAATATGCCACCCGAACCGGCAGGAGCAGTACATTCATTGCCGGCAGCAGTATGGGGGGGCTGATTTCTATGTATGCCATTTGCGAATACCCCGATGTATTTGGCGGAGCGGCATGCCTCAGCACACATTGGCCCGGTATTTTTACAGCAGCAGGTAACCCGGTTCCGGATGCTTTTGTAAAGTATATGCGCAAACATCTGCCCAATCCCCAAAGCCATAAAATTTATTTTGACTATGGCGACCAAACGCTGGATGCATTATATCCGCTGCTGCAAAAGCAGGTAGATGCAGTAATGAAAGCCAAAGGCTTTACGGAAGAGAACTGGATTACAAAATATTTCCCGGGCGAAAATCATAGTGAGCAGGCATGGCATAAACGGCTGGATATTCCTTTGTTGTTCCTTTTAAAAAAATAACGATGCGAAAGCCTGTTGTTTATAAAGGCAGGTCTGCATTGCCTGACAGCACATCCGGCAACGCAACTCCCGCAATTCAATATCCGTGTAAATGCGGTCTCCCCGGGAGTTGTACGAACATCAATTTATATGGGCTTTATTGAACCAGCAAAAGTTGCAGAAACATCAGGCAGCGTTAACAGCTTTCACCCAATCGGCAGAATTGGACACCGAACCGATGTGGCCAATGTCATTACCTTTTTACTGATCATCCTGCTGCTGTTCCGCGTATGTGATGTGCGCGGTGGGCTGCAGTGCATTAACCCTTATTCTGCTGTTACCAGATAGTATTGCTTTTTTCCTTTCTGCACGAGCAGGTACTTGCTGTGCAGGAGCATGTTACTGCCCACCACCTGTGCCGGATTGCTTATTTTGTTGCGGTTGATGCTGAGTCCGCCATTGAGGATCAGTTTGCGGGCCTCACCCCGGCTGGGAAAAATTGCTGTATCCGTCAGCAGGCTGATCACATCCATGCCCTGCTCCAGCAAACCTTTGGCAATGGTGGTGCTGATCACGCCCTGTATGGACGCCAGGTCTTCTGCAGTCATCTGCTCTACAGGCTCATGTTGTTTGCTGAAAAGTTTTTGTGTGGTGGCAAGGGCATCTTCGAGGCCGGCCTCACCATGTACAAAGCGGGTTACCGTTTCTGCCAGCTTTTTCTGGAGCAGTCTTGCACTTTGATCCTCATGGTGGGTGCTGATAATGCTTTCTATCTCGCCGGGCGGAAGAAAGGTGAATATACGGATGTACCGTTCGGCGTCGGTATCGGTGGTATTGAGCCAGAACTGGTAAAACTGGTATGGTGATGTGCGTACCGGGTCGAGCCAGATATTGCCCTGCTCGGTTTTGCCAAACTTGCCCCCATCAGCCTTTGTGATGAGCGGACAGGTAAATGCAAATGCCTCACCACCGCCCTTGCGCCTGATCAGCTCTGTGCCCGTAACGATATTGCCCCACTGGTCGCTGCCACCCATCTGCAGTTTGCATTGCCGGTGGGTGTAAAGCCAGTAAAAATCATAGCCCTGTACCAACTGGTAGGTGAACTCTGTAAAGCTCATGCCATTATCGCCCTCCAGCCTTTTCTTTACACTGTCTTTGGCCATCATATAATTTACCGTGATGTGCTTGCCTACATCCCGGATAAAGGACAAAAAACTGAGCCCCTGAAACCAGTCGTAATTATTAACCATCACCGCTGCATTGGGCAGGGCAGGGTCGAAATTGAGGAATTTCTCCAGTTGTGCTTTTACCCCGGCCTGGTTATGCGTGAGCGTTGCCTCGTCCAGCAGGTTTCTTTCCTCGCTTTTTCCGCTGGGGTCGCCCACCATACCTGTGGCACCACCTACCAGTGCTACCGGTTTATGTCCGGCCCGCTGCAGGTGCACCAGGAGGATGATGGGCACCAGGCTGCCGATGTGCAAACTGTCTGCCGTAGGGTCAAACCCGATATAGCCCGTGGTCATTTCTTTGTTCAGTTGTTCTGCTGTACCCGGTATTATATCCTGTATCATTCCGCGCCATTGCAATTCTTCAATAATGTTCATGATTCGCCCGTTGTTTAATTTCGTTCCTGCAGCGGCTCTTTTGGGAGCCGCCTGTTTAAGATTTTTTGCAAAAATGGGTAGAATTCCTGAGAATAAACGCTATGTTTGCAACCACTTACATATTTTCCCGTCTTACAACATAAATCCTGATCCGGGTATCCTGCGTAAATCAATGCTGGCTTACAAAACGAAACTGGAATAGTTATCATGAAGAAATATGTACTTGGTTGCCTCCTGGCAATGGCTTTTACCGGTGCTGCGGCACAACCCTTTGGCAATGAGTGGATCGATTATACCAGGGTCTATTACAAATGCAATGCAGGCCGGGATGGACTCCACCGCATCAACCAGCCTGTACTTGCCGCTGCCGGCCTCTCAGCCACACCCGTGCAGCAATTTCAGCTCTGGCGCAACGGGCAACAGGTTGCCCTTTATACCTCAGCCGCCTCCGGTACACTCCCTGCCAATGGTTACCTCGAATTTTACGGGCAACGGAATGATGCCACCATGGAAAAGGGGTTGTACAAAACCGATGACCTGCAGTTGAGTGATAAACTCAGCCTCATGACCGATACTTCAGCCTACTACCTCACGGTGAACCCATCGGGCAGCAATATACGCTTTGCTGCCACTGCCAATAACGTTGCGGGCAATGCGCTGCCTGCCGAAAATTATTTCATGCACAAACTCTCCCGGCATTTTAATTACCAGCTTAATCCTGGCTACGGAGTGGATTTTGGTGAACTGGTTCATTCTTCTTCTTATGAAAAAAGTGAGGGGTGGACTTCAGACTTTATCGCGGCGGGTACGGCGCTGCAGGACAATACCCCTAATCTTTACCTCTATGCATCGGGGCCCGCGGGCACCATTTCGGCCACGGCTGCGGGCAACTATGCCAACAGCCGCAACATCATGCTGAAGGTAAACAATGACACGATGGGCAGGTTTTTTGTGAGCGGTTTTGATGTACGCCGCTTCCCTGATGCCACTGTTCCGATCAGTACCATTGCGGGTAATGCAGCCAATGTACAGTTTGTGAATGAAGGTTCGGGCAACGACAAAATTGTTGCGTCCAATTATACGCTCAGGTATCCCCGCCAATTCAATTTTGATGGTCAGCCCATATTTGAGTTTGAACTGCCCGGCGGCGGATCGGGGAAGTATCTTGTGATCAACAATTTTAACTATGGTGCAACGGCTCCCGTATTGTACGACCTGACGAATAACCTGCGGCTGCTGGGCGATATCTCTGCGGGTCCGGTACGATTTGTACTGCCTGCCTCGGCTGCCACGCGTAAGCTGGTACTGCTCAATGCAGAATCCGGTTATATAACCAATATCGCGAACCTTACCCAGCGCAGTTTTACCAATTTTGCCACTGTAGCCAACCAGGGTACATACCTCATCATCAGCCATCCCCGGCTTTACAATGACGGCACAGGCAACAATAATGTAGAGAAATACCGCCAGTACCGCAGCAGTGCTGCCGGTGGTGGTTACCAGGCCAAAACGATCGACATAGAACAGGTGATCGACCAGTTTGGCTATGGCATCAAGCAAAACCCTTTAGCCATCCGCAATTTTGCCGGGTATAGTCTCGCAACTTTTGCCACGGCTCCCAAATACTTTTTCCTCATCGGGCGTGGCCTGAGTTATGATGAATACCGTGTACACGAAAATGATCCCAATGTAAACGGTCTTGCACTGATCCCCACGTTTGGCTACCCGGCTTCTGACAACCTGCTGACGGCCGACAGAACGGGCGCATTTGCCCGGATTGCCACGAGCCGCCTCTCTGCCATAACGGGTAAGGAGGTAGGTGATTACCTTGATAAGGTAAAGCAATTTGAACTGGCACAGGCCAGCACTTCGCAGACGATTGCTGATAAGGCCTGGATGAAAAACATTGCCCAGATTACCGGTGCGATTGACGACCCTTCCCTGTATGGCCTGATCACGGCTTATATGCAGGGCTATGAGCAGGTCATTTCCGATACGGCTTTTGGGGGTAAGGTGTATTCTTTCAGCCAGAATTCCGGTCAGTATACAGCGGTGGGTTCTACAAAGGTGATTGATACGCTGTTTAAGGACGGCATCAGTCTGCTTACCTACTTCGGGCACTCGTCGCCCAATACACTTGAGTTTAACCTGGATAATCCCCAGAACTACAGCAATGCGGGTAAATACCCTCTTATCATAGTAAATGGCTGTAATACCGGGAACCTTTTCCTTTTTGATACCCTTCGTGGTGTGAGCAAGGGTACGCTTTCTGAAAAATATGTGTTTACCCCGCAAAAGGGCAGTATCGGCTTTATTGCCAGTACGCACCTGGGTTTGCCGCAGCAACTCAACTATGTAACGCTTGGGTTTTACAACAACCTCAGTAATTATATGTATGGCCAGGGGGTTGGCGATATCATGAAGGCTACCATGGAAAGTGTGGTCAACAATTATCCCTTTGATTATATTGCGCGTACACATGCTGAGGAAATTACTTTTCACGGCGATCCTGCCATCAGGCTCAACCCGCATACGTTGCCCGATTATACGATTCAGCAATCGGGTATCAGTTTCGACCCTCCGGTAATGAGTGTTGCTGATGAGCAGATCACCATTGCTGCAAGGGTACTTAATATTGGTAAGGCCATCAACGATTCGATAACGGTGAGGGTACAGCATAAGCAACCCGATAATACCGTGGCTACCATAGCCATCCTTCGGATCAAAGCCACGCTCAACGAAGACAACCTGCAGGTAAACCTGCCGATCAATCCCCTGCGTGATAAAGGGCTTAACCAGGTGATCCTGACCATTGATCCTGCCAATGAGGTGCCGGAACTGTCTGAAACAAACAATACTATTGTGAAAGACTTTACGGTTATTGAAGATGAATTGCGTCCCATCTATCCCTATAATTATGCCATCATCAACAGTCCAAATGTTACGTTGTACGGGTCAACGGCCAATCCGACCATCGGTGTAAGGCAGTATGTGATGGAAATGGATACCACGCGTAATTTCAATTCTCCTGTTAAAATAACCGGAACGGTATCCGATTCGGGTGGCATCATCAGGTTTGTACCGGGTACTACTCTAACGGACAGTACGGTCTATTACTGGAGACTGGCCGTTGGTCCGGTTAATGGCACCACGCGCTGGCTCAACAGTTCATTTACCTATATCAACGGTAGTACGGGTGGTTTTGGGCAAAAGCATTATTACCAGTTTACCGACAACAATATGACCGGTATGAACATCAATGCGGCTACGCGTAAATTCGGGTTCAACGACCAGAAGCGTAAGCTCCTGCTGCGCGCCGGTGTATATCCTTATTACAGTTGGGACAGGAACAATATCAACCTCAATTCTGATCAGTTGGAGTACTGGGGATGTGTGTTTACGAGTCTGCAGTTCTATGTACTCGACAGCCTTACCCAGCAGCCCTGGAGCAATATCACTACCGGTGGCAGCGGACGTTTCGGAAGCTGGGCCGTGTGCAACAGTCCGCGTAAGTTTTTTGAATTCCCCTTCTCGAGCGCCGAATACCGTCGCCGTGCGATGGAGTTCTTCGACAGTATTCCTTCAGGGCAGTATGTAGCAGTACGGAACCTCGTGTATGAAGGGTTTTCCAATACTTTTATCGATCAGTGGAAAGCGGATACGGCTATTCTCGGCAGTGGAAAATCGCTCTGGCATAAGTTTCAGCAGATGGGGATGAACCAGATCGACTCCTTTACCAGTAACCGCCAGTTTATCTTTGTGTTCAAAAAGAATGGCAGTGGGGCCTCGGAGATCCGGCAGCACGTATCGGCTACGGTCAATACCCAACTGGTAGACACTTTCCAGCTTTCGGGTAAAGATGTAACTGGTGATATTGAGAGTCCCTGGATGGGGCCGGCTAAAAGCTGGCAACGGTTCAAGTGGGGTAAAAACGGGAATGAGGATTCTACGGCCACCCGCTATTTCGATATCATCGGCCGTGACAACAATGGCAACGAAGTCAACCTTACCCGGGTATTCAATAATACCGATACCACCATTGCTTTTATCAGTGCGGCAACTTACCCCTACCTCAAAATGCGCATGCACAATGAGAATCAGCAGTATGCCAAAGCGACCCAGCTCAGGTACTGGATGCTTACCGGCAGCTTTATGCCGGAGGGTGCTGTTGCGCCCAACAGTACTTTTCAGTTCAGGGATACCCTTGCCACTACCGATACCCTCAACTTCAGAGTGATGTTCAGGAATGTAACCCCAACGGCATTCGATAGCCTCAAAGTTCGTATTACGGTAAAAGACAACTATGGCAACGATCATGTTTACCCGGTTGTAACGGGTACAGGTACCAAATTGGCTCCGCTTGCGGCGAATGACAGCGTGCTGATTACGTATAAGATCCCTGCGGCGGATTACAATGGGCAAAACCAACTGGTGCTTGATGTGAATCCTGATAACGACCAGCCGGAGCAGTTCCATTTCAACAACCTGCTTTACCGTAATTTCATGGTACTCAACTCGCCTTGTCCCGGTAATAACATTTTCTATACCTCCGGTTATACGGGTGCCTATACCTACCAATGGCAGGTCAATACCGGTACAGGTTATACCAGTATCAGCAATGGGGGTACCTATACGGGCGTCAACAGCGATTCGCTGCGGCTGCTGAGTCCGCCCGGCAATTGGTATGGCAATAAATACCGTTGTACCATTACCGATGGTGTGAATACGTATTACAGCGGAGAATATACCCTCAAGTTTTCCATCCGCTGGACGGGTAATGCGAATACGGCCTGGGAAAATACTGCCAACTGGAGTTGTGGTGTTATTCCCGACCAATATACCGATGTAACGGTTGGTGCCGGTACGATTGTCAACTTTCCGGTGGTAAACAGCAATGCTGTCTGCCGCAGCCTGAACCTTGCTGCCGGTGCCAGTGTAACGGTAAAACCAGGTGTAAATCTTTCAGTTGCAGGAAAAAACTAATTTTCCTACCTTTGTTTCAGTAGCTTACTCACACCTTGTACAAAGGCTGTATTTGAAAAAATGCAGCCTTTTTTGTTTTCAGGGAGTCTATGTTATCATAGAGGGAATGACAGGGATAAATCGCTGAAAATCAGGTTTCCGTGCTACATTTGCAATAGTTAAGGGCCCCCGGAGAAATGAGCGAAAGCACAATTTATCAACCATAATTTCGTTTTTAGGGATTATGGCTTCAGCCCTAATTGTTTTTTCTATCACTAACTCAATCAGATATGAGACAAAACCAGGTTGGTTTTTTGTTGTTGTTGTTTGTCCTTCCGGCGTTTTCTTTTGCCCAGTTCAGAAAATACTCCAATGAATTCCTGAATATTGGTGCGGGTGCACGCGGTCTCGCTATGGGCAGTGCGCAGGTGGCTTCTGTAAACGATGCCACGGCAGGCTACTGGAACCCGGCCGGCCTGACGGGGGTAAAAGACCATCCCAATATCGGTATCATGCACGCCAGCTATTTTGGTGATATTGCCAAATATGATTATGCAACGGTGGCCATTCCGGTGCAGGACAATAAACGGACACTCGGCTTTTCGCTGCTCCGCTTTGCTGTTGACGATATTCCCAATACCCTCTTCCTGGTAGAACCGGATGGCAGTATCAATTATAATAATATCCAGAGTTTCTCTTCGGCTGACTACGCTTTTCTTTTTTCTTTTGCACAGAAGTACCGCGAAACTGAAAACAAGACCATCAGTTGGGGGGTAAATGCTAAAGTCATTCATCGCAAAGTGGGTAAGTTTGCCACGGCATGGGGTTTTGGTCTTGATGCGGGTGTGCAGATCAGGGGTAATCGCTGGAATCTCGGTCTTGTTGCGCGGGACCTCACCACCACGTTTAACGCCTGGTCGTTCAAGTTTACCGAAAAAGAAAAAGAGGTACTTTACCTCACCAAAAACGACATACCCACCAAGTCATCCGAGCTCACCGCGCCGCGCCTGATTCTGGGTGGTTCGTACAGTTTTAAACTTGGCCAGGCAGTGAACCTGATGGCAGAGGCCAATCTTGATTTTACATTTGATGGTAAACGCAATACGATTGTGAGCAGTAACCCCATCAGTATCGATCCCCATCTTGGGCTTGAAGCCACTATCAAAGACGTGTTTCACATCCGTGGGGGGATCACCAATTTTCAGCGGGCATTAGCCGATAAGGATACCCTTAACCAGAAGAGGGTATGGATTTACCAGCCGAGTGCGGGTGCCGGGTTCAAAATCAAAAATGTAACGCTGGACTATTCGTTTACGAACCTGGCTAACCAAAGCCAGCCCCTGTACACACATATCTTTTCCCTGATCATCAACCTTGTTAAAAAAGAAAAAGAGTAATCCATTACAACAACCCATCGTATGATGAAAAAAATACTTCTTCCATTAGTGATGCTTTGCTGTTTAAGTGCCCAGGCACAGTTGAACAACAGTTGGATCAACTATAGTAAAACCTATTATAAGTTTAAACTGGGGAAAGACGGTATCTGCCGCATTAACCAACCGGCGCTGAATGCCGCAGGTTTGGGCAGTGTTCCGGCACAGGATCTTCAGCTCTGGCGCAATGGTAAAGAGGTTCGCATCTTTACATCTGTGGCTACGGGTGTGCTGGGGGCTGCTGATTTTATTGAGTTCTGGGGCCAGGGCAACGATGGTGCTCCTGATACCGACCTCTACCGCGATCCGGATTATCAATTGGACAATAAGTACAGCCTCTTCTCTGATACTGCGGTTTATTTTCTGACCACCAATACCACGGGTGCCAACCTGCGTTACAGCAATGGCCCGTCGTTAAGTAGTGGAGCAGCTTCTCCCGATCCTTATTTTATGCGCCGTTACGAGATCCATTACAAAGATCAGCAAAACAGGGGTTATGCTGCGATTGTGGGTGAATATGTGTATTCCTCTTCTTTTGATTCCGGCGAGGGCTGGAGCAGCGGTGATGCTTTTCCCTGCTGCGATCTCTCACGCGATCTTGACCGTATGAATGTTTACCAGGCCGGACCGGCCAACAGTGTATCTTTCAGTATCAACGCCGTAGGGAATGCGCTCAATGCCCGTAACCTGCGTGTGAAGTTTTACAATAATGTAATCCTGGATGAGGCCATGCCTTATTTCAATTACCTCAAAACCTCGGTCAGCAACCTGCCGCTTACGCTGCTTCAAAGCCCAACAAACCTGCCTGTTGCCATCAACGGAACGAGTACCAACCCCAACGACAGGATTGTGGTGAGTGACTTTGCGGTAACTTATCCGGCTACATTCAATTTCAACAACGAGAAGAGTTTTTATTTTGAACTGCGGGCTTCTGCACAAAACAACTACCTGCTGATTGATAACTTTAATTATGGATCAACTGCCCCTGTACTGTTTGATCTGAGCAGCGGTACCCGCTATGTTTGCGATATTACGGCAGTACCGGGTAAGGTAAAAGTGGTGGTGCCGGCTTCAAGTGCGGCGCTTCGTAAATTTGTACTCCTGAGCCGGGATGCTGCAAATGTGACCAATATCACCAGCCTGAGCAGCAAAACTTTTACCAACTATGCACTTGCGGCCAATCAGGGCGATTACCTGATCATTACCAGTCCCACCATGTACAACAATGGCAGTGGTACGGATTATATCGAGCAATACCGTCAATACCGGAGCAGTGTAACCGGTGGCGGCTTTGCGGCCAAAACCGTTTCTATTGACGAGATTACTGATCAATATGCTTTCGGGATCAAAAAGCACCCGGCTGCCATACGCGATTTTATCCGCCATGCTGATCAGGTGTTTGCCACTAAACCCAAATTCCTGTTCATCATTGGCAGGGGTATGGCTTATACCGATTATAAAACAAATGAAGCCAATCCTATTGTTGATCAGTTAGATGTTGTGCAGACTTTTGGATGGCCGGCTTCCGACAACCTCCTTGTGTGCAACCCGGGTACTTTTGTGCCATTGGTACCGGTTGGTCGTCTTGCCGCCATCAATGGTAACGAAGTAGGGATATACCTGGATAAGATCAAGCAATACGAACAGGCGCAGCAGTCACCATCGCAAACCCTGCAGGACAAGGCCTGGATGAAAAACTTCATGCACGTAGTAGGGGGGAAGGACAGTGCAGAGAATGCTTCGTTCAAGAACTACATGAACAATTACAAAGCCATTGCGGAAGACAGCCTGATGGGGGCTAAGGTGGAAACCTTTGCCAAGGCCAGTACGGCTGCGGTACAGCAGGCACAGAGCCAGCGTATTGACCAGCTTTTCCAGGAGGGGCTTAGCTTTATCGGATATTTTGGTCACTCTTCGGCCAACCTGCTCGAATTTAACCTCAGCAGTCCTGAGGTGTACAACAACCCGGGTAAATACCCTTTCTTCAATGTGAGTGGTTGCAGTGCAGGTAATTTCTTTGTATTCAACCCGCTGCGGTTGAATGGCGACCTTACGCTTTCGGAAAAATATGTACTCAGTCCGCAGCGCGGCAGTATCGGCTTCCTCGCCAGTACACACCTTGGCATACCCCCATTCCTCAACTTTTATAACCTCGATTTTTACAACAAGTTCTCACGCACGATGTATGGCAATACTATTGGCAACCAGATGAAAGGCGTACTTTCCGCGCTGGGCTCCAATCCATCATCGCTGGATTATTATACCCGTATTCATCTTGAGGAACTGACGCTGCATGGTGATCCCGCCATCCGGCTGAACAACTTCGCCAAAGCAGATTTTGTAGTGGAAGACCAGTTGGTGAAGATCAGTCCTTCCATCATTTCTGTAGCCGACAATAATTTCACGGTTTCAGTGAAGATGATGAATATTGGTCGTGCTACCGGCGACTCCCTGCGTGTGCTTATCCGCCGCAAACTGCCCAATGATTCCATCAAGGTATTGTTCAACGGTAAAATACCCGGTATCCGGTACATAGATTCCGTCAACCTTACGGTACCCATCAACCCGCTTACGGATAAAGGAACCAACAAACTCCTGGTTGATCTTGATGTGGATAATGCTGTTTCCGAGCTTTCGGAAACCAACAATAGCCTCGCTAAAGATTTCCAGATATTTGAGGATGAACTCCGCCCCGTATATCCATACAATTATTCCATTATCAATCAGCAGAACCTGACTTTTGTGAGTTCAACGGCCAATCCGCTCAACGGCCAACGCCAGTATGTGATGGAAATGGATACCACCGAACTCTTCAATTCTTCATTCAGGAAAACATTTAATGCGAGTGGTACGGGTGGCGTCATCCAGTTTACCCCAACCGGTGTTACTTTTACCGACAGTACGGTGTATTACTGGCGTACAGCAATGGTACCGCTGAACGCGGGTGGCAATTATATCTGGAACAGTGCTTCCTTTATTTACCTTGCCAACAGTACACCCGGTTTCAACCAGTCGCACTATTTCCAGTATACCAAAAATACGTATGACAGGATGTCTGTTGATGCAGACCGGAAATTCAGGTTCCAGGCTGTACCGCGTACCCTTATTATACGCAATGGTGTTTATCCTTACTACAGTTTTGATAAGGTAAACGTCAACCTCGACTTTGACCAGGTAGAATTCTGGGGTTGTGTATTCTCTAATATACAGGTGTATGTATTCGACAGTACCACGCTTCAATCCTGGAACAATGTGAACCAGGGGCCTAACGGGCGTTTTGGCAGTTGGCCGGTGTGTAACGAGCCACGTAAGTTCTTTGAGTTTCCCTACACTGATCCTGTTTACCGGAAAAGGCTGATGAAGTTCCTCGAAGACAGTATTCCTGCCGGAATGTATGTGGCCATCAAAAACCTGACGCCCACATTCAGTACCAGCTTTATCAATGAATGGAAGAATGATACACTGACCCTGGGATCCGGCAAGTCTTTGTACCATACGTTCAAAAATATCGGCTTCAGCAAAATAGATAGTTTCTATACCCACCGGCCATTTATTTATTTCTACAGAAAGGGGGTACCGGGTTTTGCGCCACAACAGTTTGTAGGCGACCAGATTGATTCCTATCTTGATGCTGCGATACCATTGCAAACGCGTTACAATACCGGCTCGATGGAGTCGCCTGCTTTTGGTCCGGCCAATAAATGGGGGGCACTTCACTGGCGCGGTACCACAAACGATCCCGGCCCCTCCGACTTTTCGCAGGTAGAAGTATACGGGGTGAAAAATGATGGTTCGAGCGCCAAGCTCAGAACGATTTATCCGGCAAGGGATACCAGTCTGGATTTTGTTGATGCTGCGCAGTATCCTTACATCAAACTCAGGATGCTGGCCAGTGATTCTGTTTATGCCTCACCCGAGCAACTGCGCTACTGGCGGCTGAATGCGGATTATGTACCTGAAGGTGCGGTAAGTCCGAACCTGGCCTACCGTATGAAGGATACAGTGGAGCAGGGAGAGAAAATAGACTTTGCTGTGGCCTTCAAAAACATCAGCCAGGTGCCATTTGACAGTTTGCTGAAAGTGCGGTTTTATATTACCGACAGGAATAATTTCCAGAACATCATTCCCGTACCCAAACGCAAAGCGCTTGTAGCGGGGGATACGCTGATGGTTACATATACGATTGATACGCGCAACCTGCCAGGTGTCAATACATTGGGTATTGACTTTAACCCCAACAATGACCAGCCGGAGCAATACCATTATAACAATGTATTACTCAAAAACTTCCTTGTGCGCGAAGACCTTTACAATCCGCTGCTGGATGTTACATTCGACGGGGTGCATATCCTCAATCGTGATATTGTATCGTCCAAACCAGGCATCCTTATAAAGCTTAAAGATGAGAGCCGCTTCCTGGCGCTGGCAGATACGGCATTGCTGAAAGTTCAGGTACGCTTCCCCGATAACTCGGTGCGCAATTACCGGTTCAACGATTCAATGCGCTTTACGCCTGCTGTACCGGGTACAGGTGGGGTTGTGAGCGACAATACAGCGAAAATCGACTTCACCCCTTACTTCCCGCTTGACGGGGATTACGAACTGCTGGTATCGGGCAAAGACGTAATAGGCAATAAGGCTGGCGACCTGGAATACAGGGTGACTTTCTCTGTCATCAACAAACCGATGATCTCCAACCTGCTCAATTATCCGAATCCGTTTACCACGTCAACTGCATTTGTGTTCACGGTAACGGGTAGTGAAGTACCGCAGAATATGCGCATCCAGATACTTACAATTACGGGTAAGGTGGTAAGGGAGATCACCATGAACGAACTCGGGCCAATCCATATCGGGCGCAATATTACCGAGTACAAATGGGATGGTACGGATATGTACGGACAGAAACTGGCCAATGGGGTGTACCTGTACCGCGTACTCACCAACCTTAATGGCAAGGCGCTTGATCAGTACAAGTCTAAGGACGACCGTACGGATAAGTATTTCAATAAGGGATATGGCAAGATGTACCTTATGCGTTAAGTATAATAACGGGATCATATAAAAGCCGCCGAAAGGCGGCTTTTTAGTAGCAGGTAAACCGGGTCGCGAAAGAAGTATACATCCGGTATTACGCACACAAAAACGATTACAATGAAAAAGAAGATTTATATATTGTTCCTTTATCTGCTGGTGGCTGCACAGGCGGCTATGACACAGAATGTAGGCATCGGTACAACAACGCCCGCAGCAAAACTTGAAGTAGCCGGCGGCGATGCGAAGATAAATGGCATTACGGTAGGCATTGGTGGCGGCGGGCTGTTGTCGAATACTGCGATCGGACGCAACAGTCTTTTCAGCAATAGTACCGGCAGCCGCAATACTGCGTTGGGTGCTGCGGCTTTGTACAACAATACCATCGGCGATGGTCATGTAGCCATCGGTGATTCTGCCCTGTTCAGCCAGATCAGCAGCGTACCCAATATTTATGGTAATACCGCTATCGGTTCCAAAGCTATGTTTTCCAATACGGTCGGGTATGTGAATACTGCATTGGGTAAAGAAGCACTTTTCAGCAATACCGTGGGCAATTTTAATGTGGCCATCGGCAGAGAAGCGATGTTCAGCAACCTCAATGGCATCGATAATACCGCCGGAGGCAACCAGGCTTTATACAGCAATACATCGGGTTCCATCAACACCGCATTTGGTGATCTTGCGCTTTACCACAATACAACAGCCAATTACAATACCGCTTATGGTGGCCGTGCTTTGTATTTCGATTCTGTTGGCACCGGCAATACCGCTATTGGTGCAAATGCGTTGTATGCGACCAGTGGTAACTTATGTACCGCATTGGGTAACCTGGCTGGTTTTGCCAATGCTGCCGGCAGCAATAATACTTTTATTGGTGCGGGTGCCGATGCTTTGTTCAACAACCTCACCAATGCTGCAGCGATCGGCTATAATGCCAGGGTGGGTGCCAGTAATACCCTCATCCTGGGTGGTACCGGTATGGCCGCTGTGAATGTGGGTATCAACACCACCACGCCGGGTGAAAAATTAGACATCAATGGGGCGATAAAAATTGGTGATGGTGGCTATGCCGGTATTACGCAGAATGCCAGTACGCCTGCGCCTGCTGGTGGTGCCGGCACCATTGTTTTTACCAATGCTCATTTTTTTGGCTGGACGGGTACCCACTGGAAGCAATTGGACAACTGATACCGGTAATACCTGCCACTCATTTACTTGATATTTTTTTAAATATGTGCGTCTTTTTTGCAGCATTTTCATTTACGAAAACGTTTGCGGATGGTTATATCAATGAAAACCGTATTTTTACGACCGATTGAATGAACGTGTTGTTGGCAGGTAAACCCATCACATTATGGCAGATTAAGATTACCCTTTACGGGTTGTCTGGCTGTAATGCAGATAAACTCTAATAAAACCGCGAAAGCGAGCCTGCCAACTTTTTACCAACAGCCCCCGGTCACTTTTCTCCCTTTCCCTATCTTTACACGTATACAAATTATGACGACAGCCATACAAGTCATCGCCTTTGATGCTGATGACACGCTTTGGGTTAACGAACCCTATTTTCAGGAAACCGAGCAGCGTTTCTGCACCCTGCTGGAAGACTATATGCCGCACCACAGCGTTTCGAAAGAGCTTTTCAAAACAGAGATGGACAATCTCGCGCTGTATGGCTATGGTGTAAAAGGCTTTATGCTTTGTATGGTGGAAACCGCACTCCGCATCAGCAACCATACCATCAGCAGTTCGGTGATTGATACCATCCTGGGTTATGGTAAAGCCCTGCTGGAGAAGCCCATAGAATTACTTGAAGGGGTAGAGGAAGTTCTTCATGCCCTGAAAGGCCATTACCGTCTTGTGGTGGCCACCAAGGGTGATTTGCTCGACCAGGAACGGAAACTGCGGAAGTCGGGGCTGGAACATTTTTTTCACCATATTGAAATCATGTCCGACAAACAGGAAAAAGATTACCGGAAGCTGATCAGCCACCTGGATATTGCCCCTGAACAATTTCTGATGCTGGGTAATTCCCTCAAGTCGGACGTGCTGCCGGTACTCAGTATCGGCGGGCATGGCGTACACATTCCTTACCACACCACCTGGACACATGAGCAGATAGAGCACAACATCAGCCATCCCAACTTTATCCAACTGCAACACATTTCAGAAATTTTGCCATACCTGCCCGCATGAAATCAGCCATCAATACCGATACCTGGGTAAGAAAGGAGCACTATCATTTCTTCCGGAAATTTGAGGAACCTTTTTTTGGTGTTACCATCAATGTTGATTGCACAAATGCCTACCGGGTCGTGAAGGCAGAGGGCGCTTCTTTTTTTCTCTACTACCTGCATGCCTCCCTTGTGGCGGCTAATGCCACAGCACCTTTCCGTTACCGGATGGCAGGGGAGGAGGTGTGGGAATATGATACCGTCAACGCATCGCCCACCATCAACCGCCCGGATGGTACTTTTGGCTTTTCATATATGGATTATCATGCTGATTTCAACATTTTTGCTGCGGCTGCAAGTATGGAAATTGAACGGGTACAGGCAGGTACGGGGCTGGTACCGGCTGTAAGCGGCGAGAATGTTATTCATTATTCCTCCATACCCTGGCTCAACTTTACCGGGTTGTCACACGCCCGTGCTTTTTCTTTTGCCGACAGTTGCCCCAAGATCGCTTTTGGTAAAATGACCACTGTTGATGGTCGCCGGCAGATGTCCGTATCGGTGCATGTACACCATGCCCTGATGGATGGTTTTCATGTGGGGCAGTTTGTAACGCTTTTTCAGGAGGCGCTTGACCGTTGATGAGATAAATATCTTATGCAGGATAAACCATCTCAGGCGGTTTTCCCCATCTACCTTTGCCGCTATTATTTTTTACAATAGCTTTACCCAAAATAAAACAGTATGCGTACCTACAGCCAGGTAAAAGCGATGCTGGCCATTACAAGGGCCAGTTTGAAATCAATATTCCGCAGTCCCAGCGCGGTCGTGTTCAGCTTTCTTTTTCCCCTCATCTTTATCCTTGTGTTTGGTTTTATCGGTAGTGGTAGCGGTGCTCCCGTGTATAAAGTGGCGATACAGGCCGGTTCTGATACCAGCAATGCTTTTTACAGCACCCTCACCAATCAGGGTTTTGTGCGCATCTTCCGGTTCGAGGACCCCAAACTGCTTGAGAAAAACTTCAACGAAGGGCGTATTGTGGGTAAGCTGGGTATTTATAAAAGGGGGGGAGACTCCACGGGCTATCGCTTAACGTTCAACAGTACTACGGCCAGTGACGATAAGTCCTTCCAGTTTATTGCGGCGATTGAGAATATGGCCAATAAAATCAACGATAGTAAATTTCCCGGGCGTGCATCCTATGTATCGCTCGATTTTAACCGCACCCGTGATGTGGCCACGGTAGTGGAATACAAAACAATTGATTTTATCCTGCCCGGCCAGATCGGCTTTTCCCTGCTCAGTGCGGGTGTATTTGGTGTGGCATTTATGTTTTTCAACCTGCGCAGCACCCTTGTACTGAAACGCTTTTTTGCTACACCCATCAATCGCACCAATATTGTATTGGGTGAAGCATTAAGCCGCGTCATTTTTCAGCTTACCACTGCTGTGGTGATCCTGCTCATCGGGCATTTTATCTTTGGCTTCAGCCTTCGTCATGGGGCGATTACCTTTATTGAGCTGCTCGTGCTGAGTTTTGCGGGACTCATCGTTTTTATGGGCTTTGGCTTTATTGTGAGCGGACTTGCCAAAAACGAAAGCACGATCCCGCCCTTTGCCAATCTGGTTACGCTGCCACAGTTCCTGCTGGCAGGTACCTTCTTTTCCATAGATGCTTTTCCCAAATGGCTGCAACCGATCTGCCGTGTATTGCCCCTCACACACCTCAACGATGCGATGCGTAAGGTCTCGTTTGAGGGCGCACACCTCTACGATTGCGGCAAGCAGTTGGGTATCCTCGGCCTCTGGGGTATTGTGGTGTATTTTGTAGCCATAAAAGTGTTCAAATGGGAGTAATTTTGCGCCTGTATGGAACAGCATAATATTAAACGGCTCCTTAAAGCCGGTCTTCTTGGTTTGACAGGCCTGATGGTACTGGTTACCCTGATCTCTTTCTTATTGCCTTCGGAAGTACATGGCCGCAGGGGTATTGTTATCCAATCCGGATCTGAGCCCATACGTGCACAACTCACCGGATTTTATAACTGGAAGAACTGGCACCCGCAATGTATAGCGCATACCGACAGTATCCGTTTCTTTAATGCTGGTTTTGCCACGGCGGGCTCGACCTGCAGGATCAACCTGCCGGGTAATAAGCCCGTGGTATACAAAATGGTAAAAGATGATTCCCTGTTTGTCATCTTTACCGAAAAGATGGGGAATCAGCCGGAAGTGGAACACACCATTACTTTTGCGGTTGACAGTGCTACCCATGGCACATATGTAGATTGGAAATTTATCGCTCCGGTCAAATGGTATCCCTGGGAAAAATTTGCCGGGATATTCACCGAAACTATTACCGCTCCCGGCTATGAGGCTGCGCTGGCTAACCTCAAGAAGTTTGTGGAGGGGAATTAGGACTAAGAAAGATTTGTACTGGTACCCGGTATTACTTCATCCCCAGTTTCCCCAAAAACTCCTCCCGCGAATTGGCACCAATGGCCACTTCGTGTTCACCAATAAAAATGCGGTTGCCATCAATGCGCGAAATATGGTGCTTGTTAACGATAAAGGAGCGATGGCTGCGAATAAAAATGCTGTCGGGCAACTGTTCTTCAATTTGTGAGAGTGATTGATAAATCCGCACATCATGCGTAGTGGCAACAATACGGGTATAGTTCTGCTGGGCTTCGCAAAAAAGAATATGCTGAAACGAAAACCGGAAAATTGTTTTGCCCATTTTGAGGAAGATTCCATCGGCGTTATCCACTTCTGTTGTAACTGTTGCCGGGCCAACCGGCGACTCTGTATCGGGTAATACCTTCTGTACGGCTTTGAAAAACCGCTCAAACGAAAAAGGTTTGACCAGGTAATCCACCACATCCAGTTCAAACGCATCAATGGCATAGTCTTTATAAGCGGTGGTAAAAATGACCTTTGGCCGCTGGGTAAGCGATTTTACAAAATTGAGTCCATCCAGTATGGGCATATTGATATCAAGAAACACAACATCAATAGCACCTGCCTTCAGAAAGGTCATGGCTTCAAGTGCATTCTCACATTCACCGGCAATGTCGATAAAGTTCAACTGTGCACAGTACCCCCTCACAATTTTTCTTGCAATGGGCTCATCGTCAACGATCAAACACCTGATTTTTTTCATGCGTAAGTTTTAAAATAAGTGATACTTTATATACATTGCCCGTTGTACTGATCTCCGGCAGACTGTCCTCACCATAGATCAGTTCTATACGGCGGAGTGTGGATTCCAGGCCGATCCCTTCATTGCGGACGGCAATGCTTTTGTCGCCGGCAGTAGCTGGTGAGCCGGTTATTCTTTCAAAAGAATTTTCAGCAGTAAAGTACAGCATGTTTTTATCAATGCTGAGGTTGAAGCGGATAAACCGCGGCTGCCCGCTGCGCACGATCTGCGAATGTTTGAACGCATTCTCCACAAATACCACCAGCAGCAAGGGAACGATCTGCAGTTTGGGGTTGATGTTTGCCGGAAACTGTATATCGAGCTGTACACTTTCGCTGATGCGTATTTTTTGCAACTCAATATAATCGAGCAGGTATTGTACCTCATCTTTTACCGGTACAATATCCGTTTTGGTATCGTAGATGGAATATTTGAGCAGGTCGCTCAGCCGCAGCATCAGGTCGGGCAGGCGGTCTGATTTTTCATGCGCCAGTCCATAGAGGTTGTTCATCGTGTTGAGCAGGAAGTGCGGGCTTAACTGTGCCCGTAAAAAATTGAGCTCCTGCTGCATTTTCTGGCGTTGTGCCATTTCAGCTTCATATTGTACAATCAACAGGTCTTTCCCCAGTTTGATGGCGGTAACCAGGAAAAAGAAAAGCATGTTGATGCTGAAGGATTCCAAAGCGCTGGAGGGTGGCGGTATATTGGCAGGAAGCAGGGGCATCATCTGCAGCACGACATAATACATCACATAACTCCAGGCCACAGCCCATAGTAAACTGAGCACAATAAACAGCAATATTTTTGAGCGGTAAAAAAAATACGGAATCAGCACGAGCAGGATGAAATAAGCGTACATGACCAACTGCATGATCGCAATAACGGTGATGAGCCAGAAATTTTTTGTCTGAAATTCACTTACTGAGCCGGTCAGCAGTACCAGGATAACGACCAGCCAGAACGTAAGGTGGGTTGCCCAGCGGGTGTTTAAAAAACTGATGGGTGCCAGTAATGGCGGTGGGGTTCTTGCCATATGGGTATGCCGCAGTGGCCGTTGTTGCGTTTAACAAATTTTAACAAATGTATTCATTCGCTACTGATTCTGTCAAGTGGCCGATCCAAAAAATGATTTTTGATGGCTCAACACGTCTTCTCGCTCTGCCAACACATTAACCATGTCAATTAACCTTTTCAGCAGGTAAACGACCCTTTTTATCCTGCTGGTTTTTTTCTTTGTTGCCGTCATCCCAAATTTGCCGCATTACATCAAATTCATCCAACGGTAAAATGTACAGTATCAAACCAATCGTTTTTCTTACCACCTTACTGCTGACTGTTCTGAATGGCTTGACTCAGAACCGGTATACCATCAGTGGCACGGTAAAAAGCAGCAGGAGCGGGGAAACACTCATCGGTGCTTCGGTACGTATCGGCAGCATGAACCTCGGTACGGTTACCAACGAATATGGCTTTTTCTCCCTCAGTATACCCGCTGGTCATTATCGCATTGAAATTTCTGCGCTGGGCAAAACAACAGATACCCTCAGCGTTGCAGTGGATAAAAGCAAGATCATCAATGTTACGCTCATAGATGAACCCAAAAGCATGACCGGCGTGGTGGTAAGGGCCAGTGGTCGCGGCCGTTCCGTAAGTGGCGCGCAGATGGGCGTGGAAAAGCTCAACCTCGCCGAAGTTAAAAACATTCCTGTACTGTTTGGTGAACGGGATATCCTGAAAACCATCCAGTTGCTGCCCGGCATCAAGCCGGCCGGCGATGGCAACAGCGGCCTTTTTGTACGCGGGGGAGCGGCTGACCAAAACCTGATTCTGCTGGATGAGGCACCTGTGTATAACGCATCACATCTTTTTGGCTTCTTCTCCACTTTCAACGCTGATGCCATCAAAGATGTAACTGTTTATAAAGGCGGTATGCCTGCACAATACGGCGGAAGGCTATCCTCTGTGCTTGACATTAAAATGAACGAGGGTAATAACCGCGACTATCAGGTTAGTGGCGGGGCAGGATTGATTGCGGCAAAGGTTAACGTGGAAGGGCCCATACAAAAAGACAAATCTTCTTTTCTGATCAGTGCCCGCCGTACCTATGCCGACCTCTTCCTCAAAGCATCGCCTGACACCAATATCAAAAACAATAAATTGTACTTCTACGACCTGAATACCAAGATGAACTATCAGTTGGGTGAAAAGGACAGGCTGTACATCAGCGGTTATTTCGGGCAGGACGTACTGGGTGTAAAAAAGGAGTTTTCCATCAACTGGGGTAATGCAACAGCTACCGTGCGCTGGAACCATATTTTCAACGGCAGGCTCTTTGCCAATACCTCAGCTATTTTCAGCAATTACAATTACAAGATTAATGTGAAAGATGCTTCTGGTAACCTGGAAGTGTTCTCACAGATACGCGACTGGAACCTTAAGCAGGATTACCAATGGAGCATAAATAACCGCAACAGTCTGCGCTTTGGCTGGAATGCTATTTACCATACCATACGCCCCGGTGAAGTGCGGTCAAAGGGCAATTCCACCTATAACGACCTGCTCCTGCAGAAAAGATATGCTTTTGAAAGCAGCGTTTATGCATCCGACAACTGGAAAGTGAATGAAATGCTGACGGTTACTGCCGGAATCCGGCTCACCACTTTCAGTATTCTGGGCAAGGGCGATTATTACAAACTTGATCATAATGGCAATGTGGTGGATACCCTGCGCTACAATAAGGGAGATGTGGTGAAGACCTATATCAATCCTGAACCCCGCCTGGCTATCGGCTACCAGTTTAACCAGGCCACTTCCGTAAAAGCATCTTATGTACGCAATGTGCAGCATATGCACCTCCTGTCCAACTCCACCACCACATCGCCTACCGACAAATGGGTGGCCAGTACCAATATCATCAAACCCGAATTATCTGACCAGGTATCGGTGGGGTATTATAAAAACTTCAAAGGCAATACCTGGGAACTGACCGTGGAAGCTTATTACAAAAGCATGCAGAATCAGGTGGACTATCGTGATGGCTCGGATCTGTTCAGCAACAATGCCATTGAGTCGCAGTTGCTGTTTGGCAAAGGAAGGGCTTACGGGATGGAGTGGTTGATCCGCAGGAAAACGGGCAGGCTCACGGGATGGCTGGGGTATACCCTGTCAAAATCTGAACGGCTCATCAACGGCATCAACAGCAACAAATGGTACAATGCCCGGCAGGACCGCACGCACGATATTTCTGTGGTGGCCATGTATGAAGCGAATAAGCGATGGACGCTCTCTGCCAGTTGGGTATATTATACGGGCGATGCCGTTACGTTTCCCGAAGGCAAATACCAGATTAACGGGCAAACCGTCTTTTATTATACGAACCGTAATGCCTATCGGATGCCTGCTTATCACCGACTCGATCTCGGTGCCACACTACAGTTGAAGGCAAAGAAAAACCGGAGTGCGGAACTGTCCTTCAGCCTGTACAATGCTTACGGCCGTGCCAATGCCTATACCATTAATTTCCGCGATGGAAAAAATGATCCCACCAAAACCGAGGCTGTTCAAACCACGCTTTTCAGGTTTATTCCCTCTGTATCGTACAATTTTAAATTTTAAGCCATGAATAAATTATTGATGTCTGCCGGTATTGCTTTACTGTTGCTCAGTTCCTGCGAAAAAGTCATTGACGTCAAGTTGCGCGACTCGGAAAAAAAATATGTAGTGGAAGGGTTCCTGAGCGATGCGGCCAATGGCGCCGAAGTACGTGTGTCGCAAACCAAGTCCTTCAGCAGCAGCAACAGTTTCAACGGGGTTAGTGGTGCCGTAATACTGCTTACCTCCAATACAGGCGCATCATACAGTTTTACTGAAACCACTCCCGGTATTTATAAAACAGCAGCTTTTGCAGGCACGCCGGGTACCGGCTATCAGCTTACGGTAAAAGTGGGCGGACAAACCTTTGCTGCGGCTTCCGTCATGCCTGCTCCCGTTCCTTTAGACAGCCTGTTTGTGGAGACCTTCACTTTTGGCCCCGGGGGTAATAGTAAAATTGTGGATGTTGTATTTGACGATCCCGTAACAAAGGGCAATGCCTATCGTTTCCGCAACTGGGTCAACCGTGTGGAAGAAAATGTGGTTTATGTACAGAATGATGATTATTACAATGGCAATCAGGTAATATCACAACTCATCAACGGGGATTCAAAAATAAAAACGGGCGATTCGATACTCGTGGAAATGCAGTGTATCGACAGGGAGGTATACAAATACTGGAAAACACTGAGCGATCTGAAAGAGGGCAACAGTGCAACCCCGGCAAATCCCACCACCAATTTTTCCGGTGGTTGTCTGGGCTATTTCAGTGCATATGCCGCAACCAGAAAGGCCATGAAGGTTCAATAAACGGACTTAAAGTATAGTAGTTCTAAAGACAGCGCGTGATTTTAATAGCAATACAGTTGGAAACGCGATTGTCATGCGGTTCCGGATTCTTCCGGAACTTTTTTATTTTAGAGTCTCCGCATCTCCACAAAAAAATTACGGTCTGCCCGGCAGTCATATTTACCCGTTTTGCCCGGCAACAGTTTTTCTGTCTTTATCTTCCCTTCAACAGGATAGATCATCCTTGCGGTTGTGCTGTCGCCTGTCCATATCTTCAGCGGCATATTAAAACCCTTTACACAGTTGGCCCACTGATACGAAAGTGTATTTCCGGTGATGCGATACAGCAGCCGGGGTACCCTGGTTGTGCGCAGGTACTGGTCGAAAATTTTTGAGAGGTTGATACCCGATTGTCTGCTCATATAGGTTTCTACCTGGTTGGTGGTCACCACCTGGTGGTAGAATACCTGGTTCAGTCCCCGCAAAATCCCCCTGAACTTTTCATCGTCATTGATGAGTTGCCGGATGGTATGCAGCATATTGCCGCCCTTGTAATACATATCGCCGCTGCCTTCTTTGTTAACGCCGTAACGGCCGATGATGGGTATATCATTCTGGATATTGCTGCGGGTACCGGTTACATAATCATTGCCTGCTTCCTTTCCATAAAAAAAATCGGTGAATAAGGTTTCGCTGTAATTGGTAAAACCCTCATGCACCCACATATCTGCAATATCACTGGTGGTGATGTTGTTGGCAAACCATTCGTGTCCGCTTTCGTGAACGATGATGAAATCCCATTTCAATCCCCAGCCTGTGCCCGAGAGATCATTACCGAGGTATCCCATTTTATAAGCATTGCCATAAGCAGTTGCACTCTGGTGCTCCATGCCAAGGTGCGGCGCATCTACCAACTGGTAGCCATCTTCATAAAAAGGGTAGGGTCCAAACCAGTATTCAAATGCCTTCATCATCCGCGGCACATCAGCAAACTGCTGTTTGGCTTTATTGAGGTTATAATCCAATACCCAGTAGTTGAGTGAAAGCGGCCCCTTTTCACCGGCATAGGTTTCACTGAAGTTGACATATTTCCCGATATACGGAATGATGCAGTAATTATTGATGGGTGAAGTGACGACCCAGGTATATCGAGTAGTGCCATTGCCCAGCGGCTTTTTTTGCTGCAGACGGCCATTCCCCACAGCTACCAGCGAATCAGGAGCAATAATGCTGAGCGTAGCCCCGCGATCGGGTTCATCACTCTGGTGGTCTTTGCAGGGGTACCAGACACTTGCGCCCAGTCCCTGGCAGGCCACACTCATCCAGGGGTTGCCATTGGCATCCTTCCGCCAGATCCAGCCCCCATCCCAGGGCGGCCGGATGGCCTCCCGGGGTTTGCCATGAAAACTGATGGTAAGGAATTGCGGTACCGGATTGTTTGTCGCAGGAAATATATGATTGCCAAAACCCAGCCACCATACATTTCCTTCATGACTGATATCCGTAATGGCTGTACCCGAAGCTTCCGGTGTACCCGCTTTAAACAATACCTGATCAATCTCCATCGGTTGTTGCAGGTCAATCTGCATACGCCTGCCTTTGCCCGGTTGTGCAATAAAGCGTATGGTTACCTCGCCTTGTATCGTTTTGGCCGTAAAATCCGGTGCTACGGTAATATCGTAATGCTGCACATCCCACCAGGCCCGTTCCCGGTTAATGGTGCCACGAAGTGTATCCGCACGGGTAAATTCCTCTTTGTCATTCAGGGGTTGGGCAATCATCTGTGCGCCCGGCAGCAGCAGAACCAGGCCGGCAAAAATTTTGAACAACGGTAGTTTCCTTGCCATAATTAAGACAATCGTTTATGATACAATGGCTTAAATTTATGCTTTATATGGTAAAGCATTATTACAAATTACAACAAAAATCCTTTTTTGGGATGACTGGCAAACTGGTGTTACCGGCTACGCTCTTACCCCTGCTCTTTTTCTATACTGCCTGCAACAACCACCGGCACCCGGATAAAAAGATTTTTCATTATAACGAACAGTCCGGCATCGCTTCCCTCGACCCTGCATTCTGTAAAAGCCAGGCTGTTATGTGGGCAGTCCACCAGTTGTACAATACCCTTGTGGAAGTGGATAGCAATATGCAGACAGCGCCTTCCCTTGCCAAAAGCTGGTCGATGAGCGCGGACAGCAGAACCCTCACTTTTATCCTCCGTAATGATGTTTATTTTACCGACGACCCCTGTTTTGCCGGTGGAAAGGGGCGCAGGCTGGTGGCTGCTGACGTGGTGTACAGCCTTCGCCGTATTATGGATAAATCCGTAGCCAGTCCCGGTGCCTGGATATTCAATGGCCGTATTGATTCCGCCAATGGATTTGCCGCACCAGACGATACCACTTTTCAACTGCGCCTGGTACAACCCTTTCAGCCTATACTCGGTATCCTCAGTATGCAGTATTGCAGCATTCTGCCGCATGAAGCCGTAGAACAGTATGGTACCGACTTCCGCCGTCATCCTGTGGGTACAGGGCCCTTTGCATTGGTGGCCTGGGAAGAAGGACAGGCCATGGTGCTGACCAGAAACAACAACTATTTTGAGCAGGATGCCAACGGACGGCGGCTGCCCCTGATTGATGGTGTGAGGATCAGTTTCTTCGACAGCAAGGCTACCGAGTTTCTTGAGTTTCAGCAGAAAAAACTTGATTTCATCAACGATATTGACGCTTCATTTAAGGATGAGATTCTCACTAAAACGGGTAACCTTAAGAAGCAATGGCAGGGTCAGTTGCAGTTGCACAAACATGCCTATCTTAATATTGAATACATCGGCATACTGGTGGATGAAAAGAATCCGCTGGTGAGCAACTCACCCCTCCGGTTGCAAAAAATCCGCCAGGCCATCAACTATGGTTTTGATCGCCGTAAAATGATGCTTTACCTGCGCAATTCCATCGGTACCCCCGCACAGAGCGGTTTTGTACCCATGGGGCTGCCGTCTTTTGATACCACGGTGGTAAAGGGATATGCTTACAACCCGGCCAGAGCCAGGCAATTGCTCCGGGAGGCAGGGTTCCCGGAAGGCCGGGGATTGCCAGAAGTCAAACTGATGACAATCCCTGTATATGCCGACCTTGGCAGCTATATCGCCAATGAGCTTCGGCAGACAGGTATCAGGATACAGGTGGATGCTATGCAGAAAAGCCTGTTGATGGAGCAGACCAGCAAATCAATGGCACCTATGTTCAGGGGAAGCTGGATTGCTGATTATCCGGATGCTGAAAACTACCTCAGTGTTTTTTACAGCAAAAATCCTGCGCCGCCCAATTATACGCGTTACAGCAACCCGGCTTTTGATGTCCTTTATGAAAAAGCTTTGCTTACTGCAAATGATTCCCTGCGTTACCGGTTGTACCAGCAAATGGATCAGCTTGTCATCAATGATGCTCCGGTAATACCACTCTGGTACGATATGGTTTTGCACCTTGTACAGCCCTATATCAGGCACTTTGAACCCAACAGCCTTAACCTGCTGGAATTGCGGAGGGTGGAGATTTTGCGATAAACTGCGGACAACAATAACCGGGTATTTTTATTTGGAGATGTATATTACGCTGTAAGGGTGGCTCCATTTCTCCGGGCCGATTGTCAATAAAATGGCATTGCCCATCGCCGGCAAAAATCATCAGAAAAAGGCTGGTTACTCCTTGATCAACGGTACAGACTGATTAATTCCATTGCCGCTGATCCGGAGCATATAATGTCCGCCCGGCAGATAGCCAAGGTCGTTTATGGTGATAAGATTATCTCCCCTTGCAACGGTTAAACGTTTTTCCAGAACTGTCTGTCCCGCAGTATTCAGCAGGCGGCAGGTCAGTTGCTGTTCAGTTGTACTGTTGCATAATATATTGACCCTTTCCTTAAAAGGATTAGGATATACCGCCATTGCAGTGTTGCCGGAAACCCGGAGCGGTATGATACTGCTGTACGAAATTTTGCCATCAATATCCACCAGCCTGAGCCGGTAGTACCAGACTTTTACCGGTTCGTCAAGTATATCCTGTACGGCATATCTTTTTTCGATTGTACTGTTGCCGGTTCCGTTTACCCGGGTGCGGTAGTTGAAATGTTGCCCGTCACTGCTGCGTTCCAGTTCAAAATGGCTGAAGCTGGTTTCCTGTTCGGTTGTCCATTGCAGCACCCCGGTCCGGTTATTCAGCAACGTAGCAGTGAAGCTGCTGAGCTTGACGGGGATAGCGCCCCCCAATGGAGTAATGATTGCCGTACCATCGTCAACAAATGGCTCGCCCGACGCTGCGTTGGCCCTGATGCGCGCAGTATTGATCACAGAGCCCGGGATCGCCGCCGCCTGCACTTTGAAGCGCAGGGTATAGCTTTCGCCTGCCTGAAGCTGGCCGCCCGCAGTACCCGTGGCATTTGTACCCAGGAAAAAGCTGATATAGGTACGGCTGCCATTAACACCCTGCTGGGCAATATCACCATCCGCAGCATCTGTTTTGAATCCGGGTGTAATACCGGGGCAGTTCACCACTTCAAGCGTGCCTGGTATATAGGTAACGTTGGCGGGCAGGGTGTCCGTTACCACACAATTAAATGCTGTTCCTGGTCCCGTATTTGTACCCGATAGCGTATAAGTTAATGTTTCGCCCGAATCAACAATACTGTTGCCATTGGCATCAGCAACCAGTTTGTCAAGATTTATGGTGGGTTCTTTCATCCGTATGCAGAAGGTGAAAAGACTGGGGAAATAACGATCGGCCTCTGTACCAAATTCGATGGTCACCGATGTGGCATTGGGCACAATACCATAACCCGCACCTACTTCTATTTCATCGATATCAATACCCATCTGGTTCGTATAGTCGGGGTTCTTGGTGGTAACATAACTGCCATTTTTTGAAATACTTCCGTTCCACATATTGGTGATGGGGTTGACGGTATTGGTAAAGGGCGTACCGTTAATTTTGAGGAAATCACCAGCAGGGTTGGAAGCGGTTGCCCCAAGGTTGGCATCACCCTCCCAGATCATACTGGTCATTACCGCATCCGGCAGCGCCAGTGGTGTATTCGGTACATTGAGTCCCGTAAGCGTTACCGATTGGCTTACCACTGCACCGCCGTTAAATACGTTCAGGAATCCATCGTAAATGCGTACACTGTTAAACGGTTGTGTATTGTTGGCATAAGCGACAACAATACTCCAGCCCGCATAGTTGCCTCCGCTGGCAGTGGCACCCGTGGTTGCCGGTATATCGGCTACGGTATATGTACCCGCCCCATTGCTGTTGACAAAAGCGGTGATGTCAATAAAGGACTGATAGTTGATGCTCAGGCTGGTAGCCGCAGACTGGTCGGTATTGGTAACGGGCGCAAGAATGGTCACATATGGTCCGCTGGTACCCTTCCTGATTTTTACCCTGCGTATTGTATCGGGTGAAGCCGTAACCACGCTGTTGTCGATACGGCCACCCCAGTAGAGGCGCGCAAATTTTATGGTATTGGTACCGGCTGGCAGCAGCAGATCGGCCGTGGAAGAATTGACCGTGTTGATATTGGTACCCACCAGGGAAAGTTCAAAAGAAAGGTCATCGCTCTTATTGGATCGCTGGTGTACTTCCACCGCAATCGTATTGGCACCGTTTGCAAAGGCCGATGCCGGAAGGGGAATGGCCACAGCTACGTTTTCAACGGCTGAGAGTGCCGGGGTGTTATGCGTAATGACACCCGCCGGCATATTGATCCTTGCCACTTCCACGCCGTTGATGTACACCATTGCGCCATCGTCGTAAATAAGGTTGAAGGTGAAATCCCGGTACAAGCCGGCAGGTATGTTCACCGTTTTGCGGAAATAGGTGGTCATATACCTCGAACTGGCAGGGCCGCCATTGATGACTGTGGCCTCATCGCCATCACCAAACCCGAGTTCACCTGCGCCCTGTGCCCAGGCAGCATCGTCAAAGCTGCTGGTTTCCCAATCTGCGGGACGGGTATTGTTGTCTAAGTATTTCCAGGTGCTGCCGGGTGCAAATACCGCTGAAGTGGGAGGGAGGGTACCATCCACATCGGCAAACTGCATATTGGCATTGTCGTTGCCATACTGCGAAAAGCCGATACCCCCTGCAGTATTAGCCGGATTGCCGGTCTCATTCATTTTAACCAGGTTAACCGCATTGTTGTCCACAATATGCATCATTGTATTACCAAAAAGTGTACACCCTCCTTTGAGGTTTTCGGAGTAAAGCAGGTTATACGGCCTGATCACCTGGGCATCAGCTCCGGTACACACCAATACAAGCAATATCAGTATAATATGAGGTTTCAATTTGCTCAATATGTCTTGTTTCATATGCAGAGTCCGGATTGGGTGAAGGTGCTGCTTTCCGGGTGATTTTTACCGGAAACAGGTTTAGCGGAGGATACAAAATACCGGGATGGGGGAATCGCATATATTGTATCAGGTGCAAGATAATCCATTTCTGTAATTCAGCGGCGTGATACAAGAAACAAGTATCCCAACAAAACCAGGCCAGGCGGGAGTACCAGGTACTTAGCACCCCTTTACTTAATATCTGCCGTTTTAAGGCGTTGCTGTGTATCAGTCGTCTGGTTGATGCCCATAAAGTTGACCACAACATTGTTCTCAGACTGGATCAGCCCGAATTTACGGGCGTAGTAGCTTTTGATATTGGTGGTGAGCGCACTGGCAGGTATGAGCGGGTTGTTTATGGCGATGGCAGTCTTTACCGTAATCACATCGGTATAACTGATGCCGTTGACCGTTTTGCTGATACCCTTTTCCAGGATGCTGTAGGTAACCGTGATCGGAACGGTAATACCGGAAAAGAAAATGTTGAAGCTTTGACTCCAGCTACCGCCCACGGCGAGGTTGTCTTTGAGGTAAAGTGCCTCTATCTTTGCGCCGCCAATGGCAGCCGGTAAATCGCGGTACTGGTAATAGTCGTTGCCGCTGATGAGGTAATATTCTGATGTATTGCCGGGGGTATTGGTATAAACGTGGTACACGCGTCCGCTGATGGTTGTGTCGCGATTGGTTGAAGTAATGGTATAATTGGTGGTTACCGGGCTGGGGCCGGTGGCATTATTGATGTTCTCATATTGCCAGGTACTGTTGGCGCTGGTACTCATGTAAGGAATTGCGGTTGCTCCGGAGCTGCCGGACTTTTTACAGGCACTGAAGAGCATTCCGATGGCTAAAATGGCAAAAATATTCTTTTTCATGGATCAAAAATGTTGATTTGTGGGTAAATATCGGTGTTTTTTTGTAAAAATGAAATAATTAATGTTATCTTTGCGCTCCCAAAATTATGGCTAAACAGGCGCTTATTAAACAAGATGGTACGATTCTGGAAGCCTTGAGCAACGCAATGTTCAAGGTTAAACTGCAAAACGACCACGAAATCCTTGCCACTATTTCCGGCAAGATGAGGATGCATTACATCCGCATACTTCCAGGAGATAAAGTGGGGGTGGAAATGAGTCCCTATGACCTGACGAGGGGTCGGATCATTTTCCGGTATAAATAAAATGAATGGCGAACAGCTTAAATAACAAAAAAAATGAAAGTAAGAGCATCCATCAAAAAGCGCAGTGCAGATTGCAAGATTGTAAGAAGAAAAGGCAGGCTGTACGTAATCAACAAAAAGAACCCGCGCTTTAAGCAAAAGCAGGGTTAATACGCTTGATGCGTTCCTGAAAAACAGACATTATAAAAGAACAATAAAAAGAACATTTATATGGCCCGTATTGCCGGTGTTGATATTCCAAAAAACAAAAGGGGAGAAATTGGTCTCACCTATATTTATGGTATTGGTAACTCCACTGCCCGTTACATTTTAGACAAAGCTGGTATCAGCTACGATAAAAAAGTTAACCAGTGGAATGATGATGAACAGACGGCTATCCGTAACGTCATCAACAACGAGTTTAAAACCGAAGGCGCATTGCGTTCTGAAGTACAGATGAACATCAAGCGTTTGCTTGATATCGCCTGCTACCGTGGCCTCCGCCACCGTAAGGGTTTACCCCTGCGCGGACAGCGTACCCGCACCAACAGCCGCACCCGTAAGGGCAAGCGCAAGACGGTTGCCGGTAAGAAGAAAGTAACCAAGTAATACAGCTACCGGGTCTTCGCACCCGGTATTTTGTTGACAATATTGCAGCATCATTTTCAGGCCTGTTCCGGATTCCCGCTGCATGAGGAGGAACTGGTCTGGCTCACGCCCTGCGTGGGAAATATTTTAAAGATTACCTTATAATCGGATTATGGCAAAGGCACAAAGCGCGAAAGCGGCAGCTAAAAAAAGAATTGTAAAAGTAGACAGCTACGGTGACGCACACGTCACTGCAAGTTTTAACAACATCATCATCGCCCTCACCAACAAAATGGGCCAGGTGATCAGTTGGAGCAGCGCCGGGAAAATGGGTTTCCGAGGCAGCAAGAAAAACACACCGTATGCAGCACAGATGGCAGCAGCAGATGCCGCTAAAGTGGCTGTTGACGCAGGACTGAAAAAAGTAGATGTGTATGTAAAGGGGCCTGGTTCAGGCAGGGAAGGTGCCATCCGCTCACTTTCACAAAATGGTATCGAAATCGTAATGATCAAGGACGTAACCCCGCTGCCTCACAACGGTTGCCGTCCGCCCAAGAAAAGAAGGGTATAACCAATACAGCATAGCGGCTTAAGGAATATACACCGCAACTATTTTATTAACTGGGTACATCATCTTATTTTAAGATTTTTTATGATGTTGTACCGTAACTAAAAAAATCAATTTATCAATTATGGCACGTTACATCGGCCCCAAAACAAAGATTGCCCGTATTTTTGGTGAACCCATTATCGGCAACGGCAAGTATCTGAGTAAGAACAGCAATCCTCCCGGTCAGCATGGTGCTAACCGCAAACGCAAAACCCTCGGCGAATACGCCCTCCAGTTGCGTGAAAAGCAGAAAGCCAAATATACTTATGGCATTCTTGAAAAGCAGTTCCGCAACACGTTTAATGAAGCTGCACGTCGTCGTGGTGTAACTGGTGAAAACCTCATCAAACTCCTCGAAGCACGTCTCGATAATACTGTTTTCCGCATGGGTATTGCACCCAGCCGCCAGGCAGCACGCCAGTTGGTAAGTCACAAACACATTACCGTTAACGGAGAAGTGGTGAATATCCCTTCTTATTCCCTCAAAGCGGGTGATGTGGTTGGTCTGAAAGAAAAGAGTGCTGCCAACACTTCCGTTACCGGCAACCTGCGCGGTAAAAATTCAAAATTCAATTGGCTGGATTGGAATGAGACTGAAATGAAGGGTACCTTCATCGCTTATCCTGAAAGGGAAAGTGTTCCTGAGAATATCAAGGAGCAACTGATCGTGGAATTGTATTCTAAGTAATATGATTGCCCGCTTCCCCGGGAACCACAGCAACTGATGCCCCTTCACAGACCGGGACATCTCATTTTAAAATTAAAACAACAAAATACAAATGGCCATTTTAAATTTTGTTAAACCCGATAAAATCGTACTTCAAAAAGCAACAGATTTCGAAGCTCAGTTTGAGTTTCGTCCGCTGGAGCCTGGTTACGGTGTAACCATTGGCAATGCCTTGCGCAGGGTATTGCTCAACTCACTTGAAGGTTACGCAATTATCGGTATCAGCGTTGCAGGCGCTGATCATGAATTTGCAACCCTGAAAGGCGTTACCGAAGACGTTACCGAAATCATCCTCAACCTGAAACAGGTTCGTTTCAAGAAAAAAGGCGAGCAGGATGGCGGTACCGAAAAAATCAGCCTGTCCTTAAAAAACAAGACTGAGTTTACCGCAGGTATGATCGGCGAAGCTTCAGCAACCTATGAGGTGATGAATCCTGAGCTGATGATTTGCACCCTGGATTCCAGCGCTAAACTGGACATCGAAATCACGATCGCCCGCGGCCGTGGTTATGTACCCGCAGAAGAGCATAAAGAAAAGAGTTCAACGTTTGGTTATATTCCGGTTGATGCCATTTACACACCCATCAAGAACGTGAAATACACGATCGAGAATACCCGTGTGGAACAGCGCACCGACTTTGAAAAACTGGTTATGGAAGTGATTACTGATGGCACCATTCACCCCGAAGAGGCCGTGAAGCAAGCCAGCCGTATCCTTATCCAGCACCTGATGATCATTACGGATGAGAATATCACTTTCGATAATAAGGAAGAGAAGAAAGAAGACCTGGTGGATGAGCAGACCCTGCAATTGCGCAAGGTACTCAAAACACCACTGGAAGACCTTGATCTCTCTGTACGTGCGTTCAACTGTCTTAAAGCAGCTAAAATCAATTCCCTGAGCGAACTGGTTCAGTACGAGCAGGAAGACCTGATGAAGTTCCGCAACTTTGGTCAGAAATCACTCAGCGAAATCGAACAGGTACTCAACGAAAGGGGATTGGGCTTTGGTATGGACCTCAGCAAAATCAAAATGGACGAAGAGTAATCAAAATATATTGCAGACTGGTGATCGTCAGAGCCAGTCTGCTTTTTTTTCACCAGTAGCCTGCAATTCCCTGACAACGGTGCAGGCGAAATTTAAAATTAACATGTCATGCGTCACGGAAACAAAAACAACAACCTCAGCAGAACGGCTTCCCACCGGAAGGCGCTCCTGATGAACCTCGGCTGTCAACTGATCACGCACAAGCGTATCACCACTACTTTGGCTAAAGCAAAGGTACTGCGTACCTATATTGAGCCACTGATTACCAAAACCAAACACGCCGACAGTAAGGAAGCCATCATGCACGAACATCGTATCGTGTTCAGCTACCTTAACGATAAAGCAGCAGTAAAAGAATTATTCACCGTGGTAGCCCCAAAGGTAGCCGGAAGACCCGGTGGTTACACCCGCATCATCAAACTTGGTAAGCGTGTAGGTGATAATGCTGAACTGGCGATGATTGAGTTGGTGGACTTTAATGAAATTTATGGCAAAGGTGTTGCCAAAGCTGCAGAAGCCGAACCCGCCAAAAAAACGCGTCGTGCAGGCGGAGCTAAGAAAAAAGCAGCGATTGAAGATGCTGTTGTTGTGCCGCCCGCAGCAGAAGAAGCTACTCCTGAAGCCCCGGCTACAGAAAAGAAAGCTGATTAATTACGATCAAGGCAAATGTTTATACGAAGCAGGACGAATGTCCTGCTTTTTTTAGCTGTACACCAGGAATCGGCTCAGTGTATATACCGGTTACCATTTTACATCATGTACCCTTCTCGCCAGTATTGCAGTAGTAATGCCTGCCAGTAAGAGTTTAGTGCGGGGATCGGGATTGTTGAAAAAACCAACCCGCTGGCTCATCACATCAATGATGGCCATCGGATTACCCTTTATCTCCAGTTGGTAACCCGCCAGTATCGCCATCGGAAGCTTGCCCGAACGGCCGTTTGCAGATTCAACCTCTTTGGTTTCCAGTACTTTGATTAATATTGTGTCAATACCATTCGTAGCCAGACCCTCTTCATTTGGTTTGATGATGGTAAAGAGGCCGTTAACCGTATCACGGCGCCGGTCATATACATTGCTCATCAGCAGGTTCCATACATTGCTGCCCCCAGCCGTGTCCATCGCTATCAGGGCAGAAAAAATGTACTGGTATTGCTGTACGCGTTCATAACTATTCAGGATATTGCTCTTTGCCAGCAGTTTGTAGCGGATACTGCGGGTAACCTCGCTTTCCTTGCCAAACACTTCCGCACTGCCACTGCCATCTGTAACTGAATACCGGAACCTGTCTTTTTCTTTGGCCACTATTTCATCTTTCTGCAATCCAAACTGGTTGAGCAGGAGGTTTTCGAAAAAAAAGCCCTTGCCCCAGCCCGGATAACTGAGCTGTACGCCCCGGCTGATCCGCGATGTTTTGTAATGACCAAAAGACATCACCCGTTTCCTTGCACCCTCCACATCCAGCATCGTGGCATCCCGTGTGTATTTAGCCGGTATATTAAACCGTGAAGAAGCGCCGCAGGCTGCCAGCAGTATGCCTGCAATACCTGCAAAGCAAAACCGCACCATTCGTTGCGGATAACCAGTTGAGTGATTCGTATTTACCATGATAATGTGCAATGTTTAAATTATTCTCCCGTCAAAATCCCGGGGATGCCTTTTAGAGGCTTCAGAATGGTGTTGTGCTGCTTAATGCCGCCATTCCCTTTTATTTGGGGACAAATTTCCCCGTCGTTTGCTGCGGCTTCATTATTTTTGCGCCGGTTTCCATCGCATCACCATTAAATCCACATCAACAGTGCAGCAATCGGCATATTTACTGTTACAAGACGGCACCCTGTTACAAGGTAAAGCATTTGGCAAAATCGGTACGGCTACCGGTGAAATTTGTTTTAACACAGGAATGACCGGCTACCAGGAAGTGTTTACTGATCCCAGCTATTATGGCCAGGTGATTATTATGAACAATGTGCATACCGGTAATTATGGCGTGCGCCATACCGATGTAGAGAGCCGGGGTGTAAAGGTAAAAGCCGTTATTGGCCGGAACCTCGAAGAAAAATACAGCCGTTTTCTGGCCGACGGGTCATTGCAGCAGTATTTTGAGCAGGAGAATATCGTGGCCATCAATAGGCTCGATACCCGCGCACTGGTAGAGCATATCCGCGTAGCCGGAGCAATGAACTGCATTGTGTCTTCTGAGATCAGTGATCTGGTTCAACTTAAAGCCATGTTAAACGATGTGCCTTCCATGGATGGTCTTGAACTCGCTTCCGTAGTCAGCACAACGGAAGCGTATTATGTGGGTAACCCCGACAGCAGTCTGCGTATAGCGGTACTCGATTTTGGTGTAAAGCAACATATCCTGAAATCCCTTGCCGACAGGGGCGCTTACCTCAAGGTACATCCTGCTAAAACAAGTTTCGGTGATCTGCAGGCTTTTGATCCGCATGGCTATTTCATCAGTAATGGCCCCGGCGATCCCGCTCCGATGGACTATGCCGTAAATACCATCCGCCAACTGCTCGAAACGGGAAAGCCGATCTTTGGCATTTGCTTAGGTCACCAGTTGCTCGCGCTGGCCAATGGCATCAGTACATTTAAGATGCACCATGGTCATCGCGGACTCAACCATCCCGTTATGAACCTGCAGACGGGTAAAAGCGAGATCACCACACAAAACCATGGCTTTGGAGTGGATCCTGAGTCGGTAAAAGCCAATCCCAACGTAGAGATCACGCATGTCAACCTCAACGATAAGAGCATCGAGGGTATACGGATCAAGGGGAAGCCTGCTTTTTCGGTACAATACCATCCGGAGGCAACGCCGGGGCCGCACGACAGCCGCTACCTGTTCGACGATTTTATAGCCATGCTGCAGCCTTAAAAGGCGTATGCCGGTCAATGACGTATATTCAACAGACAACCATCACCCGTATGCAGATCGCAATCATCAATGGCCCCAACCTCAACCTGCTGGGTAAGCGGGAAACCGATATTTATGGCAATGAGCCTTTTGAGCAATATCTGGTAACACTACAGGAACTGTTTCCGGATATTCGTTTCAGCTATTACCAGAGCAATATTGAAGGAGAACTCATTGACGAGGTACAGCGCGCAGGCTTTACCATGCAGGGCATCATCATCAACCCCGGCGGATACACCCATACCTCAGTTGCCCTTGGCGATGCCATAGCAGCCGTTCCTGCTCCTGTCGTGGAAGTACACATCAGTAACATTGCCGCGCGTGAAGAATTTCGTAAGCTTTCGCATATCTCCGCCAAATGCAGGGGTACCATTGCAGGACTTGGCTTAAATGGCTATGCGCTTGCGGTGAGGGCCCTGATAGGGTAACGAATGGTGTACCTTCATTATGCCCAGCAACAGCCATCTGCGACCGTTTCCCCGCCTTTACAGCAACAGCCAGATTTTGATCACAGTAATTGCTTCGGGGGTATATAAACAAAAAGGACAGCTTCGTATGATGGAAAACTGTCCTTTATGTTGCCCGACCTGGATTCGAACCAAGACAAACAGAATCAAAATCTGTCGTACTACCTTTATACTATCGGGCAATCCTTAAAATGGAGTGCAAAAATAAGGGAGATGCAAAAATGTTCCAAATGTTTTTAAGGATGCAGCCCGAATGGGGTATAAAGTGGGTATATATGTTGTTTGATCATATTGAAAGATAATCTTCATGTATTACAATACCTGCTCTTTTAGCTGTTCTGCCCGTAGTTTAATATCTTTGCATCATGAAATTGTTAACCCCATGGCTGATCAGCACGGTCATCATTGTCATAAGTTCATGTTCTGCTAAAAATAACCTCCTTACTGAAGCCGAAGTGGTTGATATCATTAAACGCTTTGATGATGGATGGCGTACCAAAAACCTGGCACGTGTGGATTCTGTGCTGGCGCCAAAGTATATTTATTTTACACAATCCGGCGGCACTTTTATCCGCGACAGTGTGGTACAAACTGCAGGTTCGCCTGTTTATACGCTGGAAAGCATGAGCCGTTCTGATTACGAAGTTGAGTTATATGGCAATACAGCGATTGTCAATACCCGCTGGCGTGGTAAGGGTATGTACAAAGGCGTGCCTTTTGATGAAGACCAGCGTTGCAGTATTGCTATTGTAAAGCGCAATGGTGTATTGTCGATCATATCGGAGCATTGCACACCCATCAAAACCGGCAATATTTTTCACTGATCCGTTTAAAGCAGGTTGTTTTCCCGCAGGATCGGTTCAATCATCTGCCTCGCTACAGCGCAATAGGGCTGATCGGGTTGCAGGAATAATTGCAGACGCGATGTATGCCGGTCTAATCTCTTCAACAGTTTATCTGCTTTTGCTGTATCTGCATTTGCCCTTGCATCTGCCAGGTCTTCTTTCACTTCCAGCATACCCGCAATAATAAATTTGATGTCCCCGATTACTTTCTTCCGGTCATTCACCAGGGGATCGCGCAGCAGGCCAAACACTTTGATGCTTTCTTCTGCTTTTTTTATGTTGTGCGGCTGGGGGTGTATTCGTGCCCTGATGGCGCCATTATCAAGGTATTCAAAAAAATCTTCCGGGTTGTCTATACAGGGATTGATCAGTAACCGAACCGCTTCTTCTGCCGGCAGGTCACCATCATGCGTAAGGCATCGTTTACTTTCATCCGCTACCGGAAACTGGTTGCCCTTACCCATAACAAATGACTCCCCGCCAAATACGGCCTGTGTTGTTTTTCTGTTACAGTTGTTGCAGGAGAGCAGCAGGTTGTCCCAATCGGCAGCCAACCAGTAATAACCCGGTTTGATCACTTTTTTCTCAGGGGTAACAATCTCCCCCTTGGGCCGGAAATGTTCAATGTCGCCATCGGTTACCGTGAGTATGGGGCTTTCACAATACGCGCATTTGCCCAGGAATATGGCTTTAAGGGTGTCTTTAATGTCGTCACTCCTGTACGCATCAAATGAGAATGGTTTGTCTTGTTGGGGCGCGGTAAAATGTTTGATGGCATCTGCCTTCTCCTTAGCAGCTTTCCCGCCAGGTTTGGCAATAGAAGCAGGTACAGGCTTTATGGATCTGTTGATAAAAATCATCTGCTGCCGGTGTTGATTTTTCCCCAGATGGAGCGTATCCTTTCTTTCACCTCTTCTTCCGCCTGCCGGTGCGCAGTATTACCGGTATCCACAACAAGGCTTTCCTGATTTGCAGCAGCAGGGTTGCGCATGAATTGATCGGGCACCCTGAGCTTACTCATGGCAATCACCTCATCAACGGCTTTATACACCAGGTCTTCCCGCCAGCTATCCCCGATGCGCTGGTAGGGGCGGAGTGCCTTTTCTAACTGTGTGATGCGTTTGGCCTGTCGTGGTGAAGGTTCGGCCTTACTGAGTAATAAGTGATACTCATTGAGCATCTTCTCCAGTTTGGGATCCGTTACACTGTTCATCCCGAAAAACTCGGAGGTCAGCAACTGGTCTACCCGCATTTCCGCAGGATTGGGCAGGTCTGTTATAGCATGTACCTTATGTTCCGCATCCTTACGGAACAGCGCTACCTCATTACGGCGGATACCCCTGAGGCAAAGCGGATCGTGGGTAGTGGCAATAAACTGCATCAGCGGAAAAGTGTTCCTGAAGCTTTCCACTACTTTCATCCGCCAGCGGGGATGCAGGTGCGTACCAATCTCATCGATGATCACAAGCCCTTCTGCCGTTTCCATCGTACCCGCCGGCAACAGCAGGCTCATCATATCGCAGGCGGTGGCAATAATCGATTTATAGCCATCGCTCAGCGCATCAAGTTTGTCCACATGCCTGTTGCTGTACCGCAGCAGTACTTCTCCCCCCTCAACCGATAGTATGGCCTTCTTATCATTCAATTCATCCTTCAGCAAATCCATAATCGCCCTGGCCGCATAATCAAACTGCTCCCTGTCTTTCCGGAACAATGTAACCAGCCATTCTTTTGCATACAGGGCATAGCCGGGTTCAAACATATTCATCGCCCTTATGGTACGGCCGGTAATGATGCGCTCCGGTTTTAGTTTTTTTGTGGCAAAAAGCCTGGTGGCTCCATAACCAAGCAGGTAGCCCTGCGGTTCGGTATGGCTGGAGCGGATGGTTTTTCTTTTGCCGGAGAAGTGGATGCTGACAGGGTCGGGCTGGTTATTGCTGTAGATCTCAACTGAGCCTTCTCCGGTACCATGTTTTAATACGTCTCCGGCACCCACACCCGTTTTGGCCAGGTACCTGCTGCCCATCAGGGTAAGGGCGATGGCCTGTAGGAAAGAACTTTTACCCACCCCGTTCTCTCCGAGCAGCATAAGCCAGCCGGCGCGTTGCGAACGGTTGGATGATTTTGACTGTTGCTGCAATTCTGCCTTGCTGCGGGGCCGGAGAGGAAATTTCAGCTCCAGCGATTCGATCGATTTGAAATTCCTGATCACAATGCGTTCAAGTATAAACCTGTTGCCCGCCACAGGTGTAAGCGGAACTGCATCAGGTTTTCTGACCACTCCTTTTCTTTGACTGCGGGGCTTCATATACTCGCCTGTGGCCAGTTGCTTCCTGAAACGGCTGTAGTACACAGATTTGATCTTTGTCCGGAAAAAGGTGTCGATACAAAAAAGATAGGCAGCATTTTCTTTCACCGTCAGCCCTGTTTCGAGGTAATGCCTTGCTGTTCCTGCATAAGGTTGTTTGGGATAGTCAGACAGGATATCCGTCAGGGTGCTGATGACGGCATCCTTAATAATTTCCTTACCGGTTTTAGCATTGAGGAGATGGGCCGTTATTTTTTTATACTGTTTAAAAACGTTTGCCCTTGCTTCTGCCAGTTCGGTCCGGTTCAGCCGGAGGATATCAATGGTAACACCCCCCTTTTTTGTTTTACCCGCCACCTCACCATTTTCCTGAAAAACAAGGTGCGGTGAGGGGTCTTCATTGCAGGGGTCGATCAGCAGGTTTTTTTCTGCTGCCACGACTTCCGCATACGGCAACCGCTGGGCAGCCCTTGCCCCTTCTACCGGAAACCAGCTAAGCTTGCTGACATTACAGTCCCGGCAACTGTAAAAAATATTTTTCCACTCATAAAACAGCCACCAGTAATGGTTTTCTGAGAACTCGCGCGTATTGTACCCTTTCGCTCCCCGTTTGGGCCGGAAACTTTCAAGGTCTGCATCTGCCGATAAGGGCAGGGGCTTTTCACAATACGCACATTTATGGTTGAAATCAGCCGCAAGTTCTTTCTTCGCTCTTCCAATGGGACCAATATCAAATTCTGCTCTCGATTGTCTTTTTGCAGTTTCCGATTGCTTAACGTAGAAGTTCTCCAGCTTAGTCATCTGCGGCTTTATCTTTTCCGGCTGGAGGGATGGAGGGATGATATCACTTCTGTATATGCGAATCATGACTTGTGCTTATCCTTTGGTCAACGGTTGATTTTTTTGCGCTGCTGCATACTGCTCGTACAGGAAAAATGGTTCATTTTTAAACCTTTGCCAATCGGCCAGTACTTTAGTCTTCACCTGTTTGAATAGGGCTATCGCCTCCTCATTAAACTTTATACCCGGGTCGCCGGCCGCCATTTTCTTTTCTGTAATCAGGATGTATTCGAGCAGTTTGGCACAAGCCGTGAATTGTCCGCAGGCCACTACTTTCATCATGCGTTTGTCATCCGCATCCTTTTTGTCAAACCAGAGGGTGGTGCCCATCGTCCGCGCGTCTTCGGCAACTTTATTGAGTGTTTCACAGCCCTCCATGAGCAGGTGATAGCACTCATCGTACCAGCTTTTATCTTTCAGTTCGCCAAATGCTTTTTTAAAAGCGCGCATACGCCCCTGGATATTGAAACTGCTCAGTTCATAAATCACGTTGAATACCCTGCGGTTATCCCAGGGACTTTTTTCCTGGAAGTTGCCATAGAAAATATTAAAGATGAGGCGGCGCGTCTGTTTGAGGTTGATGTCCATCGCCATACTCAGTAACGAACTCATGCGGGCCGTTACCATCTGGCTTACGGTACCCAGTGGCGCATTCCTGATGTATTTGATGAATAAGGCGATACTGTCTTCCGAAAAATCTTTTACCGATGACACCTCCTTGTGCAATGTACCGGCCAACTGTTTGTCGGTGAGCCCCAGCCAATACTGCAGCCGGTCAATAACCGGGTTGTTATTTTTGAGGTGGGTAAGGTACAGTGCGGCCACCAGTAACAGCAGGGCAGGGCCGGTCAGTACATACGCGGCAATCACCCAGGCCTCGCCAGGTTGTGTAATCAGCAATACAACCGCCGCCAGCAGGGTAATGGCTGCAATGATGCCCGTCCACCTGAGGATACTGCTGATGCTTTTGATCTTTTTGGCGATGCCGCCCATCAGCCCTGAGAGGGTTTGGGTTGTCCATTTACCAACCGGTTCTTTGGGCGCTGTATACGGAGTTTCCATAAAATAACTGGCTACATCCGTTACCATCACCAGGTCAAACCCTTGTCCCTTTTTTCTCCGGCGTTCATCTGCCGTCATGGCGCTGAACAATGCCTGGTTATCGTCAATACCACCATCCATCAGGCCAACAGAAATGTCGCTTGCGGGGGGCTGCTCTTTATTGTATGGTGTAATGGTGAGCGCTTTACGGAGTGTGGCACTATCCAGCCCCGGCTGCTGGTTGCCCGCAGGATAACTGAAATCTTTGGGAAAAAGGATCGGCTCAAACCCTCCGGGGAAGCAGGAAGAAGCAGCCATAATATCGCCGAGTTTTACCGCCTGTAAAGCCTTTAGCTTATCCGGATCCGTTTTGTCGAAATATACATACGCATTACCCGTCTTTTCATCCAGCATGGGGTTGGACGCGATATTGCCATCCGTCTGGAAGCGGAAGGAAAGGCCGCGGTGAAACTCCGTGGCATTAAAACATACTTCAATGGGATGGGCTGTATTCCAGTATGCAGCAAAAGTTTCGTGTCCAAACAGTTTTTCATCATAGGTGCGTGCAAAAGCATTGATGAAATTCCGGGTCTTTTCCCCGTTGGCCCATGCCCCATCATTATTCACCGTTTTGAGTACATCTTCCAGCAGGCTCTGTCCATTCATAAAATGGAGAAGATCGTGGTAGGCATCTTCAAAGGCTTTCCCCTTTTTGAGGTAGAGAGAATAAAGCATATTGGCAAAAGTACCGCCTGAAGCAGAGGAGATAAAGACCACATTGTCTAACAGGTTATGGTTGTCCTTGCCATAAGGCACTTGCCGCAGGTAACTCATGGTACCGATGCTGTAAGCGGCTGCCCGGAAGCCGCCGCCGGATAGTGCGAGTGCGATACGCTGGAAAGGGGACTGGAGCGCTTTTGCGGTCATGGCGGTACTGCCTGATTCATCGGTCATTACCACCGGGTTTGTCTGATTTTGATCCACAGGTAAAAAGGTTTTGGTTGTTGTGGATAAAGATAAATGTTTTGCCCGAAACAATTACCCCGCACAGTTCAATTTGCCAAAGCTGGTTACACTGCGGGTGGGGGAATGGTATCCAGTCTTGCCGCCGTGCGCAAACGGGAATAGATGGCCGAGTCGAGAAAAACGCCATTGTAGTAATAGTTTTCCCGGAAATAGGCCTCCCTTACAAAACCCGTAGCTTCAAGAATGGCTGCGGAAGCATCATTGGCGGGGTTGATATTGGCTTCAATACTATGCAGGCCCAGTTGGTTGAACCCATAGTCGATTACGGCCAGCAGGGCTTCTTTGGTCAACCCTTTTCGCCAGTAGGCCGGCAGCAGCATATAGCCTACTTCGGCGCGGTAATGCTCGGGCATCATGCGCCAGTAACCAATAGATCCGATGAGGGTATCCGGATGGTCTGCAAATGCCATCACCCAGGTTATACCGGTATTGTCCTGCTGTGAACTGATCATTTTACTGATCAGGGCTTCTGCATCCGCGAGTGTTTCAGCGGGAGCCCGGTCTATGTAACGCATCACCGCTTCATCGGATCGCAGCAGCAGCATTTGCGGGGCATCTGCAAGGGTAATGCTGCGCAGACAAAGTCTTGGGGTGCGCAATTCCGGAAAAACAGTAAAGTCTAACTGTAGCATAAGCAGGGTTCTTTGCAACGAAGAAACAGATTTTTAAGCAACCGGACAAGCCGAACCCTGTGTAACTACCGCACCAGTATCACGGTTCCCTTGCGCTCCACTGTGCCGCAACGCCCCGATGCCTTTATGTAATACACATAGGCGCCTGCCAGCGCCGGTGCACCCTTGAACCGGCCATTCCAGCAATCGCCTGCGCGTGTGCTGTAAAATACCGTTTCGCCATAGCGGTTAAATACCGTGAAGCTGATGACGCGTACATCGCCCCAGAAACGGTTAGGGCCAAAGCAATCGTTTATGCCGTCATTATTCGGGGTAAACGCATTGGGCAGTTCGCTGAGCGCTTTGCCGGTATTCGATACATTGACCGTTATACTGTCTTTTGCCGTGCAGCCATTAAGTCCCTGCCCACGCACCACATAGGTGGTTGTTACACCGGGTGTGGCAACCGGGTTGGGGAGGTTCGGGTTGCTCAGACCTGCCGACGGAGACCAGAGGTATTGTACAGCGCCGCCGGCCTGCAGATTTGCTGATATTTGTGCACAGTCCACATCATTGCTTTTGCGCAAGGTGAGCACCGGCGATGGTTGAACGACAACCGTTACCGGGAAAACCCGCTGTACGTTACAAACCGTATCGGTAAGGGTTACCGTATAAGGAGTAGTGGCAGCGGGGGTACAAACCGGGTTTTCTGTTGCCGGGTTACTCAGGTTGGTTGCAGGGCTCCACAAATACCGGAATCGCGGCCCGTTATTCCCCAGCAGTGTTACCGGTTGTTGCGTACAGGTAAACCTGTCGGGAGGGGCATCCGGTACAGTGCCGCCCACCGTAATGGTGATGGTATCTGCCGAAGAACAGGTACGTGCACTGTTGAAGACCCGCAGGTAAAAAGTGGTAGTGCTGTTGATGGTGGCCGTTGGATTTTGCAGGGTGCTGTCGTTGAGCAGGGTTGCGGGCGACCAGGCATAAATGCTGCCTCCGTTACCCCTGAGTACAATACTGCTGCCCCCCGTGCAGATTGTGGTATCCGGTGCAGCAACAGCCGTAACCGCATCTGTACTGATCTGCCGGGATACGCTGTCTGTACAACCGTTCTCATCCGTCACCTTCAGTGTTACGGTAAACAATCCTGTACTGGTGTACTGGTGTGTGGCATTTTGTGTGGCTGCTGTACCACCATCGCCAAATGTCCATTGCCAACCGGCTATCCCGGCACTATTGGTAAAGGCTTCTCCTTCAAAACGGTAATTGGAGCAGCTCAATGCCGTATCTGTAAAACGCACCGAATCGATATTGCGCCTGAAGGGAATAGTGGCCACAGGAATGATCAGGTTTTGCAGGGTATCGCCACCGCCGCCATTGGTGGCACCATAGGTTGTATTGTAGCAGGAAAAGCCCTGTGCGAGGAAATCCCCCGCAGCGCCCCCGGTGGTAAGCAGGGTAAAGCTGTTGGCCTGCGAGAGCCCGCCAGTCAGGAATATGGCGCCGCCACCCCCACCGCCCCCGGTACCCACACAGCCATAAAATGGTATCTGGTCTCCGCCTTTACCACCCTTCGCTTCCACGGTTGCCGTGCCCGAATACGAACTGATGCCCAATACAATGCCGCCACCACCACCGCCACCACCTGCGCCGTCGGCAATCCCTGTACCCGGCGTAAGCTGGCTGTTGCCATTGGCGCTCACGGTATTGCCATTCCCTTTCAGGTGACGGGCCATCAGGAAAATGATACCACCGCCATCAGCCCCTGCCGTACCCACACCATTGTTGTCATCACCACGGCCACCACCACCACCCAGGAAAAGCCTTGGGTTACCAACGCGTAAGTTTTTTCCGCCAAGACCGCCATTGGCTGTTACGCCACAACCATCCAGTTCATTGCCGCCCTTGCCGCCCGTGCTGTAGTTGCTGCCACCGCCACCGCCGGTATTGTGCTTATTACCGCCGCCGCCGCCATTCGCCAGCGCACCCTTGCCCGCCCGTTTGGCATCACTAACTTCTGCAATGCCTTCGCCCTTTTCTGCACCACCCGAATCCCAGGAAAACCCCGGCTGCGTTAATGGATAGAAATAACCGGGCGATCCTGTACCACAACCTCCATCGGGATTATTACTGATGACCCCGCCACGAAAACCCTTACCGTTGACATCAATATTGCCCTGCAGGTTAACGGTGTCCTTTACATTCAGTACGAGTACACCGCCCTTGCGGCCATCCCAGGGCAAGCAGGTAAGTGTACCTGTAACCACTGCCTGCTGGTAATAGGGAACCCTTACCAACTGCACGCGCCCATGGGCAAAATCGTAGGATTTGGTAAGCGTGTTTTTAAGCGTGATATTGTTGCCCGTAATACCCTGGATGTAGTTGAATTCATAAAAGCCCGAGCTTCGGAAATCGGTTATGCTGCCAAAATTGCTACTGTTGCTGCTGTCGATTGCCGCCCCCTTCATCTGTATGATGAGTACCGTATCACCTGCTTTAAAAGCAGTGGTGCTTTCTGCTGTAAGTTGGTTGGTGCAGGCATCAAAGGCAGTAAGTGGGGTGTAATCATTGATGATATGGGTAACCTGGTTGACGACCGGGCAACTGTCGGCCACAAAACTGCAGTTGGGATTGGCAACATTGCTGGTTGCACTACCCTGTAGTGTGGCATTGTAACTGGCATTACCCTGTTTATTGAGCAGGTTGTTAAAAGTATAGTATCCCAGTAAACCTGTTTGTGCGGATGGGTTGATTAACGGCGTATTCATATACGCACGCAATTCATCCTGTGTGCGTACCTTATTCCATATCCTCACCTCATTGATATAGCCGGTAAACTGTTCTCCCGGGGCAACCGGACCGGCTATCTGGCCAATAGTCGTGAGCAGGTCGTTCGTCACCAGATTTCCGGTGCATGGGGTTTCGCTCATAAGATAACCATTTCGGTAAAATTTCAGGGAAACACCATTGTACACCATCGCTGTATGATAGGTTTTATTGAGTACAACCGGGCAGGTTTGCAGCGCTGTGGTATAGCCACTTATGGTAGTAGTAATTTCTGCTCCATTGGGTGAAATCGCATAGTTTACGTTACCTGCATTGGTATGCTTGGATACAATATGCCCCCAGGATCCATTGGCAGACAAAGCAGTACTGTTATAGCTTGCTTCTACCGTAAGCTGATTGCCCGTTACGTCAAGGTCACCAATATTTACCGATGAAGGGTAGGAGGGTGTGTACAGCCAGTCGTTGCAGGTGCTGGTACAAACGCCGATGATGATGGTTGACGCAATACTGTCGGCACAACCATTGATATCCGTTACCACGAGCTGAACAAAGTAGCTGCCCGGTGCGGTATAGAGGTGAGTGGCATTCTGGGTATTGGCGGTACCGCCGTCGCCAAATGTCCATTTCCAGCTTGCAATGGCTGCGGTATTGACAAAAGCCTGTCCCTCAAACCGGCGATTGGCACAGCTCAGTGCGGTGTCTTTGAAACGCACCGAATCTATATTGATCCGGAAGGGTATGCTGGCAGTAACAATGGCCAGGTTTTGTACCGTATCGCCATTACTGCCTTTGGTGGCGCCGTACGTGCTGTTGGTACAGGGGTAACCCACCGTTGTGAATACACCCGGATTACCACCGGTGGCCATGATGTTCAGCCCGGCGGCTTGTGCAACCGTGCCTTTGAGAAATATAGCACCGCCACCCCCACCACCGCCCGTACCTACGCAACCAAAAGTAGCTTGCTGATCGCCACCCTTGCCACCTTTGGCCTCTACGGTAGCCGTACCCGAATAGGTATTGATGCCCATGATGATGGCACCGCCACCGCCACCGCCGCCGGCACCATCGGCGATACCTGTGCCCGGGGTAAGCTGGCTGTTGCCATTGGCACTCACCGTATTGCCATTGCCTTTTAAATGAGCAGCCAGCATAAAAACGATGCCGCCACCATTGGCACCCACCGTGCCCACCCGGTTGTTATCGTCTCCCCGCCCGCCACCGCCACCCATAAATATCCTGCGGATGGTACTGAAAATGCGCATATCCTGCCCGCCAATACCGCCATTACCCCCTATTGTACAACCGGCAAGTTCATTGCCCCCTTTACCGCCAACGCTGTAATTGCTGCCCCCGCCACCACCGGTATTGTGTTTGTTGCCGCCGCCGCCGCCATTCGCCAGCGAGCCCTTGCCTGCGCGTTTCGCTGCCGTTACCTCAGCAATGCCCTCACCCTTTTCCGCACCCCCTGTTGTCCAGGAAAAACCCGGTTGTGTAAGCGGGTAAAAATAGTCGGGCGAACCGATGCCACAAGCACCATCGGGATTATTACTGATCACCCCGCCGCGAAAGCCCTTGCCACTTACATCAATATTGCCCTGCAGGGTGATGGTGTCTTTTACATTGAGTACCACCACACCACCGGTACGGCCATCCCAGGGTGGACAGGTAAGCGTACCCGCAACAACAGCACTCTGGTAATAGGGTACCCGGATCAACTGCACATAACCGCCGTTAAAATCATAGGCATTGGCCAGTTTGTTTTTGAGCGTGATCTGGGTATTGGTTGCACTGGTTACATAATTCAATTCATACAAACCCGAATTGCGGTAGTTAAGCACTTTGCCAAAATTGGCGGAGTTGCTGCTGTCGATGCCGGCGCCCTTCATTTGTATGATCATCACGGTATCCCCTGCTTTAAAAGCGGTGGTAAAATCTGTTACCAGCTCGTTGGTACAGGCATTAAAACCTGTTGCTGGTGTATAGTCGTTGATGATCCCGGTAATGGTTGTTTGCGCAAAGGAACTGCCTGCAAGCAGGGTAAATAATACGGAGAGTAAAAATGTATTCCGGTTCATAGAGGGGAGGGGTTTAATGAATGTTGTTTCATTAAAAGATGGCTAAAGATACTTTAAAATAATATGCCATAATCAAGGTATGGTTGTGTGTGCCGAAACAGCCATTATCTGTGTCGTTAAAAGCGTTACATGTGATCGTTCGTCCGGCAATTACTGGTATTACGGATGGGGGTACTGCACGAAGCGCGTCCATTACCGCTGCACATCGTTCAGCCCTTGTTCAGGGATTGGGAAGTATTGCCGCATGGAAATCGATTACCGCCATCATGTGATCCGTTATTACTGCACACATTCCTGCTCTTGCCATGCGGTTTGCAGATAATACCATGTAAAAATCCAATAGAGCCGGCAAGTCATCTGTTATCGACGCATAAGAATTGATGATTACTTACGCCTGAGCAGTGATTGGTGCGTGGAAATTTATAGCTGCCAACTGGTCTGCAGTAACCACTATACCGATGGTGATTACTACTGACCAGTCAACAATTACTGCCGCCTGAAAACTAACCATGGCCGCATGTTAAGCAATTATTAATTTCCAAAAACCAGTTGCTGCTGATGGGTGATTTGTACGCACTGACCGGTCAGTAATAACTATTTTACCGGCGGCGGTTACTGTTGGCCAGCCAGCAGGAAGGAGTGACTGGTCAGTAATTGTTGCCTGAAGACAAGTGCTTATTACTGCCCGGTAAGGGATTACTGTTGACCTGTACACTTTTACTGCCTGGAGGTCAGCAGGTATTGTTGATTGGTCGGCCCATATTACTGGCAGGTATGCTATTACTACTGCGGGGTAACTGATGAGTGCCAACCGGTAAACAGTCATTGCCCGCAGGTAAGCTGGTCGTCCTTACTGGTAAGCTGTTATTGCCCGCAGGTAAGCCGGAGTTGCCCATTGCAGATCCGGTATTGATGTCCGGTAACAGATACCGGTTTTCCTGCCGGTGATGATTGCCCTGCAGTAACCGGTACCTGCTGTGCAGTACCCGGTTACTGCGGAATGGTGAGCAGGAAGTTTGTACGGGTAAGTCTTTTCTGCAATGCTGCTGCCGTCATAAACCGGAGGAAAAGGGTCGGCGTACGTCAGCATACCCATGGCTTAAAAATCCGGCAGGCAACCCGTGTAATTTGAGGGCGTTATGGCCTTCAGTTCTTTTTTGATCGCAGCGCTTACCTTCAGTCCCTGTATAAAGTGGTGTATCGTCTTCTGGTTGATGTCCTCTTTACCGCGTGTAAGTGCTTTCAGCGCCTCATAAGGCTGCGGATAGTTTTCCCGGCGGAGGATGGTCTGTATGGCCTCTGCCACCACTGCCCAGTTATGCTCTAAATCTGCTTTCAGTTTGGCGCCATTCAGCACTAATTTGCTGAGGCCCTTTTCTACCGACAGTAATGCCAGCAGGGTATGTGCCATGGGTACACCAATATTGCGCAGTACCGTACTGTCGGTAAGGTCGCGCTGCAAACGCGATACCGGTAGCTTGGCGCTGAGGTACTCCAGCAGGGCGTTGGCGATGCCGAGATTGCCCTCTGCATTTTCAAAATCTATCGGGTTTACCTTGTGCGGCATGGCCGATGAACCTATTTCACCCTTTTTGGTTTTCTGGGTAAAATAATCCATGCTGATATAAGTCCAGATATCCCTGCAAAAATCGGTAATGATCGTATTGATTCTTTTGATGGCGTCAAAATGTGCAGCGAGGCAGTCGTAATGCTCAATCTGCGTGGTAAAACGCTGGCGCTGCAGCCCCAGCCGGTCTTCGCAGAATGTATCTGCAAATTTTATCCAGTTGTATTTCGGAAAAGCGACATGGTGTGCATTGAAATTGCCGGTAGCACCGCCAAACTTCGCCGTAAAGGGGATGTAGCTGAACAACTGGATCTGTGCATCGAGCCTTTCTGCAAAAACCATGATTTCTTTGCCCAGCGTGGTGGGACTCGCCGGTTGCCCATGCGTACGGGCCAGCATGGGAATATGCTGCCATTGCTTGGCCAACTGGTAAAGCGCATGCTGAAGGTTAAGTACGCCTGGCAGGTATTCGTGTTCAATCGCATCCTTCCACAGCAGGGGAATGGCCGTATTGTTGATGTCCTGCGACGTGAGGCCAAAATGGATCCATTCCTTCAACGCACCGCCATCGCATTTGTCCAGTTCTTCCTTTAAGAAATACTCTACTGCTTTTACATCGTGGTTGGTCACCTTTTCCGTGGCTTTGATCCGCAGGGCATCTTCCTGCGAAAACTGCTCCACCACCCGGAGCAGGTGCTTACGGGTGGCTGCCGGAACGGTAAAAAACTTTTTGGCTGCCAGGTACAGGAAATACTCCACTTCCACCCGCACCCGGTACTTTACCAGTGCGTATTCCGAAAAGTAATTGCCGAGGTGCGCGAGTTGCCGGCGGTAGCGTCCATCAATGGGAGATATGGCGGTGAGGGTATTTAATTCCATGTATGATTTGTTCTTGGCGTAAATTTGCGGGCAAAATTAAACTAAACGAGTTGGACAGAAAAATAAGGGTTGGCGCCGTCAGTTACCTCAATACCAAACCCCTCATCCAGGGCTTCCGGCAGGGTATGATGGCTGATGAGGTGGAACTTACCGAAGAATACCCGGCCAAACTGGCTGCCCGCCTGCTCAACGGCAGTATTGATATCGGACTTATTCCCGTAGCCGTGTTGCCCGCCTTAGCCCAATATCACATCATCAGCAATTATTGTATCGGCTGCGATGGCCCTGTGGCAAGCGTATGCCTCTTCAGTGAAGTGCCCATCAACCACATCCATACCGTGCTGGCCGACTACCAGAGCCGCAGTTCGGTAGCCCTGCTGAAGTTTCTGCTGAGCGCTTACTGGAAACTGACCCCCCAATGGCAGGATACGGATGCGGGTTATGAGGCGCAGATTGGTGGTACAACGGCCGGACTGGTTATTGGCGACAGGGCACTGGCCATGCAGGGAAAATTTCCTTATGTATATGACCTGGGTGCTGCCTGGAAAGCCCATACGGGACTCCCCTTTGTATTTGCCGCCTGGGTAAGCCGCGAGCCGGTTGACCGGGATTTTGAAGATCGGTTTAACACGGCCAATGCAGCAGGGCTGTTGCAACTCCCGCAGTTGATCCGGCAGTATGCACAGCCGGGTATCGATCTTGATGCCTATTATCACCGGCACATCAGTTATACTTTAGATGCACAGAAGCGGGAAGG
>JAAFIK010000027.1 GCA_013298665.1 Chitinophagales bacterium
CCTGCAGGAATTGGTCAAAACCCTGAGGGAATTAGTCAAATCCCTGCAGGAATTGGTTAAATCCCTGCAGGAATTGGTCAAATCCCTGCAGGAAATCGGCCACACCCGGTATTCAGTACTAAGTACCGGGTACTGCGGGGTGCATGTCATCTTTTTCCCTAACTTCACTGCCCGGTTGCCTGCCCATTGTATCAAGTATAAACGTCGTATCATGAACCAATTGCCTGAGCAGGGATTAACGCAATTTACCAATTCGGTAGGCCTGAAATTCCAGTTGTACAACAGCCTCTTCACAGCATTGCCTTTTCACCGTATTGAAAAAACGGGGGTACTCCTGTCGCTTTTACTCATGGTTATTGAAGAAGGGTTTAAAAAGGGGCAGCATCCCGTGGACATCATCGATCATTTTTTCAGCCGGCATACCACGATTAACCTGCCTGGTGAAAAATCAGACCTGCTTTTTCGTTTTGTGCAGTATGCCGAGCGGCAGGTCGTGCTTTTTGATGCACTGGAAGATGCTGCTTTTGATGAGATCAACGATAAAACCGGTGCCGGTACCCTCAAACAACTTGCGGCAAACGTACGCGAGGCCGGCGCAGAAGCCGCACTGGCAGAACGGCTGAAACGTTTCTGTATCCAATTGGTGCTTACGGCACATCCTACACAATTTTACCCGGGTTCGGTACTGGGTATCATCCACGATATGGCCAAAGCCATTGCGGCAGACCAGGTAACAGACATCAATATGTACCTGCAGCAATTGGGTAAGACGCCATTTTTCAACCAAAAAAAACCAACGCCCTATGATGAGGCGGTAAGCCTGATCTGGTACCTGGAAAATGTATTTTATACGGCAGCGGGTAAGATCGTCCAATTTTTAAAAACAAACTTTGAAGCGGTGGTGGATGACCGTAATCCCCCCATCCGTATGGGTTTCTGGCCGGGGGGCGACAGGGACGGTAATCCCTTTGTAACCGCTGCAACCACCCTGCAGGTAGCCGATGCCCTGCGGGGATCCATCATCAAATGTTATTACCTCGATATCCGCAGGTTGCGCCGCCGCCTTACGTTTAAAGGGGTGGATGTGCTGCTGGCCACGCTGGAAAAGCAGCTTTATGACAACCTTTTTATTCCGGGGCAGCGTACTGCTATTACCCGCAACCAGTTGCTGGATACCCTGCGCCAAATCCGCGACATCATCATTCACGACCACAACGGCCTCTTTGTTCACCGCATCGACCAGTTGCGCAACAGGATACACCTGTTCGGACTGCATTTTGCCACGCTGGATATCCGGCAGGAGAGCAGCATCCATACAGATGTGCTGGCCACGCTTGCTGAATCGGGTACGGTACTGCCGCCGGATTATGCAACAGCCACCGACACGCAGAAAATTGCATGGCTGGCGGGCATTGCGGCACCCGCTGATCCTGCTTTATGTACCGGTATTGCCCGTGAAACAATCGATTCCATTGCGGCCATCAAAACCATCCAGCAACAGAACGGAGAAGCTGGCTGTCACCGCTACATCATCAGCCAGTGCCGTACCGCCCTCCATGTGATGGAAGTGTATGGCCTCTGTTTACTGTCGGGTTTTACTGCGGCCTCACTCACCATCGATATTGTTCCGCTTTTTGAAACCATCGACGACCTTCAGTATGCCGCCCGTGTTATGGAAGATTTGTACAACCTGCCCGCTTACAAGGCGCACCTGGCGGCAAGACAGTATAAGCAAACGATCATGCTGGGCTTTTCCGATGGCACCAAGGATGGGGGTTACCTGATGGCCAACTGGAGTATATACAAGGCCAAGGAATCCCTCACGGCACTATCCCGGCAGTATGGGATTGACGTGGTGTTTTTTGACGGCCGTGGTGGTCCGCCGGCGAGGGGTGGTGGTAAAACGCATAAGTTTTATGCTTCTATGGGCAGAAATGTAGCCAATAAGGAAATACAACTGACCGTACAGGGACAAACCGTGAGCAGTAATTTTGGTACCATCGATGCCGCCGTATTCAATATGGAACAATTGCTCCACGCAGGTATCAGCAACGATCTTTTTACCAGCAGGGAGATTACCCTTGAGCCGGACGAAGAAGCGCTGCTGGCCGAGCTGGCGGCCAAAAGCCATGAGGCTTACCTCAGTCTTAAAAACCACCCGGATTTTTTTGATTACCTGCTGCAGGTCAGTCCGCTGAAGTACTTCAGCCAAACCAATATCGGTAGCCGTCCTGCCAAACGGGGTGGGGGAGCCCTGAGCTTTAAAGACCTGCGGGCAATACCCTATGTAGGCTCCTGGAGCCAGTTGAAACAAAATGTAACCGGTTATTTTGGTGTGGGGTCGGCACTTGCAGCGATGGATAAAGCGGGTCGCCTGCCGGAGGTAAAAGCGCTTTACCGCAATTCCCTTTTCTTCAAAACACTCATGGACAATTGTGAGATGGCGATGAAAAAATGTTTCTTCCCGCTCACGGCACACCTGGCCGGTGATGCACGTTTTGGGGAGATCTGGGGAATGATTTTTTCGGAGTATGAACGCAGTAAACAATATGTACTGGCCTTGTCGGGTAAAACGGCGCTGATGGCCGATTATCCGGTAGACCAGCTTTCGATACAGATGCGTGAAAAAATCGTGTTACCACTCCTGACAATCCAGCAATATGCCATCACACAGTTGCGCAGGGGTGAGGAAAACGCCTTATCACAGGCCAGCCGGGAAGTGTATGAAAAACTGATCATCCGCTGTTCCTACGGCATCATCAATGCTGGTCGTAACTCGGCATAGCACAATGCCATTAAGTGAATGATGGCTTAACGCAATTGTGTAACCCCGCGGCATAAGATTGAGGACGCGCCCGACTAAGTACTGAGTACTAAGTACCAGGTACCAGGTGCCGCTCCCGCAGTATCGCCGCCACCACTTTATCAATCGGCAGGCTCACCATATCGGGCGAAAACCTGTCGCCATCAATAAAACGGAAACTTTCAATCTGTTGTGTGGTATTGTAACGCTCCAGTTGTGCGGCATCAAAATCAAAGGGCTGGCTGCGCAGCGGTACGGTTATGGGGGCTAAGGCTTTTGCAAAATAATACACCGCAATAATCTGGTGACCGGGATTGAAAGCACTCATCTGGAAGAAGTCGGTCGTGTAAATATGCTCACCAACAGCTACGGGAAGGTTCATTTCTTCCAGGAACTCCCGCTTCAGGCAATCCCTCGTGCCCTCACCCAATTCAAGTCCGCCGCCGGGAAACTTGGTAAAATGGCTGCCCCGGATATATTCATCACTCACCAGTACCTGGTTGGCTGCATTTACAAGGATACCATAAACCCTGATGTTGAACATGGTTATTTTTTTATGCGTTTATAGTAATTGTACACCACCACGCCAAGGATGATCAGTGAAAAGATGACCGGCACCCAGAAGGCATAGGGGGTATCTTTGTAGGGGATGGGTACATTCATGCCATAAATGCTGGCAATAAGTACGGGTACGCTGAGAAAAATGGTGAGCGTGGTGAGTCTTTTCAATACCTCGTTCTGGTTGTTGCTGATGATGCTGGCAAAAGCATCAAGCGTACTGCTGAGGATATTGGTGTACGTATTGGCCATTTCAAGTGCCTGCGAGGTTTCTACAATCAGGTCGTCCAGGAAATCTTTTTCATCCTCTACCAGTTGCAGCAGGTTGGTACGCTGGAGTTTCATCATCAGCAGTTCATTGCTCCGCAGCGCAGTTACAAAATACACGAGGCTTTTCTGGATGCGCATCAGTTGGAGGAGTTCTTCGTTGCGGTTGGCAATGTACAGGCGCTGTTCCAGTTGGTTGCGCCGCTGGTTGATTTCTTTGAGGTATTCCTGGAAGTTCATCGTCACTTTCTCAAATATCTTCAGCACCATCATATTCTTATGATCGGGGTGCCTGTTCTGAAAACTGGCGAGGAATTTTTTGATGGCTTCATTCTCAAAAGAATTCACCGTTACAATCTGGTGAGGGGTAAGGATGATACAGATCGGGATGGTGATGTAAAACGCATCGCTTTCATTAAAGGAGTTGTTCTCTGCGGGTGTTTTGATCACAATCAGTTTTACATGATCGTCCACTTCATACCGGCTCCGTTCGTCTATGTCAAGCGAATCTTTTAAAAAGTCGAGGGGTATCGAGAGGGTATCGCTCAGGCCGGAAAATTCTTCCTGGCGAAGCGGAGGTAAGATGTTTACCCATACGCCTTCCTCAGGCTTGTCGATTTCCGTTGTTTTGTGATTGATATTTTTGAAGTACTGAATCATTCTGGTTTATTGTTGAATAACCGCTTTTAGTCCGGGGTACTTATGCGTCAATGTTTCCGGCAAATACAAATACAGCCGGTCCGGTGAGCCAGATATTGGTAAACGTACGATCGCCGGTACGTTCAAATTCCACACTCAGGTGGCCGCCGGGGGTTTTTACTTCTACCTGGTTAAACCCGCGGTCGTTGTGCGCGGAAACCAATGCCGCAGCCGTTACGCCCGTACCACAGCTCAGGGTTTCGTTTTCCACCCCGCGCTCATATGTGCGAACATAAATACTGTCCTGCGCGATGCTTTCCACAAAGTTTACATTGATGCCTTCTGCTTTAAAAGCATTACTGTAGCGGATATCCCGGCCCGTGGCCACCACGTCCACATCCATAATATCGTTGGCAAACTTTACAAAATGCGGCGAACCGGTATCCAGTATCGCGTAAGAACCGTGTTCTTCCACATGGTCTACATCCTTCATTTTAAGGCTTACCAGGTTATGGTCTTTTATTGCTGCCTCATGCACCCCATCGGCTGCAAGAAAAGTGTAGCTGTCCTTGTGCAGACCAAGCTGGTGTGCAAACCGCACAATACAGCGGCCGCCATTGCCACACATGCTGCTGGGGTGACCGTCTGCATTCCGGTACTTCATTTCAAAATCGTACCCTTCACAGGTATTGAGCAGCATCAGTCCATCAGCGCCGATACCAAAGTGCCGGTCGCAAAGTTTTTTTATTTGTGTGTTTGTCAGGGCATCGTACCGGCCATCCCGGTTATCCAGCAATATAAAATCATTGCCGGTACCCTGATATTTTGCAAATTCAATTGTCATATGCTTTTTTTTGTAGCTGTACCCTGCCGGGCATAAAGCGTTCTTAACCGCGTTGCAATTTAGAGGATATTGTCTGAAATAATGGCGAGCGACCGGGTTAATAAACGGTCAACTGCGGCAGCGCCATCTTTGGAAAAGGTTTTGCTGATGCGGTTGGCTACAATAGCGCTGATGGACAGGCATTGGTGCCCCAGTATGCGGCCGAGGCCATAGATGGCCGATGTTTCCATTTCAAAATTGGTGATGCGGTGGTTGCCAAAGCTGAAACTGGTGAGGCGGTCAATCAGGTCGGGCTGGCTGAGTCCCATACGGAGTACCCGCCCCTGCGGTCCGTAAAAGCCCGGGCAGGTCACCGTTATGCCATGGTGAAAACCATCCACAAAGTGCTTCAGTACCGATGCCCCTGCGGTGTTGATATAGGGCAAAGAAAAAGTATGGTGCAACTGTGTCTGGGTAAGAAAAGCCTGTACCATCTGTTTCTCTTCTTCATTATTGTCGTGCCGGTAAAAATTGAGCAGGTTGTCAATGCCCAGTCCGAATGTACTCACCACACAACTATCTACCGGTATATCTGCCTGCAGGGCACCGGATGTACCAAGGCGGATGATGTTGAGGGTACTGAGTTTTTCTTTGATCTGCCGGGTACCGAAATCGATATTAACCAGGGCGTCCAGTTCATTGAGTACGATGTCGATATTGTCCGGCCCGATACCCGTACTCACCACCGAAATCCTTTTGCCACCAATATAACCCGTATGTGTAACAAACTCGCGGTGCTGGTTCTGGTGTTCGATGCTGTCAAAATACTTACTGACTTCTTTTACACGATCAGGATCACCCACAGTAATGATGGTGGAAGCTATTTCTTCCGGTCTGCAATCAAGGTGATAAACAGCGCCGCGGTTATTGATGATGAGTTCAGATTCTGCAATGCCGGCCATAATTTTTTTGATAAAAATACCCTATTTTTGCAACCTGTAATAAAAGTCTATACCGTTTTACCGGAATATGCTGAAAAAACTGGTTCTGTGGCCGAGTGGTTAGGCAGAGCTCTGCAAAAGCTCGTACAGCGGTTCGAATCCGCTCGGAACCTCAAGGATCCCTCCCCAAATGGGAGGGATTTTTTTGTATGACATTTCCCAGACTCCTGCATCTCCTGGGGCTATTGGCCTGTATCGTAATGATTGTGGCCTGTTTTATGCCCTGGGTATATTATGCCAATGACCGCTTTATTCCCACCGAGGCCGAGCGTACATTTACAGGCTTCTATACCTATAAAAATTTTTACGGCAAACCCGGTAAATTCCTTGTGGCCTTTGCTGCATTTTCGTGTATACTGAAACTGCTGCCAAAGGTCTGGGCCAAGCGGGTTGACCTTTTTTTATCTGCCGTAATCCTGGCTTATGCCCTGCGTTGTTTCTTTGAGTTTACCGGCAATTACAATGGCATTACGCCCACTGTACGTCCTGCTATGTATATGGTATTGTTTTCCGCACTGGTGATGCAGGCCGCCGCCATTTTCCCCGATCTGCGGATAAAAGTAAAGCAGCAGGCATAGCGGTTTTCGCATGATGCCGATCCTGCACCTCCTGTGCTTGTACAACATAATTATCCCCCGTAGCAGCAACACCGGCTGTTACGGGGGATAGTTGATATGGGGCGGTTACCTATTGTTGTGGTTTATCTATTGCCCTTACCACCGGTTGGTACCTGGGGTCCGGATTTTTGGCCGGCGGTGTATCAAACCTTACCGACCGACCATCCCACCAAAGCGGTTGGGGACTATCGGTTTTATTATTGTCGTTAAACATAACCCCATTCATTTTCCGGTCAAAATCATTGGTGAGCAATTCAGGTGCATGGCTGAGTTGTTCAAAGCCCTTGCGTTTGGCAATGGCGATCCAGGCAATATCCACGGAAGCCTTACCATTGTTGTTTTCCTTTACCCAAAAGCCACGGGCATCCTGTGCAGCAATATAGACCCCCATGGAGCTGCCGAGTGGCGATACCGTAATGGTGATAGCATCGGTTTGCATACCCGCCATGCGGCTGAAGTCTTTGCTGAAGGCAATGTATTGCTGACCGTCTTGTAAAGTAGCCCTGCCGTGGGCGTAGATTTCCGGCTGTGGCGCGGTTACGGCATAGGCAGGTGTGCGGCTGCCATCTGCATTGGGAATCAGTTCGGCAATGGGTTCGTTGGTATAGGTTTTACCGTCTACATAGAGACTATAGCGATCGCCTTTGATATAGGTTCCATATACAAGGCCACGCATCCAGCCACCCATAACGCCACCATAAATGCCCAGGCCGATATGGGTATTGGGTTCATCGGGTGCTGCCGTAGTGCGTCCCCCGGCAACACCGGACTGGTATGCACCACCAAATCCATATACGCTGTAATCAACGAGATTGGCAGCAAAATAGCCTAATGCGGCCAATGCAATACCAAAATCGTCGCCTATAATACCACCGCAGCGGGTATCGGTACTGCCCATACTGCCATGGACACCAAAGGTATATTGACCACTTGTTAAGCTGGTATTGCCGATCACCCCAACCCTTGGGCCGGTGGCAAGCTGGGTACGAAATCCTGTACCGGGTATGGTGGATTGGTTGTTACCCCTTACGCCTGCAGTGTTGAATGTACCCGCTGTGGTAGAAGCATAGTCGCCCTGAACCGCAGCAAAATTGGTATTGCCCCCCTGGATGGTGCCATATACACCGGATCCGTTAAAGCTGGAAAAGCCATTGACGGCAAACGGGTAAGTGCTGTTGCTGACTACGCCCATGAGGTCGCCGGCAATAACGGTATTGGTTGTTCCGATAAAAAACTCGCCCAGGTTGCTGAGACGCCCCCTGGTAATACCATTGGTGATGAGGTCGATATTGTTGTTGGACAGGCTGCCAAAGTTGCCGGTTGCATTGAGCGTATTGCCGCCAATGGCCCAGGTATTGAGCGGGCTGCCGATAACTGTCCAGGTGGGTAAAGCAGGTGATCCGGTATTGAAATAATACCCAAACTGTCCATCGGTTTGATAGACGAGGAGGGCATTGGCAGGGTTGCTGATGGCCAGTCGCTGGGCCTGCGTCATACGGGGAATGAGTAACCCGCGGGTGGAACTGGTAATGTCGAGCTGGGCAGAGTTGTCGGGGCTGGGGTTGTTGATTCCCACGCTTTGTGCCTGTCCGTGCAGGGAAAGCAGGATTGCTGCCGTGAATAATATTGATTTGGTCATATTTTTTTTATAAAAATACGTAAAGCGGTGGAAATAGAAAACGTGGTGACGGATGTGACCGGTCAATGATAAAGCGGCTGCCCTTTCGGGGCAGCCGCTTTATTACATATACTGATTGCTGTATTAGCTGTTATCTCCTTTCTTGTTCTGCAAAACGCTGTGTCGCTTACTGTAGCCAAAATAAATTACAAATCCTATGGCCAGCCAGCCGATCAGCCTCAACCAGTTTGTCCAACCCAAACCATAAATCATGGCACCACAAACAACAATACCCAGAATCGGTACTAGCGGAACGAGCGGGGTCTTGAATTGTCTGGGAAGATCCGGATCGGTTTTACGCAAGATGATCACAGCAGCACAAACCAGCATAAAGGCAAAGAGGGTACCAATACTGGTCATATCGCCCACGATATCTCCCGGAACAAATGCCGCAAAAAGACCCACCAGAATTAATATAAAGAGATTGGCTTTATAGGGTGTTTTGTATTTCGGATGTATAGCGCTGAAAACCCTGGGGAGTAAACCATCTTTACTCATAGAATAGAATACGCGTGATTGACCCAGCAGCATTACTAATATTACCGATGAGAAACCAGCAAGGATCGCTACGGTAACCAGCTTGCCCAGCCAGCCATAGCCAATCATATATTTGTTGATGGCAAATGCTACAGACGCTTCTTTACCGGTAGTGCGGAAATCTTCCACTGTAGCAACCCCCGTCAATACGTGGGCAAATAATATATAGAGTATTGTACAAACCACTAATGAACCAAGAATACCGATGGGCATATCTTTCTTAGGGTTTTTGGCTTCCTGCGCCGCTGTACTCACCGCATCAAAACCAATAAAGGCGAAGAATACCACACCTGCAGCCCCCAGTATCCCCATCAACCCTCCATAATTGTGCGATACGCCCTGATGATCAGTATAGGTAGAGGCGGGAGGTATGTATGTTTCATGGTTTGCCGGATTGATGAACCCCCAGCCAATAATGATGATCAGTATTACGATGGCTACTTTGGTAATAACGATAATACCATTTACAAAGGCCGATTCCTGCGTACCCTTAATCAACAACAAACTCAGCAAAGTAACGATACCTAATGCAGGAATATTGATGATGCCGTGTACACCATCCGCAGTATGTTCGAATGGCGAATGGCACCATTCATACGCAATAGGTTTCCAATGCAGCACGTTAATCAACAGGTTATTCAGGTATTCGCTCCAGGCAATACCCACGGTAGCTGCACCAACTGCATATTCTAAAACCAGATCCCAGCCAATGATCCAGGCTACAAGTTCACCCATAGTGGCATAACTATATGTATATGCACTGCCCGCAATGGGTATGGAAGATGATAATTCTGCATAACACAAACCGGCGAGGGCACAACCGATAGCGGCAACTATAAATCCAAAGGTTACCGATGGTCCTGCGTTTTGTGCGGCTGCGGAGGCCGTACGTACAAAGAGACCTGCTCCGATAATAGCCCCGATACCCAATGCAACGAGTGAACCGGCAGTCAGCGTCCGTTTCAACCCTTTCCCCGTGTCCGCTGCATCGGCCATTAACGAACTGATCGGTTTTTTAATAAATAAACTCATATAGTTGGTTGGTTTAATGAAACAATGAAACGGAAAAATAAAGCAAATAATTGAAATTAACGCTACCCGCATCACTTTTTAATTGAACCATCTTGCCCGTATTTTAATATATTGCACCGATAAACTGGTATTATGGGAAAATCAAACAGGATTACCTTATATATTATCATCGCCATGCTGCTCGGTATTGCCGTTGGCTTCCTGGTGCATACCTATGCCGGCCCGGATTTTATCAAAAGTTTTGCCACCAACATCAAGTTGCTCAGTAAAGCTTTTATCCGCCTGGTACAGATGATCATTTCCCCGTTGGTGTTTACCACGCTGGTGGTGGGTATTGCCAAACTGGGCGACCTGAAAACAGTGGGTCGCATTGGGGGTAAGGCCATACTCTGGTTCATTACCGCCTCATTGGCTTCCCTGCTGATCGGTATGGTGCTGGTTAACCTCTTTCAGCCTGGTGCGCATATCGATCTTTCGCAGGCCGATAATGAAGGGGTAAAAGACCTCCTGACAAAAAACCAGGAGTTTTCCTTAGAAAAGTTTGTCGAACACATCATTCCCAAAAGCGTTTTTGAAGCAATGGCTGCCAACGAAATGCTCCAGTTGGTGGTCTTTTCCATCTTCTTTGGTGTAGCGGCTGCCTCTATCGGCGAAAAGACAAAACCATTGATCAGGGCGTTGGATGTGGCTTCGCACATCATCCTCAAAATGGTGAATTTTGTCATGGGCTTTGCACCCTTTGGTGTTTTTGGTGCCATTGCTGCTGTTGTGGCCGCAAAGGGACTCGGTATATTCCAGTTTTATCTGGTGTATTTTGCTTATTTCCTGCTCGGTATTGCTGTACTGTGGGCGCTGCTGATCGGGGTGGGCTATATAATACTCCGCCACCGCATGAAGGGGCTGCTGCGCCGCATCGGCAACCCATTGCTGATTGCGTTCAGTACCACCAGCAGTGAAGCGGTTTTTCCCAAGCTCACCGAGGAACTGGAGCGCTTTGGCTGTAAGGACAAAATTGTTTCCTTTGTCCTGCCCTTAGGCTACAGTTTCAACCTTGATGGCAGTATGATGTACATGACATTTGCCAGTCTGGCTATTGCCCAGGCCTACCATGTGCCGCTCGACCTGGGTACGCAATTCATCATGCTGCTGGTATTGATGCTCACCAGTAAAGGTATTGCGGGCGTACCAAGGGCCTCATTGGTGGTGGTGCTGGCTACCTGCGCCATGTTTAAAATACCACCGGAAGGGGTGGCCATCATCCTGCCCATCGATCATTTCTGCGATATGTTCCGCAGCATGACCAATGTACTGGGCAATGCGCTGGCCACAAGCGTGGTGAGCAAGTGGGAGGGTGAACTGACACTGGAAACAGCCAAAGCCCCCGATACTTTTAACAATCCTGTTGCACATTAATCCGTAGTTTCATTCCTATTTTTTCGCATGACAATACTATCCATATTACTCGACTTTCACTGGAGCGAATTGCTGCAGCCACAGTTTTACATCAAGAACGGCGGACTCTGGCTCATCCTCTTTATCATTTTTGCAGAAACGGGGTTGTTTGTAGGGTTCTTCCTGCCGGGCGACTCGCTGCTCTTTGTTGCAGGTATCTTCAGTAACCAGCTTGCGGCATCTATATATGATACCCACAGCGACGTACTCAACCTGTTGCTCATTTCTGCCCTCTGCATCGCCGCAGGCATCCTCGGCAATACAGTGGGCTATATGTTTGGCCGGAAAATCGGTCCGGCAATGTTTAACTGGCCCGACAAACTGCTGTTTAAAAAACGATACCTCCACCAGGCTAAGGATTTTTACGACAAGCGGGGCGGCGGGGCCATTGTGGTAGCCCGCTTCCTCCCCATCATCCGTACGTTTGCACCCATTGTAGCAGGTATTGTAGGGATGGATAAAAAGAAGTTTACATACTATAATATTGTGGGTTGCATAGCCTGGGTGGTGACAATGCTTTTTGCCGGGCATTACCTCAATGAATTTTCTAAAAAACAATTCGGCATCGATCTTGAAAAGCACCTTGAAATCATCGTTATCGGTATCGTACTGGTGACCACGGCTCCGGTACTGATCAAATTATTTTTCGGGAAAAAGAAAACCGCTGATCCGTCTGCCTGATGCTGTATGCAACAAAAGAATACATCCATATTTAACATCGCTGTAGTAGTAGCTGCTCTGGGCTATTTTGTAGACATATACGATCTCCTGCTGTTTACCATTGTCAAAAAGACAAGCATGGAGGGGGTAGGGGCTACCGACCTGCTGGCCGACAGTACCAAAGTGATCAACTGGCAAATGCTGGGCTTACTGATCGGCGGTATTTGCTGGGGTATCCTGGGCGATAAAAAAGGAAGACTGTCTGTTTTGTTTGGATCCATCATTTTGTATTCCGTTGCGAATTTTATTACCGGGTATATCCAGACGGTAAACCAGTATGCCGCCTGCCGCTTTGTAGCCGGGCTGGGACTTGCGGGCGAACTTGGTGCGGGCATTACCCTGGTCAGCGAACTGCTGCCCAAAAACAAACGCGGCATCGGTACCTCTCTGGTGGCAGGGATCGGCCTGAGCGGGGCAGTTGCGGCTTATTTCACCTATTACTTCACGAAAGACTGGCGGCTTTGTTACAAGATCGGGGGCATACTGGGCATCGCCCTGCTTTTCCTGCGCATCAAAGTGTCAGAGTCGGGTATGTTTAAAGAAGTGTCTGCTTCGAATGTATCCAAGGGTAATTTTTTTATGTTCTTCACCAATGGTGCGCGGTTTAAGAAATATACACTGGCCATACTGATTGGGTTACCTACCTGGTATGTTATCGGCATCCTGGTGAACCAGAGCGACCGCTTTGCCAAAAATATGTACGGCAGCACCACACTCGACTCGGGGCGTGCCATCATGTTTGCCTATGCCGCCATTGCCATCGGCGATGTACTCATCGGGCTGGTGAGCCAGTATTTCAAAAGCCGGAAAAAAGCACTGCTGCTTTTCTATTTACTCTGCATCGTTGCATTGTGCCTGTTTTTCAGCAAACAGAACGACTCAGATACCGCCATGTACACCATCTGTGCCTTCCTCGGTTTCAGCACGGGCTTCTGGGCCATTTTTGTAACCATGGGTGCAGAACAGTTTGGCACCAACCTCAGGGCAACGGCTGCCACAACCATACCCAATATGGTACGCGGGGCATTACCCCTGATCAATATGCTTTTCCTTGATCTCTTTATTAAAAAACTGGGCTGGACGATGATCAGCAGTGGCATCATCACAGGTATCATTGTGATGGGCATTACCTTTATGGCTTTTATCTTTACACAGGAAACCTTTCATAAGGATTTAAATTACGTAGAGGAGGCATGAGTACTGAAAATGCGAATATGACTGCGGCTGGTGAACCACCATTGCCACCCGTAAAGTTCCTCATCATACGGTTTTCCTCCATTGGTGATATCGTACTCACTACGCCCGTTATCCGCTGTCTGCGCAAGACTTACCCGGATGCCATCATCCACTTCCTCACGAAGAAATCTTTTAAGGGCATACTCGAACATAATCCTTACCTTGATAAGGTACAGGTACTGGACGATGATTTTGACGCGATGCTCACGCTGCTCAAAGCAGAAGCATACAACCATATCATCGACCTGCACCACAACCTGCGAACCCTGCGGGTAAAGAAAGCATTGCCCAAAGCAAAGACCTATGCCTTCAGCAAGCTCAACATCGAAAAATTTATATACACTAACCTTAAATTGAACCTGCTGCCCAAAGTGCATATCGTTGACCGCAACTTTGCTTGTATTGCCCCGCTCGGTGTAACCGACGACGGGGAAGGGCTGGATTATTTTATACCGGCTATGGACCGGGTAAAACAGGAAGACCTGCCCACCGCACATGCGGCCGGGTTTATCGGTGTGGTTATTGGCGCAGCGCTGGCCACCAAGAAACTGCCCCTGCACCAGTTAAAAGCATTGTGTGCAGCCATCAACCACCCGATTGTGCTGCTCGGTGGAAAAGAAGATTATGAAGACGGAAAGGCCATTGCAGCCATCGATGATATCAAGATTTATAATGCCTGCGGCAAATTCAACCTCAATGAATCGGCCGACCTGGTGCGGAGGGCAAAACTTATCGTTACCCACGATACGGGGCTGATGCATATTGCAGCGGCCTTACAAAAACCGGTTATTTCGGTCTGGGGCAATACCGTGCCTGCTTTTGGTATGTATCCTTTCTATGGTGCCCGGAACCTGGCACCTTATGATGTGGTAGAGGTCAGCAAACTCTGGTGCCGCCCCTGCAGCAAGATTGGCTATGCCCGCTGCCCGCGCGGTCATTTTAAATGTATGGAACAGATCAGTGTTAATGAAATTGTAAATTTGGTGGAGCGACGCCTGCGGAACAATAATTGATTCCGTAAAAGGGTTTCTTTACATAAATCAATTCTGCTCATGCGCTTTTTTCTTATACTGCCCCTTATGTTTGGCCCGTTGTACATATCAGCCCAATCGTTGAAGGCCAATATCCGTTTTGTGCTGCCTGTTGCAAAGCCCGGTTCAGATACCGTGTATTACGACAAGGCGCTTGAATGGCACCAGTTTACCGGTAAGGCCGAAACCGGTGGCAGGGTGGCCGCGCTTACCTCTTCAGGGTTTGGCTTCGACGCGGGTATGGGTTATAATGCCAGCCAGGCATTCATCAATGTTAATGTATATTGCTTTTTCAACAAATCCCGTTCCTGGGTAAAGCCCGACCGGAAAACGGCTTATATCCTCAACCACGAACAACGGCATTTCGACCTCAGCTATATAGCCGCCCTGCTTTTTGTACAAAAGCTGCGCGAACTAAAGTTTACCAAAAATAATTATGATGCGTTACTTGATACAGCGTATGCCGACAGCTATGCTTACCTGAACCGCCTGCAGGACCAGTATGACCAGGAAACGTCAAATGGCATCAATGCTGAAAAACAAAACGAGTGGAACAGTAAAATCAATGCCTTACTCACCAGCACAAAAAATGCTGTGCTGCGCCCCTGAATAAAAGCACTATTCACCTGCCGAAGCCGGAGTTATTCCCTTACATCGAACCATACCCGTTTGGCATCATCCCAGTCGCCATTGTAGTTGATGGTCAGTTCTTCCCCTTTTTCGATCGTACGTACGGTTTTAACCATAATGGTATGGTCGTCAAAATCCATAAAGTACTCGCAATTGCTTTTGTAGTGGTGGTTGTAGATGGGTATATAGCCCAGTGCCATACAACATTCTTCCTTTGTTTTGCCCCATTCAAAAATGTAGTCATGCAAAAGGGTATGATCGAGGTGTGCCCTGTCCCGTCCCGGTAGTACAATCACCGGAGCCACTTCCACTACGGTACCTGCGGGGATGCGCTCCCGGGTAAAGACCCCACGGCCTTTGTGGCTGGTGAGGCTGATGTATAAATAAGGCTTGAGCATGTTACCGGGTGGTATTAGTATGAAATCAACTAATTTGCAAGATAATTCATCGCGCAACAAAATCAGGCCATTGGAACCGGAAGAAACAACATTACAGGATCGTTTTGAAGAAGTCATTGCGGCTGATGACAAGCTGGTGATCCAGGATTTCCTGAACCACCAGAACATCAGCGATGTTGCCGAACTCGTCTATAACAACGAGGATTGGGAATGCCCCATCATCTCACACCTTTCCACCCACCGTGCCGTAAGTGTGTTTAAGATACTTGAGTTACCCGAGCAGAAACGCATCATCCGGAACCTGCCCTCATTTACCACGGCAGCTTTGCTGAACGCGCTTCCGGCGGATGACCGGACGGCCTTTCTGGAAGAACTGCCCAAGGAAGCCGTGCGCGACCTCATCAAGCTGCTGGACGTGGAAGAACGCAAAATTACCCTGTCGCTGCTGGGATACCCCGAAAATAGTGTGGGGCGGCTGATGACGCCCGACTATGTATATGTACACGAGAGTAATACCGTAGCTGAGGTGCTCGACATCATACGCCGGGTGGGCAAGAACAGCGAAACCATTGACGTGATCTATGTGATTGGCTCCAACGGCGAACTGGTGGATGATATACGGATACGGGAATTTATACTGGCCAGGCCGGAGACAATGGTGAATGAACTGGTGGATGGCCGTTACATCACCCTGAAGGTAAACGACGACCAGGAACAGGCGGCCGAAGCTTTTAAAATGAACAACAGGGTGGCATTGCCGGTAACAGACGACAATAACATCCTGCTGGGTATTGTAACGATTGATGACGTACTCTGGATAGCAGAGGAGGAGTTTAGTGAAGACATCCAGAAAATAGGCGGTACCGAGGCACTGGATGAACCGTACCTCGATATGCCTTTCTGGAAACTGATCCGCAAACGCGCCCCCTGGCTGGTGATCCTGTTTGTCGGGGAGTTATTTACGGCCAGTGCCATGAGCTTTTTTGAAGACGAGATCAAGAAAGTATTGGTGCTCAATATGCTGGTACCGTTGATCATTTCGAGCGGTGGTAATAGCGGTTCACAGGCATCCACATTGGTGATACAGGCTATGGCAAAAGGAGAAATTACCATTGCCGAATGGTTGCGCATCTTTAACCGCGAGTTGAAGACAGGCCTGGTGCTGGGTGGTATCCTGGGGGCGGTTGGATTTATGCGTACCTATCTCTGGAGTTTTATCCAACCTCATCTCTACAGCAGTTATACCCTCCAGCTTGCCCTTGTTACCGGCGTATCGGTGCTGGGCGTGGTACTATGGGGTACACTTACCGGGTCGATGCTGCCCATCTTTCTGAAAAAGCTGCGGCTCGATCCCGCCACATCTTCGGCACCTTTTGTGGCCACACTCGTGGATGTAACGGGAATCATTATTTATTTTTCCGTAGCTTTTCTGTTCCTGAAAGGAACATTGTTGTAATGATGTATAAGCGTTTTTCACCACCAATTGTAAAATGGAGGTATAACCTGTAAACAATAGATCATGCCCGTAGAAAAAATGCCGGCAGTACGGCTGGCCACATTGATCAAAAAACATTGGTCTGCTGAAGAGTGGCCACAAACAATAGCGGTAATGAGCAGCCTTGCCCCCGCTGCGCAGCGTGGATGGCTGAAGGCGGCTGAACTGGAAAAAGTTTGTTACTGGAAATCACCACGCGCCATTCACCATATCCGCGGCAACAATACCGCAAGCGTAAAAAAGATAACAGCAGCAGCACTCGCCTGTACAACCGAACCTGAAAAGATTGAAACACTGATCACCCTTAAAGGCGTTTCCTATCCGATGGCTTCTGCCTTGCTTACATTGTTGTATCCGGATACGTATGGGGTTATTGATGTCCGTGTCTGGGAACTGCTCCATTATTTCGGGTTGGTTAAGGGCAACAGTAAAGGTGCCAATTTTACCACGGCACAATGGCTGGATTTTCTGCTCGCCCTCCGGCAACTGGCAAAGCGGCACCAAACCACTGTGCGGGATATGGAAAGAAATCTTTTTGTGATCCATACCTTGTACAGAACGGGTGTGCTGTATAAGGTATAGTGCTGCAAGCCCGCGTGATAATGCCTTACAGTGGTGCGTAGCTGTAGTTGAACTTGACGGCCTTGATGTAGAGTGAAGGCCCCCAGTTGGTTAGAACACCTGCGGCATCGACGGGGTATATTTTAACCATATAACTGGTGGTGTTGTTATTGATAGTAGTGAGCGCACCGGGAGAAGTGAAACTATTATAAAAGATTACATTAGCAAAAGCTGCGCCGGTATTGATTGCGTAAAAGGATGCGGTACCTAAACCATCGTTAGGTACAGCGATCAGTTCTGCTTTCAGGCCAATGGTGGTATTGTTGTCATATACATAGAACGTCATTCCGGTAACAAGCGCATCATTGGGTAGTTGTACAGGGGCTACTAACGCTGCATTGGTGGTGGTATTAGTAATGGTAATATCATTGAAGACACTGCTTTCCCCGGCGTCAAGGCTATAATCTGCGGAGGTGCCGTTGCCACTGAGGGCTGTAAAAGCAGCAGCAGGTATTGTTAAAACACCATTCTTCAGGTTGCCTGCCCAACCCGCATTACCTGCACCATCGCTTCGGAGTATCTTTCCATTGCCCTGTGTACCATCGGCAATACGCAGGTTACCCATCAGGTAAGTATTACCAATGGCATGAATGGCAGTATCGGTACCAAAGAATTTGCCACCTGCCCCGGATTCACTGTAACCCGCTATGGCCGCATTGGCAAAGGAAAAAACAAGCGGAGAGGAGGCGATGCCATCCTGGTAAATACCACAGGCAAAGCCTTCAAGGGTTTTATTGCTGTTGAAAATCCCGCTCGCAATACCTGCAAATGGACCGCCCCCTGCATTTACCGAATTCTGTGCCATGATGGCAGTACCCCGGTAAATGTTGTAAGCGGTCATCGCTGCCGTACTGTCCGAATAGGCCGCAATCCCAACCGTATAGCGGCCACGCATACCATAAGCCGAGAAAGCAGCATTGTACCCGGTTGCAAAATTAGCCGCATCATATTCAGCATAGAGTGCATTACCCCGGGTTGTTCCGGTTTGCTGCTGCCGGAATAAAGCTGCCGGGTTGCTGCCGTTATTGGTCAGGCTGAACAGGGCCGCTAAGGGTGTATATCCACTACCACCACCCGTACTCTGGGCAAAGGTTTTCCGGAAGGGTATCTGCAGGGTGTCGCTGCCCAGCAATTGCCAGGAAGCTGCCGCAGCATTGTAATACATAAATTTTTTTATTGTGCTGTCATACACCACCAGGCCGTCGGGCACGCTGCTGATGGCTGTACGTTGTGTAGTGGAAAGACGGGGAATCAGCAATCCCTTGCTTGTACTGGTAATATCAAGCATGGCTGCAGGATGGGGAACTGCCGGGGCTGCGGAGATAGCCACACCCGGTTGGGCAGATACGGCTGCTGCGAAACCGATGCCTATGCAGACAGCCAGGAGTTGTTTAATCATAAACTATGTTTTAAGGATTAGGACAAGAAAGATACCACCTTTTGACAGGAAAGGCAAGCACGCGTTTTACTACTTTCGGGTGATAATTGTCGCCAATTAACCGCAGACGCTTATGGTCTGGGCCCGGCATTTTTTGTCAGCCGGAGGTTTTCAAATCCCGGCCGCAGCCCCTGGGTAAATTTTGCTGGTGCAACATTTGGGTTAAAAAGAAGGGCCGGTTGCAATAACCGGCCCATACTTCTGGTATTAATTATTCAGCATTGTTATTCCTTTACAAACTTCACCGGTGTTCTGCTACCCACACTCAGGAGGTAGAGACCACTACTCATGCGTGCGGGAAGTTCGATTTGCTGCAGGTTGCTGCCATCCACTACAGGAATATTGCGGCGCAATAATACCCGTCCGCTCATATCTGTAATGGTAATCATTTGCACGCCAGCCTGGCTTTGGTCGGCAGTAAAGCCAATGGTCAGCTTGCGGTTAACAGGGTTGGGGAAAACGGTAACGGGGTTGCCCTTATCCTTACCCGCGATTGATGCGTCAACGCTCTTGCTCAGTATGGCAGAACTGATATCGGCCCTCAGTTTATAACAAACCGTTGTGGAGAATGCCCCATTATAGCCGATCACCCTTGCATAATAAGTACCAACTGCACCGCCATTATATACAACGGCTTCAGCAGTAGTACCTCCGGCTGTAGAAGAACCAAGCAATGTGCCTGCAGCATTATACAGGTACAGGTCATAGTCGCCAGGCATACCAGACAGGGTTAATTTGATGTTGGGCTGTGCCGCTGTATTACCAAACCTGAACCAATCCACATCTGTTGCCGATGCAATTTGCGAGAAATGATCTGAATTGAAATTGATGGAACCAGCAGTAGCCAATGTCTCATTGGGTTCAAAAGTATTGGAGCAGGTACTTCCGCCCGAAGCAGTTACCAGCAAGGTATAACAGTTGGTGGCTGAGAATGCGCCATTATAACCAAATACCCGTACTGTGTAGGTGCCAGCGGCTGCACCGGTAAGAGAAATACTTTCATTGGTGGTACCACCAGCGGAAGAACTCCCCACAACAGTACCTGCGGAGTTGAGCAGTTGCATATCGTAATCGAAGGGAAGTGTAGTCAGTGACACAGTAATGTTGCTGCCCGCACCAACGGTAAACCTGTAAAAATCCTGATCGGTACTGGTGGCAATCAGTGCCTTGTAAGTGGTGCCGGACAGGATGGTACCTGCTGTTGCCTGTGTGTTGTTGGCTTCCTGGATATCAGGACAACCCGCAGCAACACAAGCAGCTTTGCCATCCAGTACAGTCGTGCCGGTATTACCCGGATCAAGCCAGGGCTTCAGTTGATGAGAAGCTACGGTGCCATTAGTGGTCCAGTCGTATGACACCTTACCATAGTAATCATTTTTGTCAGTTGCTGCAGCCGTGCAAGCAGATGGGCCACCCGAGAGTTTGCCCACGATACGCCCGGTACTGTTGAACAGGGGAGAACCGGAGGAACCACCTTCAGTAATACTATGATTGGTAACCGTAGCCACCCAATTAGCCTGCCAGTGCGAGTTGTCGGGCAACTGGCTGTAATAGCGCCTTGAGGTGAGGGCAGCAGAATAGGTAGATATTTTTTTGATGTCACCCGCGGGGTGGTGGATGCTCACACCACTGTTGCTGCCTGTACCACTGGCATCCCAGCCGGCATAATATACATTGTAGGCAGCCGGTATGGTATTGTTAAATTCCACCAGCAGGAAGTCTGACCCGAATACACTGGAATTGGCACCGTTAGACGCACTGGCCCGCATAGTACAACCGGTTATGGTACTGGATGCAGGTTCTGATGCGCCATTGGTACAACCGGCAGACTCGTAGTTGAAATAAAATATCCATTGGTTTTTATCTGCTGCACTTACGGCCGCACCACAATGGTTGGCAGTAAGGAAATAATTCTTACAATCCTGGTTAACATTATTCACCAATGCACCGCTGCAATAGCCCTGGTTTGCACCATTTTTGATGAGGATACGGGCTACTGATTTTTTCTGTGACGCCCAGGCATTACCTTCCGGACAATTGGCATTTACGTTGCAACTGCCGGAGGTACCAAAACCGCAGCATTTGGGGTTTTGCAGGTGAATATTGGCAGGAGGTTCGGGGGCATTGTAAACATTTGATACCCCTGTGATGGTAAAAGTACCCCTGGCTTTTACATTAGCCGGTTCGTAATATTCCAGTATACAATCGCTTGTATAAATGATTTCGGTGGCAAACAACTTGCTTGCGTTGTTGTTGTGCGCACCAAATGAACCGATCAGGTGTGTTTGCTCTGCATTGTATACATACAGTACACCGCCCTCAGGGATGTAGAAATTCTCATAATAGAGCGAGGTGGCCGGGGCATCGGGTACCTGCAGGTGCAGTCGCCAGATCCGGTCTTTGTTGGGCAATGTGGTCCATACACCGCTGTTGTCTAAAGTATAGTTTACCGGCAGTATCTGACCCGCAGGCATCATTTCGCCCTTCTGGATGGCACCTGCAGAGGCTTTTTGCAGAGCCTGTACATCCAGTAAAGGGAGAACCTGTTTGGCAGCTTCGAGGTTATCGCCCAGTGGGTGGGTGAAACTGAAAGGCTTTCCACCCCGGCTTAATTGTGCCTGCATGGACAGGCTGAGCAGAAGCATTGCACATGTGAAAGAGAAGAGTTTTTTCATTTGTTTGATTTTATGTTTAAAGAAATGTTTGTTAAGATGTTATAAAATTATATCATGTATGTGTACGCACCAATACCTTAAACTGGGTATAGGGGATTTCTGGCTGAAGAAGGGGGATATATGCGACCCAAAGGGGGATATTTTGAAGAAATAGGGGGAATATACAATACCCCTTTATGACATCAGTTCGTACAAAGGAGATGTGACTGCAATAAAAAACCACCCATTTCAGGGTGGCGGGGCAATCAAATCAACCCGGTTAATACAAGCGTACCTTATACCTGAACCGTCGGCGGTATTCTTCTTTCCTCTTCAGTACTTCCCTTGTCTTATCACTGATCCGGAAAATAGCATATGCGCCTTCACGACCATAGACAGCCGTCGCTAAAATGGAAAATGCCCCGGCTCTGGCCGCCGGTCCGGGCGCAGACACTTCACGTATTATATTTGTAAAAAGCGGGAGACCGTTTCCCACGGATTTTATCCGCAGCCACCATTCTTATATCATCAATACAATGTAACTCGATAAAGTGGAAGCTGCACAAGTGATCATCGCCGGTAAACAATTGCCCATCAGCGACACCTACAGGAATATGGTGCAGGATTTTATGGATAAAAAGCTGCTGTAACGTTTCCAGGAATAGGAACGGGCTATTTTACCGGTACAAAACTTACCGCAGCCCCCCCGCCAGCGGCCAATTGCAGTGTAAGGCTTTCTTTGCTGGTAACCATTTTTTTAGTGATTACATATGCGCCGGGATTGTTCTCATAATGCGCATCGGGAGCATCACTATAAATCGTTGCCATGTATTTTTTACCCGCATCCAGGAAGTCTAAGGATAGGGTGGTGCTGCGGGGGTTTTCATCCGTAATAGCCCCGAGGAACCAATTGGCCTTGCCTTTCGCTTTACGGGCTACGGTAATATAATCACCAGGCTCTGCTTCGAGGTATTTACTGTCGTCCCAGTCCACCGCCACATCTTTAATAAACTGGAAGGCATCCAGCCTTTTTTCATAACTCCCGGGCAGGTCTGCCGCCATCTGCAGCGGACTGTATATCGTAACATACAATGCCAGTTGCTTGGCTAAAGTGGTATGTATCGTTTCCTTTTTCATCGGATCCCAGGTACTCATTTTCAATTCGAAGATACCGGGGGTATAGTCCATCGGCCCGCCCATAAACCGCGTAAAGGGGAAGATCGTTTCATGATCGGGTTTATTGCCTTTACTCCAGGCGTTGAATTCCATGCCCCTTGCGGCTTCGCAGGCCAGCCAGTTGGGGTAGGTGCGGCTGAGTCCTGTAGGCCTTACGGGTTCATGTGCATCGAGCATAATCTGGTAGTCTGCTGTTTTTTTAGCCACGCGCAGGTAATGATTAACCATCCATTGTCCGTCATGGTGTTCACCCCGGGGTATGATACGACCCACATAACCCGTCTTTACCGCATCATAACCATGCGCCTTCATAAAACGGTAGGCGGTATCCATATGCCGTTCGTAATTGGTTACGGAGGCCGATGTTTCATGGTGCATGATGAGCTTAACCTTTTTGGCTGCAGCATAACGTTGCAGGAGTTTTACGTCAAAGTCGGGGTAGGGGGTAACAAAATCAAACACATTCTCTTTATACCGGCCAAACCAGTCTTCCCAGCCCACGTTCCAGCCTTCCACGAGCACGCCATCAAAACCATGCAGGGCGGCAAAGTCGATATACCTTTTTACATTGGCCGTATTGGCACCGTGCTTGCCATGGGGCTTCAGTACACCCGGATGGCTGGAGTCGGGTATGCCATAATCCCAGCTTGCTTTACCCACATGCATCTCCCACCATACACCTACATATTTGGTGGGCTTTATCCAGGAAGTATTTTTAATAACCGAAGGATCGTTGAGGTTGAGTATGGTCTTTGAGGCAGGAATATCTGTTGCTTTGTCCGACACAATTATGGTACGCCACGGGGTTTTGCAGGGTGTTTGCAGATAGGCTTTATTGCCCAGCGCATCAGGTACGAGTGCCGAACTTAGGGTGAAATTGCGTTTGTCAAGGATGAGGTTCATGGCCGGATAGTTCACCAATGCCGCTTCGTGGATGTTGATGTAAAGCCCGTCATTGCTTTTCAGCATCAGGGGCGTCTGTACCGCGTTTTTATCAAAGAAAGTCTTGGCATAGATTTCTCCGGCGTATTTACCATCGGCGGCATCCACCTCACTCAGCAGGGAGGTATTGGGGTTAAACTCGTTGGAGTCGTAATCGCCCGGTAACCAGAAAGCCTTGTGGTCGCCCGCAAGCCGGAAGGTGGTATGTTCATTTTGAACAATAAAATGCGTCATATTGGGCTGATCTGGAAAGGCGTACTGAAAGCCAAGGCCATCATCAAACAATTTGAATGTGAGCGTCATGCGGATGGGTTTGTCGCCTCCGCTGGTCAGGGTTACCAAAAGTGCCTTGTAATTGTCCCTGATCATTTTCACCTCACCCCAAACCGGTTTCCACCAGGTATCTGAGCCCATATTGGCCGAACGCAGCAACGTCAGTCCGCTTGCCAGTGAGGGCAGGGGCTTATTGTCGAAAGTATTGAGCAGATCGATACCGAGTGTGGATGGCAGCACCACCGCTTTGCTTTTATAATCGAGGCTGTACATCGCTGTACCGGCATCATTAAGCCAGAAAGCAAAGGACAGGTTACCATTGGGCGACCGGAGCGTCAGTTTGTTTTGTGCCGTTACAAAGAAGACAAGCGCAGTAAACATAACTGCGGCAAACAATTTTTTGATCATGGGAGAGATGATGTTTAAAACGTGAATTTACGATTTAATGTGTAAATAATACATTATTCATCAAATGGGATATACAAGTGCATCTTCCGGCTTATAAAAAGCCGCAACGCTTTAAAAGCAATTGCGGCATCTGGAGTTTCCGGGGTATCCGGCTTCCGGTATAAGCACTACCAAACTATTTCATAAGCCACCCTGATTACGGCCATATTGAAGTTGCGCGGACGGGCAAACCAGGTTTCCTGTCTTACCGAAATATCGATCTTATTACCACCCACCCTTATTTTATCACCAAGGCCAATACTCAGCAGCCCATTGGTAGAACGCACAAACTTGCTCGCCAATACAATACCGCCTTCACCCTGCACGTAGAAACTGCCTACATAATACCGCGCACCAACCTTCACAGGAACAGCAACAAGGGATGCATAATTGAGGGGAGTGTTGAGCACATTGCCGGGCTTTCTTTTACCCTGAAATACAGAGAAACCGGTATTGAGCGTGGTGCTTAAATGTTTACCGAAGGTATATTCGCCTTTGACACTTGCACCGAAGCCATTTTTGTGTGTTTCCCTGAAATCACTTTCCGGAAAAAGAAGCTCGGGACCAAAATTGACAGAATAACTTTCTTTCTTGTTGGCCTGGCCAACTGTTGTGTTAAGCCCCAGTATGGTCATCAACAGCGCGAGCAGAAATGTTTCTTTTTTCATCATCAGAAATGTTTTAAACAATTACCAATACAACCGGAATTAATTCCGACCGGAAAGTTCAGCAATACTCTGATGGATGTTGATGTACATGCAGCGTAAGAATGTACCTGGTATTAAGCGTGTATAAAACAGGGTTCATCATGTACCTGCTTCCGGCGTAAAGATACAGCGATCCGGCTGATTGCAGGATATTTATTCAGCCGCGCTGAATTTACTGCACATGAAAACCACTAAACACTATGGCAGATGGCTTTATAATAATACCGGAGGACAAATGGTTCGTTAATATTTAACCTTTATTTCCCCTGTCAGCTTCGACCGCATACCGCCTGTAAACAGTGCCTGTATCTTATACACATAATTGTTATTCACCAGCAGTTCTGTATCCGTAAAGGTCTTACTCTCCGGTGCCAGGGTGGTATAAATAATCAGGGGTTGCCCTTCTTTTGCGCGATAGATGACATATTTTTCCACCCCAGGTGTTTGATAATCCCAGCTAAGGGTAATCTTATGGTTCTCCCGGTCGGCCTTTGCCTTTACACCAGCTACTTCGTCGCGATAACCGGTTTCATAAAAGATTTCACCAAAACTTCCCCGGGATTTATTGCCTGCACTATCATATACATACAGGGTGTAGGTATAGCTTTTGCCCAGTCGCAGCGATTGACCATCTTCCATTTCCTTTCGGCCATCGGCAACACTCCAGGCAGCAATAGAGTCTGGCGCTGCAGCATCGGTTTCCTGCCTGTAAAGCGTATAACGCGCCACATCATCGCTGGGGCTGGGTGTCCATTTAATCCTGATCTTATCACCTTCTCTTTTCCCGTAGGTAAACAAGGGCGGGGCAGGAGAAACGGTGTCGGGCTTCTTAAGCAGCAACGCCTGCGAATAATCAGAGTTGTTGTAGGTCTTATCCAATGCTACCACGCGGTAGTACACATTTTTGGTCAGGGTGTTCAGTTGCAGGGTGTCTTTAAAATTAGTTTGTTTGCCAATATTACGGGATACCTCTACAAATTCTTCCCGAAGTGAGTTGGCACGGAAGACGCGATAACCATAAAAATCTTTCTCCTTATTCTGATCCCAGGAAACGGTTACGATACCATTGGAATCAATTGTTCCTTTTAAGCCGATAGGCGGGGAGGGAGGGTTGAGGTCTTCAAGAATGGCCAGGTGCGAAAAGGTCATGACAGAACTGGCGGAATCTTCAAAAACGGCTTTAACACGGTAATAATTGCTGTTGCCCGGGGTTTCATCAACAAATTCTGCAGCAGTGCCGGGCAATATTTTTTTGTTGACCGTAAAGTAAGGCCCATCATCTGTAGCCGCACGATAGACCTGGAATCCCTTTACCGTGCTGTTGCTTTGATTGTCCGTTTTCCAGCCGATGCGTATCCTTTTGTTCTCAATCACTTCAATGGTGTCGATCGAGATGGCATATTGTATGGGCTCTTTCCCTTTTCCTTTGATGACATCAGAGGGTGGTCCGGTTTCGCCAAAAGGAGAGATGCCCCGGATCCGGTAGTAATAAAGTGAGGTATTGTCTTTGAGCGAATCCATAAAACTGGCATACTCGCCATCGCGTTTGGCACTGGTACTGATGATGGGAAGTTCGGTTACACGTGCAAAATTTTTACCATCGGAGGAGCGTTCTACACTGTAGGCGGTATAAGTGCCTGTAGAAAAAAGCACAGGCCACTGCAGGGTGGCAAGCAGGTTGCTGAATTCAGCTTTAACATCGTTTATTTTATGCAGTTTCATTTCGTCGGTGGACTCAAGCACCACCGTACCCGATTCATATTTGAGGTTTTTGGGCTCGCTGGCAAACCGTACACGATAGATATACCGCTCACCTTTTTTTACCTGGCGGTCGGTAAAAAAAAGGCCGGTTGCTTTGGCTATTTCGGGCGATACGTCTCCAAGCAGCAGGGCAAACCCGAAACGGTTTTCCACTTCGCTTGCCCTTGCAAGGATATCTCCTTTTTTAGGCGCATTACTACCGGGACCGGTTACTTCAAATTTTTTACCATAAATGGCTTCTGCTACTACGGCAGCGCGATCGTTGATTTTGGCCATCTGCAACAACCGCTCCTGGGTGTATGGTTTTACCGGTTCGGTATTGAGGCGGGTAACATCCTGTTTGGTTACCTGAAGTACTTTGCCATCGCGCATATAGGTAAGGCGTTCCACAACATACCCGGCCTTATTACCGATCTGCCAGAGATAGGGGGTAGAAGGTGCCCACCGGAGCTGGATAGAATCCTTTTTGCCGTTGGCGATCAGGCGCAACCCTTCTTTTTGCTGTGCCACGGCAGTACTGCAGCAAAGGATAAACAGGGCGGAAATTATTTTTTTCATATTGACGAACTTGGCTTCAAATATAAGGCTGGCGCTGCTCTTTTACAAGCAACGCCAGCCATGTTGTGATTATTGGTTAAACTGGAGGGTGATGTCCCTGATAATGGGCTGTAGCCCAGCATCAGGAATTATATAGGTGATCCTGGCCGGGTAGCTGCCATATTGCAGGTCAACATAACCAGGCGCCGTCAGGATATTCAACGCATAGGGTGGTATCATGGGTATATCGTTGCTCCAGACCTGATCCATAAACAGCATCGCATACTTGTTGCGCAGTTCATAGAAGTCTTTGGCCGTGTACCAGGAAACATAATAGCCCGTGGTAATTGACCCATCATTAAATACCGGCGTACGGCTGTTGATCTGTTCAGATGTAAGCGCTCCGCCCTCCGGCCATTGGTTGTTGTGGATCTTCATACCCCGCAGTGGTGCAGGCATCATGTTTACATAGAATGGACTCAGCAACCGGATATCCCTCCAGGTAATGCCCGCATTGAACCCACGAAGATCCTGGGTGGGGTAATTGTCGTACAAGAGGGGTTTGGGGTTGTTGTAAAACCAATTACCCGTATGCACCGCTTCTGTATAAAGCATGGGCCTCGCCACCCCGCTATCACCAAAACCGGATAATTCAAATTTATCAAACTGCTCGAAGTTTCCTGTTCTTCTGCCAATAACCGTGATATTACCCGAAGCAATGTTTACAAGGTTTTCGGGGTTGGTATCAATTGTGGCTAACTTTTCTTCAATCGTATTGAAATTACTTACCCTGAAGCCGGTTTGGAAGATGAGGAAACTGCTTTCGCCCGTCGGATCACTGATCAGGGTTTTGTACATCTTCATCTGTACGGTACTGCCATAGTTGAGGTCTGGTACGGTAAAGTTCACCCTTGCATTGGCTCCATCATACGTTACATCCGACTGTTTAGGAGTTGCTGACCCGTCATTGAATTTAACGACAAACTTATAAGTGTTGTTTTCTGTATTGAACACTTCAGCCATATCTCCCTTCAGTTTGATAAAGCCAGCCCCATTCAGTTGTTTCTGGTAGAAATTCAACTGTGTGGGTATGGGATATGCAGACTTGATATCATCCATCAGGATTTTCTTCGGCGGCGCCCCTGTTTTAAAGGTGATCATTTTCTCTTCTGTTTTCTGTACACCATCCACAAGGTATGGTTTCCAGGTATTGCTGGAATCTTTGATCTCCCAGGCAATCTTCGCTTTTACCTTGTAATCCGACAGTGGTTGAAGGATAGTGGGGTAGAGGGTTACCGCATCGTCTTCCTCACTGAAAACCTTTGTCGCGGCTACTGTATCGGTAGTTGTACCCTTGAGTATCTGCAATTTGTCGAGTTTTATCCTGACCACATCCGGGTTTTCGTCGGACAATTGTATTTCACGATTGAGTTGTGTATTGAACGAAACCCTGGGTTTCACAAATACACTAACCGAATCGCTGCTTTGTGCAGGATTGAAAGACTGTATAATGGGAATTTCTTCGTTTTGCCCGTTACTGCCACCACCGGAAGGCGTACATTCATCGCCGATGGTAAAGGAGAAGCGTACACTGCCTTTGATCAGACCACCCAGTATGCGGTACCGGCCGGCAACATATCCCTTCATAAATGTTGGTGAAGGGAAACCACCCTGTAGTAATGCGCCCGCAGCTACATAGATGATATCGAACATTTTGCCAAAAGCCTTGATACCCACGCGTGCCTGCAGGTAAGCATATACCTGCCCCATGGCATACCAATGGTGCATACCCCAGTCGCTCATACCCGCGCAGGGCGGTGCCGTAAGCCTGGTGAGCATCACATCAAAGCCTGCACCCACCTGTAAGCCTGCATAGAACGGGCCTAACCAGTATAACCCATCCGGGTGCGCCGGACCTACTTTGGGAAGCCCCGCCTGGAAGCGTGCGCCAAAGCCAAAGCCTCCGCCCACGGCCATGGTATAAGGGTTGATGCCCTGGTAAATATTGGGGTTGCCCAGGATATTCAGTAGTATTTGCGGTGGCGGCGGCATGTTTTCCAGCTTGCTGCCGATCATGACATAGGCATTAATATCAAGGATGCCGACAAATGACAATCCCAGCATCTGCGACGGACGACCGATATAGAGGTACCAGTCCTGGTTGTCCACATGGAATACCACTTCTCCTACAAGGTTGTTTGGACCCGTACCTTTTATGGCAGGGAACTTGATATACGTTTTGATGGAGGCATGGAAAACGCCGTTGTCATTGTCGTAGAGCAGGTTCATATGAGCGTAGATGGGAGCAGAGGAAGCCTGGCCTTCGGTAAGGTATGTACCCACATCATTGGGGCCTTTACCCTTGAAGAAATAAGCACCACCCGTTAACTGCACCCGCCGCAATCCCCAGCTTGGTGTAAAGAGGATTTCGAATTTAACATCGGCATACAGGATATTGGCATTTACCAGTTCTGCTGTAGCACCGAGCATGATGCCCAAACCCGAGTTCTGGTCGGGCACATAGTCAAAGTCGGCAGGCCACCTGTCAAGTGCTGCCAGTGTGGTATCCTGCGTAGAATTGTTGACAAGGGTGGACATGGCATAGAAATTCGGCGTTTGCAGCACTTTGGTCATGTGATACCCGACACCACCTGTGATGGACGTAATCGTGAGGACTGAGGGTACAATGGGGATTTTAATGGGTACACATACATTCAGTTGCCAGTAACGGTAATCACCATTGCCATCATTCTTACTGCCAAAATAAGCATTCACGCGGAACCATTCCTTAACGGGTTTTACCTTGAAGGCGATATTACCCCTGAAGCCATTACCAAATTTTGGATGGTCTTTGAAGAGATCAATAATGCCATTAAGCTGGAACCCGCCCATATTGGCATTGATTGCGATGCGTTCCACCGAAATGCCCTGAAATTCCCAGCGCTGGTCTTTTACAATATAGCCAGGTTGCGGTTCAGAAGAGGTTTCCACCACGCCCGCTTTGAGTTTGATGGTGGTTTCGCCGGAAAAGCCCCTGTCGGATGAGTTCATAAAGTTCAATTTTACCGTGGCCTTCAAAACGGCAGTACCCGAAGCAAATTCGAGCCCGACATTGGATACGGAAACCGGGAATTTACTGCAACGCCCCTGGCCATCACCTGTAAGGGCAAAGCTTCCCCTCAGGATATAGGGACTTCTGGAAGTAAGCTCCAGATTATTAAAGGCAATACCCGTGGCCTGCAGTTCATCTTTACCAACGGTAACACTGCCACTGAGCAAGGCTCCTGCAGTAAGTACCCCATTGGTTTTTTCCAGTTTGACAGAACTGCCTGCAGCGAGGGTAAGCTGGGCGCCGAGGGGCAGGCTGTAAGTATTTGTTGTATTCGTGGTTACGGCAAAGAGATAATCAAGATCGCCATTGCGTTGCTGGATAGATGCTTCATAGCCCATTGAACCCGTGCCAAGGAATGGGATCTGGAGATTGCCTTTCAACCCTGCGCCGCTAACATGGCTGAAGAGAAGGTCAACATAAGCACTGTCGATGCTGAAGGCCCAGCCATCAGCACTGCCATTGTTGAGGGAAAGCAGGTTGGTACCGCCAAAACTTCCGGTAACCCCCATGTCGTCAATAATGATGTTATTGGCCATGAGTTTTACAGGGCCATTCTTGCTTTTGAGGTCTTTGGGTAAACGAACCGTGAGGTTTTGCAGGTAGAAGCCACGCCATAGATTGATGTCGGCGCCAAAGGTCTGGTCATATTCAGGCGGATGATTAAAAGAAGCAGGATTGGCAAAGTCACTCATATCTACCGCAGCATTGGTTACACTAAAGCCAACATCGCCGAGTCCCTTTACCTTAAAAGGAGTAAAACTGGTAAGTGAAGCCACAATATTATGAAGATCGTTGGCTTCAACAGTAAAACTGGCCCTCACATCCGTAAGGTTAGTCATCAGTTGGTCGGGTTTAAAAACGGTTTCATCAAAAATAAAAGTCCCTCCCAGCTTGATGCTCTTGAACCCGTTACAGTCCCATTCTATATAGTTAACGGTGCCATCAGCGGGGAGAAGCAGCTCCACATGATTATTGATTTTGAACCGCACTGGCGACACGAGCCGCAGCCGGGTGGTGCTGGAGAACTTTACCCCATTCGGACTAAACGCAACATTCTCGGCTTTAAAAGCCAGTTTACGATCTGTTCCCGGGATCTGCACGGCCATATAGGCACTGAAGAACCCGCCCTGTGGCGTGATCCGTGCGCTGTCAACGGCAATAATATAGGCCCTTCCATTGATTTCTTTAACGATACCAATGGGTAAAGAGCCTACTTCACCCGGAGAAAGCAACGAAGTGAGCAACCCGTTATCCTTGACATAATTGGTTTTGGCGATCACCTTCTTTTCTTCGGTTGAAAGGGTATCAGCATAACCCTGTGCGGCTATGGCCATAATGAGGCAGGTGCAGCACATCCTCAGCAGAATTTTCATTAAACTTGTCATAAGCTTATATTTTCGGGTTCGGTTTTGTTGTCACTGTTCGGATCTGCCCCGGGGTACGGATGATACACCGGGCATTTTCTTATTGATTATTTTCTTTGTTGCCGGTACAGATTCACCAGCAACACACGTACAATAAGTACTGCATCCAACGGCAGTACAAGACTGATGCCGCTGGTTTGAGCATTACTTTATTCACCAGGTGCCTCCATCGGTTTTTGCTTTTACAGGAGGATTAAGGTTAATGCTGTACCGGCGGGACAGTAATGGATCCTGTCCCGCCGTTCAGCATTGATTTTATTCGATAATGATCCAGTTTGATCCCTTTCGCACACCATCCGTCATTTCCACGAGATAGTTGCCCGCTGGCAGACCGCCAATGGCTACACGGAGGGATGCACCCGCAGCAATTTTGACATTGCTGAATGTACGGCGGACGTTGTTGGCCCGGTCATAAATACGCACAGTATATACGGCTGCGATGGATTTTTTTGCAGTCTTGTATTCAAACGGCGGATTGTCGCAAGGCAGGGGCCGCAGGTTAATAAACCCATTCGCCGGGTTGGGTGATACCTTAAAGAGGAACTGGTCGCAAGGGGTACCGCCACCACCGCCACCACCAGTGCTGGGGTTGTAGGCGCTGCCATAATAGATCGACTGTCCGCAACTGGTATTGACGCGAACCTCATAATATACGGTGGACTGGGGACTCACATAAAAGGTCATACTGGAGCCTGTTCCGATAAATGTACTGCCCTGGTACCATTGGTAATCAGCGGCTGTTGTGCCCTGCAACAGTGGCGAAACAGTGGCCGTATGCACCAGCGTATAACCGGAGTAGTACTGCGTGGTACCCACGGTGAGGGCGGGAGCACCCAATGCAATATTTTTAGAAACGGAAGTATTGTTGGAGAAGCTGGCGGTTAAAGTAATATTACCCGCATAATTATTGATCCGGGTTACTTTGGCATAGCCCTGTGTACCCACAACTGTGGCATAGCCTGATGGGCTTACGCTCCAGGTAACGGTTGTGCCGAAAGGTTTGTTTTTGAGACGGTAAAGGGCAAAATTGGGATTATCGCAGATCCTGTCCGGCCCGTTTATCTTGAGGTCATATACACCAACGCAGGGATCATAAGCCGATGAGGCTACGGGCGGTGTGCTGGGACAACTGCCGCAACTGTTGGTATATACGTTGAGTACGCTGGAGAAGGTTCGCTTACAATCCAGGTCAACCATTTCGAGGCGGTAATAACTCCTGGGTTTGCAGAAAGTATAATCGGTAAAATTATAAGTAATGGGAGAGCTGCTGCTGCCCGCTGCGGCTATTTTGGCAATGCGTACATAGTCGAGGCCGTTGCAGGATTCCAGTACCCAGAAATGGCTGCTGTTACTTTCCTGCGTGGTTACCCATTGCAGGTTGACCTGGCTGCCGGTAAACTGGCTGTTGAAACTCTGCAGCGTGATGGGAAGTGCGATACAATCAACCGCACAATCCGGTTGCAATACGCCATCCTGGAAAGCCACGTCAACGATGATTGCAGTAGTGCTGGGGTTCCGCAGGGTAATCAATGTACTGCCCGTAGCGAGACAGTCGGCACTTGGAAAGGTGTTGGCCGGGAAATTAAGCACATAGCCTGCACCCGCAGCAGCACTGCCGCCGCCAATATCCGAGGCCAGGTTATTGCCTACTGTACAACTGACGTTTTGGGCGAGGACGAGTGGCGGATTACCCGAACCATCGTCCCATACCAGGTCGGCAGTGTAGGTATACGGTGGCAGACAGGTCAGGTCTTTCAGCGCTACTTTTGAGGTACTGTTAAAGATGGCCGACGGACACTGGGCCTGGCTCTTTTGCCAGGAAACGGTTCCCGTAAAAAGGAAGAGCGCAAAGAGTAGAGATTTAATTGTTTTCATTTTTTATGTTTGGGTTTGAGAATAACTATTAAAGATATATGTATCATAAATCACGTTTTACGCCAAGAAGCAAATTTCTTACGAAAGAAATACGCCATACATATTCTCCTCCAGTATCTGATGTATCTTCATTTGGTTTGATGATGAAAATCAGGTCATACATATAATTACCGCTATTTCTTCCATTACGTATTCCTGTAAAGTCAACACCAATAAGCTGAAAATTGGTAGCGGCCGTCTGCTGAGTTGTTAAAACACCATCAAAAAGTGCATCAAAAAAACTAAAGAGTACCTGTTTGGCTTTAAAAACAGACATACTTATTGTAGACTTATTCTGCATCAGAAATGCCATATACTCTTCGACCATTGACCACTCAAATGGTTCATTGAAGAAGATATGTGTGTTCAGTTCTAATTCTATGTGGTATCCATCAATAAGATTATCTATTGCCTGCGTATGCCAGATGCCATTTTCATCATCACCGTAAAACGTTATAATTTGATTATTTATAATCACTTCTTTTGTGGGCATAACTATTTTTTTTATTGATTTGCTACTGTCTTTGCGTCAAAAGTAAGGAAAAAGCAATGAGGACAGCGACACATATTCCCATATGGATTACCCCTTACTAGCACACGAATTTTTGACATATCCGCAATAGATGTGAATTTATTTGCCGCCTTTAATTGAATAATAACCTCATTAACAGCCAATACTTCAGCATGGATGCCTGGTATGTTTGCGAAATTCAATTTTGTCCGATCAACACCACGATACAGTTTTTCAAAAAGATTCCCCCCTAATCCTGCATCCTTATATATCAAATCTAAATAAGCGAGATGCTGCCGAAGTTCTGGTTGCAATTTCGAAACATCGAAATTTTTATTATTATATTTAATTACAACCATTTCAGCTGGAAGGTCAGGTGAGCATGCCCCCGCTGATGCCACCTGTGAGGTTGAGGGAGGAGCATTATCAACCGCATTTAAGAGCTTAATTTCCGTTGCTTCATTTCTCGCAATTATCTCCTGTTTTGATAGCTCCCAGGGTTTATGATTTGCCCCCGGATATTTTCTGGCTATGTAATAGTCCCGTCTTGTTTTCCAGAACTCAAATAAATCAGGATTGGCATCAAGAGTCTTGAGTGCATCGTCCGAACAGCCATTGAAATCATCAAGGAATTTACTTTTGTTTGGAACATCTAATGAGTTAAATTTATCACGAAGTTTTGATAAGAAAAATTTCTCTATTCTGTCAGCTACACTGCCTGATGTCATTAAAAATACTCTGTACTCATTTCCGACAACTTTTGACACCTTAACATTTAAACCTTCCATTTCGATCAGTAATTCATTGTCGCCAACCAAACTTACATTCTTAACTGTTTTGCCAGTGGTTGCAGCATCAATTTCAGTAACGATTCTTTTGGCAGCCTCTTCTCCGGAAAAATGCCTGTACTTTAAAAGATCTTTATTTTTAACCAGCCAACCTTTTAAGGTATTGCTACCATTTGCGCCTAATCGGATCTCAAGTTGCGATAGGTTAAGGAATAGATTATCCAGGAAAGTTGATGACTTTTCAACACTTTCTGCCATGTCATCCAACTTATTCACAAATTCTTTGTCAGAAGCTGTAGAAGATGAATTAGCATTGATCTCATTACGTAAGTTTTTAATCGCTTGACGATGACGAAAAACATAATTCTTTATTGCAATGCCAGCCGAAATCGTCAACTGAGCCATTCTGAATCTCATCCAGTAAGTGGTTACAGTTTCGAAATCATCGAGTATCTGTTTTGCTTTTACCTTATCTGTTGCATTATTTATTATACGCTGTCTGCCATTAAAATCATTTAAATAAAGATCTGATGTTAGTGCAATTAAGTCAGCAGATGCAACAATATATCCACCAAGTGTTCTTGCAGCCAGAAACTGCCACCCACCTAGCACAACGAATCCCATCTTAACAACCGTACCCAAATTTTTAAGTCGTTTGATTGCATCGGCATTAGCTTGCCTGTCAGTGATGAGGTAAAGAAACATGGCAGGCATTTCCACAAATTGCCCTTTTGAAAAAATAACTTCATTTCCAACAGTAAAATCTTCTCCAAACTCCACATAAATTCTGTCAAATGCATTAAATCGCTTTGCGAAATATCCATTATCCGGAAGTTGGATTCTGTTGTTTGTGCCTGAAACCTTGATCGTACTTTCTTTAATTAAAACAATTTGATCTTGAACATAGCTTCCGGTTCCGGTATTAAGGGGGTCATACGTAGTTTCCACAGTAAAATAGGTACGATATGTATTTCCTCCCTGGCCAGCAGAATTATCACCAATCTTTTGTAGTTTTTCATACATGAAACATGACTTGTCGTATTTATTTTCTCCCGCCTGTATTACTTTTTCGCCAAAATCAAAAACTGGTTTTTGAAATGCTTTTGCATACAGGTCGCACATAGCTCCGATCATAAAACTCTTATTCTTACTGTCATCGACATCACGTATGAGCTTTTGCGTAATAGCATAATTTTGATAAAGGAAATCATACATCCGCCTCGACTGTTCACCCTCTGGAGTTGTACTTACAGTGTAAATCAACTGCTTCTCAATACAATTTTTACCATCAAGTATCCAGCATCCATTTATATACTTGGCTGAAGAAAGTATTTTCAATATATGTAGTCGGGTCTCAATCTTTAATGGTCGGTATCCTGCTTCGCCACAAAGTTTTGCCAAAACTGATTCCATCGCCGAAGGCGTACTGACTTGAAGAATTTCACTCTCAATATTCTTGGAAGTAGAAATGACATCTATTAATTTATTGTAAAAAGCAACGCAAAAATTATGATATGCAGCAAGGCCTAATCCTGATGAAAGAGGATCGTATGCTGGTACAGTTCCGCCAAGACATTCTTTAAGAGTCGTGTATGCGCCTGGAAATTGATAAATCAAATTCGCAGTTTTTAATATTACCGGATTCAATCCAAGTGCGCATGTGACATTTTTAGTCATATAATCGGCTACCTCATCACTTTTTATCAACTCACTTCTGTTAGAATTCCCATAATTAAAAGCAGCAATCGGAATTGATTTATTCCCCTCTGGACTTGACGCATTAACACTAGTCCGGGAAAAGTATACAGCTAATTGATCAAAGGCCGATGTGAATCCCCCTGCGCCATAATAAGAACTTGAGTTGATGTCCTGCCAGTAATCTTCCTTTTGAGGTATCTGCATTGCGTATAAATATATACTCAAGCTACCCATTACCTGTGTATTGTTCATGCATGGGTAAGCTATGATTGCAAGTCTGCTTGTTTTCTCTGCTGGCGTAAGCGCTTTAGTCAAATTGTCAATATACCTTTCCTTCTGCCCATTCTCACCGGTTGTCGCTTCGTAGTAAATGAAGTTATTATATTGAGGGTCACAATATGCATTGTACATCTTGCCATCCAGCATAAAGTTCGTAAGACAGCCTTGAGGGATTTTATCAAGCTGTGTAACATCGGATGAACTGAATGAGCTTATTTCCCCGATTCTAACCTGTGTCAATCTGCTGGCATCAGATGGCAGGGTAATAGGTCTTCCGCCAGGCGTTAAGAAAGTATAACCTTGGCTATTCTTAAATTCTGCCAAACGGTCAACAGTGTAAATGACCATTTGTCCATCGTTGTCATCTTCAAAAATGCCCCATATTTGCCCCGGGTCATGCAAGCAATCCCACTGTGATTTAAATAATTTTGTTCCTGTTTCACTGTAACTCATAAGGTTATCTTGAACCTCGGTTTTACTAAAGCCATAACGCTCATCAAACGTATGTACTAGTGAGTATCTTCCATGTCCGATCTCATGTGCAATAGGCTTGATTAACTCATTGCCTTCTCCAAAGAGATATCCATATTTCGAATCATGTGGCATATCGCCAGCAATAAAAGAACCTGTTTCTAAACCTTCAACCTTCGAACGCTTGAACACGAACATATAGAGTGGCTTTTTTTCTACACCTCTCAGCTTTTTGTACACTTTGTTTAACGCTTTCATCTCCGATGTATATCGACTTAAAAAACTGCTTCCTGATACATCCAATAGTTTATTTTTGTTGATATCCCATGTAGTATCAAAGAAGGGCGCGTCAACTTTTACTTTCCATGTTATACCTAATGAACCGTAAATTTTATTTAAAGAATCTCGAATCTGATTTACATTGACTGTAACATTACCCATCGGTACAAGTACAAGCTCTTCTTCTTTTAAATTATATCCCGCTACTTTCAACTTACCAAAGCTGATCCAGTTGCCATTCAGTTTATATACCGCATACAGTTCCTGCGCATCACCGCCCGAGCCACCGACCAATTGTATTTTATATTGGTTGGGGGTTGTGGTTTTTGTGGCAGCAAACTGCGTACCCTTGCCATTAACAAATTTGATGCTGTCGGCAATAATGGTTTGGTCTGTAATCGCTACATTAGCCAATACGGCATCCTGTTTGGTGGCACCAATTGCCTTGTTGGAAACATAGTAGGGCGGCAATGAAAGGTTGCTGCTGTCCACCAGTTTCTCATACTCCCGTTCCACCCTGAACTTACCGGCAAAAAGTGGATTCCAGGCGTCAAAGGCAAACAATTGATCAGTGGTGGGAGCAAAGGTTACCCTTGCTTTCGACAGGCTCAGCTTATTCAGCGTACCTGGATCCAGGCCCGGGATGGTGCCACTCTTGCCGATAAAGGTTACTTTGCCATCTTTATCAACACCAAATATATTTCCGTTAACGTCTTTAATAGTAGTAGGTAGGGGTACATTCTTTAATGTATCCTTACCGCCATCTGCGCGGGTAATGATCAAATCGGTAACCCCGTTGGTTATGGGCAATACGGGCAGGATCGCTCCGGGCCCACCAATGCCATAGCCTACTGTATAATCAGCGCCATCATCCCCGCTCACCACATCACCCACATCATTACCGCCGAAATCATCATCCAGATGATCGTCTATCCATGCCTGCAGATCCTTGCTGTCGAATAAGATAGTGCCCTGTGTAATGATGTTCTGGTCGTTGATGAATACCGACTCACTCTTGAGACCAAACAACCGGCCGGCAAAGAATGGAATGGAAACCGTACCCTTTTTGATCTTGTAATACCCGGGTTGGCTCAGGGGCTCAAATTCGTTGATGTTGATGTCAAATTCATGATAGGTCACCATCGCGCCGTTGCTGAGGTTTGTGATCGGGCGCGGACTGATCGAACTGTCGAGCAGCGGGTCGCTGCCGCATTGACGCGGTACCAATGCCGGTGTCTTGAAATACCGGAGCCCGCTGTACAAGCCATAGCTGTTGTTCTTTTTACCCTGCATCCTTACCTGGTATTCAGTATTGGGTTCCAGGTCGGTTATACGGATACTGTCGGCCGTGGTTTCAACGGTAAACCAGTTGTACCCGTTGCCCGATTTCTTATAATAGATTTTGTACGCATCAAATTTAGCCGGGTCTTTTGTCCACCATACCCTGGCTTTCTTAGGTGCTTCGGCTACTGCGTTGAGGTTAAGCACGCTGTCAATGGCGCCGTTACTGCTGCCGGCACCGCCCCATTTAAAGGTGCAGACTTCGCTGTAGCCATTGTTGCGGAAAAGATCAACACCACCTGCGTCTACAGCCTGCACACGCCAGGCATACAGAAAGGTGTCGCGGAAAATAACCGTAGTGGGCATCAGGTCAAAAAAAGTCTGGTTGATGGGGGTACTGTCCACATAAACCGGATTGGTGGAGTTCACCACATCATTAGGGTTCATTGTGGCGGGGTTCACTTCATACAGGTAGAGACGGTATTTCGTGTTGTTGAATGAATTGAGTGAGGCATTGTTCCTGGGTACCCAACTGAAGCGTATCGGAGTGGTGTATTGTGCCGCAAGCGTGGTGCCGCAGGCCGGACCGTTGATCAGCGGGGGCTCGTTTTTGGCAAGGTAGTAAAAACCACAACCGTCATTACTCACCTGTACATCAGGCCTGAAAAAATCGTATGCCGAAAAACATATTTCATAAAAGCCTTCCGGCAAGGCCCTGTTCTGTTCGTAAAGCGCCTGGCTGTACCCGATAAAATCGAGGTTCTCCGACTTCAGGTAGGGTTCTAATGTTGAACCCGCCACAATCACCGGCACCTGTGGCGCCAGGGTAATCGGCTGCGGCGCAAAGCCCGGTCTGCTGCGCATGATCACCTGCCCGTTCAGCTTAACCGTCAGCCGCAGGCTCACCTGGTAGGTGGTCTGCGCAGCATCCCGGTTGATGAGTACAGACTGCAGTTTGTCGTTGCCGTTCACCGCATAGTCGGCCAGATAAACCGAGTAGGGGGTCAGCACGCGTGTACTTGCCTGTACAGGGAAGATGGTTTGTGAAGAACCTTTCACAAAACTGATGAGCAGGAACAATATTCCGGCTGATCTCTTAAAAGCAGCAGTGGGCAAATGTCTTAACATAAATACCTTTAGTTTTATAGCGTTCGAACTTCAGTTTACCAACGGGTCTCAGAAATTAAACATATAGTTTGCCGTAATCGTAATCTCGCGCAAACCGGTTTTTTGTATGCTGTTTTTCAACCGTTGGGTATAATTGAAATTCAGCGATACCGTATGTCTTGGATTTGTTCCATCAGGAACAGAACTCCCTGCGGAGGCAACGGCCCTGGTCTCACCATTGCCTGTTTTCTGCTGCGCCTCCGCCTTTTTCTGCGGTGGCACCAGCGATAAACTCCACCGGCCACTAACCACATCATTACTCGTAATACCGTTGGCCAGCGACTTGTTGTACGTCACGCCGGCCGAACTCGTGATCCGGTTGCTGAAAAGTTTATTAGACAGGTTGATATTGGGGCCGAAAAATATGGCCTTATTTCCGGGCATCGTATTCAGGTTGTAATTAACGGAGGCGGAAAGGCTTGAGCCCTTCTGGCTGTTGGCCAGGCTGTAAGCTAAATTGCCGGAATAGAAATCGGAGAGGGTAGAGGGGCCTGTTCCGGCAGACTGGTCGTTGGCTTTCTGGTAGGAAGCCATCAGCATCAGGCTCTGCCGCCATATTTTATTACCAAACGTATAACCCACATTCGCATTAAAGTTCTGGTTTACCTGGTAAAAATTAAGCGTATCTAAATTGTTCTGAAAGAAAGGATCCGTCTTAGGGCGCATATTCGTGTAGGTGGCAAAATTGGAATAAGTGGTGGTAATCGTCCACTGGTCATTCAGGATGATATTGGTATTGAGGTTACCCACAAAACGTTTGGTGGTGGAAGCCTTGAGTTTGTCAAGGTTATTTCGCTGCACCCCGATATTGCCCGTAAAATTCAGCTTACCCTTGAAGAGCCGGAGCATGGGCGCTATGGTGATGTTCTCCATGTCATTGTTGAAGTAATACGCACCAAGGGTCTGGTATTCGGGCGCTATCCTTTCGTAGCGCAACTGTATCGCATAGTTCCTGCCGGTATAACCAAACCCCGCATTTACCGCATCAAAATAACGGGTAGTATTCGTTTGTTTGAAGTAACGGGCCAGCAGGCTGTAATTACCGGCAGCAGCGCGCTTGGCCGTATCACTTCGTAAGTCGGTGGTCAGCCCGGAAATGGCGTATTCAATATCAAGGGCTATTTTTTTACCCAGTTTTTTCTTGCCCGTAAAGCCCAGCACAATATTCTCCATCGGCGTATTGGGTGCACCAGGCGGAATAACCGGTATAGAACTGATGTCGTCTTTGGCTTTAAAAAAGATCAGCTCAACAGATTGCCCGTTATTGTCGTACCCAACTTTAGCCCCGTAACCAACACGCTTGAAAGATGCCGTGGTATTGTTCTGCGGGTTGCGGATATCAGTATAGGGTATGGCTTCTTTAAGTACTCCCTTCATTGCCTGCAGTTTCCATTTCTTCGGGGAGAGTTCAATACCATATCCTTTAAACTGGTGGCCGGCAAGCGTATAGTTGGAAAAAGTCATATTGGCCGTACCGGCCATGATGTTGACCCACTTGTATTTGGGTACAAATTTAAACCGGTTGAATGGCTGCGTATAACTTACCCTTGCATTGGAATAAGAAAAACTGAAGGGTACATCAAGGCCGAAAAGATTGATATTGAGGCTGCCATTGGCGAACCAGTTGAACGGATCCCGTCTGCCCTGGTTGGACGATGCGTAATAGTTGACCGTATTCAGCCCCAGCGATCCGCTCATCGTAACACCCTTCTTCAAACTGAAGGTTTTCACCTTCTGTTCAAAGTAATCCACGTCATGCTGTGCCAGTACGCGACCGGCAGACAGCATGAGCAGCGAGGTTGATATGATGTGCTTTGTTTTCAATGTGTACCCGGATTACTGGCTACTACAATATCGTCAGACGTTTGTCCCTGGCGTCGTTATCTGTAATGATCTTCATATAATAAATACCCGCAGGCAGCAAACCATTATTGTTCAGGTTTACAAATTCCATTACCTCCTTTACCCCGTTCCAGCGGCGGTAGTAAAGTAATGCTCCCTGTGGGTTACGGATATACACTTCCAGCCGCTGCTGGCGGAACAATTTAACCTGCAGGGCAAACTGGCCATTGCTCGGATTGGGCATGAGCAGTACGGTATCGATACCCGTCAGGTTGGTATTGGTATAAACGATCGTGGAATCAAAAGGCTTTACATCAATCGTTTTTGTCATCGAACGGTCGCAGCCGCTGAACCAGGCCGTCATACCGATATTATAGGTACCTGGCCGGTTGAACCGGATACGCGGTTCAAATTCATAAGAATCAATAACCGTTGCAGCGGTATCAAATACCCAGCGGATGGAATCGGGTTTGGGGTTACATACCTCCTTGATCACCAGTGTATCGTAGGCATTGTGCTTACTCGACACCAGGAAGTTCAGGAAAGTAGCGGTAGTTACGGTATTGATCACCGCAGTGGCTGTATCCTTGCAATTATTATTGTCTTTCAGCACAACATTGTAAGTACCCTGGGCTACATTGTTGAATACATTTCCCGGCTGGTAGGTAACCCCGTTGTTGAGGGAATAAGTATAAGCAGGTGTGCCCCCGCTGCCGTTTACGGTAATCACCCCGTTAGTGGCATTAAAGCATACTGGTTTTACATTGAGGGTATTTACCAGTTCTGAAGGTTGTGTAATCACAACGGGAGAGTCCTTTTTACAACCGAGATAATCCTTCACACTGATCGTGTAGCTGTCGGCGGCAATATTACTGATGGTGGCAGTAGTAGCCCCATTACTCCACTTATACACATAAGGAGTGGTAACGGGGTTCTGTCCCGATGTAACGGTAACGGTTGACGCACCATCGCTGCCGCTGAAACATTTCACATGGGTTCTGCTGAGGCTGATGTTTGGTCCGGCACTGATATAAGTTACTATCCGGGCTATCGTTCGTGTACAACCATTCTGGTCTTTTACAAACACCGTGTATAACCCCTGGGGCAGGTTGGAGAATGTATTGCTGCTCTGCCAGGTTTCCCACCAGGCACCCGGTGAATCCGACTTGGTCATTTTGTACACATAAGGCTGTACACCACCGGTACTGGTTACAATAATTTTGCCCGTGCTGTCGTAGATGCAGGTATCCCGCACCATCGAAGTGGCAATGGTTAATTGCGAAGTGGGTTGGGTGAGCGTAATGGTTTTGGCAACCAGGCACCCCCTGCCATCTTTTACCGTAACGGTTTTCGTCCCCGCTGTCTGGTTGGTAAATACATTTGATACCTGGTAAGTACCTGCCGGGTTACCAATGGCATATTGATAACCTGAGTAGGGCGCACCATTGCCACCGGTAGCATTGATCGTAATGGTGCCATTGTCGTTACCAAAACAGGAGACATTGAAGCCACTGTAATTCGATAAGGTTGACGTAAAATCCAGGGCAACCGATGGTGCCGTAAACCTGATGGTATCGGTAAAATCTTTGGTACAACCAAGAGAATCCACCACACGAACCAGGTAATTGCCAGCCGTAAAATTATAGGACGTATCAAACAAGGTATAGCTGGTGGCGGGCAGGCTCCTGAAGTAGTACTTGTAAGTGCCGTATCCGCCGATAACACCCGGGAATATCTTTCCAAAGCTGCCGAGGCATTTGATATCACGGGTTTGTACATTCAGGATTTCAAGCGCTACCGGCGCCTCCAGTACGGCAATATCATTCGAGTAATTGACACAGTTTTTTCTATCAGTTACTTTCAGGCGGTAAATGCCCCCAAAAAGACCGGTAAGCGAAGTGCCATTCCCCTGCCCGTTGAACGTATAATCGTAATAGCTCTGGCCAAGTTGTTTTTGCCACTGGTAAACATTCTGTCCGTTGCCTCCGCTGATATTAGTCAGTGTTATACCGCCGGAGGCATCGCCTTTGCAGATGACATTGGTGGTTGTAAAACTCATCTGCATACTATCGGGCTGTCGTATCGGAATCAGGCTGCTGTAGAATGCGGTATCCGTGCAGCCGGGTACACCACTGGCAACACCCACCTGGTAAGATCCGGGATAAAGCCCGCTGTACTCGCCATTGGTGCTGAAAATGGGTAGCCCGTCACTCACCCGTTTTCCAAAATACTGGTAATTGCTTACTCCGCCCGATACGAGTATTTTGATAAAGCCATTGCCACTGCCAAAACAGGTAACACTATCGGCCCGGTTAAGGGTGATCGCCAATGGGGCAGGGGCATTGATCACAATGGTGGAATCAAACCCGGCACAGGAAGGCCGCAATGCATCTTTGATCACCAGGCGGTAACTGCCCCCCTGCAATCCCTGCAGCAGCCATGGGGTAATGCTGGATGCAACAGAGCGGTATAGCGTATCCGTTGCTGGTTTGATCAGGTAGTAATCATAAAGACCACTGCCGTTAGCCGCTGTAATTTCCAATGAAGCATTGCCCGGAATATTACAGGTGGCGTGTGTAACCTGTACAGATGCGCTCACCTTCGATGGTTCTGTCAGCGTAATGTTTGCCGATTGCAATTGCTGGCATTGATCCTGTATGCTTACCAGATAATCGCCCCCCCGAAGCCCGCTGAAGATACCATTGCTGCTGATGATTTCCTCGCCTGTAGCGATATGCTTTACCTTGTATGTAAATGGAAATAATGTGTTTCCGCCTGTTCTCGATATTTTGATATAGCCATCCATCGATGCAAAGCAACTCAGGCCTTTGGTTGAATCTATTTTCATCACCAGCAGCGGAATCGAATCAATCGTTACATTGTAGGCATGCCAGCAGTTTCCCGATGAATCGCCGGGATTGGAAAGCCGCAGGGTATACGGCCCGGGTGCCAGGTTAGCAATGTCAAATTCACGTGCATCGGTTATGGTGCCCGAAGCCACATTAAACCCAAAACAGTTGTCTGTCTGCGGATTACAATTAGCCATCGCATTATTATGTCCGTTATTGAGGATATACCGGAATGTACGTATCCGGTCAACAATCACATGCATAGTGCCGCTGGGGTGGTTATTGGGGCAGGATGGTGTTTTGGTCAGGCTTTCAATCAAAGGTGCCGGTGGCGAAAATACATAAGCTGCCGGAAGCGAATAATAACTGGTATCCTTTCCGATGGTATTGGTTGCCGCAGTAGCATATACCCTGAAATAGACGGTTTTGTTGGTGGTGAGTCCGCCTACAAGACTGAAGTTGATCGCTGTACTCGGGTTGAACGTTATCGTATCGGTGTTCTGTGGTACATTCAGTTGATACCAGGTCCATTTTTTTGTGGTGGATGGCACATCACGGCAGGACGTATATTGCTGAAAGTAGTTGCGGACGGGGTTCTGCGGAGGAATATAACATTCGCCGTTCGCGCCGCCGGCATTACCGCCACCCGCAAAATAACGACCCGCTGCGCTTTCGCAGTTGGCAGAATAGTACGGGCTTATGGTATCCTGGTTGGAAGTGGGAAAAGTATATTCCCAGCGGTAAACCAATCCCTGACGCAGGGGTATGCTGGTGCGCATCGTAATCGCATTCGCAGTATCAGAACAGATCACCAGTGAATCACTGCTGCCTACCGTTGGCCGGGCAGGACGCCTGATGTAAAACTTCATCTCAAGTTCCCAGGTAATAACAGTACCGCCCAGTGTTTTTGAAAACTGTACCGGCACGAATACACCCACGTCATAATTGTGGAGGTCAAGAATGGTAACGAGCGAATCACCCAATGGCGACTCATCACCAGGGTAACGCGTAACGAGTTTTACCTTATACTCAGGAGCATATACGGCAAACACTTTTGTACATTCATTTATCGTGGCACCCGCATCCGAGGAGGCCGTATAAAAACTCTGGCTCCGGTGCAGGTTGATGATGGTACTGCTGTCGTACCGGTTGAACAGTTTCACCTGCATACCATTGCCCGCAGCGGTACTGGACGTGACTTTGACCACGCGGATAACGGCGAGTGTGGAGTCGGAATACGATGTTTGAGACCGGGCTGTGTCTGCTGTAAACAGCATAAGGACACACAGTAGGGAGCGGACATACTTGTGTTGCATAAGATACAATTTCTTATTTACGGTATAAGGACAATACACTAAGACCGGTAATGATTGCAGAAGACAGGAGAAATCATTTTCCGGGTACGGAACATAGTTTTCAATAGTATTCACACAGTTAGAGTTTAAACAGTAGTACGGATTGTTACGGTAGTACGAATGTAAAAACAAAAATTATAAAACAAATATTTTTTTTGATTTTTATTTTTTGTCAAAAGAAAACTACCTTTATCACATCTGTATCAATCCGTATTTTTTGTACCCGTGCTGCATTACCGTATTATATTATTTTTTTTGCTGTGCCAGTCGGTACTCTTTTTACCAGCGCAGGATTTTTCGAATAAGGGGAAAGACTTCTGGCTCGCCTATACCGGTCATATAGACGGTACTGCTTCCCGGATGGCGCTGTACATTACAGGAGAGGCAAATACGACAGGAAATGTTTTCTTTACAAATGGCAGCTCCATACCCTTTACCATTACCGCCGGCCAAACAACTGTAGTGCAGGTGTATCCCGGATTATACCCGGTGTATAACGGCACATCAGATGTGATAAATGCAACAGGGATAAGGGTTTCATCGCAAAAACCTGTGGTGGTGTATGCGCATATACTAAACTCAGCAAGATCCGGTGCATCACTGATCTTACCCGCAAAATCGTTGGGCAAACGGTATAAAATCGCAGCTTACGACCAGATCAATAATGCATTCAACTCTGCAAGGAGTGAGTTTGCCATTGTGGCTACGCAGCCGCAAACCATCGTCGAGATCACACCGGCAGAGAATGATATCAATAACAGCCGGATCAGGGGGGTGCCATTTCGGCTCACCCTTAATAAAGGAGAAGTGTACCAATACCAGTCGCTGAAAGACCTTACAGGTTCAGAAGTGCGTTCAGTTGCATCGGGTAATATCCCCTGCAAACCCATAGCCGTATTCTCCGGAAGTACATGGAATGCCTTTGACTGTGTAAACCCATCGGGAGGCGACAACCTCTACCAGCAACTGTTTCCCGTTACTTCATGGGGCAGACAGTTTGTTACCGCGCCATTTGTCAACAGGCAGCCCTATGACGTTATACGCGTTGTTGTGGATGATACATTGACATCGGTACGGGTAAACGGCACGCTGCTCAGCAGCGCATTGCTGCAAAAAAAATCCTATTATGAAATCAAAGACGCTTTGCCCAAAGTGATTGCTGCAGATAAACCGGTAATGGTGGTGCAGTATATGGTTTCACAAAGTTGCGACCCGCGCAATGTAGTAGCACCGGGCAGTCCCATACCTTATCCTGCCGATCCGGAGATGACCATCCTCAATCCCATTGAGCAAAGCCTCAGTAAGATAACGGTACTTTCGGCACGTAAAGACCTTACCCCACCCAATACCAATATTGAACAGCATTACGTCAATATCATCATAAAAGACAGTTATAAAAACTCATTGCGTATTGACGGGCAGCCCCCTGCGGGTGTTTTCAACAGCATTCCCAATTCCGGGTACAGCTACCTGCAGGAAAATATTACGGCTTCAACCGCTGCCAACCCCACGCACACCATTATTGCCGACAGCGGTTTTTCAGCCATCGCTTATGGTTATGGCGAAGTAGAATCTTATGGTTACCTCGCCGGGGCGGATATTAAAGACCTCAACCAGTTCATCAGTTTCGCCGGCCCCGCTTTCAACCAGTCGCAGAATGCTGCCTGTGCCGGTTCTCCCGTGCCGTTCTCGCTTACTATTCCCTACACCACTTCACAAATCATTTGGACATATGGCAACAACCAGAGCGATACACTGGTTAATCCGGTATATGACTCAAGTTACATCCGCGACAACAGGACTTTGTATGTCTATAAGGCGCCATCACCGGTTACCTATGCCATTCCTGGTACCTACACCATAAAGACGCAATTCAGCAACCCGGTCATCGATGAGTGCGGTACTGCTTCGCAGGAAAGGGAATTTGACATTGAGGTGTATGGCAGACCCGTCAGCAGTTTCCGTGTATCCCAGGCTGTCTGTGTTACAGACTCAGTCAGTATTACCGACAGCAGTAGTGGCAGTGGACGCCCCCTCACAAAATGGTTCTGGAACCTGGGCAATAATAATACCGCTGCAATACAGCACCCGAAAACCATTTACCCCGCACCGGGTCTTTACACCATCTCGCTCGCAACAACATCCGATCTGGGTTGCCTTTCCGATACCGCGAAACTCAATATCATGGCATTTGACCGCCCGCTCGCAAAATTTGGCATTTCCCCGGTCCGCTGCAAAGACCAGCCCGTCGTGTTTACCGATTCATCCGATGGCCGTGGCGGGCAGATCATTACCCGGACATGGGATTTTGGCGACGGTGTACGCATCACCAAAAGTACAAATGATACCGTACAGCATCGATATACTACGGCTGGTACATACACCGTAACCCTCTTTGCAGAAACGGCTATCGGATGCAGAAGTATTCCTGCCACCCGGGTCATCACCGTATATCCTTTGCCTTCACCTGCCTTCCTGTTACCGGAAATATGTCTGCCCAACGGGTACGGACAGTTTACCGATCAAACCACAATTGCCGGTAATAATCCAGCCAGTTTCAGTTACGCCTGGAAATTCAACGACCCCCGCGCTACTGCACAGAATCCGGATACTTCGATGGTACAAAATCCCTTTCACCGGTTTGATACCGCTATGACCTATCCGATACAACTTACAGTAACATCAAGCCAGGGGTGTACTTCTGCGCTCACCCGGGTACTCAATACCGTATATCCGCAGCCCGCAGCCGGCTTTACTGTTAATGCCGAAACCTGTCTCAGCGATACGGTACACTTTACCGGCACCAGTAACGGAAATGGACACCCCATAACAAAATGGCGATGGAACTTTGGCGACGGGCAAACAGATACCACAGCAAACCCCGTACACCGGTACACACAGGCCGGCAACTATACTGTTTCCCTTGTGGTGTTCACCAACAAAGGATGTATATCCGATACTGCCGTAAAATCGATTACCATACTGCCATTACCCGTTGCCGCATTTGCACTGGCCTCCCCGGGTTGCCGTCAGCGTACGCTTCAGTTTACAGACGGGTCGGTTGCCAATGCCGGGCAACTGGTACAGGGATTCTGGGATTTTGGTGATGGTACGGTTAACAGTATTGCCAGTGGTCAGCCAGTCAGTCATCTTTACAGTGATACCGGTCATTATACCGCAAACCTTATTGTCGTCACCACTAAAGGATGCCTTAGCGCAATGGTATTCCGGGATATCCGTATTTACGATAACCCGGTAGCCAACTTTACACTGCCGGAAGTTTGCCTCAACGATGCTTTTGCCGCATTCACTGATTCCAGTTTTGTCAACGGCAGCAGCCAGGTGCTGCAGTACCGCTGGCATTTTGACGACCCCCTTGCAACAGCCGCTAACCCCGACAGCTCAATCCTCCGCAACCCTGTACATAAGTATTCACTCGCTGCTACTTACCAGGTTGGCCTGATAACAACAACAAACCGGGGTTGCAGGGATACAGCCACAAAAGCATTTACGGTAAACGGTGCTGTACCACGCGCCGCTATTCTATTGGTTACAGGCGATACAGTATGCAGTAATACACTGGTCAGCATACAGAATGCCTCAACAGTCAACTTCGGTAGTATTACCAAACTGGAGATTATTTGGGATGATGCCAATACCCCGGCACTTATGGAAACAGATGAAACGCCACAGCCCGGTAAAATATATACACATCAATACCCCGTCTTTGGCAACCCATTGTATAAAACGATGACGATTCGCATACGGGCCTATTCCGGGATAACCTGTATAGATGAAAAGACTTACAACCTTATACTTAAGGCAAGTCCGGAACTTTATTTTCCATTACCCGCTGATCTCTGCAGTAATGTGCCGCCTTTCAGGCTCAATTATGCAGCCGATACAACCGGGTTACCGGGAACAGGGCGCTACAGTGGTGAAGGAATCGGAAACGATGGATTATTTTACCCGGCAAGAGCCGGATACGGTACACATATCATTACGTACACCTATACAGGGATCACCGGATGCAGTGCATCCGCAGCACAAACAATCACCGTATTACAGGCCCCAACTGCTGATGCCGGTGCAGACCGGGCGGTGGCAGAAGGCGTACCTGTTCTGCTTAACGGAAGCGGTACAGGACCGGGTATCAGCTTTGAATGGACACCACCCCTATACCTGAATGCCACAGATATACCCCGGCCCGTCAGTCTTCCGGCAGACGACATCACCTATTTCCTGAAAGTAGAAGCCGGTAACCATTGCGTTGCACGCGACAGCGTAAAACTATTGGTCTGGAAGACGATCAAAGTACCCAATGCCTTTACACCCAATGGAGATGGCTTGAATGATGTTTTCAGGATTGTCCATGCAAGACATGTTACCGCCGCCACCATGATGATTTACAACCGCTGGGGGCAGCAGGTGTTTGTTTCAGCCAGCAAAGACATGGGATGGAATGGCTATTTTAATGGCCGGCCTGCACCAGCAGATACCTATACCTATATCATCACCTGGTACGATCTGCACAATACTTTGCAAACGATACGGGGAACGGTCACATTGATCAGGTAACCGGAAGGCCATTGCCCGGCTTTTATAAACCCGGTAATTATCGCGCAACCATTCCCTTAGTTTTGAGATAGTCGAAAATGATGCCCGCAATCGTGCCCGCTAATTTATTACTTGTGGTTTCCCGATCAATGCTGATCAGCCCCGCCAGTGTCTTTTCGCCTGTCCGGCTCTCCACCACAAACTCCATCTGCTTCAGCAGCATAGGATTATTCATTTCATCGTATGAGGTCACCCCCCTCACCGGTAAAAGGTAAAGCACAAAATCCCGCAGGTCATTCAACACCTTATTCCGGGCCGATTCACGGGACTCTGTATCGGGTAAGAAATATAATCCGTTGCTGATACCAGCAGCATGTAGTCGTTGCTGCAAGACTGCGGTAATAGCGAGGTAGAGTGGGTTGTCGGCTGTACTGCAAAGCGAAACAATGCTCAGGCTGTTGAGCCGTTGAACCGATCCGGTAACCTTATCGTTGCTCAGCCAGGCTGCTTTCTCATGCAGTTTTGTTGAAAAACAAGACGCGAGGAAGGCGGCAATAGCAAATGCCATGGCCACTAATGATGATCGGTATATCATAAAAAAGGTTTACAATGCTACCAGTACCAGCATTACATTCTTTCCGGAACGCCGATACCCAGCATGGCCATACTGCTCCTGATCACATTGGCCAGCAGCATCAGGATGCGCAGGCGCAATTGTTTCTTGTCTTCGGTTTCTGCAGATGCTACAGCATGCTCGGTGTAAAATGAGTTAAAGGTCTTCGCGAGGTGATATACATAATTGGCAATACTTGCGGGGTTGTATTCCGCAGCCGCCTGTTCGAGCACAAAGGGATATTGTTCCAGCGCCATAATCAGGCTGCGCTCTAAAGGCAGCAATACACCTGCGCCAGGTTGCCAGCCCGGTGTTGCCGCTTCGCGGCGCAGGATACTCCTGATCCGGGCATGGGTATATTGAATATAGGCACCCGTAAAGCCGGTAAACTCAATCGACTCCTCAGGATTAAATACCATTGTTTTTTTGGGATCTACCTTAAGCAGGTAGTATTTCATAGCACCCGGGCCAATCATGTTGAACAACGCCTGCTGTTCTGCCCTGGTCATTTTGTTAAATTCACTCTCCGGCTTACCCGCATTGTTTTTTACGGCTTCCTTTTCTGCATTGGCCACCATTTCATCCAGCAGGTCATCCGCATCCACTACCGTACCTTCGCGACTTTTCATTTTTCCGCCGGGCAATTCCACCATGCCATAACTCAGGTGATAGATATCATCTGCATAAGGCATCCCAAGCCGTTTGCAAATCAGTTGCAATACCTTCATATGGTAGTTCTGCTCATTACCAATAACATAGATGCTTTTGTCTATACCATACTGGTCGTATTTCTGTTGTGCAAGCCCGATATCCTGTGTCATATATACACTGGTACCGTCTTTGCGCTGTACGAGTTTTTCATCCAGACCGTCTGCCGTCAGGTCAATCCATACACTGTTGTCTTCCCGCTGAACAAACACTTTTTTGGCCAATCCCGCCTGCACCGTTTCCTTACCCAGCAGGTAGGTATCACTCTCATAATAGGTCTTATCAAAATCGCTGCCAATGCGGGCATAGGTTTGGGCAAAACCCTCATATACCCAGCCATTCATCCTGCGCCAGAGAGACATCACTTCCGGATCACCTTTTTCCCAGTCTAAAAGCATCTGCTGGGTCGCTTTCATAATGGGCGCTTCCTTTTCTGCCAGTTCTTTTGCCATCCCCGTCGCCACCAGTTCATTCACCTCAGCAGTACAGGCTTCATTAAATTTGACATAATAGTCGCCCACAAAATGATCCCCCTTCGTACCGGTGCTCTCCGGTGTAGCCCCGTTGGCATAGCGCTGCCAGGCAATCATGCTCTTGCAGATATGGATGCCCCTGTCGTTTACAATACAGCTTTTGATCACTTCATAACCATTCGCTTTCAGGATTTCTGCCACACTCCAGCCCAGAAAATTATTGCGCAGGTGACCCAGGTGAAGAGGTTTGTTGGTATTGGGAGAAGAGTATTCCACCATTACTTTTTTGCCATTGGGTAATTGCCGGCCAAAATCTGCATTGGTGTAGTTCGTCAGCAGCACCTCCATCCAGTATGCATCGGCAACAGAAAGATTGAGGAATCCTTTTACAATAGTATATTCTTTGAATAACTGCGGATGCGCCTCCGCTAAATAATCGCCCAGTTTTGTACCCAGTACATCAGGGGAAAGGCGTAATTTCTTTACCAGCGCAAACAGCACAACGGTATAGTCACCCTCAAAATCAGCCACGGTAGTATTCACCTGAAAATCTGCAGCGGTAAATGTTTCCCCGAAAAGCGAAGTTAATCCCCCGGTTACACATTGCTGGATATGCTTGATCATCGACATGGCGCAAAAGTAGTAAAATAGTATTGAGTATGGTATGTACTTGTGCCTGGCAGACGCAATTCCCCGTAACCCGTACTTCAATAATGCAATTTTTCAGCAAATTCCCCCTTACCTTTGCGGCCATTTCAGCATTATGATCAATGTAAATAACGTTACCCTGGCTTATGGGAAAAGGGTACTTTTTGATGAAGTCAACATTTCTTTTGTAAAAGGCAATTGCTATGGCGTTATCGGTGCCAATGGTGCCGGGAAGTCCACCTTTTTAAAAATATTAAGTGGCGAGATTGAGCCCAATAAGGGTACGGTGGACATCAGTAAAGGCGAGCGTATGGCCGTACTTAAGCAAAACCAGTTTGAGTTTGACGAAGTAACCGTACTCAATACCGTACTGATGGGGCATAAAAAAATGTGGGAAGTGATGCACCAGCGCGACGCCATCTATGCCAAGGAAGACTTTACAGAGGCAGACGGCATGCTTGCGGGAGAGCTTGAAGCAGAGTTTGGCGAAATGGGTGGCTATACCGCAGAAAGCGATGCCGCCACATTCCTGGGCGAACTGGGGGTAAAAGAACAATACCACCAGACGCTGATGAAGGAAATCCCGGGCAACCTGAAAGTAAGGGTATTGCTCGCCCAGGCACTCTTTGGCAACCCCGATATTCTGCTGCTCGATGAACCCACCAACGGTCTGGATATTGAAACCATTGGCTGGCTGGAAAACTTCCTCGCCGATTACGAAAACATTGTACTGGTGGTAAGCCACGATCGTCACTTCCTGGATGCCGTATGTACCCATGTGGCGGATGTGGACCGGCAAAAGATCAAAGCCTTTACGGGCAACTATACTTTCTGGTATGAGAGTTCTCAGCTTATGAGCCGCCAGATCAACGACAAGAATAAGAAAACAGAAGAAAAGCGCCAGGCACTGCTCGACTTTATCGCCCGGTTCAGCGCCAATGCCAGTAAGAGCAAGCAGGCCACCAGCCGTAAAAAGGCGCTGGAAAAACTGACGATAGACGAGATTGAACCGAGCAACCGCAAATACCCCGGAATCATCTTTCAGCCCCAGCGCGAAGTAGGCAACCAGATACTCAATGTGGAAGGTTTGCGCAAATCGGTGGATGGCCGAACACTTTTCGACAAGGTCAACTTCAGCATTAATAAAGGTGAAAAAATCGCCCTGCTGAGCCGTGATCCGCTGGCCGTTACCAGTTTTTTCGAAGTCATTAATGGCGATATGCAGCCCGATGCAGGTAAGTTTGAATGGGGTACTACCATCACCAAAGCCTACCTGCCCATCGAAAACAGTACTTTTTTTACCGAAGGGCTGAGCCTCCTCGAATGGCTCCGCCAGTTTGTGCCGCCTAATGTTACAGATGCTGATGAACCCTTCCTGCGTGGCTTTCTGGGTAAAATGCTGTTTACCGGCGACGATATCATGAAGAAAACCAATGTCCTCAGCGGGGGAGAAAAAGTACGCTGTATGCTCAGCCGTATGATGCTCCAGAACCCCAATCTCATCATGCTCGATCAGCCCACCAACCACCTCGATCTTGAGAGCATCCAGAGTTTCAACGAAGGATGTAATACATTCCCTGGTATCGTACTGCTCACCTCGCACGACCATACTTTTATGCAGACGGTCGCCAACCGCATCATCGAACTTACGCCCAAAGGCATCATCGACCGTCTTACCACATTTGATGAATACCTTGAAGATGAAAGAGTAAAGGCGCTTCGTGAAGAAATGTATGCTTAGGCAATCCTGTGTGGCCGCATAGCCATTATTTTCTGCGCTGCTTTTTTTGAGGTGCCGGGCGCTGCCATGAGCCGGTTTTACCACCGGAGCCGGCACCCGTAAAACCCGTTGTCTTAACTGGTGGCCGGAGTGGCTTAGGCGTGGCGATTACTGAAGCCTCCGCCGTTTTAACCGATGTGGCCACACCGCTGTTGATGGCCGCCACTTCCTGTGCATCAAGATAACGCCACTTGCCCGCAGGAATATTCCCCAGCCGGATATTCATGATGCGTACCCGTTTCAAACGCGTTACCGTATAGCCCAGGTATTCACACATCCGCCTGATCTGCCGGTTCAACCCCTGCGTAAGAATGATGGTAAATACATAAGTACTGTCCTGCCGGACCATACATTTTTTGGTAACGGTACCGAGGATGGGGATACCATTCTTCATCCGTTCGGTAAAAGCCGGGGTAATGGCCTTATTCACCGTAACCACATATTCCTTCTCATGGTTATTGCCTGCCCGTAGTATTTTATTCACAATATTTCCGTCATTGGTCAGGAAAATCAGGCCTTCACTGGGTTTATCCAAACGGCCAATCGGGAAAATGCGCTGCGGATGATTGATATAAGCAATGATATTATCCTTTTCCTTCAGATCGGTTGTACAGGTAATGCCCACGGGTTTATGAAAAGCTACATAAATCGTTTTGGGCGGTGCTTTTAGCGGCTTGCCATCAATGCACACCACATCGCCCCCGGCCACACGATTACCCGTCTTTGCCGTTCGTCCGTTGATCGTTACCAATCCTTCCCGGATCAGTTGGTCTGCTTCGCGCCGGCTGCAAATACCCGTATCGCTGATGAATTTATTGAGGCTGGTTGTTGTATCGTTGAGCGGCATCGTCATCAGAATAAAGATAAGCCATTGTTGTATGTTGGCACAATATTTTCAATAGGCGCAGAAACTTATAATGATGAAAAAAAGTATTATCCTTATCGTGGCAGCCATGGCCATCACCAGTACAACCAGCGCACAAAGAAGCAAAAGCAGCCGCTATGCTGCCGGCAATGCGTATACAACAGCGCTGGGTGTCAAATTTTATCCCGGTGCCATCAGTATCAAAAATTTTATTAAAGAAACACATGCCCTTGAAGGGCTGGGGTATTTCTGGGAAAGAGGTGCACGTATTACCGGACTTTACGAAATCCATAATGACATCAATGGCGTGGATGGACTGCGCTGGTATGTTGGTCCCGGCGCACATATCGGTTTTTACAACGAATGGAAATACAACAATAAAGTATATAAAGGCGGTAGCTATTTTGGTATAGACGGCGTACTTGGCCTCGACTACAAATTTCCCAATGCACCGCTCAACCTCTCGCTCGACTGGCAACCCTCATTTGAATTTGGCTATGGACCGGGCTTTACGGGTAATTGGGGAGGATTGGGCATCCGGTATGTGATCAAATAGTACTTAGTACGGAGTATCCAGTACGGCGAAACCGACTTACAATCAACGCAGTCGGACTTACAATTGACGCTGATGGCGGGGTATTTACCCGCCACCGCGGGTGGTAACCCCGCGGCAGAGTTACAATCGATGCTGTCAGAGTTACAAACGACGCTGACAGAGTTACAAACGATGCTGACAGAGTTACAAACGATGCTGACAGACTTACAAACGACGCTGTCAGACTTACAAACGATGCTGTCAGACTTACAAACGATGCTGTCAGACTTACAATCGATGCTGTTGGCGGGGTATTTACCCGCCACCGCGTGGTGTAACCCCGCGGCAGACTTACAATCAACACAGGATGGCGGGGTATTTACCCGCCACCGCGTGGTGTAACCCCGCGGCAGACTTACAATCAACACAGGATGGCGGGATATGACCCGCCATCGGTGTTTATATTCCCCGAATCAGCCACTTTCCCAGAGCCCCTATATACAACTTTTTTACATAAAAAAACGGTTGAAAACACCAGAAACGGCAAAGAAAAAAACTTAAGTTTTATGGTGTTTTCACCATAAAACCCTGAA
>JAAFIK010000028.1 GCA_013298665.1 Chitinophagales bacterium
ATGGGTAGGTATAGGACGACCTATCAAAAGTTTAGGTCGGCCTATAGGTGGGTATAGGTCGACCTATCAAAAGTTTAGGTCGGCCTATGGGTAGGTATAGGACGACCTATCAAAAGTTTAGGTCGGCCTATGGGTAGGTATAGGTCGACCTATCAAAAGTTTAGGTCCTCCTATAGGTGGGTATAGGACGACCTATCAAAAGTTTAGGTCGGCCTATAGGTGGGTATAGGACGACCTATCAAAAGTTTAGGTTCTCCTATAGGGAGGTATAGGTCGACCTATCAAAAGTTTAGGTCGGCCTATGGGTAGGTATAGGACGACCTATCAAAAGTTTAGGAGACTGTCTATAATAACCCTTCCGGTTCCGGAAATCTTTAACTTTAGAGACATTGTCGGGAGGGAATTGGTCAAAACCCTGAGGGAATCGGTCAAATCCCTGAGGGAATTGGTCAAAACCCTGAGGGAATCGGTCAAATCCCTGAAGTGTTTTTGGAATTTACTTCAGTATTCCGGGAAAACCCTGAAGTGTTTTTGAAATTTACTTCAGTATTCCGGGAAAACCCTGAAGAGTTTTTGAGATTTACTTCAGTATTCCGGGAAAACCCTGAAGTGTTTTTGGGATTTACTTCAGTATTTTGGGAAAACCCTGAAGCGTTTTTGAAGTTTACTGCAGTATTTTGGGAAAATCCCTGCAGGAAATCGGCCACACCCGGTATTAAGTATTAAGTACCGGGTACTGCATACCCATTACCAATTACCCAGTACATTTGCAACTTGAAACGAAAACAAACTTACAGAGGTAAAAATTTTGACCGGCTCGAAGGAGACCAAACGTCCCCCAGGGAACGCATTGAGGTAAGCGATGCAGTACGTGCCGCCCATGAAGAAGGCCGCGTACTCCTCATCAACAAACCCCTGCATTGGACCTCCTTCGACGCAGTACGGCGCATCCGCAGTATCCTCCGCATCAAAAAAGTGGGTCATGCAGGTACGCTCGATCCGCTGGCCACCGGCTTACTCATCGTCTGCACTGGTAAGTTTACCAAAAAGATCAACGAATACATGGCGCAGGAAAAGGAATACACCGGTACTTTTACCCTCGGCGCCGTTACCCCTACGTACGACCTTGAAAGCCTGCCCGAACACCCGAAACCCACCCACGATCTTACCGCCGCGCAGATAGAAGCTGCCACTTTACCTTTTACCGGCACCATACAGCAGTACCCGCCCATCTACTCTGCCATAAAAAAAGACGGTATTGCCCTTTACGAACTGGCCAGAAGGGGAGAGGCGGTAGAACTCCAGCCGCGTACCATTACCATTACTACTTTTGAGATTACCGCTATTGAACTACCCACCGTTTCCTTCCGCGTGGTTTGCGGTACAGGCACTTATATCCGCAGCCTGGCACACGATTTTGGCGCGGCATTGGGTTGCGGTGCCTACCTCAGCAGCCTCTGCCGCACCCGTATCGGATCATTCACCCTCGACGGGGCCATGACGATGGAAACAATGGAAAAAGCATTACAGGCCTGACTCCGGATAAACAAAGGTGTTCGTTAGATCATAAATGATTGAATAATAACTTAGCTATAAAGCCGAACGATCACATACCCACAAACTCATCCACCTGCGTTTCAATGGCTTTTAATGCCCCCGCATCCGTCATCTGGCCATCCGCATCCAGGATTTTATCTACTACGCTGATGGGCAAACGGTTCGGATGAACCAGCATTTTCATGTGCAATAACGAACCCGTAAGGTGTTCCATACCCCGCAGGTTACCCGCACGGCCCGTAGATACGCCAACAAGCAGCGCCTTTTTATTCCACCAGCTTCGTTTGATATCACTTTTGTCGATCAGCCATTTCAATATACCCGGAAAACTGCCATTGTACTCCGGCATCACAATCACGTACTTTTCCGCAGGTACCAGGAATTGCTCCTGCATCGTGGCAAAACTGCCGTTTTTAAGACTGATATCGTGTTCTTCAAGCGAAAGCAGTTGTGCCGTTATCCCTTTTTCCGCAAGCACCTGCTGGTATATTTTAGCTATTTTCAGGGTATTACTGCCGGGTCTGTCTGTACCCGAGATGATGGTCATCGTCATTTTTGGTTCCTTTTTGTTTTTTTGTTGCTGATACAGTTACAAATTAAGCGTATTTAAGTTCTCCAATTTTATGCCGAATGGTTATTTTTGCCATCCTGTCACAAAAAACAACAATTCAGCTATGCAATGTACATATTATGGCCACGCCTGTTTCAGCGTAGTGGTAGGGGGAAAGAAATTACTTTTCGACCCCTTCATTACCGAAAACCCGCTTGCCGTGGGTATTGCGCTTGATGATGTAGCCCGGGGTACGGATTATATCCTCATTTCGCATGGCCATTTCGACCATATTGCCGATGCAGAGGCCATCGCCAAAGCATCCGGCGCCACCATCATATGTGCCTGGGAAATATATGAATGGTTGTCAAAGAAAGGGTTGACTAAGTTCAGGCCGATGAATACGGGCGGACAACACATGTTCGACTTTGGTACCGTGCGCTGTACCGTGGCCCAGCATTCCTCCGGATTACCCGATGGCAGCTATGGCGGCAACCCCATGGGGTTCCTCATCACCAGCAGCGAGGGTAACTTTTATTACAGCGGCGATACCGCCCTCACCCTCGATATGCAACTCATCCCGCGCTGGGCAAAACTAAATTTTGCCGTCTTGCCTATTGGAGACAACTTTACAATGGGATATGACGACGCCGCTGCCGCGGCAAAGATGATCGGCTGTACATCGGTATTGGGTGTGCATTACGACAGCTTCGACTTTATCAAAATCAACCACGCGGCGGCAGCGAAGGCTTTCGATGAGGCTGGTATCAGGCTCCGCCTCGTAAAGCCGGGCGAAACCATCGATTGCTGACAAGACACGCATCAACCAAATAAAACAAACAACAATAAACCCTCCGTCACGGCGGAAAGCGACATGGCAAGAATAATAGGGATTGCAAATCAAAAAGGTGGTGTGGGCAAAACCACCACCGCCATCAACCTGGCGGCAAGTTTTGCTGTGCTGGAATACAAAACCCTGCTTGTGGATGCCGATCCGCAGGCCAACAGTACCACGGGTATCGGCTTTGACCTGCACAATATCACCACCAGTCTCTACGATTGTATGGTAAACCAGGCAAAAGCCCGGGATGTGATCCTCAAATCGGATATTCCCTATCTCGACCTGATGCCCTCGCATATCGACCTTGTAGGTGCCGAGATCGAGATGATCAATTACCCCAACCGCGAAACCGTACTCCAGCAATTACTCGAACCCGTACAGGCCGAGTACGACTTTATCGTGATCGACTGTTCACCCTCACTCGGGCTCATTACGGTAAATGCGCTTACTGCTGCCCATAGTGTAGTGGTACCGGTGCAAACGGAGTTTTTCGCCCTGGAAGGATTGGGCAAACTGCTCAATACCATCAAGATTGTACAAAACCGGCTCAATCCCAACCTGGCCATCGAAGGCATATTGATGACGATGTACGATGGCCGGCTGCGGCTCTGCAACCAGGTGGTGAATGAAGTGCGCCGCCATTTCGATGATATGGTATTCAGCAGCATCATACACCGGAATACCCGGCTCAGCGAAGCGCCAAGTTTTGGTAAACCCGTCATATTATATGATGCAGAAAGCAAGGGTTCTGTCAATTACCTCAACCTTGCCCGCGAAATCCTGCAGAAGAACAATATGACAAAGATTGCGCAGGAAGAAAAAATATTGGAATAAGACCGGGTAATTTTGCCGGATAGTTAAAACCATCACATTAACAACAAGCGAAGCAATTAAGCATACATGACGCCCCCGAACAAAAAAGACGCATTGGGAAAAGGCATACGCAGCCTGCTCCAGAACATCGACGCCGATCTTAAAACCACCACCGGCGCACTCAAAACCGAAGTGGTGGAAGCTACGGCCAGCAGCAGCCGCGTAGAACTCGACCAGATTGAAGTCAATCCCCGCCAGCCGCGTCACGATTTTGACGAGACGGCACTCAGCGAACTGGCGTCTTCCATCAAACTGCACGACATCATCCAGCCACTGACGGTAAGCCGCATGGCCAATGGTAAATTCCGCCTTATTGCGGGTGAACGTCGTTTCCGGGCGGCTAAAATCGCCGGTCTCCGGGATGTACCCGTGTACATACGGCAGGTGAACGACAGCCAACTGCTCGAACTCGCCCTGCTCGAAAACCTGCAGCGCGAAAACCTCAACGCCATCGAAGTGGCGCTCAGCTATCGCCGCCTCATGGAGGAACTGGATTATACACAGGAACAGGTGGCCGAACGGATGGGGAAGGAGCGGAGTACCGTTACCAATTATATCCGTCTGCTCAAATTGCCGCCGGATATACAGGTGGCCGTGCGTACGGGCGTCATCAGTATGGGGCATGCCCGCGCACTCATCAATGTAGACCTGGTGGATCGCCAGCTCTTTGTTTTCAACGAGATCAAAAAAAAGGAACTGTCGGTACGGCAAACGGAAGAACTGGTGCGCAAGCTGTACACAGCCAACGCTGCAGGTGTTAAAACTTCGGTAAAACAAAGCCTTTCTGCCGCATTTATCAAAATACAGGATACTTTAGCCTCAAAATACAGCACAAGGGTAAAACTGGCACACCAGAAAAAAGGCAATGGCACCATTACATTTGAGTATTATTCCCTGGAAGAACTGAACGCCCTGCTGGACAAATTAGACATTAAAGTAAGTTGATGTATCGCTTCATTTTGTTGTTATGGCTCACGGGCGTCTCTGCTTCGGGTTATGCACAGGCACCAACCCCTTCCCGGGCTGATACCCCCGGCCTGGCAAAGCCGGTAGCCGCCACCACAGGCAAGGCCAAAAAATCCCGGCTCAGCATCTTCCATGCACCGGATTCCACAAAGCCTTATTCTCCAAGGCTGGCAACCGTGCGGTCGGCCATCCTGCCGGGGTGGGGACAGATCACCAATAAAAAATACTGGAAACTGCCTTTTGTATATGGCGCCCTCGGTGTTACCGCAGGTATATTTATCTACAACATCAAAACGTTCAGGGATGCAAAGGCGGCATATATCAATGCCATCGATGGCGACCCTACCAACAACTTCCTGATCAAAGAACCTTACCTGAGTGTGGTTGATCAGCCGGAACGTATCCGCAGCTTCCGCAACCAGATCCGCCAGAATGTAGATTACTCGGCCCTGTTTTTCCTCATCTTTTGGGGACTCAACGTGGTGGATGCCAGCGTAGACGCCCACCTCAAACATTTTGATGTGGGGAACGACCTTAGCCTCCGCATCAAACCGGGTTATTCTCCCATGGCGCAAACGGCGGGGGTGAGTATAGTGCTGCAGGTGGGGAGGTGAATGTTAGTAGTGAGTAGCAAGTATCTGGAGAGCGAGCGGTAAACCAAGCAGTCTTGAGGTAAGATGACAAGATTAATAATAGACTGCCTTGCATCTTGTTACTATCCGGGACTTTGGTCTTGAGGTGAAGTTATAAAGTTAAAGACTTGCAGTCTTTAGATAAGATGACAAGATTATAGGTAGACCGTCTTGCATCTTGTTACTGACATCTAATATCTACAATATGACCATAGCCATCATCGGATACGGAAAAATGGGCAAAATCATTGAGCGGATTGCCCGGGAGCAAGGCCACGATACAGGCCTCATCATCGATGCGGATAACCTGTCCGAGTTTACCACCGCCAACCTGCAACGCTGCGATGTTGCCATCGAGTTTACCGGACCGCACAGTGCCCCCGGTAATATCCGGCAATGCTTTGCCGCCGGGGTACCCGTTGTTTGCGGGAGTACGGGTTGGCTCAGCGAATGGGCGGCTATTCAGCAGGATTGTGCCGCAACGGGCGGGGGACTGCTCTATGCCAGTAACTTCAGCATCGGCGTCAACCTGTTTTTTGAACTGAACCATAAACTGGCTGTGCTGATGCAACCCCATACCCAGTATGAAGTGAGTATGGAAGAAATACACCATACCGAAAAGAAAGACGCCCCGAGTGGAACCGCCATTTCCCTTGCCGAACAGATACTCGCTGCAGGTACCCGTAAAACCCGATGGGTAAGTGGTGCTGCGGCCAGTCCCGATCAGTTGGGTATTGTGAGTAAACGCATCGACCCGGCACCCGGCACCCACAGTGTACGGTATCATTCAGCCATCGACGATATCGAAATCACCCATACGGCGCATAGCCGGGAAGGCTTTGCTGCAGGCGCAGTACTCGCTGCCACATTTATGCAGGGCAAAAAGGGTATTTTTACCATGAAAGATGTACTTGGGTTTTGATCAGGCAGGATTGACTGCTGAAAAAAATCAACTGGTACTTAAATAAGTATTAGTTTTATGCGGAACAATGAAAGAAAAAATTCTTCTGGCAATAGTGGACGATCACCAGATCGTAATCGATGGGTTAAAGTCGCTCATACAGGGCTACGACAAATTTTCTGTTGTATTTGAATCTACCCACCCCGAACAGGTACCCGACCTGCTCGCCCGGCACCCCGTAGATATTCTGCTGACGGATGTAATGATGCCCGTTATGACGGGTGCCGAATTGTCGAAGGTGGTAAGACAGCGTTTTCCCGGTATCAAAATACTGGCACTGTCGATGAGCGGCCAGGGCGAACTGGTGAACCAGATGATTGACGACGCCGATATCGCTGGTTATGTGGTGAAAAACATTGGTAAGCAGGAGCTGTTACAGGCGCTGGAGAAGATTGCAGGTGGCGGTATTTACTTCAGCCCGGAAGTACTCGACGAAATGACCCGGGCCAGTGAAATAAAGAAAGAAAGCATTGAAGCGCATCTTACGGCCCGCGAAATTGAAATCATTGCACTCATCGAAAAAGAATTCAGCAATAAACAGATCGCCGATCATCTCTTCCTCAGCGAGCGCACCGTGGAAACCCATCGCAAAAACATCTTCCGCAAAACCAGGACCAACAGTGTGATCGGTCTCGTGAAGTATGCGTACGAGCATAAACTGATTTAGTCGCTGGTTCGAAGTCGTTAGTGCTTTCCCGTATGGTCTGCCTGTATTCTCCTTGCGATGCGTTGTTCTGGCTCCTGATTAATCTGGTGGTGACAGCAAAACGCAAAAAAATGTTAATGCACCCCCTTTTTTTTGCCAATTCACCACTTCTTTGCATCTTTATAGTGTACCCACTCAACTAATACGACAGTTTATGTACCGAAAGCGGATTTGTTTAACAGCAGCAGTATTACTCCTTTTTGCCATTGATGGTACCGCCCAGAAAAAAAACCCGGCCAAATACCCCAGTCTGCTTTGGGAGATTACGGGTAACGGATTGAAAAAGCCTTCTTATCTCTTCGGTACGATGCACGTCAGTAATAAAATGGTCTTTCACCTCAGCGATTCCTTTTACCAGGCCATCAAAAGTGTGGATGCGGTAGCGCTTGAGCTGAATCCCGACCGCTGGCAGGGACAGATGGTAACGGTTGAAAAGATGAAAAATGATTATGCCCGGTACCTGCGGCCGGCAGGTGGCAACTATCTTACCGAGAGCGCTTTCCGGATGAGCAAATATGAAGATGAACTGAAAGCAGGCATCCGTACAGAACCTGCCGTGGTCAACAACCTGCTTTACCGCAGCTATAAAGCCCGTGAAGATTTTGAAGAAGATACTTTTCTTGACCTGTATATCTTTCAAACGGGTAAGAAATTGGGTAAACGCGCAACAGGGGTGGAGGATTTTTATGAAGCAGAGAAAATTGTAATCGAAGCCTATACCGATATGGCAAAGGAGAAAAAGAAAAAAGTGATTGACACTGACGGGGAGTCTTATTCGGATATACAACAGAAGATACAGGACGCTTACCGCCGTGGCGACCTGGACCTGATGGATTCGCTCGACCTTATGATGGAGCGCTCTGATGCCTTCCGCGAAAAGTTTCTCTACAAACGCAACGACATACAGGCCGCCTCTATTGATACGATCCTCAAAAAAAGTTCACTTTTTGTAGGGGTAGGCGCCGCACACCTGCCCGGCAAACGGGGCGTGATAGAAATGCTCCGCAGAATGGGGTATACACTGCGACCCATCAAAATGGTGGATCGCGATGCACAACAGAAAGACGCGATCGACAAACTCACCGTTCCGGTAACCTTTACCCAATACCAGTCTGCCGATGGGATGTACAGTGTAGACGTACCCGGACAGCTTTATGCCATGGATAATGAGTACCGCTCGCTCGACCGCCTCCAGTACTCGGATATGAGCAATGGTGCGTACTACCTCATCACCCGTGTTAAAACCCATGCAGCCTTTACCGGTATGAAGGAAGAAGAGGTGCTGAAAAAAATAGACAGTATGCTCTATGATAATATTCCCGGCAAAATACTCAGCAAAACCCCGCTCACCCGCAACGGCTACAAAGGGTACGACATTGTCAACAAGACCCGCCGGGGTGATGTACAACGCTATCATTTTTATGTGACCCCCTTTGAAGTGATGATCTTTAAAATGAGTGGCAAGGAAACTTATGTACAGGGTGCTGAAGCCGACCGCTTCTTCAATTCCATTGTGCTGCAGCCACAAGGTAATACCGCCCTCAATTACGAACCGCCGCAGGGTGGGTTTTCCGTACAATTGCCACAAACGCCCAATGCCGGCTTCAACGATCTTCGTGCACCCAATGGCCGCTGGGAATATGAAGCGGTAGATAAAACCACAGGAGCGGCCTACCTCATCTTCAGAAAGAGCATCTATAATTTTGAGTTCCTGGACCAGGATTCTTTCGACCTCGCCATGATTGAAGAATCTTTCCGGTCGCCGGATTATTTCGACAAACAGGTACGTCGTAAAATGAGCAGTTTCAACGGTTACCCCTGTCTTGATGTTACGGAGAAAATGAAAGACGGAAAGGAAGTATATGCCCGCTACCTGATCAAAGGGCCGCATTATTATGTACTGGCCATGCGGGGTGGCGACAAAAAGCAAAGCCCGGATGCCTTTTTCAACTCCTTCCGGTTTACACCATACCGGTACAATACGGCCCGGGTCTATGCAGATACCTTGCTGCGCTTCAGTGTACAAACCCCCATCAGTCCCAATATTGATAACGAGTACCGCAAACTGATCGAGAAGGCAAAAAAAGAAGCCGAAAGCGGACAGGGGTATTCCAAATACGTTGCTTTCTGGCCCAAAGAAATGAAGGCATTATTCCGCAGCGATTCTACAGGCGAGGTAATCGGCGTGAGTGTGCAGGAGTACCCGCGCTATTTTTACATCAAAGACCCGGCAAAATTCTGGGAAAACGAACTGACCGATTATTATGCCAAAACAGGTATGGCCCTGCATGGCAAAACCCCGCTCACCATACCCGGCGATACCATTGGCTATACCTTTCACCTGCGGGATACGGGTTCATCAAGGGTGATCGACCGCTCCCTTTTCAAGAGCGGCAACTATATGTTCTCTCTCGTAACCATGGGCGATACCCTCAACCACGCTTCCGATTTTACCAGGCAGTTCCTGGCATCCTTCCAGCCCATGAAAGACAGTACAGGAAATTCGTTTTTCAATAACCAGTTAGACAGTTTTTTTACCGACCTTTTCAGTAAAGACAGTGCCGTACAGGTGCGGGCACAGCAACAGTTGTCCAATGTTTATTATGGGGAAAAAGGTATTCCGCATATCCTGAAAGCCATCGACCGGCTCAAAACCGGCGACCGGGAGTATTTTACCATCAAATCGAAACTGATTGCTGAACTCGGCTATATCCGCGATACCGTTAAGCATGAAGTAGTACCCGCGCTGAAAAAAATATTTGAGCAAACAGCCGATACCAGTCTTTTTCAGAATGAAGTGTTTAAAGCGCTTGCCCGTCACCAGAGTAAGGAGGCGTACACGCTGCTGAAAGAGCTGATGCTGCAGGATCCTCCCGTATTTGACGATCGATACGAATACAGCACCATGTTCAGCCAGATGGATGATACACTGAAACTGTCCCGGATGCTCTTCCCCGATCTGATGCAACTCGCTTCGCTTGATGATTACAAGGGCAGGGTGCTTTCCTTGCTGGTAAGCCTGGCCGATAGCGGTTATATACAGGCTAAAGACTATGAAGCCTATTTCAGTAAAATCTATTTTGACGCCAGGATTGAGTTGAAAAAACTACAGGGGAAAGACGAGAAGCGTATGGAAGCAGAGAGCCGCAAAGAAAAAAGTGATGAAGACCAGGATTACAACCAGCCTTACCGCAGCAACAGTGATGATAATGAAGACCTGGAACAGTATGTGGTATTGTTGCTGCCGTTTTATGATAAGAATCCCGGTGTGCAGAAATTCTTTGCCCGCCTGCTGCAGTCCAAAGACCCGATGGTGCGGATGAATACAGCCGTATCGTTGCTGCGTAATGGAACGCCCGTAGCAGACAGTATCCTCACTGCACTGGCGGCAAAAGACCAGTACCGGGCAGTATTGTTTTACCGCCTGAAAAAGAATAAACTGCTGGCAAAATTTCCTGCCCGTTACAATACCCCGCTCGATCTTGCCCGCAGCCGGCTGGTGAACGATAAAAACTTAGAAAAAGTAGACTCCATCGTTTTTATCACCAAACAGAAAGTATATACCAGAACAAAGGCAGGGTTTGTTTATTTCTTTAAATACCGCATTAAAAAAGACGACGACTGGAAGATTGGCATCAGCGGACTGCAGCCCGAGAACGAAAAAGAGGCCGACGACGATGATATGTTCGCCAGTATGACGGACAAGAAACTTAAGAAAGATGAACCCGAACCGGAGCAGTTTAACAAATTGCTGAAAAAGATGCTGTTTGCCAAACACGATAGTGGCGAAAACTTTTTTGAAGGGGAGGGCAGGGGATATAATTCGCGGGTGCCGGATGATGAGGATTAATCACATCGGGTACCTGAACTAACTGTTCAGCAACATTTTTCCCGGGATCGCCTCAATAAGCGAACGTGTATACTCATTTTGCGGGTGGGTGCAGATCTGTTCCGCCTCGCCCGTTTCCACAATTTTTCCTTTCTGCATTACAACGATGCGGTTGCAGAGATAACGCACCACCGAAAGATCGTGCGAGATAAAGATGGCGGTGAAACCAAATTCGGCTTTCAGGTCGTTGATGAGGTTAAGTACCTGGGCCTGTACACTCACATCCAAAGCAGATACACTTTCATCAAATACAAGAAACGAGGGATTGAGCGCCAGTGCGCGGGCGATGCAGATGCGTTGCCGCTGCCCGCCGCTGAACTGGTGCGGGTAGCGGTGGTAATGACTGCTTTGCAGGTTTACCTTTTCCAGCAGCGCCATTACCCTTTCCCGTTGTTCCCGCGCGTTGCCGCCCGTACCGTGTACCTGCAGGGGCTCCAGTATAGCGCTGCCGATACTGATGCGCGGGTTGAGCGAACCATAGGGATCCTGGAAAACAATCTGCAGGTTCTGCCTGGTTTGCCGTAACGCACTCCCTTTGATCGTAGCAATATCCTCTCCGCCCAATAGTATCCGCCCTGCTGTTACCGGTGCCAGTTGCAGGATGGCGCGTCCCAGCGTGGTTTTACCACAGCCACTTTCCCCCACCAGTCCCAATACCTCCCCTTGTTGTACCGTTAAGCTTACCCCATCAATCGCCTTAAAGAACCGGGCAGCTCCTTTTTGCCGGGTGGGGTAATGTACATGAACATTTTCTACGGCGAGCAGGGGCGTAGTGCTTTCCGCATGGGGCAGGCCTGCATTATGGGAATGAACAACCGGTGCAGTATGGCCGGTATCCAGAAAATCGCTTACCACCGGCAGGCGTTTGCCCTTGGGATGAATAGCCGGGCGGCAAGCCAGTAAAGCCTTTGTATACGGATGCTGCGGATGGTGGAGTACCGTTGCCGCATCTCCCTGCTCTGCAATATCACCTTTGTAGAGCACGATAATTTTATCTGCAATATCGGCCACCACACCCAGGTCGTGCGTAATAAAGATGACCCCCATCTGGTTTTGCTGCTGCAGTTCCCTGATCAGCTCAAGTATGGTTCTTTGTACGGTTACATCCAATGCGGTGGTGGGTTCATCCGCAATAAGCAGGGCGGGATTGCAACACATGGCCATCGCAATCATTACGCGCTGTTTTTGCCCGCCGCTGATTTCGTGCGGGTAACGCTTCATCAACTGTTCGGGGTTGGGCAGCTTTACCTTTGTGAAAAGGGCAATGCTGAGTGCCCGGGCCGTGGCTTTATCCGCACCCTGGTGCAGTTGTATGGCTTCCATCACCTGGGCGCCGCAGGTAAAAACGGGGTTGAGCGAAGTCATCGGCTCCTGAAAAATCATGGCAATGTCTTTTCCCCTGATCGCCCGCAGTTGTTTTTCGGTAGCCGTTGCTAAGTTGATGGAAGGAGCCCCGCCGGGTGAAAAAAGCAACTCCCCGCTGGTGGTGGCCGATTGGGGCAAGAGTTGCAGCAGCGACATAGACGTGACTGATTTACCCGAGCCCGATTCACCCACGATGGCCACCGTTTCCCCCGCTGCTACAGAAAAAGAAATGTCATTAACTGCCTTTGTGGTAACCCCGTCTGCCGAGAAGCTGATACACAAATGGTTGACCTGCAGGAGTGCCATACGCGGAAGAGGATTTAAAACTGAAGATGCCTTACCGTGAGTCCGTTGTTCATCAATTGCTTGAGCGAGTCGATGCCGATTTTGAGGTGACGTTCTACAAACTGGGCCGTTACCTTTTTATCGCTCGCCTCCGTCTTTACGCCTTCCGGTACCATCGGCGAATCGCTCACCAGCAGGAGCGCGCCGGTAGAGATTTTGTTGTAGAAACCTACACTGAAAATCGTAGCCGTCTCCATATCAATGGCATAGGCCCTTATCTTTTTGAGGTAATCCTTAAAAACTTCATCGTGTTCCCATACACGGCGGTTGGTGGTATAAACCGTTCCTGTCCAGTAATCGCAGGCATAGTCGCGTATGGTGGTGGAGATCGCTTTCTGCAACGCAAAGGCCGGCAATGCAGGAACCTCCGGCGGAAAGTAATCATTACTGGTACCCTCACCCCTGATGGCCGCGATGGGCAGGATCAGGTCGCCGATGGTATTGCGCTTTTTAAGTCCGCCACATTTGCCGAGGAACAATACCGCCCTGGGCTGTATGGCCGTGAGCAGGTCCATAATAGTGGCCGCAGTGGGACTGCCCATACCAAAGTTGATGATGGTGATATTTTCCGCCGTTGCGCATTGCATGGGGCGGTCTTTTCCGATGACTTTTGTTTTATGCCATTTTGCAAACAGCTCTACATAATTTGAAAAATTGGTTAACAGAACGTACTCACCAAAATGCTCCAGGTTTTCCCCGGTATAGCGGGGAAGCCAGTTGTTTACAATTTCTTCTTTTGTCTTCATGTCTGTATTTTACAAATAAATAGCGCAATATACCAAATTAATTTTTTACTGCATCCCCGATGTCCGGGCATTTTCAGCCCGAAAGCCGTTTTATCGTAGCTTTACGCAGTGATTGCGGTTACATTTCCACCATACGAGCCCCGCACCCGGCAGCAAGACGGTAAGACCCGGGTTTTTGACCCCATACGCCGGCAATGGGTCATACTCACCCCCGAAGAATGGGTGCGCCAGCATATGCTGCACTATTTTGTGGAAACCCTGCAATACCCGCCTTCACTGATGGCGGTAGAAAAAGAAATCAGGCTGGGTGAGTTAAAAAAGCGTTGTGATATCCTTATTTACAATCGCGATGGAAAGCCTTTTTTGCTGGTGGAGTGTAAGGAGATGACGATTTCGGTTACCGATGCGGTATTGCAGCAGGTGCTTCGGTACAACCAGGCGTTACAGGTGCCTTACCTTGCATTGACCAATGGCCGGTATACCTGGCTCTTTCACAATACCGGCGGGCAGTTGGTGGAAGCAGGGGAGTGGCCATTGATCTGAGTTGGCAATTTACCGGTTGCTCACAGATTTTTTGTGGTCTGCTTTTGTATATAATTTAATACGGGGTCTGTGCGGTTGTAAATGGATTGCTGTGTGGGTTTTATGATAATATCGGGAATGACACCCTCGTCTTTTACATCTTTTGTGTAAAAATAAACCAATGGAATATCTATTTCAATTTTTGCGTTGGGCATTGTAAAAAAGAACATTTCCTGTCCGTTTAACCCTTTTTTTGTTCCTCCTGTTGGTTCACCGATAATGGTTCCTAATTTATTGTATTGAAAAGTCCAGGCAAACCCAAAAGTAGCCGAGCTGCAAACAGCATCCACCAATAAATATGTATTGCCACTAAAAGCATTAGTCCCCGGCATTATTGCCAACGGTGGCGGTTGATTTTTTTTCTGGTAAAGCCCTATGTCATTTAACACGTATTCCGTTTTGTTTTTGGGAAGTTTAAAGCGCCTGTCCCAGGTTGAAAGGTATTGCAATAAGCTATCAGGGATCGTCAGATAGCTGTAACAATTGATCGGATTTCGTTCATTTAAAAGCGGTTTACCCGTTATTTTGGAGAGTAAATAATCCCGCATTTCGCCACTGCCTCCTTCGTTACCCCGCAGGTCAATGACCAGGTTGTTGATTTTTTTGTTCGCCTGAATAGCTGTAAAACAGCTATCGATATAATTCTTCCAGTTAAAATCGCTGTTCCAGAATGCAAATGTTCCGAATTTCAGGTATGCAGTGCTTGCATTTAATGTGGCATAACCCAACGTGTTTTCATCAGATAAAATCTTTCCATATTTGCTTTCATAGCTTTTTGACCTTTGGTCGATGCTCATATACGGCAGTTTGTACACCTTTTTACCCCCCTTACTATTCCTTATCTCAACGGAGAGTTCCTTGGTGCTTTCAGGAAAAAAAAGGGGAAAATAAATATCAAAAAGGGTGTTGCTGTAACTATCATCGGGCAATAGCGATATGTTGGCTAATCTTTTATGCTGTGCACGATTCCCATCAGCACGGCTTACCGTCAGCAATTTCCTGATGATGTTTTGACTGCTGTGGTTATTGATGGACAAAATTTCGTCGCCGTCTTTTATCAGCAATTGATCTGATACATGGTGTGTAATAATGATTTTATTGTCGATTATTTTGAAATAAAAAGGGATGACCTGGTTACTCAGGTATATTTTTTTTGCAGTATCGCTCAGGTTTAACGGATTAGGAAATGTATGTCCGCATTTGATGGTATTTATAAATTGGGATACGGCCAGATAGAATTGTGTCAGGGGCATTTGTTCATCTGCTTTTAGTGCCAAGGCGGTAAATTCTTTTTCAAATGCTTTTTTACTACTGAACTTGTATATGCCCGGATGCAAATTGACCAGTACAGCTTTTAAGATGGCTAAATCCTGTTTCATAGCCAATGGTGAAATATACACGTGGTTCTGCGCCACTAATTTTACAGCGGCAAATACTAAAAGGAAAAACAGTATTTTTTTCATTTTCTTTACTTTCACCAAAAATCAGCCATTTTTATTTGTGAAAGGGCTCAATATATAATTTGAGACCTGTTAAACCCAAATTTTGCGTTTACACCTGAAATTAGCGATAACGGGGGTCTGTAAACAGAACCATTACACCCCCGCAGTTCTTTTGTAAACTGATCAACAGCGTGAATATGGTGTACAGAACACCAAAACTAACCGGTAAAAAATAAATCATCTTATACCCTCCAAAAAATTGCGTAGATTTTTTTGATTTTTTTTGTGACAAAAAAACTGTGACAATTTAAATTGTCACAAAAAAATTGCCACAAAGTTGTGACAGAATTTTTTCCTTGTAAAAAATTGTCACAAGTTTGGGGGGAGTATTGCACACGCAATCGCTGATAATAGCGCTTGATATAAGACGCAGGATTCAAGACTTGAGACTAAGTACTTAGTACGGGGTACTATTCCAGGGTATTAATTGTTAAACTGCTTTTTCTTTTTACGCGATTCGCGGCGCAGGAGTTTGTCGCCGGAGGGAGCAAAGAGTTCGGAAAACCGGTCAAAATCTTTTTTATAGCTGAGGCTCACCCCCTGGCGGTTGCGCTGGCCATAAGCCCAATCAATATTGGTACGCCGGAAACCCACCACGCGGATATTACCGTCTTTGGACAACAACCATTCCAGCGAAAAATCGGGGGTCAGCAGCAGGTTGGTGCCGATGGCATTGCCGCTGGGCAGCACGGAAGAGTAGTCTAAATTACCCCCGAGCGAAATGATGAGCCGGTTGTTCAGGTAACTTTTAACAATTCCAAACCTCGCAGCCGCCTGTATGGCATCAATAGATTGTTTGAGGTCGAAGCGCGAGGTAATATCAAAATAAGAACTGATGTTCGGATCGTTGAGTGCCCTTTGCAGAAAACGGCTGAAGTTATTGGTGAGGAAGGCAGAAAGAATCTGTCCGAGTGTATTGGTAGCAAAGGAGTAGGAGTTGCCGGCACCAAAAAAGTTCTGGTCGGAAGTGATAAAGGAGTTGAAGAGGAGTACAGAACTCACCTGTTTGTTCATCTCCGTAGAATCCTTCTTATAATCTTCCAGTTTTTTATTGATGAGGAAATCGGTACTTGCGGTTTCGTAGCTGGGTATCACAAACTCAAGACCAATGGCCGGTTTTTTCAGCGTTTGGGTAAGATGGGCCACCACTTTCAGGTCGGAGGTCTGGCTTTTGTTGCCGGTAATAGCACTGAAGTTCACCTTGGCAGCCGTGTATTCTGCATCAATATTGATCTCGGCCTCGTAGGGATCGTTTGTCCAGTTGATATAGCCCTTATTGAGGGTAAAGGGGCGCTGGAGTACGCTCTGGAAATTGAAATCATAGCTGCCCCTGGTGAGGTCGTACCGCCCGCGGATCGTTAAGGGTTCCCGCGTTCCGGTACGGATGGCCAATTGCCCCACGCCTTCGCCCTTGATGATGTCGCCGGTTACTTCATCAAGAATCACATCCACTTTACAGGAGGGATTGGCTTTGATGTTCATGTTGATGACGATATTGGTACCTTCTTTTGTTTTGAGTTCGTTTTCCATCTGCGTACCAAACTGGGTAAATTCAATATAATCATTAACACCTGACTCGCGGCCACTGCCCCCCGGCAGGTAAATATGGTTATTGTCTGCTTCCAGCTTTGAAGGTTCTCCGCTCATGTCAATCCGCATATCGTTGAGCTTGCCGTTGATGTCCATCGTTGCGGCACCGATGACTTTGCCATAGAACTGGTCGTTGTCCTTTTTCTGTGTATTCAGCAGCAGCATCCTGGGGGTTTGCAGTTGTATACCCTCAAAAGCAAAATCTTTAAAAGAGTTGTGGTAGATCTTGCCCGTAAGTATCCCCTTGTTTTTCAGGGTATCGAGCAGGACAATATTCCCGAAATCAATCTCACCGGCGTTGAAAATGATGGTTTCGTTGGTGAACGTGTACAGGCACTGGGTATATTTTACACGCAGGGATGCATCAGTAATGTTTACACTGCCAGTCAGTGCGTTCTTTCCATTGGGTGAACTGGTAAAACGAAGATCGGATACTGCATTACCGGCAATATTGCTGAAAATGCCGCCGATATAGGGCTCAAGCAGATCTAAGGAAAGCCGTTCGGAGGTCATGCCCAGGTTTACCATCTGGTCTGAACTGTCTTTCAGGTCCACCTGTCCTTTAATGTTGAATTTGGCATTGGGGTTATCGGCAGAAATGTCTAAGTGGAGGATATTGTTTTTGGTAAGCCGGGTATCTGCAAAGATGACTTTGCCCAGTGGTTTGTTGTCGAGTACAAGGTTGTCTGCACGCCCTTCTTCCAGTTCAAACTCTGGTTTGCCAAACGGATCGGTTATTTTAACCTTACCGGTAAACAGGCCCTCCACGCGTGGCTGGCTGGTAAAAAGGGGGATGAAATCGTTGAGGTTGATGTTGCGCAACCGGGCAATCAGGTCAGTAGAGCTGCCTATACTTGACGGTTCGGCAGAAATAACCACTTCCTGCTGACCCTGTACAAATTTTACTTCACTGGCATCAAAAACCGATTTCCGGATCACAAGTTCACCATCTTTTTCGAGTTGCCATCGTTTGTCGTTGACAATAAAGGAAGAAGGGGAGAAGTGGATTTTTACCCCGTCGCTAAAGGTTTGTACCGTAGCGTTGAGTTCGGCCTGGCTTAATGTTTTACTGGCACTGGTACTGATCGATACTTTGGTAAGATCGTTGCGCGAAGAGAAGTTGATCCTTGACCCGGGGAAGTGCAGACTGTCGCTGATGATGATGTCGCCCGCTTCGAGAAGGCCATACAAGGAGTCGACATTGCCCTGACCCGTGATCTTGGTGTTGTAAAACTGTTTATCGCCATAGTTGAATTGGGGTACAATAGCGGTAAGGTCGAGTTGGTTCTCTGCAAGTTTGAGGCTGCCCGAGAAGGTGGACTGGTTGAAGCCGCCAATTTTTTTATCCAGCAGTTTGATATAATCGTCAATCTGCTTGGTTTCAATATTGAAATCAAAACTTTGTGCACTCAGCGCTTTGGTGGGTTTACGGATATAGGCCGGATAATAATTGCTGAGGAAGTAGCTGAAGGCATCGGGTAACTCCAGTATTTTGAAATTACCGGTCACTACAGCGTCGGCCTCATTGCTTTTAAGCGTCAGTTGTTTACGGCCATCGGCGAGCAGGAGCGACTGTAGCGTAAGTGAATCAAAAGACAGGCGCTGACCATTGTGGCGGAGGCTGGCTTCATATACCCTTGCGGTTCCCAAAAAATTATCGATGGTATTGCCGGTAAAATCCAGCTTAAAACGGCCGGCCAGGTTAAAATCGTCATTGGTTAGTCCGAGTGCTTTGAGGTTAGCACTGGCTAAGTTGGCCGTAAAATTGAAAAATGGCGTTTTCCCCCCCATATTAATGCTGCCTTCAAAATCGGATACCTTAAGATTGGGGTCGTCAACAGCAGCTTTTCCGGAAAAAACCTGGTTGGCCAGGCCTGCGTTGAGGGTAATATGCTGGTAGCGCTTGCCCGCATATTCAAAAAGCGGAAACTGCCCGTTAAAAGTCATGTTGACGTCTTTTCCTGCAAATCCGCTTCCTTTAATGTCGCCATCCACAGCGATCTGCCCAAACTGGTTGTTGCCGAGGAAACGACCCAGCGCAAACCCCGGTGTACGCAAACGACCACTGTATAAGGGTGGGCGACCGGGCAGAAGTTTCATATTAAGGTCGCCCGAAAGCGTACCCAGGTTGGTTTCAAAACTGCCAAACGTAACAAAGTCGTTGACAAAACCCGTGAAACTGCCTTTGTAGCGAATGTTGCCCAGTTGATCCAGACGCACCCCGCCGGTACGCTTGAGTGAAGGGATAAATGTAGTGAGATCAGTATAGTTGGTCTGTACATCGTTGCCCTTAAAATCAATAAAGGTTTCGTTGATGTCGGGCAAACCACGAATGGCAATATCGCCATCAACAGTGGTGGTACCGCTCCTGATCAGCATTTTTTTTGCCTTGAGGTTATCGATGGTACCGGTAGCATTGCCTTCCAGGTCAAATACTTTTTTCCAGTTGCCAAGGGCGGGCGCGAAGATGGCAATATCATCGCTGCTCACCCTGCTCTTTATAAAACGTCCATCCAGGGTTACTGCGTGAATAAAGTCCGACATATCATCATTAAAATCTGTGTAACGCATGGCATAGTAATCGCCAAGAAAACTATTGTTCAGCTTCAGGGCAAGGTTATTGAATTCCATGATGGAAGAATCCATCTTTACCCTGGCCCTGAGCGAATGAATGCGTAATCCGCTTTTTTCTTTAGCCGCGATGTCGAGCTTTGTAGTAAGGGTATTGTTTTTGAATACTAAGCTGTCTATCGTACCGTTGAGTTCCGAAAAATAAAGGTGTTGCCCGTCAAAACGATCAGTAAGAGCGGGTTGATCAGACTCCTTATCGTTGATGAAGCGGCCATTTTCCAGGATCACTTTTTTGGCGATGACCGTCCACCCCGGCCCGGCTTGCGCCTTTACGGTATCTGTTCCCGGTAATGCAACTACAGCAGGACGATTTTTTCTGTTGCCGGAATAATTGCGTTGTGCAAAGAGGGGTGCATCGAGAAAGAGTTGGCTGATACAGATCTCTTTCCGGGCAAGATCCATACTGTCGATATCTAAGGCGAGGCCTTTGGCAGCTCCGCGGATATCTTTGCCCACCCATTGATCAGTCTGTACAAAACGGAGGTTGGTGATCCGGAGCGTTTTCAAATCAATAGCAATGCCTTTCTTTTTATCCGTCTTTGTGCTTTTGCCGCCCGAAAAATAATCGGCCAGAAACTGGTAATTCCATACCGAGTCTACCCGGTTCAGGTGTATATATGCATCATCGATACCGGCAAAATGAATGGTGGCATTGTCTTTCAGGAAAAACCAGTCTGTAATACGCACATGCAGGGCACCCGCATATAAAAGGGTATCTTTATGGAGGTCTTCTACATAAACGCCCTGGATGCTCATATTATTAAAGAGTGAGAGATCCACATGCTTCACATCAACCCGCGTATGCAGTTTTTCAGAAAGGCTTTTGGCTACTTTGCGAACAATATAATTCTGTACAGACCGCCAGTGCAGCATCCAGTATGCCAGTGCAATCAGCACCAGCAGCACGATAAAAAACCATTTTAATATTTTGAACGTCCTGCGCAGGGTAATATATATATATATGTAAAAGTAAGACTTCGGCACCGTCAGGCAAATTCAATACCAAAAATGGCTTGTTAAAAAACGAGTGGGCTGTACGGGTGCAGTTGGGTAAGGTTGGCCATGGATGAGGTAACCGATTCCTTTTTTAGGTGATCACACTTGTTTTGTCGAAATTTGTGTGCAAAATCTTTCTCATGCGTTTATTCCTGCTGCTGTTCAGCCTCACCCTCATGCAAAATTTACCTGCCCAGCAAAAAGCGGTTGCGGCATCGCCTAAAACGATGCCCGTACTGGTTATTCATGGAGGAGCGGGCACCATTCTCAAAAGCCAGATGACGCCCGAAAAGGAAAAAGCGTATAAAGCAGCGCTTACCGAGGCCCTGCAGAAGGGTTATGATACCCTGCAGAAAGGGGGTACAGCGCTGGATGCGGTTGAAACGGCGGTACGTATACTGGAAGATTGTCCGCTCTTCAATGCCGGTAAGGGCGCCGTGTTTACCCATGAGGGTAAAAATGAACTGGATGCAGCGATTATGAATGGTAAAACGCTTGCGGCAGGATCCGTAGCGGGTGTAACCACCATCCGCAATCCTGTAAGTGCAGCAAGGGCAGTAATGGAGAAGAGTAATCATGTGATGATGGTGGGAAAGGGAGCTGAAGCGTTTGCTGCGGTGCAGGGACTGGCACTCGTTGAGTCTGCTTACTTTTTTACAGAAGAACGCTGGAAAGGGCTTCAGAAAGCCCTTGAGGAAGAAGCACAGCCATCGGGCGTGGTTGACTCAGCCATCCGTCACACCCCTTCTGCTTTGCGGCAGCCTGAAAATCGCGACAATAAATATGGAACGGTTGGTGCAGTAGCACTTGATCAATATGGTAACCTTGCTGCGGCGACGAGTACCGGGGGGATGACCAATAAGCGTTTTGGCAGGGTAGGGGATGCGCCCATCATCGGAGCGGGAACTTATGCCAATAATGCCAGTTGTGCTGTCAGTTGTACCGGTTGGGGCGAATACTTTATCCGCCTGGTGGTAGCCAAAACCATCAGCGATCTGGTGGAATATAAAAAAATGCCGCTTAAAAATGCGGCTGATGAAGTGTGTATGAAACAAGTACCCGCGCTGGGCGGAGACGGCGGATTGATTGCACTCGATAAAAAAGGAAATATTGCGATGCCCTTCAATACGGCTGGTATGTACCGCGGCTATATTAAAAACGGGAAGCTGCAGATCAGCATCTATAAAGAGTAAGCAGCCAGGCTTGCAGACTTCGTTTTTTTTATTGCTGAAAAATGCAGTATTTCGCACCTGAAACCCACATGAGTAAATTTGAAGATACATACCGGCACAAGGGACTACGTAAGAAACTGATTGACCTGCTGAGGGAAAAAGGCATTACTGATGAACGCGTACTACAGGCCATGAATGCTATTCCCCGGCACTTTTTTCTCGACAGCGCTTTTGACGAGATTGCCTATGAAGACAGGGCTTTCCCTATACAGGAGGGACAAACAATCTCCCAGCCGTATACCGTGGCTTATCAAACACAATTGCTGCAACTGGCACCTTATAACAAAGTGCTTGAAATTGGTACAGGAAGTATTTACCAGGCCACCGTACTGGCAGAAATGGGTGCTACTGTTTATACCATTGAGCGGCAGAAAAAATTGTTTGAGCAGTCGAAAAAATTTGTATTCAGAGACAAATACCCCAACCTCAAATTCTTTTATGGCGACGGGTATGAGGGGCTGCCTACTTTCGGGCCTTTCGATAAGGTCATCATCACGGCTGCTGCACCATTTATACCCCCCAAACTGGTTGAGCAACTGAAACCTGGCGGTAAAATGGTGGTACCGGTTACAGAAGGCGAATTACAACGCATGCTTAGGATTACCAAAATGGCCGATGGCACCTGTACACAAGAGGCTTTTGACAATTTTTCCTTTGTGCCGATGCTTACCGGTAAAAATGATTAAGCCAGTGCCACACTCTTATCAAATACCGTATATTTGATCATGCGTTTTTTCTCAAAGTTTACATTTCTCTGCAATGGCTGTTTTTTGGTAACCGCATTTTTTACTTATACAAAACTGTTTCTCAACAGCGGTAAGTTTCCGCAGCCACTTAATTTGATTAAAGGTACCGTGGTGATACTGGGCTACCTCGGCTGGATCGTCAATATTGCTTTTCTGCTCACCTGGCTCATCCTTTTTCTCGTGGGCAAAAAGCCCAATGTAGCCCGCTGGATGCTGCTGGTAAACCTCCTCATCTTAATTTTTCAGATTTATTACTTTTTTATCGACCGTACATGATTACTAACATCTTAAAAGACAAAAGTACAAGACTCTTTATCCTGCTGGGTGGTTTCTTTATTGCCAATGCACTGGTGGCAGAAGTAATTGGCGGAAAAATATTTTCACTGGAAGATACAGTAGGGGTTGGGCGTGCCAACATCAACCTTTTTGGTACGCCATTCAGTTTCCATCTTACCGCAGGGGTATTGCTGTGGCCCGTGGTATTTGTCATGACCGATATCATCAATGAATATTATGGCAGTAAGGGCATTCGCTTTTTATCGTACCTTACCGTTGGGCTGATCGGCTACGCGTTCCTGATGTTTAACGGTGCTATTGCCCTCAAACCTTCTGAATATTTTTCCATTGGCAATGGCATCGACAAACCGGACAATGCTTTCCGGGGCATATTCGGGCAGGGGCTCTGGATCATCATCGGGTCGATGGTGGCCTTCCTGGTAGGGCAGGTATTGGATGTATTGATTTTTCACCGCATCAAGAAGATTACCGGTGATAAAAGAATATGGCTGCGTGCTACGGGCTCTACATTAGTATCGCAGTTGGTAGACAGTTTCGTCGTGCTTTTTATCGCTTTTTACATTGGTAAGCGTGTGCAGACTGGGCAGGGAGATCCCTGGAGTATGCACCAGGTATTGGTAACCGGTACAGGAAATTATATTTATAAATTTGTTGTGGCACTCCTCATGACGCCTGTTATTTATTTTATTCATTACCGCATTGAAGCCTATCTTGGCCATGACAAGGCAACGGAGATGAAGCAGGCGGCGATGTTGGGGTAGGGGGTAAAAAATAATTATTTGAAAACGATATATTGCATCAGCGGATTGGGGGCAGATGAAAAAGCCTTTTCAAAACTGGATATCCCAGGTTACTCGCTTCGTGTCATTTCATGGAAATTACCTGAGCCGCAGGAAACCATCTCGGCCTATGCAACACGGATGCGTGCGGAGATTAACGAGGAACAGCCGGTATTGATGGGGCTGTCTTTCGGCGGCATCATGAGTATTGAGATTGCCAAACAGGTACCGATTGAAAAAATCATCCTTATTTCTTCGGTGAAAACCAGGAAAGAATTACCAGGCTGGATGAAAATGACCGGCCGTATCGGACTGCATAAAGTAGTACCCCTGCGTTCAACAAAATTGACAGAACCGTTTCAGAATTTTACCCTTGGTGTAACAAATGAGGAAGAACGGCGGATGGCTATTGCTTACCGGCGCAACGTAGATATGCGCTATACCAAATGGGCGGTTGACCAGGTACTGACCTGGAAGAACGACTGGGATCCCGGTAATATCTACCATATCCATGGGGATAAAGACAGGATGTTTCCTGTAAAGAAAGCCAATCCCCACTACACCGTCAGCCAGGGCGGACACTTTATGATCATGAACAAAGCTGCTGAAATCAGTACACAGATCAGTGCTTTTTTGCAAGGCTAATACTGTCCGCTATTGAATCGATGGGGAACAGCCGTTCATCGCTGATGGTAAGTTGCCGGGTAAAAGGACCGCCAATGAAAACTTCTGTTTGCGGAAAACGGGTCAATAAAGACCGGCAATATTCATCTGGGGTCAGTTTGGTGAAATTGGTGATCAATGAAACAAATAAACGCTTTACCGGATGTGCGCGGTAATAGGTCTCCAATACATCCACCCCCACATTACTACCCAGGTATATACAGGGGGTTCCGTACTTTTTCAGCATGTAATGGTTGAACAATAATGGAATCTCATGAAATTCTCCTTCGGGTGTAAATAAAAGCGTATATGTACCTGATCTTGGAGCGGGCAGGGCATCAATGGCTTTTATGATCTTTTTCCTTACGAGGTTGCTTGCAAAATGTTCCTGCGCCGGAATCACATTGTCCGTCATCCACAACAAACCAATGCGTTTCAGAAAAGGGTAGCAAAGGTTGAGTATAGTCTGCTCAAAGCCACTGTATAAAAGCGATTGAGAAAATACTTTTTCAAAGGCATCCTGGTCAAAGTCAATAGTAGCTTCCAGCAACTGGTTGATCAGTAAGCCGTACCTGTTATGATCACTACCCGGACTCTGCATGGCAGCCTCAATGATTTCATCATTGGTCATTGCGGCAATACCTGAAATTTTTATGCCTTGCTGGTAAAGACCTGCCACCCTGAGCAAATACTTCAGGTCATCATTGTCATACAAACGGTGGTTACTTTGTGCTTTGCGCTTTGTTGTGAAAAAGTGTGGGTAACGTTGTTCCCAAATGCGTAAAGTGTGCGCTTTAACACCGGTTAGCATGGCAACTTCTTTTATCGTAAAGTTGTTCATATAATGAGTTTTTAAAATTAAACACTGCTTTTGATACGCATACATAATTTACCAGCTTGCGCGCAAAACACCAAAAAAAAATCAATCGGGTTGGAAATCTGCATAGGACAAGGGCTACAGAAAAAGCATTTATATGTTTTTTGCAATCCCGGCGCCCTTTCCTGCCGCCTGTAAAGTTTAATTGTTAAACATTTTGAAACATTTGTGAGACAAACTGTGCGAAAAGCTATTATTATGGTATTTTTGGCCACTTTTAAACAGAATCACTATGAGTATTGGCTGGATTATATTTATTGCCGCTGCGCTGGGCTGGCATATCGGACTATACGGCATGTTCAAAAAGGCCGGCATAGCTGGTTGGAAAGCCTTTATTCCATTTTACAATACCTGGTGTATGGTTACCCATATGCCGCTCAAAAAAATATGGTTTTTTCTACAGCTTATCCCGATTGGCGGCCAGTTCATTACGATCTGGATCTGCATCAAATTCGTTGAGCATTTCGGGCGCTTTGGTTTCTGGCACCATGCTGCCACCACGCTGCTTCCATTTATTTATTTTCCCTACATGGGTTTCAGCAAAAATGAACGCTATGCGGGTGAGGCTGTTGTGAAGAACTATAAAAAATCGGCAGCACGGGAATGGATCGACGCTGCTGCTTTTGCGGTAGTTGCTGCAACGCTGATCCGAACATTTGTTTTTGAAGCCTACACAATCCCAACTTCTTCTATGGAAAAGACGTTGCTGGTCAACGATTTTCTTTTTGTAAGCAAATCTGCTTACGGTCCAAGGATACCGAATACCCCGTTAGCCCTGCCGTTCATGCACCATACAATACCCGGTCTCAACAGCAAATCATATTTAGAATGGATCAAACTTCCCTATACGCGCTGGTTTTCCAGTCCGGTAAAGCGTAATGATGCGGTGGTATTCAACTTACCCGCAGGAGATACGCTTACCAAAGAATTTGACTCGCAACGGCCTTATTACGACCTGGTGAGGGATATGGGCAGACAAGCCGTCTGGGATCAGTTTACGATAATGACCCGCCCTGTAGATAAGCGCGAAAACTATATCAAACGTTGTGTAGGCATTCCGGGTGATACGATCTTCATTAAGGAGGGTATCCTTTATATAAACGGACAACCAGCGTATGTATCGCCTACGTCTTCCACTTTTTATGCTGTGGTTACCGACAACAAATCGCTTGATGAAGATTTGTTACGGGAAGCAGGTTTGCGACTGAATCAGAATGTAGATGGTGAAGGAACAGAAGTAGATTTTGCCCCGGCACTCAATGCCAGGAACACTTACCGGATCAATATGACGATTCCGGAAGTGGATATTGTTAAAAAAATGCCTGGCGTGGTTTCTGTAACACGTGAATACGACACCCTTCATCCGGCATATCCTTACGAACCAATGATGTTCAAATGGTCAACCGATGAGTTTGGCCCGCTATGGATTCCTAAAAAGGGGGTTACCATCCCGCTCACCCCGCAAAATATTGTATTGTACAAACGGGCAATACGGGTATATGAAAATAACGAATGGGAAGAAAAGGATGGAAAGATCCTGATCAATGGCGTACCTGCCACCAGTTACACCTTTAAAATGGATTATTACTGGATGATGGGGGATAACCGTCACAAGTCACAGGACAGCCGTTTCTGGGGCTTTGTACCTGAAGACCATATTGTAGGTAAAGCCTCCCTGATCTGGATGAGTTGGGAGGGGGGCGTTCGCTGGAAAAGGATGTTCAGGTGGATAAAATAATGTTGTATCTTTAGATACGAATCCTCTTTGCCATGCGTAAAGAGGATTTTTTGTCTAAATCAAGATATACATGAACAGAAAAACTTACCATTTCGATTACGATTTATATAGCGATATCAGTGAATTACCCGGATCTGATGCCAGACTTTTAGAAAGTGCAAGGGTGGTAACAGCAGACGCTTATGCGCCATACAGCCATTTTCATGTAGGTGCAGCCGCAATGCTGACGAATGGGGAACTGGTAAAAGGTACCAACCAGGAGAATGCGGCTTATCCGGTTGGGATTTGTGCAGAAAGGGTATTATTGTCAGCCGCAGCATCCTTTTTTCCTGATGTTCCCATACATACGATAGCCATCAGTTACCATAACCTCAAGGGCAAAAGTACAATCCCGGTATCGCCATGTGGCATCTGCCGCCAAAGTCTTCTGGAATATGAAACCCGTATGCAACAACCCATACGGATCATCCTGGCTGGCCTGGAAGGAGAAGTCCTGGTCGTCCATACGGCAGCAGATTTATTGCCGTTGGGTTTTACAGCTACAGACATGGCATAACTAAGCTTCGATCCGCTTTTATACATAAAAAAGACTGCACAACCTCTTGTACAGTCTTATAGTAGCTCACACGAAATATTATCTATTATACCAGACTTACCGGACTCAAACTGTTGGTCACCACATGCGGGCAATGCGAACAGGCTTTGGCGCCTTCCTGGGAATACCAGCGACAGGTTGGCCTTATTGAGCAGGAAGGAAGCGAAGGATTATGCTCGTGCCAATCGGGATTGAGGTCAATCATTCGCTCAATTACACCACACTTACCATCGTGCCATTGCTCACAGCCGGATTTCACACATTTTGAACTGAACCGGAACCTGCGTTCCAGTGCTGCATTTTCACCAGCAGTGGTCAGAAAGTCTTCATCTATTTCAACAGGCGTCTCCAAATACCCAACCGAACCATTGTCATTGATTACGCCTAATAAAATCGCACCAACCTGTGCTACAGAACTGGGACAACTCTTATTGACTTCTGTTTGCATGGCTCAGCGTTAATTTATTTGCCGATCAGGCTTGTTGGCGTCAGTACTTTAAGGCCGACATTGATTTTACTTTTGAGCAGGTCAATTGATTTGAGGTTTTTAATCCATAATCCAATCCAATCCGGAGGAATTTTGTAAGCTAATACAGGGCCTGCACTTGCCGCGGCTGCGGTTTTGGCGCTTGCAGGTTTCTTGCTCGTCAGCAAACTTTTGGCTACAACAGCATTGATTTCTTTCTGGATCGCTTTGATTTGTGCGGCGCTGAGGTCAACATTATCAAGCACCACCTGGAATTTTGTTTTTGCCATAATTGTACATTTAACAGGTTAAAAATTTTATACATTAAAGGTAACAGCAATATTAAATGCCGGCAATACCACAAACTGGTAGTTTTTCGCCACATATAGCCATGGCAACCAAAAGCCGTATACCAATATTTGACGGGTGCGTAAATATCATCGGAATTTTTATGATGTACTTTTGGGGTCGTAATTAATATTATGTTAAATAGAATAAAAGAGATTATTAATTGATACTCAGTTGTTTACGATAATGATCTGCCTCTGCCTTTCTGCCCAGTGCCTCCATCCCCCTGCATAGATGCGTAAGAACAGTTTGCCGTTCTTTTTCGCTGAGCTCTTTACCGGAACCGAGCATTTGTACTAAAATAACAACGGCTGAGGTTAATGACTCGCGGATCGTTGCTGCAGAATAACCGGCTTTTTGTTGATGAGTGGCTTTGTTGTAAAAGTGTTTCGCGAGTAATAAGCGGCCATCATTGGCTGGTGGGTACTGAACTGCGTATTGCTGCAGCAATTGTTCAAGTTTGGCTTCCGTAGCCTGTCTGGTCTTTATCATTTTATTTGTGTACAGATAGCCGAAAAGGTCTTTACAATAATTGATGTGCAGGCGTTGTTGTCCTGGAAATTGCTGAAATGCGCGTTCTTCAACCTGTAATAAAAGGCTGAAATCAGCTTGTTTTCTGTATAAATCTATCAGCACATCATAGAAAAACTGCTCACCGGGATATATTTTTACCGCTGCAACTGCTTGCTTAATAGCCAGCGTTGACTCTTGTTTTAACTGGTAATACCTGACCAAATGGCTATAAATGTTAAGGAAATCACTTTTTTTATGTGCTGAAGTTTGGTATACCTGTGCATCGGTCAGCTTACGTCCATAGAGGATCACCTGATCGTCTGATTGGGCATGAATGGCTGCCTGGCAACTACTGTAAAGCAGATTTGTATCAAGTGCAGGCATACCCCATCCTTCCTGGTGCATCAGGTTACTGATGCGCAGGGCCTGCCGAAATTGCTCAAGTGCTGCGGCAAATGACTGGGGTGCAGCGTTTGCCAAACCGGCATTATAGAGGGATATACCGCGGCCGGTTACGCTTTTGTACAACAGCATAACCATGGTATAATCGTGCTTTAATTTTGCCGTAATACCTGCTTTGTCGATACTTATTGCCCGTAAAAGGGCTTCAAATGCTTCAAGTTCCGGATCGGCAGTCAAATTGCGGTACCGTTGGTCAGCCCCAAGATCTGCATAGATTCTTGATTTGAGCAACCAGGCTGTAGCCTTACCCTCACCCTCCCCGGCAAGGTATTCATCAATGGTCTCTTTGGCGGGTACCAATTGCTTATTCTGCCAGAACGTAAAGGCATTGGTCAATGCCGATTGTGCATGCGTTTGTACAAAAAAAATAATGAATATTGCAGGTAGATAAATCCTTATTTTATTTGCAATATTCATTACTATCAACTGTAAATCAGTCACTTATATAATTACTCTATAGGAGGCGTCGCCGTTGTTTCCTCTGATGCGGCTGACAAATTGTCAGTCTCCCCTCCTTCTACCTGATCAACAACATCATCACTGGATACGTCCAGTACAGCCATGTTTGTTATGGCTGCAATTGCATCTCCTTCGTCGAGCCGGATGAGTTTTACACCTTGTGTTGCCCTTCCCTGCGGGCGAATGGCGATCACACTCATACGGATGGTGATGCCACTCACACAAGTAATCATGAGGTCTTCCTGTTCGGTTACAGCCAGCAGACCTACCAATTGTCCGGTCTTCTCAGTCACGTTCATGGTGCGCACCCCCTTGCCGCCCCGGTTGGTAATCCGGTAAACATCTTCTCCATCTTCGTCAATCAGCGGTGTACGCTTGCCAAATCCTTTTTCGCTAACTACCATCAGGGTACGGGAGCGGTCATCACGATTGATGCAAACCAGTCCCACCACCTCATCGTTCTCATTTTCAACCTCAATACCGGCAACACCGATGGCTCCCCGACCCGTGGATCGAACTTTTTCTTCCGGGAAACGAATGGCGCGTCCGCTTTTGACAGCCATCATGATTTCGCTATTACCATCTGTAAGTCTTGCTTCGAACAACTGATCCCCTTCGAGGATCGTAATGGCGTTGATACCATTCTGGCGCGGACGGCTGAAATCTTCGAGATCGGTTTTTTTGATAATACCCTTTTTGGTACAGAGTACGATATAATGTTTTTTTACATATTCTTCGTCCTCAAGACTTGGAATATCGATGATCGCCCTGATTTTATCGTCGGGGGTAATCTGGATAAGGTTTTGTACCGCCCTGCCCTTACTGGTTTTGTCGCCTTCGGGTATCTGGTAAACAGGAAGCCAGAAACAGCGTCCCTTTTCAGTAAAGAATAATAATGTATGGTGTGTGGATGCCACAAAAAGGTGCTCAATATAGTCTTCATTACGGGTGCTGCTTCCTTTTGAGCCTCTTCCGCCCCGGCGTTGCTGCCGGTATTCAGTAGCCGATGTCCGCTTGATGTACCCGTGGTGCGATATGGTCACCACTACGTCTTCTTCTTCGATCAGGTCAAGCATCCTTATCTCATCATCCAGGTAAGTGATCTCGGTTTTGCGCTCGTCGCCGAATTTCTCCTTTACTTCCAGCAATTCGGTTTTAATGATTTCAAAACGCATACTTTCATTATCGAGGATCTCTTTCAACCGTGCAATCAGTTTCATGATCTCGGCGTGTTCTTCCCTGATTTTGTCTCTTTCCATACCGGTCAGGCGCTGTAGTCGGAGTTCGAGTACGGCTTTTGACTGTATTTCACTCATGCCAAAACTGCTCATCAGGCCTTCTTTTGCCATTTCAGGCGTAGTTGAACTCCTGATGAGTGCGATTACTTCATCCAGGTGGTCGAGCGCGATGAGGTATCCTTCCAATATGTGGGCACGTTCTTCGGCTTTGCGCAACTCGTAGCGGGTACGCCGTACCACCACTTCATGCCGGAATTCGATAAACTCACTGATGAGGTCTTTGAGGTTAAGGGTGCGCGGTCGTCCCTTAACAAGGGCTACGTTGTTGATGCCATAAGAAGTTTGCAGGTCGGTAAACTTATACAACTGGTTAATGATGACCTGTGCTACAACGTCTTTCTTAAGCTCAACAACGATACGGGTGCCTTCTTTATTATTACTTTCATTGTTGACATCACTGATGCCTTCAATGGTTTTTTCGTTGATAAGTTCGCCGATACGTGCAGTAAGCGAGTCACGGTTAACCTGGTAAGGGGTTTCGTAAATGACGATTTTTTCCCGGCCATTTTTCTGGGTTTCTATATTGACTTTACCCCTGAGTACTACCCTGCCGCGACCGGTATGGAAGGCTGAACGGATACCTTCAAAGCCAAAAATGGTGCCGCCGGTTGGAAAGTCGGGACCTTTGACGTATTTGATCAGCTCTTCTATATCTATTTCCTTATTCTCAATGTAAGCGAGACAGGCATCAATTACTTCAGAGAGGTTGTGCGGCATCATATTGGTAGCCATACCCACGGCAATACCACTGCTGCCATTTACAAGCAGTTGAGGAATACGGGTGGGCATTACGGTGGGTTCCTGAAGGCTGTCATCAAAATTGAGCTGAAAATCAACCGTTTCCTTTTCAATATCGTCCATCATGGCTTCTGCCAGCCTTTTCATACGTACTTCGGTATAACGCATGGCAGCGGGGGGATCTCCATCCTGGCTACCGAAGTTACCCTGGCCATCGATAAGGGTATACCGCATACTCCATTCCTGCGCCATACGTACCATGGTATCGTATACGGCTGTATCCCCGTGGGGGTGATATTTACCCAGTACTTCCCCTACCACACGTGCACTTTTTTTGTAAGGCTTGTTGTAGGACATACCCAGTTCATTCATCGCATACAGCACACGGCGGTGAACGGGTTTCAGGCCATCCCGTACATCGGGTAATGCCCTGCCCACGATTACGCTCATCGAGTAATCGATATAAGCGGTTTTCATCTGTTCCTCAATGTTGACCGGGATGATTCTACCCCTGTTTTCACCGGGGTTTTCGTTGAATTGTTCGCTCTGATTGTCTAAATTTTCCATACTTATTTTGAAGTTGTCAAAGGTACTGAAAATCAACCTTTTTTCCGCGCAAATTCAACAGGGACAAGGTATTACTTACTCACATTCCGGTGGATATTGTGGGTAAGTAACCCATGGTGTCTGGTAAAAGTTGCCGGATATAGTGGTATTGCTGTTTCCTCTGTCAGTGATGGCTATTGGCAAAGCGATGGTTTAGCCAAAGGTCGAGTAAACATGACGTATCGTAGTATATGCATTGTCTTATCTGCCAGTATTGTCCCGTAAATGTCTCGTAAAGGTCTCGTCAATGTCTCGCTAAAGTCTTGTGGAGTTTTTACCAGGGTTATGTTCTTTTTCTTTTTGCCGCCACTGATGCTCCGACCAGGGGGTGTGCCAACCGACTACACCCGCGCGGGGATTAGCGCGACGCTTGCGAATTTTAAATGTACGCACTGGCTGTCTCCTGCAAAGTACTATAGACTAATGTTGTACCTTGCCAAAAAAAAGACCTGTGCATACAATTCTTCTTTTCGGTGCCGGCAAATCGGCTACGGTTCTTATAGATTATCTGATTGCGGAAGCTCCGCAAAACGACTGGCATGTAGTGGTAGCTGACGTGAGTCGTGAACTGGTATTGGGCAAGACAGGTCATGCGGCCCGCACTTCAGCGGTTGGTTTGGATATTAAAGATACTGCTGCAAGGCAGGAATGGATTCAAAAGGCCGACATTGTGATTTCGCTGATGCCTCCTGCCCTGCATATTCTTGTTGCGGATGATTGTATCAAATTTGCAAAACATCTGCTTACAGCGTCTTATGTGGATGATGCAATGCGTGCGCGTGAACAGGAAATTAAAGATAAGGGGCTGCTATTTCTTTGTGAAATGGGGCTGGATCCGGGTATCGACCATATGAGTGCGATGCAACTGATTCACCGGCTGCAGGCAGAGGGCTGTACAATCAGCTCTTTCATGAGTCATTGCGGTGGTTTGGTTGCTCCTGTATCGGACGATAATCCATGGCGCTACAAGATCAGTTGGAATCCGCGCAACGTTGTGCTGGCAGGCAAGGCAGGGGCAGTTTATAAGCAGAACGGAGTGATTGTAACGAAGGGCTATGAAGAGCTTTTTACCACAGACCATCTAACGGATATTGATGAAACGGTGCAGGCACTGAGCTTTTATCCTAACCGGGACAGTCTGCCTTATATCGACATTTACGGTCTCGGGGACGCGCATACTTTTATACGAACCACGCTGCGTTACCGCGATTTTATGTCTGGCTGGCGCAACCTTGTGGAGCTCCGGCTTACCGATGAAACGATTATGTATGATACTGCGGGCATGACACTGGGGCAATTTTTTCAGCAGCATTTTGCGGCTTATGGGTATGATAAAATTGTGCAGGCAAAGATTGAGGCAAAACTGGCCATTGCGCAGGAGACTATGGATAAACTGCAACAAGCGGGTGCAAGTATTGAAGCAGGGGAAGACATAGCGGGTAAGCTCGGGGCGTTGACCATTGCGGTACAGCAAATGCAACAGGTAGATGTAACAATCCGGCAATTGTTTTACCTTGGGGCAAATGGCGATAAAACATTGATCAATAAGGGCTTATGCAGTGCTGCGGATATTCTGCAATTTGCATTGGAGCAAAGGCTGATGCTCCGTCCGGAAGATAAGGATATGGTGGTGATGCAGCATGATATCATCTATCAGCGGGGCAATGAAACTTTCCGGACGCTCAGTCATATTGTTGTTACAGGCGAAGATGCCTTGCGAACCGCTATGGCCAAAACGGTCGGGCTTCCGCTGGGTATTGCAGCGAAGCTGATTCTTAATGGCACCATCCGCGAAAAAGGACTCTGCATCCCTATTACACCAGCCATTTATGAACCGGTACTGGAGACTTTGGCTACAGCGGGTATTGTATTTACGGAACAGGAAAGTCGGGTATGATCGTCGTAAAAACCTGCCGGAATAAAGTGAAAAGCCCGCTGCATTGTAAACAGCGGGCTTTTTTTATTACAGGCAGTCAGGCTATTGCTTAACGAAACTGATTGTTTTTGTTTTTTCACCTCCGGTGATGCCATATACCTGATAAGTACCCTTACCAAGGTTGCTCACGTTCATATCAACAGCATTAAAACCTGCGGTAAGCGCAATCGCTTTACGTACCACTACCCTGCCCTGCATATCGGCCACTACGACTTCCATTTGTTGTAAGGCAACAGTAGTGATGTTGAGTTTGAAGCGACCATCTGCAACCGGATTTGGAGTGATGTTTACGATTTCAAAACCAACTTCTTTATTGAGTAGTGCCACGATGCTGCTGTACCTTACCACACCATTATCATCCTGCATTTTCAGGCGGTAATAATTGATGCCGGGCTGTGGACGCGTATTGGTATAACTGAAGGGCTGGAGGCAACGGAGTGCTGTTTCCCTGATGGCATAGAGATTGGCAAAGTTGCTGCCGTCTGTACTGTACTCAATGGTGAGCATTGCATATTGTGTATTTGTGCAACTTACCTTCCAATCCAACTGGTGGTTACTGCCCAACTTGTTTCCGCGGAAGTATTCAACGGTGATGGGGATAGCTCCTGTGCCACCGGCAATTGCAAATTCGCTGAAACTGGTCAGTCCGTTTCTTCTTGCCGTTGGGGCCGCATTAGAGCCGGTTGTTGCCACATGTGTACCCTCGATTGCCCATGGTGAAGCACTATTGGCTCTCTTGATCAATGTAGTGTTGACATAATCAAGGATGGAAATGGCTGCGGTATTGGTTACTGTTGCATCATAAGTACCTCCGGCAAGTGTTGCATCGCGATTGATCTGCCAGTACCCTGGTGAAACGATGGCGATGCTACTGGGTGTTACAGCAGGTTCAGACAGTGGTAAACCGTTGTTGCCACCATTATTGTCGTTCCATTGTGCAGACAGGTAACCTGCCGCTGTTGGCGCTGTGGTAAAGGCTACCAATGCCGGTCTTGATGTATCACTGCCTACAGGTAAGATGCCTTGCTGGCCGGATGTGGTGGTAGCTGTTACCCAACGGTTGAACGTGCCATTGACCCAACCACCGGGCAGATAGGTAGCGATGGAGGTTGGCGCGGTTGCAGAAAATCCATATACTGTACCGATAGACGCTGTAAGGGTCGCAGCGTTTCCGGGTAATGCGGTACCATGACCGAGTGCCAGGAAGTTTACGGGAGTGGTATTGACTTTGCCATTGATCAGGCGGACAAAAGCCGTTGCTGTGACGGGCATGCTGAGGGTGAGTCCCGGCGATGTGCGGGTATGATAGACGGTCATGCCCCCAATGATATTACCGGTTTGAGCAGTAGGATCTGCATCGGCTGTTGCTTTTTTAAAGAAACCAGTACCGCTGATGGTTTGTGCTGTTGTAAGGGGAAAAATGACTACGGCACTACTGTACTGGCAATCGGCGAAGAATAAGCCACTGCCTGTTGCCGCTGCAGCATTGGTAATGATGCCATTATTCACGAGGTCGCCGGTAATCGACAAGGGTGCAGAACCTGCTGTAAGTGTTAATTCGGCACCGGCATTGATGGTAAGGTTTTTAAATTTTGTAATATAATTCGTGGCGGCCTGGCGGCTGGTAACCTCGCGCTGTGCGGCAAAGCGACCACCTGCAATAATGGCGGTACCGATTTCGAGGGTTCCGGTAGAGAGGTTTGACTCCACATAAAAGCCATTTACATTCGCTGCATTCTGGTCATCGCCACCACCGAATGTAACGGTACAACCTGTTCCGAAGATAAGGTCTGCGGAAAGATTTGAATAGCCGATTACGCTCTGGCCGGTACCTGCTGCGGAGGTGTACATGGGGTCCAGGAAATTGATGTTCCCACCCGTTACGGAAACGGTGTTGACGCCCTGTGCTATATAAAAGCCGCCATTACTGTTGGCAAAACTGCCCGCATTAGTACCGTCATTCGGATCAAGGTTGAGGGTACCCGCATTCATGGTGAAGCTACCGACCATATTGATGCCACCGTTTACATTAAGGGTACCTCCTGTTATATTAAGCGTACCACTTATGCTCAGCAGTTTATTGGAATTACCATTGGCCGTGCCTGCAGAAGAAGCGCCCAGGGTCAGGTTGCCCCCGGGTTGGATACTCAGGCTGCTGCCTGTGTTAACAGTGACATTGCCGGCAACGTTACCTGTAGTGCTTACGGTTATATTGTGTGCAATGGTTACACTTGCGTTATTATTGGGCGGGATATTACCGCAAACCCATGTGGCAGGGTTATTCCACTCCCCATTGGCAATGGTGGTATATCCGGTAATGGCGGCTATTGCATTGGCGACTGCAGCCGTTCCGGCAGCGGCAACCGGTATGCTGTTGATGACAATGGTGGTTACATCACCATTAACCGTATTGGCAGCCGTGGCAGAACAGGCAATATCATAAACGAGCCAGAAATAATTATTGCCATTGGCCAGCGATTGTGTGCCGGTAAAGCTGATGGCTCCGGCAACAGGGTTGGCTATGGCTACCCCAAATGGCGTGGCCGTGCTGAACGTGGTTGTAGTGGTATAATAGCATTTGGCATTGGCGATGTCTGCGGCAGGAGCCGTACCGGCTACGGTAAAGTTAACCTGTGATACTGTGGAAGGACAGAGTGTGGAACCTATTGCATTGACATATACCATTGGCGCATTTACTGTTCCTGTACTTATCGCTGTGGTTCCATTGCCATCTGTTCTGGCGGGGGCGGCACTGGCCGTAATGGCTCTTGTACCGGTGGGAGCAGTAACAGTGGGTACCTGCGCTGCGCCAAGTGTAAAGCCTGTACATTCAGCATCAAGTACGTTGGCTACTGTACCTGTACAGGATACATCATAAACCAGCCAGAAATAATTGGTGATATTGCCCGATACTGTTCCACTTAGTGGTTGCGAGCCACTTATGGAGAAAGCACCGTTGGGACTTGCCGTTGTGATACCAAATGGTGTGGTTGTGGCGAAGGTTGTAGAGGTTCCGGTATAAAATACGCGTGCATTGGCAATATCCGCCGGTGCGGTTGTGCCGTTTGTCGTAAAGTTAATCTGCGTCATGTTCAGCGGGCTGGAGCCTCCGGTAACCGTAACTTCAAGCCGGATGATTTGCTGGTTGACGGCGGATTGTATTAAAGATGCGGTTGAAGATTGTGTAGTGGTTGAAGATACATAAGTCATGGCCGGTGGTTCGAGTACGCTGATGTCGAAATTAGCCCTGGAAGTGGTACCATTGGTCAGCACCCGTATTTTATACAAGGTGCCGATGGTGAGGCCACTGAAAGACATTTCTCCGGTACCGCCTGTGAGGGTGATCAGTGATCCTGCAGGATTACCCGTCACTTCAGCATCGCTGCTGGTACAACCGGGATTGAGGGTTACCCCCATGCTGGTTGCCGCACCAATCGGGAAGGTTACATTACACAAGCGTACAATATGGGCTGTGTGTGTTGCCGTAAACTGGTACCATACATCATCATCCTGAGAGCTAAAGAATGCAGCCGAAGGAGGGGCGGTGATGGAAGAGGTATTGGCACCGAGCGTTGTTCCCGATACTGCATTGGGACATGTACCCGGTACAACATAGGTTTGCGGGGTTAGTGCTCTGGCGCTGGCACAATCATCATTCGCGGGTACAGCTACGGTGATAAAGTTTCCGGGATTGCCGGTAGCGGTAGCCGTATTGTAATACCAACTGGCTGGTGCAGTACACTTCTGGCTTTCATATATCCTTACATAATAAGTGGTTCCTACGGTAAGACCTGTAATGGATACGGAACTGGCCGTGCCATCATATACCAGTTGCTGACCGGTATTTGCCCAGGCCGTATTTGCCGTACCCGGTGATGCAGGAGAAACGGGATCGGTAAAACTATTGGTGCTGTTGACATAAACTGTACGGTTGTTACCGTTGCCATTTGTCCAGGAAAGGGTGGCCGTAGTACTGCCTATGGCAGTCAGCGTGAATGCACTGGCCTGTGTAGTGGGTGCGGCGGGGTTGGTAACGGTGATGACGGCGGTTACGTCTGAGCCGCCACCATTGGAGCAGGTGGTACGCATCCTGTAATAAATGGGGGTGCCGCTGTATGCGGCAGTGGTATAGGTGGTGGTGGTTGCTCCTGTACCTCCGGATACATTTGCCCAACCGGAACTGCCGTCTGCAGAACTTTCCCATTGATAGGTGATACCCGGACTTATGGGGGCACCGGTAACCGAAAGTACCTGCGTGGCACCTGTACAGGTATAAAAAGTGGTAACAGCCGGTGTGCCTGGCAAAGGTGTACCGGAACATGGAGGCGGTGGCGTCCAGGTAAATGTCTGGCCACTGGCCGGCATAATTGTGTTGAGCGAGGTACAGGATGCGGTATTAGATGCGCCCGCAGTTGTAGCAGCCCAGTTCGTAGCGGTGGACCGGTTGTTGAAATCGGTATTGGCTGCACCGCGCAGCCCTACCTGGCAGATATAACTTGTGGTGGATGTTGCGGTACAGGTACCATATACAATATCGATTACATTGGTGGTTTCGTTGAGTACAATCTGAAAGTTGAGTACATCGCCGATAATGGCGCCGAGACTGTACCGCCGGGCATTATTCCATTGAATAACGAATTTCCTGTTGGGCGCAGTACCTGTGGTACCATACTCAATGGTACTGCTGTTGCTGATTATATCCCGGCCAAAGGCTGATATCGCTGCAGCAAAAGCCGTTGTAGCCGAAATGGGGGTAGAGCTTGTTGCGCCTGATACGGTACTGCCAAAAGTAGCATAGCCATTGCTGTTGACGGATACCGAAGTGTATGCGATACCATTGATGGTAAAACTGAACGGGATGGTAGCAGACGCAACCGCATCATCCCAGCCGGAAGCGTGAATGACAGTTCCACCGGTTATTGCGGTGTACGTTCCTGTGCTTTGGGAAAAAGTGTAGGTGGAAACCTGGGCGTAGCTGTTTGTGGCCAATACAAATAAGGCTGTAAACAGAATGGAGTAGATCTTTCTCATGCTGATTTTTTATCGTTAACAATAATAAATAATAGGTTTTACAGGTGGACAGGACGTGATTTTTTACAGGATGGCTGTTGCCATAAAAATACAACTTTTAACACTTCCAAATTATGATCAGCAAAAAAATGTTAAAAAATTATAGTATTATAACAAAGTAATACCGGTTACGATCACATCAAAATACCTGTGCCATACAGCCACAGCTATCCGTATAAAAATCCCCGCCTGCATCGCAGGCGGGGATTGCCTATTCAAAAACCGGATTGACTTACTGTTTTACAAATGACAATACTTTGGTTCTGCCGGCTGCGGTAATACCTGTTACCTGGTACGTACCGTTGGCGAGGTTACCCACATTTACATCAATGGCATTAAAGCCTGCAATGAGTGTATTGTTTTGTTTTGCCACTACCCTTCCGGTAAGATCAGTGATCACGACTTCCATTCTCACCTGTTCGGCAGAGGTGATGTTCAGCTTGAACTTTCCTTCTGTAACAGGATTGGGTGTAATATTAATCACTTCAAAACCTTTGGTGGCATTGGTGAGCGCAACGATGCTGCTGTAAGTAACCACACCATTGTCGTCTGTCATTTTCAGGCGGTAGTAGTTGATACCTGGCAACGGACGTGTATTGGTGTAGGTAAATGCCTGCTGGCAACGGAGTGCGGTTTCCCTTGTACTGTAGATGCTGCTGAAATTACGGCCATCTGTACCGGCTTCTATGGTAAGGGTAGCATACTGGGTATTGGTACAGGTTACTTTCCAATCCAGTTTGTGCTGGTCGCCTTGTTTGCTGCCACGGAAGTATTCTACATTCACAGGCAGTGGGTTACGTACTTTAGCGGTAAGCCAGAATCCGCTGAAACTTGTGGCCGGGATTGTGATTGCCCAGTAGCCATTGCTGTATGTAACTGTCAGGCCGTTGGCTGTGCTCCAGACTTCGAGTGCGCCTGTATAGTTAGTGGGATCGGTACCTGTACCATGGTATTGCTCAATGCGAATACTATCCGTATTGTCACCCGGATTTACGGGTAATGGGAAATGTGTGGCAATGGCTCCGGGGTCGCTGTTGAATGCAGCCATTTCTGCGGGCGAGAAATACAAGGTAACATAAGCAGACGATGTAGCTGGTGCCGTAGCCGGTTCAATATCGTAATGCCTGGCCACATAGTAATTTACACCGTACTGTGGTATGCTGCTTTCAATTTTCACGCATCCGGTAACACTACCTGTTACGGGCGTACCACCACCCAGTGCAGCAGGCACTACAGTAGCAATCGTGTTACAACTGTTATCGTTGAATGTGGCACCAATACCAATTGTCTTTGTCTGACATACCTGTGGTCCGCCAGCCGTAGCGGCCAGTAAGCCTGTATTGGTAATGGTCAGTGTCATATTATTTGTCACATTGCCACAGGGGCTGTTACCTGTTGCGGTAAGGGTAAGTGTTACCGTACCGGCCAGAATGTCTGCTACCCCGGGTGTATAGGTTGGCGTTAGTGTTGTTCCGTTAATAAATGTACCATCACCACCCGTTGTCCAGTTTACACCGGCATTGTTGGTTGCTGTTGCGCCAACGACAGTGAATGTATTACCGGCACAGATGGCCTGGTTACCGCCTGCATTAGCGGTAGCGGCTGGGATAAAGGTAACTGTAACCGGTTTGATATCGGAGCAGGAACCTTTTACTGATCTGATGTAATAGGTACCGCCTGCGGTAACCGCTGACGGAGTTGCCAGTGCATTGGTCGCACCTGCGTCTGTCCAGTAAGTTAATGCAGCCCCTGTGGAAGAACCTGCCGTAACTGCAGCCAAAGTCAGGTCAACCGGCGTTGTAGCACATGCAGCAGGCGGGTTGGTAATGGTGAGTACAAAATTACCGGTAAACTCATCAGAACCGATATCCGGCGTAGTGGGGTTACGGGGGTCGTTACTGTAATCAATGGTGATACCAGTAATTGGTGTTCCTTTACCATCAACGATACATCCTGCATCCGTATTGATATTCAGGTTGCCCGTAGCTGTGTTTACAAAAAGAGCTGAAGGTGTAAGATTAGTACTTACATCCGACACACTATTTACATCACCACCGGTAGCAACTTTCCAGGCCGCAAAAGTTTGCGCAACACCATTTACCAGGGCCATTGTAGCTGCTGAAGGGCTCACAAACAGGTTATAGTTGGCTATAGCTGGGCTCCAGGTGGCATCATTGTTATACAGGCTGTAGTTTACCGCACCTGCTGCCGTTCTTCCATTATAGAAAATATTGTTTCTGATAGAGAACGTGATCGCACTAAAGCCTCTGGAGAATGCAGTTGTTAAAAGCGTGGTTCCTGTTGTATTCCCGCCAATGTAAACAGAGTTATAAAAGCAATTGAACGTTGAAGGCGCAGTAGCCTGGTTGTTGATACCGTAGATATTCAGTTCATTGGTATTGGCTCCGTTTGTGAGGGATACCTGGTTATTGCTTACAGTCCATCCGGTAGCAGCACTGCCATCATAGATGTCTATACCAAATATCTGCGGGAAAACACCAGCACCGCCAGTTGCTACGTTGGTAAGATCGAAGATCCGGTTCCGCCTGATCGCTCCTCCGGAACTTGTACTGCCTGTAGTAATCCCGGCTACAGTGATACCTGAAGCGGCTGTATTGAGGTTACGTAAAGCTGTGATGGTATTCAGTTCCATCAGTTGGTTGACATTGGCAATAGAAGTTGCGATACCGGCCAATCCGTAGGAGGTAGGAGCAGTACCGGTGGCACTTGTATTGGCCCTGAGGTTGTTGATACTGTTGTTGATTATGCTCACAGCACCGGATGCTGCTCCATTATTATTAATACCGATAAGCCTTCCTGATGCCGCTGTTGCGGGATTATAAGAAAGATTGGCAATGGTATTTGAGGCTGTTGCACTTCCGATATTGATATTGTTGCCACCAGTTAAGCTGATGCCAATATGACTATTGGTACCTGCTGTTATCTGTATGCTGTTGGCAGTCGCTGCATGACCAATGGTGTTGCCGGTTACGGTACCGATATTGGCATTACCAGCGTTTACAAGCAATCCCGTAAATGTGGCACTGCCGGAGAGTACAATGTTCTGAATGGTATTACCCTGAACACTATTGGGCGTACCTGCATTGCTTCCTCCGGTGAGGCTGATACCCGTAAATGTTACTGAGGCATTGTTGGCATAAGCACTTCCACCCGCATTGGGTGCCTGTCCACCGATGAAGTTGCCTGATATATTATGGCCATTACCCGACGTAATGCGTATGCCATTGAATGTACCGGCACTCGTAGCAGCTACCGGTGCTGTGGGTGTATGGTAAAAACTATTGCCTGTAATGATGTTTCCATCAGCCAGTGAGTTTACATCAGCCCAGATACCTGAGTTGATAAAGTTGTAGATTCTGTTATTGGTAATGGTGGCCTGGGTTAATCCCCCACCACCTACCATATAGATACCAATGGCCTGCGCTCCTGCTGTTCCTGCAGTTGCATCCCTGATATCATTACCATCAATGGTAACGGTTGTTGTACCTGAACCACCACCGAGATAAACTGTACCTCTTGAGGTGGTATTTGCTGCATTACTTTCTACAATTGAATTACGCAATGCACCCGTTGCGCCGCCTGTAAACTGTACTACAGCACTTGTACTGGTGTTTGTAGTATTGGTATTACGGAAAGTAAGGAACTGTCCGCTGCCGGCAAAACTTCCATCAAACGTTACATTTTTGGCACCATTGATATTAATCATTGGCGTACTTGCTGTAGCAACGGTGGAAGCAATCACATAGTTGGTTGCGCTTGAGGGCTGGATCGTAAGTGTAAATCCGGCCAATCCTGCATTCAGTAAGGCATTGGCACCATCTTCTACGGTATTACCGGTAATGTTTACAGTGGTATTGCCCGTTAATGCTGCACCGTTGATCGCGGCAAAAAGACCGCCAGCGGTGGTAATGGCCGGGTAATCACCGGGTACATTGATCGTGGTTGGTAATCCTGCAACGATATTGTACGAAGGAGAAATGGCAGTCGCTACGGGAGTGGTATTGGTATTTACGTCTGTAAAGACGGGTGTGGTAGCATCAAAACTGCTGAACCAAAGATTGTTGGCCGGCGTTGCCTGGTCTTGTGCTACAAAGTAATATTGATAGGTTTCCCCAACAACAGGCGTAACGCTGAGTGCAGTATAATCAACGGTGAACTGCCAGGTTCCGGTATTGCCCGTTCCTGACTGGAAAGCACCCTGTGTGCTGGCCCATGGCGTTGCAGCAGGCGCTGAACGGCGGAAGTATATCCGTGGTTGCAGTGTACCGGATGTGGGTACACCGGTTCCAACATCATTAACCGTAATAGTAATTGTTCTGTTCACCACACTTGCCGTATTGGTAAGCGGTGAGCTGATGGTAAAATACGGTCTGAATATATCCAATGGAGTGTTACTTGCCTGGCTGGCACCAATGTCGTAAGGCGCTGTTCTGGTATTACCGTCGATGTCATCCGTTACAGAAGCGATGGTTATACCTGCGCCATCTGCGGCGGTCGTTCCCGTAACACGCAGATCTGCAGTGTTGGCTGCGATCGTGGTTGACCCTGTTGCATTTACAAAATTGATATCCGCCATGTTGGTGGTAGACGTACTGGTAAGGTCGAGTCCGTTTGCCAGACTGGCCCGGAACGATTGCAGGTTTGCATGATCTGCACTGTTGTGCCTGGCAATAAACGCATTGGTTCCTGCATTTGTACCGTATATATTTCCGCCGATGGTAAGTGAGCCAGTATTGGTTCCTACACCAACCGCATAGTGGCTACCAGCAGTTTGCGTGCCCCTTGAACGCTGGTTGACGAGGATATTATTCCTGATATCTCTTGTGGTACCGGAAGCAGAACTCAACAGCGCATATGTGGACGAACCGGCACCTGCTCCGGTGAGCGCACCACCACCAATATATACCGTATTGTTAAGGTAGGTGGCATTACCGCCAAACTCGTTGATGCCAATGATATCGTACCCGGTTGTAATATTGGTGCCGGTGGAATCAATCCCCAGACGAATCATGTTGTTTTGAATAACAGGGTTACCGGAAGTAATATTGATGCCGCGCATGGTACCAAAGCTGGCCGTTCCGGTTGCAGCAAGCGAAAAGCTTTGTATGGTATTGCGGGTAATTAATGTTGTTCCCGTTGCCGGTGCAGTAACACTTATACCGGTTACGGTGTAAGAGCCGGTTCCGGTATTTGTACTGGCAAGGTTGCGTATCAGGTTCTGGGTAACAATATGACCCGGAACGGATGATGTATTGGCTGTAACGATACCGATAACCGCAGGCGTTGTACTTGTAGAAGTACTTGTGGAAGCGGCCGACAGATTGCGGATGGTATTGCCCTGGCAAGTATAACTACCAACGCCGGCGGCTCCTGCAAGATTAATACCCTGAACCTGCGCTGCAGTACCCGTGGAGGTTGAGACCAGGTCGAAGATGGTGTTATTATTGACATTCTGACTGGCTGATGTACCTGACGGGAAGGCAAAGATGGCAATAAGCAAACTGTTAGAGGCCGATGTGCATCCAAATATGGTATTATTATTAATGTTATAAGAGGTACCAGATCCCTGGAATGATATCCCCCTTATGCTGGGAACGGTAGCGGCAGTACCCGAAAATGTAATACCTGATATAGTGTTACTGCTGATGTTGACGTCGGATACAGTACCCGTACCTGCAGAAATGGCCGAGAATAGAGCAGCACTTCCGCTTAAGCTTACTGTTATGCTTCCGGCAGTGCCCCCGATGGTATTTTGTGTACAGTTGAATGCTCCTGAAATAAGCCGCATGGCATTCTGCGATGTAGAAGTGGAACTGGAAGTAAGGTTAATATTCCGGATGGTATTGCCCTGTATGGTCGTAGTATTGGTGGTAGCCACGGATAAGGCAATGCCAATAAAGTTACTGCTTGAACCAGCAGGGAAAGTAAGTGCTGTGCCGCCGCAATTGGCCGCTGTACCCCCGATAAAGTTGCTGTTGATCGTATGTCCGCCGGTTCCGTTGGCCGCCGCCGGCTGAATATTAATAGCGATCATTGTCGCCGTAATGGTTCTGTTGGCCGTTTGATAGAAACTGTTGCCATTGCCGGTGGAACCGATCGTCCAGGTACTGTTACCAGAACCAAGATTTACGCCATTGGTGGCACCGGTAGCATTAAAAAAGTCAAATATGGTACAATTCCTTACAATATTATTTTTGTTCTCATTTGGTATGGCTGAACCTACAGAATTGATACAGGTATTTGATGCACCCGTTCCGTTGATGGTGCAGTTTTCGATAACATTATTGTTATTACCAGTACCACTTCCTGCGGTGGTAAAGTTGATCATACCGGTAGAAGTAGAAGCTGTAGCGCCTGAAATCGTGGCTTTGCTGATGGTATTGTTCTGGGCGCTGTTTGATAATTGAAGCACAATGCCGGTTCCGGCATTACTGATGTTGAGTGCATTACCTCCGGTATTGAGGCCATCAATAGTTACATTATCAGCACCATTTAAATCGATAATGGCTGCTGAAAGAGTGCCGGTGATCGTTCTTGCTGCTCCGCCGGTGGGCTGAATGCTTACTGCCGAATAGGAAGCACTACCTGTTCCGCTGGCACTTAATGAAGCGGTAACCGTTTCCGCAGTGTTTCCTGTTATGGTGATGGCGACTACACCAGTATGTACACCGCCATTAATAGCAGTGAATGCTGCTCCCAAAGAAGCATAAGATGCATCATTTCCGGCATTGGTGGCATTTACGGTAACCACATTTGCAGTAACAGTGTATGTATAGTTGGCGCCCGCATTATTGTTGAGGTTAAGGGTGCTCATGTCGTGTACCCCTTCACCGTAAGAAACGACATCGGCATCAATCTGCGCCTTTGTTTTATTACTGTTGTACACATAATAGCGTACAACGGTACCTACCGTTTGTGCAGGTATGCTTGCCGTACCGGTAGTGCCGGTGAAGCTGACAGGTAATATTACTGAGGTGACAAAGTTGTCGGTGGAGTAGCGTATAAAAACATTGGCCTGTGGTGCAACTGATGTGACAACTGTTATGACAGGGCTTGTGGTGGGACCCACTGCAACCGGTAATCGGGAAACTGTAGATATGGTTTCCGGGTTGTAAGTGGTTTCAAGCAACTGCATCACGTTGTCCGCAGCTCCATTATTACTTACATTAAAGGTATAATAATTATTAGCAGTAATCGCCGGCAACTCGCCGGATGCTCCGCCGCTCGAAGTATTATACCTCGCGCCATTGGCAAAACCAACGGGGATAAAAGTATTGAGCGACATTACGTTGCCCGATGTGTAGGGACGCCAGTTGGTGGTATAAACTGGTGCTGCACCTGTGCCGGTTGCGAATTCCCAGTTTCGGGCACTGGCTGCTGCGGCACTGGTTGCCTGCACACGTAATTGTTTGAATCCACCTACAGTAGCTAAGGTTGTGGTGGTGTAGGTGCCATTGACAATAGACGAACCCAACACCGTAGGTTGCGCTTCCATGGTCAGTGACAATAACGAACAAACAATCAGAAACAGAAAGTAAATCTTTCTCATACTTGCTTTGGTTTAGTTAAAATGTATACTATAACAATCGTAAGAACTTGCAAAAAAAAGAAATTAAATCCAATAGTTAACCCTATTAACTATTGTGTTGATAAAATATGTATAAGATAAGACCTTCGGCTTTGCCAGAGGAATATGATGGATAAGGATTAAAGGTATTGGTTTCCTGCATTTACAATTACTAATTCAGGCTTTTTTTTCCACAATATTTATTGCGTAAAACATATCACGTATATAGATAATGGATAAACTGTCCAAAATAAATACTTTATGTTATTGTTAAGGATAAATGCACCGTATTTTCCACAGGTGTTGATATTATGGTATTGGCCAGGCGTTTGTCAGCACCCGAAATTGTCATAAATTTGTAAGAATGAGTTGGTCCGAACAAAAAAACATACGCATAGCGATCCTTGATCTTTACGAAGGCAGGGAGAACCAGGGAATGCGCTGCATCCGGGAAATCCTCAACCAATTTGGCGAACAGCAACAGCTTGAACTGACCTGGGATGAGTTTGACGTCCGTCAGAAGAATGCCGTTCCCGACCTCAGCTACGATATTTATCTTTCCAGTGGCGGGCCGGGCAGTCCGCTCGAAAGTTCTGACAGTGAATGGGAGAAGACTTATTTTGACTGGCTGGGCAGCATAGAAAAATGGAACAGCAATCCTGCGCAGGATCTCAAAAAGCATGTCTTCTTTATTTGTCACTCCTTCCAGATGGCCTGCCGTTATTTTGCCCTGGGTACGGTGTGCAAGCGCAAAAGCACTGCTTTTGGTGTATTTCCGGTACACCTGATGCCTGATGGCCGGCATGAAATCGTTTTTGAAGGACTTAATGACCCTTTCTATACCGTAGACAGCAGGGATTACCAGGTGATCAGCCCCGATCACCAGCGTTTGCAGGAGATGGGCGCCTCTATACTGGCCATCGAAAAGGAAAGACCGCATGTACCCCTGGAAAGGGCGGTCATGGCTATCCGCTTTAACCCATATATGATTGGTACACAATTTCACCCCGAAGCAGATGCCATCGGGATGAGCATGCACCTGCAAACCGAGGATAAAAAGAAAACGGTGATCGACAACTATGGTGAAGCCAAGTGGGTATCCATGATAGAACAATTGAACGACCCGGAAAAGATCATGTGGACTTATTCGCATATCCTGCCCAACTTTTTATCCATTGCCATTGAGGCGAAGGTTCCTGCAGTGGTATAGCACCACTTACTTTCCTGTTTCAGCACCGGGCCCGGCAAGCAGGTGAATGACCGCAGATTTTAACTATCTTTATTCCTGTTACCATTATTCAATTCTCCTTCACATATGCAAAAGGAATTACGCGACCGGTTTAACGGGCAATTTACAGCAGACAAATACAAGGCTTTTCTGGCTGACCTCGACAGTAAACATCCCGGCGCCATCGAGTTCCGGGTGGCGGAAACCCCCATTTTTGTACCCCGTGTGTTTACAGATAAAATCATCGCCGCCTGTGAAGCGATTGTGGACGTGATTGTGCGGCCTGATTTTAAAGAACTTACCCGCAATGCCATACCGCCAGGTGAAGAAGTACCCGGGGAGAACGGATTTGCGCATTGTATTGCATTTGACTTTGGTATCTGCGAAAATGCATCGGGTGAGCTTGAACCCCAACTGATTGAGATGCAGGGCTTCCCCACCCTGTTTGCATACGAGGCTTATCTTCCGGAAGTGTTTGCCCGTCATTTTGAAATGCCCCCTGGTTACTCCGATTACCTCAATGGGTTTAACCGGGATTCCTATATTGACCTGCTGAAGACTATTATCCTGAATGGGCACAAGCCGGAAGAGGTTGTTCTCCTTGAGATCAAACCGCACGAACAAAAAACCAGGATCGACTTTTATTGTACACAGGATTATCTCGGTGTCCGCCCGGTGTGCCTGACAGAACTGGAACAGGAAGGGCAACAGCTTTTTTACCGGCTGGATGGCGTACGTATGCCCATCAAACGGATATACAACCGGGTCATTTTTGACGAACTGCACCAGCAAAAAGAAGCATTGGGCAAGATTGCAGACATAACCCAACCGCTGGATGTGGAATGGGTACCACACCCCAACTGGTTTTACCGCATCAGTAAATATACCCTGCCATTTATCAATCACCCCTATGTACCGCAAACATTTTTCCTGGATCAGTTGGAAACCATCCCTGCCGACCTGGATAATTATGTGCTCAAACCCCTGTTCTCTTTTGCCGGCCAGGGTGTGGTGATTGATGTAACACCTGAAGATATTGCTGCCGTTGATGATCCCCGGAACTGGATACTGCAACGAAAGGTGAAATATGCTGATGTGATTGCAACACCGGATGGACCGGCAAAGGCTGAAATCCGTATATTTTATTTCTGGAAAGATGGTGATGCACGTCCTGTAGCTGCCAATAACCTGGCCAGGCTCAGTAAGGGCAAGATGATTGGTGTGCGGTACAACAAGGATAAAGAATGGGTGGGCGGCACTTTTGCATCTTTTGAGCAATAGGCACTATCCTTCATCGTGGGTCAGCAGCATATCGCTGTAAGACATTTTCAATAAATCAGCCTCCGCTATTTCCAGTTCCTGCATGTAATAACGGCACTGGGCATCAAGCGCTGCCGCCGAAAGTGGTGCAAGTATATCCCCCGCTTCTATTTCAACAAAACTACCAAGGCCTTCAATGGTATCAAGGTGAAACTTTACATTTTCGATATAGTAAATTTCCCGGCTTTTCTTTACAATAACCTTTATACCTAATGCAGCACCGAGTAGTTGCAGCATTTCATTACCATCGTTTACGGGTAGCAGTTTGAAGCTTGAACTTTTAGGGCCTTCCTGGTTGTTGCGCTGGTACCAGATCAGGTTGTTCTCAATATTACCCTGCCGGAGTTTGAGCCGGCCATGGGGTACCAGGAAATAGGTATCGGTTTGTTCATCGAGCCCTTTATACACGGCCCGGTGCTGCAGGAGATAATTGCGCACCGATGCCGGATGGTGACAGCGGGCTTTGATTTCAATATTGAGGTGCATAATAAAAAATAACCCCGGCTTACCGCCGGGGTTTATATATTTTCTGAAACGTTATTTCTGCGCAGCGATCTTTTTACCGGCGATCAGCATCTCCACCGCTTTTTCCACACGACGGATCTGTGTCTCTTCTTTTTTTGCGCTTACAATCCAGTTTACATACTCCTTTTTATGGCTGTACGGTAAAGAGTCGTAATAGTCTGCCGCTTTCTTATTTTTATTGAGCATGGTCTGCAAGCCAACGGGTGTTTCAATGGCGTGTGCTGTACGTACAGTCTTTACCGTTAATACTTCCCCGTCGTCTTCTGCCATCACAAATTCCGGCTCAACTGCTGCCCTGGAGAACTGCATGGCCGCCCAAACATGATCAAGGTCGAGCATCTTTACAGATTCAAACCCAACGGCAGCAAGAAAGTCCCAGTTACAATCGCGGCTAAGGTCGCTTACGATTTTTGAAGTTACTTTCGGATAGGCCACCCAGAATTTTGCATTGGTATGCAAGGCAGGGACTACATCCCGGAGAATACCTTTTAACTGCTGCTGACTGATGGCGAACACGAGGGCAAAATCAATCTTTCTTGATTTGAGCAGTGGGGTTACATTTTTGGCAAAGGAAAACTTGATAAATTGTTTCTCGACTGAAGATGGCAGACCCTGTATAAGCAGATTCTTTTCATCCTTCAATTGCAACTTCTCAGGCAATGGCTGTATAAATGACATAAGCAATGCAACTGTTAAGATTGGTTAAAATAAAAAAGTTTGCAAAAGTAACGTAAAATCTTTGTAACCGCCTAATTTACCGGCTCTTTTATTTACACATTTATGACAAGAGCCATTTCTGCTGCTGGTTTCCGGTGCCACCGGCAGTAATACCGGCTGACTCGCTCCGTATCCAATACCGGCATATACCCATGATAGTACCCATAATAGTCCCCTGCTCAGTTGCCAGGGGGTGCAAGGACTGTATAAAAGGTGCGTACAGGTGCATCCTGCCCTTATCTTGGCTGAGGCCCAATAGGTTTGTAGTATTCCAATGCTTCTGCCATATACGATTCCAGCTTGGCAATACGGTTTTCATCGCTGGGGTGTGTGGCCAGAAATTCAGGGGGTTTTTGTCCGCCTGCCTGGCTCATGCGTTGCCAGAAGGGTACGGCTTCTCTTGGATTGTATCCGGCCATGGCGCAAAAGATCAGCCCGATATGATCTGCCTCATACTCCTGCTTGCGGGAATTGGGCAGTAAAACACCGATTTGAGCTGTTGGCGCAAAGACATTGGAGAATATCGCATTGGCCCTGGGATTATTAGAGGTAAAAATTGTTCCGGCCACTTCAAGTCCCTGTGCCAGGGCTACCTGGCTGATGCGTTCATTGCCGTGGTGGGCTACCGCGTGCGTGATTTCATGCCCCATTACAACGGCCAGGGCTGCTTCATTCTGGGTAATGGGCAAAAGCCCTGTGTAAACAACTACCTTACCGCCTGGCATGCACCAGGCATTGACCTGGTTGTCGTTCACCAGGTTAAACTCCCATTGGTAGCCTTCCAGCTCTGCTCCCAGCCCCTTGGCTGTATAATATTCAGTAATCGCTTTGGCGATCCTGGCACCTACTCTTCTTACCATTTCTGCATCCTTACTCCTGCTGTCTGCAACTACTTTATTTTGCGACAGAAAACTGCGGTATTCGGTCAGCGCCTGTTCGCGCAAGCTATTTTCAGGAAAAAGTTTCAACTGCTTACGACCGGTAATGGCATTGCGTGTACAACCTGCAAGTACCAACATCAATACCAGCGCTGTGATTACTTTTTTCATGCTGTTCATTTTTATACGTATAAAACAATTGGCATACCAATTTAAAAAAGGTAACCAAAATTAACAAAAAGGATAATCCGGGAGAAGGTTTGACTGAAGCGTCTGGCTGCAGATTATGCCCTGCGGCGGGCTTTCCGGCGATCCCGGAATTTGAGTATCGGTACACGGCTTTCCACACCACGCAGCAGACGACCGATATTTTTCTGGTGGGTAAGTACAACAAGCGCCGCTACGGCTATTGCAAAAACGCGGTAAAAAACCTCCTGTTCATTCCATACCCATAAGACACAGATGGGGAGTGCAACCGACGCGAGTATTGAACTGAGTGATACATACCTGGTCAGGTAAAGCACAAGCAGGAAAACGGCAATACAGCAGATCGCGATTACCGGTTGTATGGCAACAATCATCCCGAAGAGTGTGGCCACGCCCTTGCCGCCTTTAAACTGTGCAAATACGGGAAAGATATGCCCTGCCACTGCCGCAAGCCCCAACCCTACCATAAAGTTGGTACGGTCAAACTCATTGTAGGTATAATAAGGCAGAAAATTATACAGGGCCGCTGCAATAGCACCCTTCAGGATATCGATTGACATAACAATGGTGCCATATTTTTTACCCAGTACCCGGAAGGTATTGGTAGCACCCATGTTGCCGCTGCCGTAGTCGCGGATGTCTATATTAAAAAAATACCTGCTGATGATTAAGGCGGTTGGTATTGAACCAATACAATAGGCAAGAACAATAAGAAGTAGTTCCTTCATGCTGTTTCTTTAGTGAGTTGAATAGCAAAGATACGAAATATTTGCCGTCCGGATTTGCGTCTGGTGGATAAAAAAATAATAATAACGTAATATTACCAAAACATACCATGTGCTTACCCGTCCCGCTTTTGGGCCTTTATACAGCACCAATCGTTGCGGTGCGTTACCGACACTACGTTTAATCCATTCATTTCCATTACTTTACGCATATCGGTTTCATCGGTGGTTAAAATACCACTGATCAGGATCAGTCCGCCGGAAACGGTTGCGTCAGCGAGTGCTCTCATGTGGGTAACCAGTATATTCAGGTTGATATTGGCGAGGATAATGTCGAATACGCCCCGGGGTGGGGTTTCTGCATGGCTGAGTGTAATACCCTGGCAATCGTTGATGGTAAAGTTTTCCTTTGCGTTGTTGATGCTCCATTCGTCGTTGTCGATTGCAGTAATGGCAGTTGCGCCCATTTTACGGGCAAGGATGGCGAGTACCCCGGTACCGGTTCCAAAATCAAAAACGGTTTTTCCGTTAAAGTTGAGTGTTTGCATCTGCGCAATCATCATCCAGGTTGTGGCATGGTGCCCCGTACCAAAGCTCATTTTTGGGGTAATGATGATATCGTGCTGCACATGTTCGGGTATGGGGTGAAAGGATGCCCTTATGCTGGCAAAATCTCCTACGCTTACCGGCTGAAAGTCCTCTTCCCAGCGGCTGTTCCAGTTCTGTTCCTCCTCCGTCCGGCAGGTAAATGCTGCGGGGATTTGTTGCAGGATGTCGTTGAAGGCATCCGCATCAAAGCCGGTGGTTTCCACGGATGTGGTAAAGCCCGCTGCGGTTTCCTCCACCCCGTCAAACCCGATAGCCATCAGCCGGGCGATGAGGATGTCTTTCTGTTCTTCACTGGTGGTGGTAAACTGGTAAATATGGTAATGCCGCATGGGTGATATTTTGCGCAAAGGTAGCATGCTGGTTACAATCTCCCCGTGGTGTCTTACCTTTGCCCCCGTTTTAACTTAAAAAGATCAAAATGGCATTACAGGCTGGTATTGTGGGCTTACCCAATGTAGGAAAATCAACCCTTTTCAATGCTGTGAGCAACAGCGCTAAGGCACAGGCAAGTAATTATCGTTTTTGTACCATCGAACCCAATACGGGTCTGGTAGATGTACCCGATGAAAGGCTGAACAAACTGGCTGAACTGGTAAAGCCGGATCGGATTGTACCCACACAGATTGAGATAGTGGATATTGCAGGATTGGTAAAAGGGGCCAGCAAGGGCGAAGGCCTGGGGAATAAATTCCTGGCCAATATCCGGGAAGTGGACGCAATTATTCATGTGATCCGTTGTTTTGAAGACGAGAATATCCTGCGTGATGAAGGTGCGATTAACCCGATTGGCGATAAAGAAATTATTGAAACGGAATTGCAGTTGAAAGACTTAGACAGCGTTGAACGCAAAATTGCCCGGGTGGAGAAACAGGCCAAAACGGGCAACGACGCCAAGGCAAAGGCTGAGTATGAAATACTGATGCGCTGCAAAACGCATCTTGAACAGGGTAAGAGCATTCGCAGCCTCGGGCTTACCAAAGATGAATTACCGGCGATTGCGGATATGTTTCTCCTCACCATCAAAAAGGTATTGTATGTGGCCAATGTGGAAGAACCGAGTATGCATACGGGGAATAAATATTCCGAATCGCTGAAGGCCATGGCTTCGGCTGAAGGTGCGGAACTGATTGTGATGAGTAATTCCATTGAGGCACAGATTGCGGAAATGGATAACCCGGAAGACCAGCAGATGTTTATGGAAGAATACAAGATGACGGAGCCTGCGCTTAACCGGTTGATCACCACAACGTACCGGTTGCTGGGGCTGAATACTTATTTTACGGCTGGTGTGCAGGAGGTAAGGGCCTGGACAATTGAGAAAGGCTGGAAGGCACCCCAGGCGGCCGGCGTGATCCACACTGATTTTGAAAAAGGATTCATCAAGGCGGAAGTGATTGCCTATGATGATTACATCAAATATGGTTCTGAAGCGGCTTGCCGGGACAATGGGCGGCTGCGTATTGAGGGTAAGGAATACTTAGTGCAGGACGGGGATGTGATGCATTTCCGGTTTAATGTATAAATTTACCCATGACTATTGTGATTATTGGCCCTGCTCACCCGCTGCGTGGCGGACTTGCTTCATACAACGAGCGGCTCGCCCGTGAGTTTATGGCTTCGGGGGATGCGGTACAATTATATACGTTCTCCCTCCAGTATCCTTCTTTTCTTTTTCCGGGTACCACACAACTATCCACAGAGCCTGCTCCGGCGGGTCTCGATATCCGTATTGCCATCAACTCCGTTAATCCGTTCAACTGGTGGCGGATCGGCAACCGGCTTCGCAAGCAGCAACCGGATCTCGTCATTGTGCGCTACTGGCTGCCATTTATGGGGCCTTGTCTTGGTACAATTCTCCGGCTGATCAAGCGCAACCGCCATAGTAAAACGGTATGTATTGTTGATAATATTATTCCGCATGAAAAGCGGCCGGGCGATAAATGGTTTACGCGCTATTTTGTAAAACCGGTGGATGGGTTTATTGTGATGAGCGAAAATGTCATGCAGGATATGGTGCGTTTTAATATCCGGCAACCCCGGGTACTCATCCCCCACCCTCTGCTCGATAATTTTGGTGAAATACTTGACCGGTCAACGGCCCGTAAGCAGCTCGGTATTGCACCGGAAGTAAAGCTGCTGTTGTTTTTTGGCTTTATCCGGCATTATAAAGGCCTGGACATGCTGCTGGAAGCAATGCGGCTGCTGAAAGAGAAGAATGGGGGTGTTTGCAGGTACCATTTGCTTATTGCCGGTGAGTTTTATGAAGACAGGGCCGTGTACGATGAGCAGATTGCCAAAGGGGGTATTGCAGATTGCCTGATCCTGCATACCTCATTTATTCCCGACAGCGAGGTGAAGTACTGTTTCTGTGCCGCAGACGTGGTGGTTCAGCCTTACCGGGATGCTACCCAGAGCGGGGTTACGCCACTCGCCTTTCATTTTGAAGTACCGATGATTGTGACCAATGTAGGGGGATTGCCCGACCTGGTTCCTCATGGCGAAGTGGGTATGGTTGCCGAACCCAACCCGGTTTCCATTGCGGAACAGGTGGAAGCTTTTTTTGACAAAGGTCCGGCTTACTTCCTGCCCCGCCTGCGCGAAGAAAAGAAACAATACAGTTGGCCGCCATTGGTCAAAAGTATTGTGCAGCTCGCCGGACTGGCAGCAGGTGAAGCGCATTGAACAGCGGTAGCACAACTGCACCGGCACATAGAAACGACAACCATCATCATAAACAGTAAGAAGGATTGATCTACAGAAGTAAAGCGCCGCTGCGCATTGGCCTTGCCGGCGGGGGTACGGATGTGAGTCCGTATTGCGACCAGTACGGGGGTGCCATCGTCAACGCCACCATTTCACTATCGGCTTTTGCCAGCCTTACCCCCATCCCGGGTAATACCGTGGTGCTGGAGGCGGCAGACAGGCAGGAAAGCCAGTCTTTTCCCACGCATACAGATTTGCCCGTTGATGGTACCCTCGATCTGCTGAAAGGGGTATACAACCGTATCCGCAAAGATTACGGGTTGCCCGATGGGGGCTTGCACCTGTCCACCTCGGTTGATGCACCGGCGGGTTCCGGTCTTGGTACTTCTTCCACCCTGGTGGTGGCTGTTATTGGCGCATTTGCGGAGATGCTTAAACTGCCACTGGGCAATTATGATATAGCACACTATGCTTATGAGATAGAGCGGCAGGACCTTCAATGGTTGGGCGGACGGCAGGACCAGTATGCGGCCACTTTCGGGGGATTTAACCATATGGGTTTCTATGCGGGGGACAAAGTGATCGTAAACCCGCTTCGTGTATCACCGGCCTGCATCGCCGAATTGGAGCATAATCTTTTATTGTACTTTACGGCTACCAGCCGGGACAGCGCCACCATCATCCGCGAACAGGCCAGGAATGTAACCGACAGGCAGCAGACGAGTATTGAGGCCATGCACCAATTGAAAGAACAGGCCAGCCTTATGAAAAAAGCACTGCTGCAGGGCGACCTCAGTACAATGGGCGGGCTGCTTGATTATGGGTTTGCACAGAAAAGACAGATGGCGTCCGGCATCAGCAATCCGGCGCTTGAGGCCATCTATACGGCTGCAAAGGCTGCGGGTGCGGCGGGTGGTAAAATCAGTGGTGCCGGCGGTGGTGGTTTTATGGTCTTTTACTGTCCCGGTAATACGCGCCACCGGGTAAGCGAAACTTTAAATACTTTTGGGGGCGAAATCAGGCCATATCGTTTTACGGCCGAAGGGTTGCGCTGCTGGACAGAAAGCGGAAGCAAGGGTTGAGACAGGATAGGAGATATGAGATATGAGATATGAGATATATAGGAGAGCAAGATATGAGAAGCGAGAC
>JAAFIK010000029.1 GCA_013298665.1 Chitinophagales bacterium
AAGAGCAGCTTGTAGACATTGTAAAATGTGTTTAGAACTACAAGTTGCTTTTTCTTTTAAAAAGCATCACCACACTATTTTTCCACCTGTGTGAATTATCCCTTAGCTTGACGCCTATGCGATAACCCACCGGTTTGCAGAAGCATCCCCGTAAAATACAGTCTGCGTCCAATTGCCAAAGCCATTGGTAAACGCATCAAAGGATTCGTAAAAAAGCGGTTCATTTACGCTCGAATCCGGCCGGTGATCAAGGCTGGTGATGGTGAGGTTGTGCGTGAAAGAACTGTTCCGCTTCACAGCATTACCACCATTGGCATTGATAGCAAAATTCAGGCTGAGCGTTTCTGTATTTTCAATTTCCGCATCGTTATACACTTTCATCTGTATCGTTGCTGCAAGATTGGCCGAGTCCAGTACAACACTCATCGGGCTGATGTCAACATCTTTATTGATACCAGCGATCAAACCCGGGCTGCTTGCCGTTGTATTCAGCGCAATATTAACAGGTTGTGTGGGCGCATAGGGGATTTTTAGTTTTGTTGTAACCAGCCTATAGTCAAAACAACCATTTTCTGCATCTGCATTTTCTTCGGTTACACTTTGAAATGTGGTTTCGAAATAAACGCCGGGGTTAATACAGGTACTCGTGCGTACCCTGCTGCGGATCTTTTCGCCCGGCAAAGGACCAAAACCATTGGCAAAGTTGATGCCATACCCCGTAAGATGGCAATAACTCATAATGGTACCGCCGTTAACCGGTGCCGGGCCTGCGGCACAACCACCCTCTGTCGTATAACAATTATCAATGGCACCACCCGGCCACCCGCACGACTGCGTATGCGGTGAACCTATATTATGCCCTGCCTCATGCGTAATCACCATGGCAGACCAGGAGTAGGTAGGAAACAGGCTGAATGAATTGGACAGGTTGCCGCTCACCGCCGTTTTGAGGCCATTACTGCTGCACAATACATCGACATAAGCAATGCCACCACCCAAACCCCGCTGCGATAAAAAATGTGCAAGATCACCCGGAAAACCATTAGCCATATTAGCGCTAAACGCACTCAGTAAAGGCGATGTCGTAGAAATCGACACGTACGGATCGGCCACATTCCAAACCTTTATGGCACTCAACTTTGTATTAACACTATCATTTTCATAAATCGTACGTACTACATTAAAGAGCGCAGTAACATAATTGACCGTATTGGTTACACTCGACCCATTATTGGTATAGGTAGCATAATCGGCCTCAAAATACATATCAACAGGCTCAGCATTGATGGTAGCAGCAGTAACCGAAGCCGGGTAAACCGGAACAGGGTTTTCTATCGTTGCTGTTGCATCTGTTGTACCACATGCAAATTCATTATGGATCCGAAGGTCTGTATCCCGGTAAATGATGTGTTCATTAGTAAGCCTTGCTTCAGGCGTGTTGATGGCACCGACATTGATATTGCCATTTTCATCAGCAATTACAGCCACCAGCTTATCCGCAAGAATACTGACCGCGGCAAAACTCCCGGGGCTATTCCTGATAGCTCCCCTGTAGTGCAATGACGCATTTGTATAATTGTATTTTTTACCGGGATCGCTGCCCGTGGTTACAAAAAAACCTCCCGAGAATATATCTGCCCTGGTCAACTCAATATCCCAGCGCTTGTTTTCAAACCGGAAAGAAAAACTGAATCTTTGGGGCTTCTCCGCCAATAATCGGGCCGCAATATCCTTATCAAAAGACGCCGCCTGGCCTTTCTGCACATAAGGCTCAATACCAGAAGGCAGGTTTTTGTAATGGCTCAATAAATTTGTCGTCGCGTTTTGTGCAAAAACAACAAAAACCATACCCTGCAGTGTTGCAGCAATAATGAGTTGATAGAAATGTTTTTTCATACCGACATATTGGATTAATGATAGTAAAAAGAACCTCATATCAAAAATACCCAAAAAAATCGTATCATGGTGCCGGCAGCGATATCATCACTTCACCAGTTTAAGGAACTGCAACGCGCTTTCGATAACAGGGTCGCCCCCTGCCCCAGGCTGCTGTTCAACAATTGTTGCCGGAACAAAAGCCTCCCTCGGCAGGCCATTTATATGATACAATCTTTCAGCAGGAAAAGTAACCCGGATTTTTGTATTGGGAAGTTCCTGCGTATATACAGCACCGTTCAAACCCGCCATAGCAGTTCCGATGATACGCGTATGCCGCCTTTGCAGGGCATCAAAACCAATCGTAATGCCCTCTCCGACACTACCCGTCCAGCGGCCGCAAAGTACAACTAAAGGCTTGCCGTAACACTTGCCGCTTCGTGGCGAAACAATCTCCATCCAACTGCGCTTTATGCCCGATATTTTTTCTTCAGCAAAGTATTCATGCTTTTGAAAAAAATGATCTTTGCTGATAAACCAGCCAAGTATTGCCCGTGCTACCACGGTATTGCCACCGCCTGGTGTTTCCCGGAGATCAAGAATAAGTGATGCACTGTTCTGCATGGTACGCATTACACTGTCAAAAGCCGGAATAAGATCATCATCATATAAGCAATCATTTATTTTAATGTAACCCGTTGTACCCATTCTTCTGCTTTCAACCATTGAAGCATACACAACCCTTTCAAGGCGAAGCCCGGATTTGTCAGGGTAGTAATCTTTTACTTTTCCCTTATGCAGCAGGGTTATTTTTCGTACCTCGTTATGTTTGCCCGCAAGAAGCAACCGCAGCACAAAACTCCGGGCTTCGTTATCAATAGTTTTTAACGAGCGTGGAAGAAGCGCTTCAACAGCCTGCAGAACCGGGGTGTCGTTCACCGCAATCACCTCCATACCTGTCGCTATACCAGCCGAAGCAGCGCCAAAACCATTTCTCACCGCAGTTATGACCGGCCTTCCATCAATGTATTCAGCCCACATATCTGTTCCCGAGGGTATCAGCCTGAAAGAGCTGTTGATATTCGTATTCAGTATCGCATGATGATCATAAATTTCGTAAAGTACTTTTTCCAGCAAGGCTACAAATTCACTCCTGTTTTTTATACTGTCTGCTGCCACCGCATAAAGCTCCTTTACCCGCTGCCAATCCGTTTGCTTCTTGTTGAAATAGCAATACTCCACACTGATATGTTTCCAGAACAAATCAAAATCTTCACGATACTGCGCCCGTGTAAGCATTGGGGGTTGCGCTGTCAGCAAAAATGGAGCCAGCAGCGTACATACAATAAGAATCCTGAGTTTCATATGCCTTTTTTGTGCGTAAATAAATCAGGAACAAAAATAGTATGGCGGGCAAAACTTGTATAGTACAATATTGCACTACTTTCCGTCAGGCATTATGGTAAGCCAGAGGGGTTATACCGGTAACTCTTTTAAAGTGCCTGCAAAGATGTGTTGCATCATAAAAACCTGTTTGAACAGCTATGTCCAGCAGATCATGCTGCGATTTCAGTAACTCCTTGCATTTTTCAATCCGTTGCAGGATAACGTAATTGTTGGGGGTCAGTCCGGTTTCCTGCTTGAACAGGCGCAGGAATTTATATTTGTCTAACCCAAATGCTGAGGCTGTTTTTTCAAGTGAAAACTTTTCCGGTGGAAAATCCTCCAGAAAACGGTGAAAGAGCCGTTTTTCTTTATTACCATACGAACCGGCAGCAGCATACCTTGCAACCAATCGTTGCAGGAAGAGCAGCAACTCATCCTCAATATCACACGCCCCACTGGTGTATTTCCGAAAAATGCCGTGTAACCCACGGAATAAATAATCATCAGCAATAATCTTGGTTTCAAAAAAAACAGGACATTCCTTATTAAACATTTCTAAAACAGCAGGCGATACGTAAAAGGTAAAAAAGGAACTCCCTGTCTGGGTATCGCAAAACGTAGCGTGTACCTCACCAGGGTTGGTGACAACGATTGCCCCAACAGGAGCTTGCCAGAAACCATCAGTAAGTTTTGTGGAAAATATTTGTTCCCTCACCAGGGTTATATTAAAAGTATTATGCTTGTGAAAGGGGAAATGATGCGTATATTCTCTGGCATCCAATAGCTCCAGCCCATCAAGAATGGGTAATTTATAATAGATATTCTGCTCCTTGTACCTCACCTGTCGATTATCAAATTTTAACTGAGGCTGTTTATTACATTGCCGCACACGAAAACGCAGCAATAGCGCCTGATCATTTTTCAATACCCGCACTTTTATCTACCGGTAAAACAACGATTTGTTGCAGTAAGTCGCCTTTTCAAACGTACTTATGTTTATTGATAAAATGGGTAAGTCAGGAAACATTTCATTCAACCGTTCTATCATTTTACGCGACAGGTTTGCCTTTTGCTCAACCGTTCTGCCCTCCATAATATTCCCGAATATATGCAAAAAATCCTGCTTTCCTTCACCCAGCTTGTAATACTTAAACGGGTTGATCCGTACTTTTATATCTCCCAACGAAAAAAGCCCTGTCGATTCAGCAACATCATAAACAGCCTGCATAATTTCATCAGGTGTTTGTATATGGATGATATTATCCGAACAGTCAATAACAAAATGGGGCATACAATTTTTATTTAAGGCACATATATTACACAGGAAAAATAAGAACTTCCTGCAATTATTTACTGGCCAATTTACGGATTATCGTGTCCTCAGCCGGTGCCTTCATTTTTGTAATACTATCGGACAGGCTGTTGGGAATGGTCATCGACAGTACATATTGGGCTACCTTCCATTCTTTACCATCCCTCGTCACCACACCCGAACCTCTGCAAATCTTCATTTGGGTACTCAGCAACTCATCAAACCATGCCGTATTTCCTCCTTCGGCAAAATAAATATGCCGTTCTATAGAGGTAAAATTCCAGGCTTTCCCCCGGTCAAAAAAAGGCTTGGCCCAGGTCATAAAGCTTTTTTTGTCCCAAAGTTCCGTCGCATCTGTACCTATAAAAACAGCGTCCGCAGCAAAGTAGTTAAAGTAAGTGTTATAGTCTGCTCTTGCCGCGGCACGATTAAATGAGTCCAGCATGGCAGCTATTTTTTTACGGTCGGCAGCCGTATCCTTTACGCTATTGCTGCACCCGGTAAGTATATTCAGAAGCAGTAAACCAATGGTTATTAACGGAAAAAGATTTTTAAAACGCATAGCAATTGATTCTTGTTTTATGAATTATGAATAATACTACGTCCCGCGATACATACCGTCAGCACCTGAAAATATACCCCGTACACCCCGGTAAACAGAACCTAAATGTATACATAAATGTTGAATAGCCCCGAACACTTATTTCCACCTTCACGAGACCTTTACGGGACTTTCACGAGACTTTTACCAGATGATTATCCCGGATAAACGCATAGCAAGCCCGGGCATACCCTTAGCACAAGGGTAGTAAGATAAAGGTTTCAATAACCCTGACCGGGTAACCATATTATGGAAATACGGTGGGCAAACATATATACACAGGCCAGGTAAGCAGTCATGTCAAAGAACATCCGGTAGCAGACCCGGATCAGTGCTTTGCCCGTACCAGGCTTATCTCCATGGGTTTTTCAGCCGCCGCTGAGCAGGATGCCGTTTATGCGGCAAAATGCGTTAATTTGTACTATGGATATTGAACAACTCCGCGAATATTGTTTAGAAAAGACTGCCGTTGAAGAAACACTGCCCTTCGGGCCGGATGTGCTGGTTTTTAAAGTGGCAGGAAAAGCCTTTCTACTTTGTCCGCTTGATACTGAAGGCTTGCAGTTTAATGTAAAATGTGACCCCGAACTGGCTATCGAACTTCGCGAACGGTATTCATGCGTCCTGCCCGGCTACCACATGAACAAAAAACACTGGAATACAGTAATTGCAGATGGGTCAGTACCCATAAAACAATTGAAAGAATGGATAGATCATTCATACGAACTCGTCGTAAAGAGCCTGTCGCTCAAAACCAGGCAGCAGTTGCTTTAACCATTCAAATCCATTTATGCAAACAGTAACCATTCGAACATTTGATAATTATATTCAGGCCAATCTTTTGCTGATGCGGCTGCAGGATTCCGGTCTTGCATGCTGGCTTAATGATGAATTTACTGTTACCATTGACCCCCTGCTTACCAATAGTATTGGCGGCATTAAACTGGTGGTTGCGGAAAAGGATGTGGAGTTGGCAATGCGGATGATTACCGAGGCAGAAGAGGAATACCACAACAACGCCGCATGTCCAAGGTGTAAAAACACCGGGCTGCTGTACATCAGCAAGCCCAGCGCAAAAAATTTTATCACCGCCATGCTCAGTTGGCTGTTCAGCAGTTATGCACTTTCCGGAGAAATGGTGTATGAATGTCAGCATTGTGGCTGGGAAGATAAAAAACTGCCCGAACCCGAATTTGATTCTACCCATACAGAATGGCAAAAAACAGATAACGATGATCAGCAACGACAGCTATGATGGACAATAAAAAGGCTGCTCCGGGTTATGAAGCAGCCTTTAGTCAATTGTCTTTATCGGGGTTATTAATTGCTTCCCTCTGGATTGTTTGTGGTACGTGTACCCGCAGGCCGCACGGTGGTTCTTGTCTTTACAGGCGATACCTGTTTACCTGAAACCTCACCTTCGGGTTCCTGCATTGCCGGTTGCGTTCGGGAGGGGCTTGTAAACCTGCGGTTGCCCATGGCCGAACCCGGTAGTACGTCTCCCTCCGGATTATCTATTTTCCAGAGCGGTGGTTCTTTACCAGTGGGGGATGTTGCAAGCCGCAATGGTCTTGGCGGCAAACCCGCACCGGAGCAACCCTGAATATATCCCTCAAATTTCGACCCTGATGTTGCTGTAAATCCCGGGTTGAGTTGAATGACGGAACCCGCATTATACCCGATAGACGTTCCGCCACCACCCCAGATATTTTGGGTGGATGTAATTGTCGATGAAACCTCTGTATAGCTGAGTCCGGTAACATTACCAGTCATTGTGGCAGAAGCGGCACAACCCGTGTAGCTATCAGCCGTAAATACCCCCCTGCCAAATGTAGCGGCAAATATCTTTGGCGTGGCGGCAGCGGTATTAATTTCCAGGTCGTACACACGCGTGGTGGGTAAACCATTGTTATACATAATCCAGTTGACAAGGTTATCGTTAGTAACAAAAACACCGATATCCGTACCAATATAGATTGAATTGGCAGCATCATTATTTATCGCCACACAGTTAACCGGAACATTGGGCAGGTTCCGTACAATAGGATTCCAGGTTGGTGAAGCTACGTTGGCATTGAAGGTTTCATACACTTTTTGCGTAGCCGTATAACCACCTACACAAAGTACCACATGATTGGGGTTATCGGGATCAACGGCAAGCTCCGTAATGGCACTAAGTCCGGGCAGGTTTCCGGTAATGGCTGTCATGCCCCAAACGCCACCGCTCAGGTTGAAGCGTCTCACACTGTTGCCATCCGTAGCATACAATATCGTATTATTGGAAGGGGCAAATTCAAGCGATTCGATCGCGCTGCCAAAACCCGTATTGATATAGCTCCAGGCACCCGTACCAGAATTGGTATTGTAATAGATATTTCTGTAGCCGATATATACATGATTGTCGTTACCAGGCCGCAATACTATCGGTGTTGTCCAGTTGCCACCGTCAGAGCAGCCGCCGCAGGCGGTGCCGGCTTCTGTGGTACCGAATATGAACGTGTTGTTGTTGCCACCGTCATCACTCCTGTAGAAAAATCCGTTCTGTGTTGAAAGATAAATCACGTTGGTATTGGAAGGTTTGACAACCGCTTCCATACCGTCGCCGCCACCAATGCTGAAATATGTTCCTCCGGAGTTTTTATAAGTGCCGTTATCCTGATTACCCATAATGGCAAATGCCGCCGATGCCGTTGGGTCTGCACCAAGCCGGTAAGCCTGCGCAATCTGCATATTGTTGTGCAGGCCCGTCCAGGTATCAGTACTCCTGGTCATACGATAAAGACCTCCATCACTAGCGCAATACAGGTAGGTAGCATCACAATAAAGATCGAAAATATCTGCGTGACTGAAGTTACTGACACTACCGGATCCCGAATTGGAAATCTGTGTCCAGGTAGCACCAGAGGTATTGCTTTTATATACATCAAGTCCGCCTACGTACACATCCGCCGCATTGGTCGGCGATACAGCAATGGAAATATTACGCCAGGCTTGCGAGCCAAGTACATTGGGTGTGCTGCTCATAAGGGTGAAATTGCTGCCACTGTTGGTACTAAGGTACAACCCCTGAAAACTGGTAGCATTACCATAAAGCAGGTAAACGTAAGCACTGTTTGCGGCCGATACACCAATCTGGCAACGTCCGCCGGTTGTGGGCAAACCTGCTGTGGTTCTATCTACTCGAAGGAAAGTAACACCACCGTCGGTGCTTTTGTAAAAGTATGGTCCGTTACTGGTGGCATATAAGGTGGTCGTACTTCCCGGTTGGTACACAAGGTCATAAGCATTGGTGGTAAAACTGGTTTGCACACCACCCACTGTTGTAGAGAAGGTAACATTAGCCCAGCTTGTTCCACCATCTGTAGTCCTGAAAAGTCCGTTATCTGTACACGCCCATACAATGGAGGAGTTGGTTGGACTAACCAGCAACCGGTATCCCTTTACGCCACCACTTTCAGGAAAACTCAGTCCTGTCGTTTGCCAGGTATTACCACCATCCACAGATTTAATGACTCCGGTACTCCGGTATCCCGATGCGCTTCCTACAGCGCCGGTAAGCGCATATATTATGTTTGAACTGGTGGGCGCAATTTCAATTTCCTGTATCGCCAGGTTCGGTATGCCGTCTGTTTTAGCCGACCAACTGTAGCTGCTGCCACCCAAAAAATTACCCAGCCACATCCCTCCTCCGGGTGTGCCAACCCAGATATTACTGCCCGAAAACTCCATACAACGGATACTCCCCACACCATTCTGAGGATCACCTGCCTGTATGGTAGGATTGGCCTGCCCCAGTGGCTGCCAGTTGGCAATACCACCCAATATTCCGGTTGCACCGGATGGTTGAATATTGTTGGCATTAAAATTATCCAGTGCCGCCTGGTTACTCCGGACAAAATCCGGCAGGGCACCATCACGTTCAATGTTATTTTTTACTAAAAACTCCCAACGCTTAAACTCTTTCCACCCTGTACCAACCGTTCCGTATTGCTGAAAATAGGCATCTGCTTTTTGCTTGATGACATAGTAATTGTTGCTCGGATCCCTGATGATCGCATCAATATTCTGTGCAAAACCACCCTTTCCCGCAATAACCAGGAATACCAGTAAACTGCTAAATCGTTTTATATATCGGTTCATACCATACACCATTTAAGTAAAAGAATAAATACCCCTTATTGATTGGCAGCCTGTTGCTTTTCAAGTTTTTGTACTTTCCCTGCCAATACAGTATTCTTCTTATTCAGGTCAATAATATATAAGGTAAGTTCTTCTACTTTTTCCATCAACTTCTTGTTCATTTCCCCCAGGGTAATACCATTTTTCTCAACCTCGGCTGCTGCGGGAATGTTTGGTAAATGCTTATTCCGTACAATAGAGGCTTCCAGTTGATCGAGCGGCATCAACTTGTATTGATGATCAAAAACATAATCGGGCCATGAACCACTGAGTTGAACTTTTACTTCTTCTGCAATGATTTTACCGTCAACACTAAGCGAGTAGCCAGTAGCAACACGTGCAGCATTACCCCCAATAAGTGCCGAACCATTGATGTGGAGCTTGGCGTTTGGGGTATAAGTTCCGATACCGGTATTACCCCATGAAGGTTGTAATACAAGATAGTTATTGGCTCCTGAATTGGACCATAATACCAGAGATGTATCGGTAGGGAAAACAGCTCCGCCAAAACTGGCCTCGTTTGAAGTATAAAAATTAATACCGGTACCACCAAGATTCATGGTTCGTCCATAGCTGCTGCCATTATAGCCTATGCCCATGCGGTTATCATCACGCATCCTTAAAAGCGTGTCGCCAGCCGAGTTCCTGAGTACAAAAGTATTTGTTGCAGACGTTGTCCCCGAACCAATTACATCTAAACGGCCAATAGGTACACCCGGACCCGAAAAGCCGCCAACACCCATATTTCCGTTCTGGCTGAAATAATGCCGGGGGGTAATGGTTGCTCCTCCATCGGTTGTGGTGTACCAACGGAGATCTGCTCCACCACCCGTAGTTGCCATTTGCCATTCATTTGAGCCTGCGTAGCCAAACCTTATAAGACCTGAACTCGACTGTACAAATAAATCGCCACCATTGATGTGCATAAGATAGTTGGGGTTGCTGGTGCCCACACCAACAAAACCATTGGCACCAATGGTAAGCCTCGGATTAGCCTGTATGGTAAAATGTAACTTACCTGTTGTGTTGCCAGAGCCTGTACCAAAATCAACATCTTCTGCTGCGCCAGCATAAGAACCAAAATAACCCCGGTAAATATCATTCTCGAACAAACCAAGGTACATGGGAGCTCCACCATTAAACTGGCCTACATAGTTACTCGTCGTTTTCACATCAAGCCTGGCAGCAGGGGTAGTTGTTCCGATACCCACATTCTGCGCTGTAGCGAAAAATAAGGCAAATAATAAACCGGCGAAGAGAAAGAAACTTTTCATCGTAGTGGTATTTAGTGAATCAATTTACATTAATAAAACAGGTGAATAGCTGGCGCTGTGGCTTTACCGGGTATAACGGATCGTTGAACACACAGCAAAAATATACAGAAAAACAGAATGAATATATACCACATTGTGGTGATTTTTGCTGGAATAATGTTCTTTAAAGACTATTGCCACATAATTATACCTATAAAAATATAAAATCATTCCTCTGCATCACGGTTTTTAGCGTAATTTGTATTTTACTCGTCAATATGCAGAGCGTCATCAATTATTTTGAAACCATTTCTTCTTTACACCGGTCCATCATTCTTTTTGGTGGTATTACGCTGTTCTGGATCATAGAAGGTATTATTCCTGTAAGACAGTTTCGTTATAACAAATGGAAACACGCGGGTATCAATCTTTTTTTTACCTGTACCACGATCGTAGTCAATTTCGCGCTGGCCTTTTTAATGAACAAAGCTTGTGAATTGTCACGGGATCACCAATTCGGTGCCTGGTACTGGATACCGTTGCCTTTTTGGCTGAACGTGATAGTTTCGCTCATGTTACTTGATCTCATTGGTGCATACCTGATTCATTGGGTTGAACATAAAACCCGGTGGATGTGGCGTTTTCACCTTATTCATCATACAGATACCTGTGTAGATACCACCAGTGCAAACAGACACCATCCCGGAGAAAGTGTTTTCAGAGCTGTATTTACTTCCATAGCAATCCTGGTCTGCGGAGCCCCTTTTGGTGTGGTGATGCTTTACCAAAGCATCAGCGCATTACTGTCACAATTCAATCATGCCAATATCAAACTACCGGGTTATATTGACCGGCCCATCAGTTTTTTACTGGTTACCCCAGGTATGCATCGCATTCACCACCACCATGTACAACCTTATACTGATTGTAACTATGGGAATGTCTTTGCCATCTGGGACAGGCTGTTTGGGACCTACAGGTACCTGCCTCCTGCAGGTATTGTATTTGGTATCGACACGCACCCAAAACCCGAAGAGAACGCCGATATTATCAACCTGCTAAAAATACCTTTTCAGTCGTACCGTCCACCCACAGGCAGTACGTTTGGAGGAAGTTAAAATGGAAATGTATATAGTGGTTGCTTATTGGCAATAAGCAATTGGGATAAATTGTAAAAAGTAAAATGAAAAGATCATTATTTGTGCTGGCATTGATTACCCTCCCCTTTTTATTTTATGCACAAATCCGCGTTATGCATGCTGCAGCAAAAGCCGGGTTAAGCATACGGGAAAAGCCTGCTGCCGATGCAAAAGTGCTGGAGAAAATTGCCTATGGTGAAAAGGTTGCCGTTAGCTACGACCCGGATACTACCTATACCATTACAACAGAAGGACTGAACGGTCACTGGGCAAAAGTTGCCTATAAAGGTAAAACGGGGTATATTGTTAACAGTTATTTGTTTCCTTCACTGCCGCCAAAAGCGGGTATAAAAACATTGAAAGCATATTTGGCACAACTTGCTCCGGTAGCCGGTCCGGCACTTACGACAAAAAAGCCCATTAATGGTTTTAATGCTGAAGCCCAGGAATTTGCCGAAACACTCAGAAAGCAATTTTATAAAAATGGGGGGAGCTGCATGAATTTGAATCGTATGAATATGGTAGCAGCACTGTTTTTTTGCCCGACTTCACGATTGAGCAGGGATTTTTGTTATTGCGGCTGTTGGGCGAATTTATGCCGGCTATCGGAACAACAGATGCATTCCCTTCAAGCGACCAGAAACGGAAACTGCCCTATGGCGAATGCAGGGTGAAGGTGGAAAAAGAAGGTCAGGGTGGTGAATATTCATTTATTCGACGGGTGAAATATGAATGGGAAGAGGGGGGGGTAGTTTTGTAGAACTGTTTATGCTTGATGGACAATTGGTGATTTATACAGGAAATGGGGTTTAAATAAATCCCTGTTTAAGTATTTTATATAAAAATATGGTACAAAAAGTAATCGCAATGATTCCGGCCCGATACGCGGCCACAAGATTTCCGGCCAAACTGATGCAGCCGTTGGGTGAGAAAACCGTCATCCGTCATACCTACGACAACACTGTTGCAACAGGCTTATTTGATGAAGTATATGTTGTTACAGACAGTGAGATTATTTTTAATGAAATTACTAATAATGGTGGAAAAGCCATTATTAGTATACGCCAGCATGAGAGCGGCAGCGACCGCATTGCCGAAGCTATTGTGGGTATGGATGCCGGCATTGTGGTTAACGTACAGGGAGATGAACCTTTTGTACAGCGTGAACCATTGCGCCAATTGCTCCGGGTTTTCGAGGGCATTGAAGGTAGCAAGGTAGACGTAGCCAGCCTGATGCAGGTATTGAATGATGAGCAGTATATTAATGATCCCAATTATGTAAAAGTGGTCGTTGACCGGCACATGAACGCGTTACTATTCAGCCGAAATGTAATTCCCTATCCTCGCGAAAAATCCGCAAACCCCGTTTATTACGAACATATAGGTGTTTATGCTTTTCGAAAAGAAACACTGATGCAGTTTACCCAATGGCCGATGACACCACTTGAAGCTGCTGAAAAAATTGAATGTCTGCGATATCTTGAGAATGGTGTACGGATAAAAATGGTGGTTACAGCATATATGGGCGTGGAAATTGATACACCAGACGACCTGATCAGAGCAGCAAAGCTGTTATAAACTGTATGGCAGCAAATGTATTCAGCATTATACTGTCTTGGTATCCGAAGGCTGGATCAGATCCCAAAGATTACCATACAAATCTGCAAAAACTGCCACTTCGCCCCATGATTCCCTGACCGGTGTCCGGACAATCTGAATGTTATTATCCAGCAGGTTCTGATAATCCCGCTGAAAATTATCCGTATATAAGAAAAGAAATACCCTTCCTCCCGCCTGGTTACCTACCCTGCTCTGCTGTTCGTTATTGGCTGATTTTGCCAGCAATAAGGCACACCCTTCAGACCCCCGGGGTGCTACCAGCACCCAGCGCTTTGTTTCACTGAGCACAGTATCTTCTATCAGGTCGAAATGGAGTTTTTGTGTATAAAAATCAATGGCTTCGTCGTAATCGACGACGACCAAAGTAATATGCGCAATTTTCTGTTTCATCATTAATCAGGTTGAAATGATTGATTAACCTGAATCATTGGTTGATTACTGTATTCAGATTGACTGCTCCGGTTTTCTTTTATAAAAAATGTAATCGGTTACCAGTGGTACAATACCCGATGCTCTGAAATCGGCGATAATCTGCCCCTTGTGGTGGGTAGAATGGTTGATTACATGAAAAAGAATATCAGCAATACTATTGGTAAATACTTCTCCCCTGGTATTGCTGTAAGCAATCATTTTATCCAAATCTGTTGTACCAATAATATTCATCGTATCTGCATAGTTATTAGCATCTATACCTGCTGCCGATTCAATATCGTGTATTTGCTGTACGCTAAAGGATAATGTTTCCCGTATTCTGGAATTCCAGATCTGGTGGGCATTTAGTATATGACAAAAAAGCGGATACGTTCGGGTAGGCAGGTTGTCATTATGCTGTTGAAGTTCGGTAATGAGCCGTTGATTAACATCATGGTGATACAGGAATATTTCTGAAAAAAATGCTTTCATTGCCTTTCGTGTCTTTTTGTACAAAAGTACACAATCTTTTGTCTGCATTTTTTCTATATCACTACGGGATACAAGTAATGCTGATTAGCAGATACTCAATACCGATCACCATAAATAACTCTATTGGCACAATCGAATGCCAATAATGCTGCCATAAGCAGTTGTTATGCAATAATAAAGGTAAAGCTCACCAGGGTAGAGGGTCCGCTGCTATTCTATCAGCTTCACCTCTCTGAATAATTTCACAGGAGTTCCTTCTGCCTGTTCCCGGAATGCTTTCCACCGACCGGTTAAAAAGGCGTTTGCCTTTTTAACCGCACCTGCCACAAGGTTTTCTGCCTCTGTAAGCATTCGTTCTTCCTGTGCATCTGGCATTTTGTATTTGCCTAGTATTTCGTTTCGCGCATCATTAAGCCGGCGTACAGGCGTTATCTGCGGTACATTGCCATAACCCTGCTTTTCCTGCGGCTTTCCAAAAACAACGCTGCGGATATTCTTAATACTATCGGTCATGGCCTTACAGTTTTTGCGAAGACTATCAGCCTCTTTACCTTCTGCATCTTTCAGTTGAGTCTCAAGTTTCCTGATGGTTTCTTCAGCATCAGCAATGGCATCTGTTATAGCGGTTAGTTTTTCTACACTTCGGTTAGCTCTTTCAATCATTGCCATTTTTGCATCGTAGACAGCTTTATTATTTTCTGTTCGGGGGTCCCCTTTTACCACAATCATTGCTGAGTCACTGTCTTTGCCTAATGTAAGCACGAGTTTATAGGTTCCCGGGTAAACAGATAGCCCACGGGGTTCAGGCGAATTTTTGGTTGGCCGTGGCGAACCAGGCTGGCGAATCCCTTTCATTTCAAAACTCCAGGTAGCTTTATTGTAACCGGTATCTGCCTTTATTTTCATACTCCTGATCTGGGTATTCGAGGCGTCATATATTTTCACAAATACGGAGTCATCTTTTTTCTTAACCGAATCTGGCTGTGGCTTTACATAAAAAGTGTATTGCGCACCACGGGTTCTGTTTTGTCCTTCAAACAAGCCCCATGTACTCCATTCGTATCCTGGTGCATTGTTATAATTAGCCTGATAAGCTATGGCAGGTTCAAAAACAGTAAGTTTCCCAACGGGTTCCATTCCATTGGATGCTGCTATTTTTCTGAGGGGGCGGATATTATCAAGTATATAAAGTGCCCGACCAAATGTAGCAATACACAAATCAGCTTCACGCTCCTGTATCGCCATATCATAGGTAGAAACAGAGGGGTAGCCGTTTTTCCATTGCTGAAAACTGGTACCGTTGTCGAAACTAACCCATAACCCATGTTCAGTACCCGCAAAGATGAGATTGGGTTCCACCGGATCCTGCAATACACAAAGTGCATATCCTTTTACTTTTGTTTCATCTGCCAGTCGCTGCCATGTACTCCCATAGTCTTTGGTACGAAAAATATACGGCTTCATATCGCCCCTGCGGTAATCATTGCAAACGACAAAAGCTTCGCCTGTGTTATGTCTGCCCGCTCTGATCTGTGGCACCCACGCCCCTGCAGGCATACCCGGAATTTTTCCGCGGAAATTCGTCCACGTTTTGCCGCCATCTTTTGTCAGTTGTACATTGCCGTCATCTGTACCTGCCCAAATCACATTCCGGTCGCGTTCTGAAGGCGCTATACAAAGAATTGTTGTAAAGTTTTCTGCACCGGTAATGTCTATTGAGAGTCCTCCATTATTTTCCTGGTTTTGTTTAAGGGTATCATTGGTGGTAAGGTCTGGCGAGATAATGTTCCAGGTCAATCCTTTGTTAACGCTTTTATGTATAAACTGACTGCCATAATACAAGGTTTTGCTGTCGAAAGGATCTAATGCCAGAGCAGCATTCCAATTATACCGCAGTTTTGTGGTCAGATCGGGTGGGGGAGGCTGAAGACGCCATTCCTCGCCGGTTTTAGTATTATGCCTTACGAGCTCTCCACCCTGGCTCATACTGTATGTCCAGGCAGCATCTTCCGGATCCGGTGCTACATCAAACCCATCGCCACCACTCAGGCTTTCCCAGTAATAATTCCGGATACCCCCATTCAGCCATGTATATGCCGGGCCACGCCAACTCCCATTGTCCTGCATTCCCCCCATGACATGGTAAGGCAATTCATTATCCACACTGATGTGGTAAAACTGCCCAACCGGCAGTTGCTCATCAAACTTCCAGTTCATACCCCTGTCGCGGCTTATACCGATGCCGCCGTCATTGCCATCAATAATGAAGTTGGGGTCAGTCGGGTGTATCCAGAATGCGTGGTGATCAGGGTGAATGCCATTGTAAGGAATAATAACACGAAAAGACTTCCCGCCGTCTTCACTCAGGCTGATCATCTGATAGACATTATATATGCGGTTTTCATTTTTACTGTCTACACGTATATCCTGAAAATAAAACGGCCGGTTATTTACTACAGAGCCCTCGCTGTTCACCAACTCCCATTTACCCCCGCCATCATCTGTCCGGTATAAACCGTTTTTTGTCGCTTCAATAAGGGCATAAATACGCCTGGGCTGGCTGGGCGCAATAGCCAGGCCAATACGACCCATATTGCCCTCTGGTAAGCCCTCTGCTTTTGACAGTTTTTTCCAGTTTCTTCCACCATCCATAGTGAGGTATAACCCGCTGCCGGCTCCACCACTCATAAAACTCCACGGGGTGCGGCGGTGTTGCCACATTGCAGCAACCAATTTATTGGGGTTTGAGGGGTCGATTATCAAGTCGGCACAACCACTGGTATCATTTGTATAGAGTATCCTTTTCCATGTTTCCCCACCATCGGTTGTTTTATATACGCCCCGTTCGGGATGCTCTGCGTAGGGGTTACCAATTACACCTGCATAAACCACATCGGGGTTGGTAGGGTCGATAATGATGCGGTGAATGTTTTTTGTCTTTTCCAGTCCCATCAGCTTCCATGTTTTGCCACCATCTATCGTTTTGTATATCCCTTCTCCGAGATTAATCGAGTTGCGAGGATTACCTTCACCCGTACCTACCCATTGGACAGCTGGATTTGACTGTGTAATGGCTACTGCGCCAATATTCAGTATGGGTTGGTCGTCAAACACCGGAGTCCATGTAGTACCACCGTTCTCCGTTTTCCATACACCACCACTCGCGGTTCCAAGCAGAATATAGTTGGGGTTATTGTGCAGTGCATCAATAGTTGTTACACGACCACTCATCCCGGCAGGTCCGATACTGCGCGGTGTCATGTTCTTAAATCGATCTAAGGATAGTTTTTGTGCTTGTGCGTCTCCAAAAAACAAAAAAGCAGCCAGCATGATTCCCGAGCATTTTCTCATCTTAATCAGTTTGAAAAAGTAAGATGCGAAAAAAAGGACGGGTAGCAAAAAATATTTGGATGAATGGAGATAAAATAACGACCCGGCGTGGTTAAAACCGGTAACTGAGCCCAAGTTGTACCGATTTGAAGTTATTATTCACATTACTTTGGTTGATATAACTGTCTTTGACCAACTCTGTCAGTCCGTAGTTCCCTTTCAACTCAAACGCAAGCCAGGGCAGGGCGCGGTACTGGATACCTGCGGTAAACAATACATTAAACCGGTTCAGGTCTTTCAGGGTGAATGTCCGGTATGGGATTACCGTGCCCACAAATGCACTGGGAACATTAACAATACTGGCATCAATGATATAAACAGGTGTAATGCCTGCCCTGCCTGTAAGTTTCGTCCGGGGAATGGCTTGCTGATACAATACTGGCACCTGCAGCATTGTCAGCGACTGAAGTTTCGCATCCGTTTCCCGGTTACTGGTATTTTGCTTTTCGGATACGCGATAACTTTCTGACATATTATGACTGGCGATACCTGTTCCCGTTAAAAGACCCGCGTGGTTATTCAACCGGATGTTGAGTAATAGCTGAGCATATTTGCCTCCGCTTTTCCTTTTCAGAAAGATGTCTACCCCTGCGGCAAGCTCTATATTTCTTTTCCGTTTATGATTTTCTGCCGGAGGTTTTACGGGTACCAGGGCACTGTATGGTATCATGGAAGGCTTAACAGGGACGGTTGACAATACCGCTTTCTCTGCCGATATTGTCTCGGTAGCGCTTTTATCAGATGGTATTTCTGTTCCACTGATGGTATTATCTGTTATTGAAGTTGTTGCACCCGTATGATCAATTGTACAATCAAAAGAATTCCCGGCAGTTATCGTTGCTTTTACACGCGACGAAACTGTTTCTTTTTTCGTTTGGAGCTTCCCTGGGATTATTGCAGCAGGGACAGGGGAGTTACCTGGAGGTGGTGCCGAAAATACATCTCCCTGACCAGACCCTGTATGAGCAGGAGCCGGTTGTGGTTTTTCCGGAACATATGTCAGCCTGAAAGTTCGTGCATGCAATTTTATAGTTGAGCCCAGGGGTACAGATAAATACGTAAAAAAGGCCGCGAGACCAGTGAGCAGCAGTAAAATAAGCAAGTAGCGCTTGTATTCATGCTTCTCCTGCTCCCCGAGCAGTTTTTTTTCCATACCGTTCCAGGCCTGGTCTGCACCGGCAAAATCCAACGGTTGCAGTTGGGCTTTAAAAAGATCATCTATAGTAGAGTTATTACTCATACGCGTTGCAGTTTATGCATCAATTTTTTTTTATCAAGCCCGGCTGCCAGCAATTGTCGTGCTTTAGCCAGATGGGCTTGTGATGTACGTTCAGCAATATCCAGTACTTCCCCGATTTCGCGGTGATTGTATTCTTCAAATACATAAAGGTTAAATACGAGCCGGGGCATTTCCGGGAGTTCCTGCAAGAGGCGTAATAGATATTCTTTATCATACTTCACGTCTGCAAGGTTCTTTTCCTGCGCCGACTCTCCTGTAATAGATATTGGTTGGTATCCTTCAGCATAATCATGGTATAATGAGATGATCCTCAGGTTCTGCTGATACTGGTTCTTTTTAATAAAATCAAGACAACAGTTTACCACGATTCTTTTCATCCAGCCATCAAATGACCCTGCGAAAGCAAACTTACCAATGTGTCTGAAAATACGCAGAAAAGCATTATTAAGAATCTCTTCCGCATCTTCAGTTCTTTGCACATAACGCATACAAGTAGTCATAAAAAGATTAAAATACGTCTTATACAACGACTTCTGGCTTGCCAGGTCGTTACGCTGGCATCCTTCGATGATATCTTGCAATGGCTTGTCCATTCGTGATTGCGAGCCGAAAACCTGGGTTTCAGCAGTTTTGGAATAAGTTATTAAAGGTTCTCATAAGGTACGGGCAATCTTTTTATCGGCTTCCGTTCACTTATGCAATAAAGACTCTTTTTTCTCCCGAAACCCCGTATGGCTAATGTATTTTTATCAATAAAATTACAATTAACCATCTTAAAGGAAGAGAATACAATGAAAATATCCCTTTGTATTGCACAAAAAATGCAATTTCTCTGTACTTTTAAATCAAATAAAACATCAGCAAAATGAAACGATCCCCCCTGCTGCTGGCAGCGCTATTCTGGTTTATGCCAGGTGTGAATGCTCAGGTATCCGATGACGACGAAGCTCTTGCATATCAGCTTAAGCGTAAATACCCCGATGAACGTGTGGCCTGTGTGAAAAGTACAGACGAATATAGTTTCGAACTGGGCAAAGGTGATGACCAGCAGCCAATAGTAATGGCAACAGCTAAAAAAAATGTGTCTTTTATATCTCTCCGGGAAGCCGCAATGATACAATATGCTGAATTTTACGACAAATTTTCAGCCATTAAGCGGTTTACGCAGTACTATAAAAGCGGGGAAAAATACTATTCATACTCCAAAAATCCTATTGATAAATCGGCTACCAGTGGCGGTATCTTTTTTGACGATAGCCGGGTTAAGTTTTACAACATCATTCTGCCAAGGATGGGACTAGGCGGTCTTGTAGAAGTGGAAAAGAAGTATAACGACTCCAAGTACCTGACAAGGGTTATGTTCCACAGTTATTACCCTATTAAAGAAAGAATACTCAGGTTTTCTGTACCCTCCTGGTTACAGTTAGACATACGCGAGATCAATTTCGAGGGGTTTAAAATTGAAAAGAAGCAGGAGGTTGATGGTAAAAACACCGTTTACTCCTATACGATAAAAGATCTGCCCCCGCTCAATAGCGAAGACCACGCGCTGCCGGCAGCATATACATGGCCTCATTTGGTCATCCTGGTCAAATCGTTTGACGCTAACGGTACCCGGCAAAAAGGATTTGAGAGTGCTGCAGATCTTTATCAATGGTATAAAACCTTATACGCAAAATGTGATAACCAGGGCGCTTCCTTTAAATCGAAAACGGATGAACTGGTACGGGGTAAGAATAACGAACTTGATAAGGCACGGGCCATTTATTACTGGGTACAGGATAATATCCGTTATATTGCTTTTGAAGATGGCTATGCCGGTTTTATTCCTACTGTTGCACAGGATGTATATAAAAACAAATACGGCGACTGTAAGGGCATGGCAAACCTGCTTACCGAAATGCTTAAGCAGGCCGGGCTGAAAGCACACCTTACCTGGATCGGTACCCGCCATATTCCTTACACATATGCTATTCCTTCGGTGTGTGTAGATAATCACTGTATCAGTACTGTTTATATTTCGGGTAAACCATATTTTCTCGACGCTACAGAAAAATACAATCCTGTTGGTGAATATGCTTACCGAATTCAGGGTAAGGAGGCCCTGGTAGGAAAAGGCGATCAGCATGAAGTACTCAAAGTTCCTGTTGCCCCGAAAGAACAGAACAAAATCATCACAAGAGCCTCATTCAGCCTGAATGATAATCTCCTCAAAGGTCATTTAAAAGTAACGTTTACCGGTGAAGAAAGAACCGGCTTTCATCAATTCTACCAGGATCTGCCAACTGACAGAAAAAAAGAATTCCTTCAACTGGTACTTGAGTTTGGCAATGATAATCTCAACGCCACAAATGTAAAAACATCTGACCTTAATAACCGCGAAATTCCTGTGGTTATCGAAGGGGATATTGACCTCAGCAATAATGTGATCAGAGAAGATAAGGAGGTCTATGCAGGCATTGATTTTTTTCCGAGAAAACTCAGTTCATACATGCCGGATGATAAACGGGTTAATCCCTATGAGTTTAACCGTATTTATACGGCTGAAGATGAGATTGACCTTACACTTCCGGCGGGCTATAAAGTAAAAGATCTGCCACAGGCTTTCAGTAATGAATCGGCCGATTATGGTTTTTCCGGCAGTTATACAGTTATTGGTAATAAAGTGCTGCTGAAAAAATCCTTATCGATCACCAGCGGTACCGTAAAAAAACAGGACTTCGGCTCTTGGAAAACCTTTTTGAAAAACCTGCGTGATTTTAACAATAATATTGTCATTGCAGAAAAAGACCCGAATTATGTAGCTCCCAAGCCCATATCCGTGAAACCTGCAAATCCGGCACCTGCTAAAGTTGCTCCTGTCAGAATGCCTGCAGCAAGAAAACCCGCAATAAAAAAACAGTAAAATGCGTACAATGAAAAAGATAAAATATATATATATCGTCCTGCTTGTTCTTTTAACAGGATTCGCTGGATACAGTCAAACGATTAAAGAAGAGATCGCTTTGGCCACAGAAAAAAATATGTTGCCCGTATGGAATGAAAATGATCCCAGTTTCAGCAGTAACCAGATTCCGGAAAAATGGAAAGGATTTTCAGGCGTTATTATTGCACAGAAAACAAAGTTTGTTTTTGATAAGGCGTCTGGCACTGATAAACTGAATGTATATGAAACCGGGCATCGAAAGATCAAATTACAGGATAAGGGATCTGTAGGCAGTTATTCTGAATTTTACTTCAGAAAAGGGCATCCGAATGACGGCTTTTCTCTTCGCGTAATTAAGGCTGATGGTACGGTGGATACGGTGTCGCTGCTAACCGCTGTGCTGGTGGAAGACGTAAGTGACGTGCCTTCGCTGTTTACTCCTTATTTTGAGAAACAGAATACGATAAGGGATAAAACCAAAAGTGCCAACATTTATTTCAAACTGGCGGTTTCCAATCTGGAGCCGGGCGATATTATAGATTATTGTTACACTGTATATAATGACAATGATGTAAGCCGTATGAATTCGCTTGAGTTTGACCCTGTATATTATGTTTGCCACCGCGAATACCCCGTTATAAACCAGCAATTTGAAATCAATACCGATGAGAAAAGTTACGTCAACAGTAAGTCGCTGAATGGCGCTCCGGAATTTCGTGAAACAAAAACCAATGGGTACAATGTTTTTTTGTGGGAAGATAAAGACCGTGAAAAGATAAAAGATACCCGGTGGGTTAACGAGTATATGGTATTGCCGATGCTCAAATTTCAAATCATCTATTCCAAAAACAACGATGCAGAAGATCTGTTCATCAGCGATCGCGGTGAGCTGAAAAAATCCATCACCCCTGAGGAGTTGGCCAGAAAAGTGAACCGTATCTATGAAAAGATGGATGCCAGTGGAGGAAGAAAGGTTACCCAGGATAATATTATTGCCAATTATACCACATCCTTGTTATCCAATACTGAATATCTTCTCCGGAAAGGAGAGGCATATGATCTGGGCGATGAAGAGTTTATCAAACGGGTCTATTATATATCCAGACATCTTTATGGCCTGTACGGCAATCGTATGGGTAGCCAGTATTTCGCGTATGTTATGCTACAGAAACTCAGGAAAAAAAACATTCCTGCTGAACTTATTGTAACCACCAGCAACAGCGTTACTGAGATGAAGGACGTAATTTTTGGTACCGAGCTTGAATGGCTGATTAAAGCTAAAAACAAATATGTTTTCTGCTTTTCAGCAAACTCTAATCCTTTTGATCTTAAAGATGATTTTCTGGAAAATGATGCCTATACCATTACATTGGGGAAATCACCGGCCGCTGTACCCATCAAACTACCCGGTACAATGGCTGATGAGAATATCAACACGACAACTATTGATGCCTCAATGGATGAACAGTATGAAAACATGAATGTCGTTTCTGTAAATACATACAAGGGAATTTCTAAGGAAGACAATGATGGGCCACCCCTGGCTTATACGAACGTATATGACAATGACTACCTGAGCTACTATGGTGATAATGAACTTGACGCGCTTCCGGAGAAGAAGCGTGATGAGATTGAACGTTTAATACGGGCAAAACGCGAAGAATTCAAAAAGCGTAAACCGGAGTACATGAAAAGACAGTTGCAGAACGATTTTACAAACGTAGTCAGATATGACAATTTTTTACTGATTACGGATGGCCGTACATTTAACAAACAGGAACTTAAATATTCAGAAACCTTTATTCTGGGCGATCTTACCCGAAAAGCAGGGAGCAATTACTTAATTAGTATTCCTGCACTGATGGGTAGGCAAACGCAGGTAAAGCCGGAAGACCGCAATCGGCAATACGATATCAATGTACGCAACGCCAGGGCCTATACCTGGGATATCAGTTTTGCAGTACCTGCAGGATATAGCGTAAAAGGACTCGCCGATCTTAATATTAATGTCGAAAATGAAACCGGGCTTTTTATATCAAAAGCTTTTATGAAAGGAAATGTACTTAAACTCAGCATTAAGAAGGCTTATAAACAAACCCAGATAAAAAAGGAAAATTTTGGCAAAATGCTGGAGTTTATAGATGCTGCTTATAATTTCAGTCAACGGAGGGTTTTGCTTAAAAAAGGATAATCCTTATTCAATATCTTCTTTGTAAAAAACCTGCTGATTATTGGCAGGTTTTTTACAAAGAAGAATTCGTTTAATTGCCCTGTGCCGTATTGTATTTTTTCTCTGCGGCTTTTGCCTTTTCAAAATCCAGTACAACCCCGTTGATGCAATACCTAAGGCCTGTAGGCGGTGGACCATCTTCAAAAACATGTCCAAGATGACTTTTACAGCGTCCGCATTGTACTTCTGTCCGTACCATACCGTGAGAATTATCGGGCAGGTAGATAATACTGCTTTTGCTTATGGGCTGGTAAAAACTTGGCCAGCCACACCCACTCTCAAATTTAGCATTACTCTCAAAAAGTGCATTCCCGCATACAGCACAGTAAAAAGTGCCAATTTCTTTGCTTTTTTCGAAAGGGCTGCTATATGGTCGTTCCGTTCCCTTTTCACGGGCAATGGTATATACTTCTTTTGGCAATATTTTCTTCCATTCGGCTTCGTTGAGGTTCACTTTTGTGGTATCTGTACGGGAGTATAATAGTGGTTTTTGGACTGTATCACTCATGACAATGTTATTTTTATCGTTAATATTAGCCTTGCAGGCTGTCATCAGCAGCAAAAGCGGAAAAAACAGTATCCGGTTCATAATATAGAAACAATATAGTGAATAAAAGGTTTATCTCATCTATATACGAGGGGTGTTTTATGAAAGTTTTTAATTGTTTTGTTAAAATCATTAACAATATTATAAACTTCATATATTATATTTGTTGTTCCCATAAAGTTTAAATGAATAATGTTTAACTTAATATTGTTTGGCCCTCCGGGCAGTGGAAAGGGTACACAAAGCGAAAAATTGATTGCCACATATGGCCTCAAACACCTGAGTACAGGAGATTTATTGCGCAACGAAATTGCAGCACAGACACCGTTGGGTCTGGAGGCAAAGAACATCATGGATAAAGGCCAGTTGGTTCCCGATGAGGTGGTTATTGGTATGATCAGTTCGGCATTAGACAACAACCCTGATGCAAAAGGTTTTTTGTTCGATGGATTTCCCCGTACCAGCGCACAAGCTGAAGCGCTGGACAGGCTGCTTGAACTTAAGAAAACATCTATTGCTGTTATGCTTGCGCTTGAAGTGGGCGAGGAGGAGTTAATAAGCCGTTTACTTAAAAGAGGAGAGACCAGCGGCCGCAGTGATGATACCAATGAAACAATCATTCGTGCACGTATTGCCGAATATCGTAATAAAACCGCAGCCGTTGCGGATTATTACAAAAAATTCAACAAAGTAGAAGTGGTAAAAGGAGAAGGCGGTATTGAAGACATTTTTAATGCACTTTGTGCTCAATTAGAAAAGAAAAGGCAATAAGCAAACGCGATAGGTGCAACTAAAACCCTGCTCAGCACTGTCTCTTAAAAACACAACATTCCCGGAGATGAACAGGAGAAAATGGTTGGCTTTCACTCTGTATAGTTTTTTTTCTTGCTGCTGGCTGCATTCAATTGCCCAGGAAAGCGTATCATACAAAAATGATACTTTCTTTCTTGCGAAAAAAAGGGGAATGTTTGGCAGATTGGGAAGAAGTATTGCCATCTCTGATAACCCTGCACAGGGTCCCGTAAAAATTGACCTTCCCTTTAAGGAGTACAGTGGAAAAATTATTCGGCATATTTTCATAACCCGCCTGGGCTTTGAGCGTAACTTTTATGATACCAATCGCATAAGACAGAATGTTGGCATTGTAATAGCCAATGCGCTGCATCGAAACAGTGCTTTACCCGTTATCAAAAAGAATCTTTTTTTCCGTGAGGGTGACCCCCTTATTCCTTACTTACTGGCCGATAATGAGCGCCACCTGCGGGAATTAGAATTTATTCAGGATGCGCGGTTTGAGATATTGCCGGTTGAACTACATAACGATTCCGTAGATGTGATTGTTGTTACCAAAGATGTTTTCAGTCTTGGTGCAACGGTAAGCGCCCGCAAGATTAATGAATTTTACTTCAGGTTGTATGATAAGAACCTATGGGGACGCGGCAATCAGTTTACGGTTTATGGTCTGTATGATTTTAACCGATCGCCAAGGTGGGGCTATGGAGCCGAATACATGCATCGAAACCTGATGGGCAGTTTTATTGACTGGTCAACGGGTTTTCAAACCTTGTCACCCGGATTTAACAGCGGCCGGAGGGAAGAGATAATAGCCTATACCCGATTTGTTCGGCCGTTGGTATCGGCATATTTTGGTTGGACAGGTGCGTTAGATCTTTCTTTTCACAGACTAAGTAATAATTACATTTCAGATTCACTTTTTAAAAAAGAGTATAAGTACCAGTACACCAACGCCGATTTATGGGTAGGCTATAATATCGGTTCCCGGCGTATGCTTATCAAAAACACAGCAAGCCGGCTGAAGAAATTCATTGCGATACGTGGCTTTCACGACCAGTTTCAACAGATACCAGGCAGATATGCCAATGAGTATAATTATCAGTATGCTGATATTAGTGGAGTACTGGGTGCATTCACCGTTTTTAAACAAAGCTTTTATAAAACACGATTTGTTTATGGATTTGGCCGAAGCGAAGACGTTCCGGAAGGCTTCACGGCTTCCCTCATTGGCGGGTGGACAAATAAACAAGGACGTAGCCGGCCTTATATGGGATTCGATTTTCAGGTCAACAATTTCAAAACATCGGGGCATTACATCAGCTATACTGTAAGAGCTGGTGGTTACCTTTACCAAAAAAAAACAGAGGACTTGGATCTGTTGCTTGATGTCAATCATTTTTCCCGACTCAAACATCTTGGCGGACGATGGTATCACCGATGGTTTCTTGGGGGGAGTTTTACCAAACAATCAGCCCCCGTTCTGAATGTACCTTTATTTCTCAACAGCACATTTGCACTACCTCAATTCAATAACGGTAATATTGCGGCCAACTCACGTAGTGTGCTGCGTGGAGAGTGCGTGTTTTACAATACCTGGAAATTTATTGGTTTCCGGTTTGCGCCATTTATCTTTTACGATGCGGCATTTCTTACGCAGGAGGGCAATGGTATCCGGAAAGGAGATTTTTTCAGCAGCCCGGGAGCAGGTGTCCGTACCCGTAATGAAAGCCTTATTTTTGAAACAATGCAACTGAAAGCCTACATTTTTCCAAGACAAACGGAAGGTATGAAAAGCTGGCGTGTTGAATTCAGTACCAATATCCGGTTCAAGTATAATGCCGAATTTATCAAAAGACCAGAGTTTGTTGTAGCTAATTAAATTTATAAAATGGACAAAAAGCAATTCATTCGTGAAATTTTTATACAAAAAACAGGTACCCTTCAATCCGATGCTTCAGGGAAATGGGGGAAAATGAACGGTCAGCAAATGATCGAACATGTTACTGCCTTTTTTAAAATCTCTTCCGGAAAGCTACAATTTCCGGTGGTTACTCCTGTTGAGGAACTTCCTAAGTACAAGGCTTTTATTTTAAGCGATAAACCATTCAGGGAAAATACAAAAGCCCCGGCTGAAATTCTCGGAACGGAGCCACTTCCGCTGCGAACAGCCAATATGGGAGAGGCTGTTTCTGAACTCAAAAAAAGTATTTCGGAGTTTGAAGATTATTTTTCAGCCGAACCGGATCGTGTTACTTCACATCCCGTATTCGGTGAACTCAATGCTGATGAATGGGTTTTGCTGCATTACAAACATGTAATACACCATATGACGCAGTTTGATCTGGTTTAACTGATATTATTCTGCTTCCGCAACCACTTCTTTTACTTCAGGAATCATACGCTTCATCATTCCTTCTATCCCTGCTTTGAGTGTAATCATGCTGGAAGGACAACCGCTGCAACTTCCCTGCAGCATAAGGTTTACTTTGCCCTCTTCATAGCTTTTAAACTGTATAGCTCCTCCATCCATTTCAACGGCAGGTTTAACATAATTCTCAAGCAGTTCTTTGATCCGTTTTACTATATCATCATCATCTGCACTTACTATATTGCTGCTTTCTGGTTTCATAGCAGCTACTTCTTCTTCGTTAATAACCGGCTTACCTTCTTCAAGATAGTCTTTCAGAAACTGCTTAATGGTAGGAATAATATCCTGCCAGTCTTCAGTATCATTGGTTTTGGTAAGCGTGATAAAATTACTGGCAATAAATACTGATTTTATAAAAGGGAAAGTAAAAAGCTCCTGTGCGAGCGGCGATGGCTTAGCGCAAGCTTCATCGGCAAGGTCGATACTTTTGCCCGGATAAAGGAGTTTGTTGGCTACAAACTTCATCGTTTCCGGATTGGGCGTCATTTCTGTATAAATGCTGATGAGGGTATTTCCTGTTTTAATCATAACCGAATTTTAGATTACAAAGTTAACAAGTATACAGAAATAATGCCCTTTAATGATAACCAAACGCCCTTTCAGCAAGAAAATTATTTCTTATCTCGCAACCGCAGTACCTGGTGAATAAGCGGTATTTCCGTTGAAGTCAGCTGAAGCGGGGAAAGAATCAGGGTTTTCCCGGATTTCGGAGACACTGTATAAACTTATCGCCCCGGGAGGTGTTGGCCGTAGTTGCGACTCTCGCAAACTGGTGAAATAAGCCGCTATCATTGTTTTCTTTGATGTAAATAAGGGTTATTCAATTTATGTGTGCCCGTCATACATAAAAAGGAGTCCGTATATTGCTATACAGACTCCCAAACATTAAACCCAAGCTGCCCGCCTCTGTTCTTTTCTGATATCCCTTCCTGTAACCTTAAAACGCGTTTATATTGCCTGCCGAAGCTCGGTGAGCATACCCATCTGCCGGAGCATTGCCGCTTCATCCCAGATATACCAAACTTTATTGATCCTTCCGTTTTTTAACTCAAGGACTGAAACCCCTTTAAAAGAAATACATTTACCGGTTGCTGGTATTTTCATGATTTTCCCTTTGTGGTGACCCGTTGCATTCCAGCAAATCACTACCTGTTCTTCCTTTTCAATACGCTTATCCACCTCAAGCCTGAGATCAGGAAAGGCGTTAAAATATGCCTCTACTGTATTCATCAAATCCTTTTTTGTATACAAGCGATTGCTACCAAGGTCTTCTCTTGTAAAATTGTCATCATATTCTGCTAAAACAGCTTCAACATCCCTCCTGTTCCATGCGGCAAACAGGCGCTCAACTACATTAAATTTATCTTCTTTCATTGCATGATATTTTATTGATTCAAGCATAAACCAGGTTTTATACACCAGTAAAGCCAAGCTTTATCCTGCTCATGTTCAGGGCATTATGTAATACTTGTCCGAATCAGAAAAAAATGGCTGCCCGAACTTTAGCAAAAAATGGAATTCCGGGTGTAAAGTGCAGTTCCGTTACCGGTAATGATTCCGACCGAAGTCTGCTCGTTGTAGCAAACTGGGCTTCATTCCATTTTGTGTTAAACAGATTTTCGGTAACAAGCCCCAGTTCGTACTTCTTAAAGGCATAATTAAGTACTGCATCGGCAACAAAATAACCACGGGCTGTTATGCTCCCATCTTCATTTGCCGGCCGGTCTTTCAGCCAGCGATACCTTAAACTTCCGCTAAAGCCTTTTTTTGACTGATAATGAATGCCCCCGGTATTGGTAAAGCGGGGAGCGAGCGGCACATAGTTTTCGCCAGTTGGCAGATCAGATGTCCGCGATCTGGACCAGGTGAAATCTGCATCGGCGAAAAAATGAGAAGACAACTGATACCGAAAACTGAGATCAATACCCTTGCGGCGACTGGCACCCGATGCTTCCACTACACCTTCATCACCAACATATACAAACTCTTGCTGAGAGCGAAGGCTCCATACTGCAGCATTCACCAGTAAAGCGGGAACAGGTTTCCAGATCAAACCTAAATCTGTACCATAAACAGCCGGCAGAATTTTATTGGCACTGTTGTCAAGTACCACACGGGTATCGTTACTATGAAAGCCTTTCCCTGTTTTCAGGTATAACTGTAATTGCCTGGAGAAATTATATTGAAGACTTGCCTTCGGACTCAGAATCGATTTTGTTTGCTCTTGATTGCTTTTTGTCAATATATCGGTATAAGCAAAACGGAAATGATCGGCCCGGATACCCAGGGTGAATAGTAGCCGGCCGGGATTAACCTGCTGCTCTGCATACAACCAGCTATTGTTCTCACGTATATTACCGAACTGTTTTTGTTCCACCAGTTGTGTACGGTCTTTTGTATGTGACAGTTCACTGCCCGTGGTTCTGTCTTGTCTGATACCTGCTCCCAAAGTGGTAACATAACGGGTTTCCCCCAGATAGTATCTGGTCGTATACTTTGATTGCCAGCCAAGAATATTTCTTTTTTCCCGCTGACGTATCTGGTCGCCATTGACAGTGTCATTAAGAAAGAATGTAAAATTAGAATACAGGTTAAACTGTGTTTGGACGAAATAGGCCTGATTTTCCAATTGAGAATTTTTACCCAGTGCCTGCTGGCTTTTAATAGCAATATTGAACCTGTCTGTATAACCGCTTTCATGATCAATTTCTCCAAAACGACCAACAGTACCGGCATCAACCGCTCGCTGGGGCAACTGCCCGCTGGCGTTCCATTTACTGTTTAACCATGTGGCGATAATTCCGATTTTAACTTTTTCATTCAGTCGTATATTATACCGGGAGTGTACATTAAACCTGTTGAAATGCTGTGGCTGATCAAATGGTCCGTCATTGTAAAGTATTTCTGAAGCGATATAAGCATCCTGATTTTTCCTTTTCAGTAATGGTACCATCGCCAATGCTCTTGTATTATTGAACATTCCTCTCTCCAGTTGCACGGTGCCTTTCTCAAGCACACTGCGGGTTTCAAACTGAACATACCCGGCAGTGGCGAGGTTACCATAACTGGTAAAATATGGGCCTTTACCATAGTCAATTGCTTTTACAAGTTCGGGAATCAGGAAATGAAGGTCGGCATATCCCTGACCATGCGCATGACTTACCAGGTTTACCGGAAGGCCATCTACAGAAATATTTATATCCGTACCATGATCTATATCAAATCCCCTGAGAAAAATCTGTTCTGCCTTGCCGCCTCCCTGATGCTGGGCGATAAAAAGGCCGGGTACATTGCGAAGCAGCTCCTGCGAGGATTGAACCGGCCGGATATGCAGGTCAATTTTACTGATGGTATTACCATTGGTATTCGTATTTATACCCGAATACACAACCAATTCCTTAAGATTCAGCACACCCTTATTCAATTGTATGGTGATGTTGTTTCCGGTAGCGTACCTATTCCTGCTGCGCTCATACCCTATACCCGTAACGATCAGTTCTACAGAGTCTGAATTTACATTAAGCCTGAATAACCCGTTAGCATCAGCGATAACCGGATTTAAATCATTTTTAGCACCAATTACGGCATAAGATACCGGTTCCTGTGTTTTTACATCAATTACCCTCCCGGTAACAATGTTTTGGGTGTGGCCGATTATTGACATCAGCGTGAAAATTATACTTAATACCTGTCTCATTTTTAAAGCAGTTTTTTTAATTCATCATTTATTCTGCCGGCATATGATGGTCCCAGTTCAAAACTGCTGCTGGCAGCAGATTCCAGGTAACTTCTGGCTTTCGCAGCATTTCCGGTGGCTTTATACAATACACCCAGGTGGTAAAGGGCATCAGGTTCATAGCATTTGTCTTCGACGTATGTACGCGCCACTGTTATTGCCTTTTGGAGGTCTCCTTTTTTATACAATGCCCAGCAAAGAAAATTATAGCTCTCCGGGGTTGGGCGGTTTGCTACCTCAGTCCGGGCAATCTCTAATGCCCCGTCGGGATTGCTTAGTTCATCGGCCTGCAGGTAAAAAATATACTTGTTGTACATATCTCCGTACCGGGGTTGCTTTACTTCATTCAAAAAGTTGTTTGTACATTCTGCTGATTCTTTTGCATTATTTTCATAACCCGCAATTTGGGCAAGCATAAGATCGTAGTCGGGCACGGGATGAACTTTTTTCAGGTAATGCAATATTTTTTTTGCGGCAGTTGTATTTTTATCTTGCGAAAATGCAAGCCAGGCAATACCTTTCAAAGCGTGGTAATAGTGGTTGTCCTTTTTAAGTACGGTTGTATAACACTGGTATGATGCTGTAAATTTTCCGGCATGACTGTACATATCGCCCAGGTTAGCCATTGCCCAGCAATAAACACCCGCATGAACAGAAGAGTCAATCTTCGTAATAGCTTTTTCCATAAGCAATATACCCTCTTCAAGTTTCCCCTCGGCATGATCTTTAAACTTAGCTTCCCTGATAAGGAAATCAAAGTCTTTACTTTTTGCAAGTTCCGAAAGAATGCTTCTGGCCAGAACGATGTTTCCAAGCTCAAGAGATACATCAAACTGTTGAAGGCGGGTCTGGCGAAGATCGTCACCCATGGCTAATGCTGAGTCTATATATACCCCAGCCTGCCTGAACTGGTGACGGGTAATGCAATTGGCAGCAAGCGAACGGTAAATACCTGAACCGAATTTTGACTGAAGCAGGTTGGCTTTCTGATACCATTTTTCTGCATTAATCACCTCATCTACATTTCCCGAATACTGATAACGGCTTCCTGTTAAGCCCGCAATTTTTATCTGCGATGCCAAATCATCGGGCATAGCTGCAATGCGCTTTGTCCAGAATTCAAGATCCTTGTCTATCCTTGATAAACCCATTGGTTTGTTGCCTTCCGAAAGCAATGTGGTATAGTCACTTTCCTTTACAATTGTGTTATCTGTTTTTTTCAGCAGCAGTAAAATAGTGATGGATAAGAGAAAAGCTGAAGCTACCAGTATATATTTTTTCATATTTGTTTATTTTTAATGCAGACAAAAGACTCGTAAGTCTTTTGTCTGCTGAATAAAAACTATTGTCGATTAATGCGGCGTTGCGAGGTAGGGAAAACTGGCCAGGAATGCCTTATCGTTAGCATTTACATTATCCTTGGTAAGACCAGGGTTGGATGTGCCTGCGGGGCCGCCAAAAATCAAAAGTAATTCCACGTCGATCACATCATCAGCCAGTGCTCTGCCGGTAAGAACGTTTGTGCCATCAAAAAAAGTAGTTGGGGCGGTGGTAGATACATTCAACACATCCGTTGAAAGCAGACCGGTGAGGGCATCTGCATTCTGACTAAGTGCATTAGTGGTATAACCCGGGTTTAGGGCCAGCAGTTTTGTTTTGAATTTGCTTAAAAACTGCCCGCCCATTGCTGATGGGGTTGTTGTATTAAACTTGTCTTTTTCCGATGCATCCACAAATACAGTATTGATTGCCGGTCTGGCCATCTGGTCCTGTTGTTCGTAGTAGTCAATTACTGCAGGGGTATCATTTTTTTTACTGCATGCGCCTAAAACTGATACAGATGCCAAGGCGATTATAAGGAGTTTATTCTTTTTCATTATTTATTTTTTTAAATGATTTTTTGTTTCAGATCAGATTTTCTTTTTTGTTTCGAGCCATACGTTGATTTTACCACCGGTGGCATTGAGCCTGGTTTTGGGTATCTCTACAATAACACTCATTACATTAGTGCCCGCAAACGAATCCGTGCCTGGATTATTGAAACTTGAGGCTGTGCCGGCAATAACTTTTTTGAATTGTGTAAGATCGAAAAAGAATGGATCATCACGCGGACCTGCAAAAACGGTCATCCCATTCTGTGTTGCTGTTACAGGGGCTGAACCATAGGCGGTTACGGCTACTTCGGCGGTTAAAGCACCTTCAAGCCGACTTTTGGTTCCAGTGGCAGATGGGGCAATGGGTCCATAAATTTTCATTTTACCATCCTGTACAATAGCCTGGATAACCAGATCCTCTACATTGTCATTGTTGTTGTCAATGTTAAACTCAAGGAGAGTGTTTGGGTCGAATTTCGCAGCTCCTGTAGCAGAAGGGCTCATCAGACCCTGTGTGTTTGCTACAAAAACCAGGTTGTTGGGATCCTGCCCGCGGAAGACATAGACGTCGGTAATGTCGGAGCTTTGGCCGGTAACTGTCGGACTATCAATATGATCCGCAGCATAAATAATACCTCCAGTGATGATGGCTGCACTTGCCAGGGCAATGGCCATAATTTTTGTTCTTTTCATTTTTTTGTTGTTGGTTATAAATTATTGTTTTGATTTATATTGTTTGGGATTTTTCCCTTTTTGTGTACTGATAGATTCAATTACAACACAAATATGGGGCTGGGGTATGGTCATCTGCAAGATCATCTACTGTTCAATTGGTGTTCACTATTGTTCATTTCTGTTCACCGGATATGCAAATAGCCATACAGGCGCCTCTTTTGAGGCGCCTGTATGGCTTCTATCGGTATTAAATAATTACTTCCTTTTGTAGATAGGCACTGTGCTACAGGGCTCCCCGTACATGATACTTTTTACCACAGGTCGCAGGCGATGCGTAATCGTAAGGTAGGCGGCTTCTCCTACAGGTATTTCACCGCACCCCTTGATAACTACCCGTTGATCGGTATATGGTGTAATATCAAGCTGGTTTATATTGCTGAGTAAGCATTGGGTTTTGAGTTGATCAGTCGTACCAAAAATAACGGTCAGGGAAACGGGTTGAAGGTTGGCAGCGATAAGCATATATGCCCACATGGGGATTATAGCATCTGCGGTACAGGTTACCGCAACATGTTTGTCTTGATATTGGGTCCAGTCTGTATTTTTTAGTGCCTCCCTGAATTCTTTTTCTTTGAGTATCAGGCCCATAAAAAGATAGTCTTTCAGGTCAAAAAGAGCAATAATATCATCTTTGGGATAATATTGCTCAAGATCAAGAGTGATAATACCACTCTCAGCTACTTTATTGACAAATACTTCACTCATAATCCTTGTAATGATTGATGATATACAAAATTAGCAAGCTTATGGCAATAGCCATTCACAAAAAAGCCGGTTGCAGCTTGCAAACCGGCTTTAATTTCTTTTATCGTAAACAGATTAGAAAAATTTACTCCTGTTATCCTTAACATCAGCTTGTTTGCGGATGCCCTGGAACCAATTCGCTGTTCTTTGTCTCAGGTTTTGTAATTGTTGTGTCTTCGCAGCAGTCATGGGATCTGCCGGTTTTGTGCCATAACCGTTTACCTTTATTACATAAACACCATTGTTGCCAATAATTGGTGCGGAAACCTTAGACTGGTAGTCCTTGTTGAATGCAGCTCCTATCAATTTGGGCTCATTACCAATACCATTAATGATAACTGCTGTAAAGGTGATGCTGGAATCTGCCCCTGCGGTTTCTACCTGTTTGGCGTATGCTGTGGCCGCAGCTTCCAGTGTCGGATTTGCCCCCAGTTTTTTTATAATTTCTGCAGCCTTTTTATCATTCCTGATAAGTCGCTCAACATCAGCCCGTGCTGCTTTTGCAGAAGGCAGTCCTTTTTCCTGAATATCTTCAAGTACGGCTACTACAATCTGATCACTCATACGGAATGGTGTACTAACATCACCCTGCTTAGCTTCAAAAGCCCACTTTATCAACTCCCGGGCATCCTGCAGACTGCCAAGCTGGTTATCATTCTCTTTTACTGGTGGATTACCCGTTATTTTCTGGAAACCGTTTTTTTGTGTATACTCGTTAAGGGCTTTAAGGCTTCTTGCTTCCGCTGATAATTTAGTAGCCTGCTGATCTGCCTTATTGATGGTTTCATTACTGGCGATGATATCTTTGGCAAGATAGGCCACTTTATAAGCAGGTTCCTGCTTCCATTGCTCAAGTACCTCTATATAATGATAACCGATATATCCCTGCTGGCCGCCGGTTTGTCCTTTTACAATCTTCTTTGTTCCCACGGGCTCATAAAAAATTGTTCTGTAAAAGGAATCAACCAACGAACTGGTGGAACTGAATTTGTATTCGCCCTTTGTATTTTTACTGCCTTCATCATCAGAGTACTTTAATACCATTGCATTAAAATCAGCGCCGCCTTTAATAGCCGTCTGAATACTGTCAATCAGTTTACGCGCTACACTATCTTCGCGTATCTGTGGATTCTGTGCATCTCCGATTTTAATAAGAATATGCCTGCACTTAACACTGTCGGGCATTGAACGGGTTTCTACCATGCGAGCCAATACATAGTTGTTTCCATCAAGGTAGGGGCCAAATACTCCACCTTTCGGGAGTGCAGAAATGGAATCTTTCATCCCCATCTGCAGTTTGCTTTTCAATACAAATCCATCGTAAAATGGTATTATACTGCCGTTACGTGCTGCATAGGCTTGCGCACTACTGTCCTTTATAAATCCTTCTTTAAGAGCAGCAACAGTATTGCGAACCTGCTCACTATCTGCCAACGAGGCATTAGCGCTGAAGGTTACATAAGATATATTCCTGGTCTCTTCTTCTTTTTCGTACTGGTACTTGTGTTTTTGCAGATAGCTGGAAATTTCTTCGTCTGTTACCTTTATAGTACTGTCACTGATAACATTATAAGGCACAGATACATAAGAGATATTAGCAAAAGTATTTTTTTCTGCAGAGTCTTTTGCTTGCTGCCAGTCGGGGTAGTATGCTGCGGCACCAACCATAGCTGAATATTTTGATACAGCAGCCTCAAGTTTCAATGGCTCAATAATGCGCATTTCAATATCTTCACGCTGCTCATTTTTAAATTTCTTTGCAGATGCCCACCATTGCCTTACTTTTTCAACATCATACACACCTGTTTTTTGATCTGTGAAACTTTGCTTTAATAATTGCGGTGCATCTTCTGCGCTGTATAAAACTGTTGTCAATTCTTTAGGGGCAAGCTCAATACCTAATTTTTTAACTTCATCATAAAAAACCTTTTCAGATACAATCCTTTCCCAGGTACTGGTACGCATTTGTGCACGCTGAGCAGCATTAATGTTGTTGCCTTGCATCTGGTCTTCCTGCTCCTTCACTTTTTTATTAAAATCGGTAATTTCGATTGCCTCTCCATTTACTTTACCAATAGTAGTGGAATTGGAAGCACCAAACAACCTGTTCCCGCCTCCTTTAGCGTCCATTAACAGGAAACCAATCAAACTCAGGGCAATAACTCCGATAACAATGGCCGCACCTTTGTCACGAATATTCTGAATAATCTGCATGATATGTTAAAAATTAAATTTGGAGGGCAAAAATAGGGTAATTTCGGATACGATTCCTCAAATTTTATGGTACCAAAAAGCCGATGGGATTCAGAATTGGCCGCAGTTTTCTAAAAAAGTACTTATTTGCCGGGGTATTTATCAGTTGTTCTTTAAATAAGGGTTTTCCACACTGTTTGTGCATTGCTATCTTTTTGTGTGTATAAAGGGTCGGGTTATTCAAAGTGGTATAAACCCGGTTTGGGTATAAACATATCGGGTAGCGAACCGGTAGAAACTACCTGTGGGTAAGTAAAAAGTTTTACCTCTTTCTTTAAACACGCTTTTGAGTGGTTATGGTAAACTTTTTTTCCACTGTGGTATTTATACACGGGTGTTTACAAATAACCATATAAATAACAATAATACAGCAGGGTATAAGCCACTAGTTTGCAGTAATTTTGTGGATTGTACGTGGATAATGGTGGATAAAAGCATTTTTTTATAAATAAAAATTTTACAAAAAATTAATATCCACATATCCACAGCCCTAATAGTAATGGGTTATTTAAATAATAAACTATTAAATATATACTATGGCAGATATTAACATTGATCAGAAAATAGTTCTTGAGAAAGGATTTCTCGATATCGAATTGGATGTAAGTCTGGATCTGTTTGCAGAAATAGAAAGATTGAAGAAAGAAAAAAATGCCATTATCCTCGCGCATTATTATCAGGAACCAGATATCCAGGATGTTGCTGATTATATTGGCGATAGCCTGGGTCTTGCACAGAAAGCTGCCGAAACTGAAGCCGATATTATAGTTTTTGCCGGGGTTCATTTCATGGCAGAGACGGCCAAAATACTGAATCCTTCAAAAAAGGTATTATTACCCGATCTGAAAGCAGGTTGCTCCCTGAGTGATTCGGCACCTCCTGCCCTGTTTAAAGCTTACAGGGATAAGTACCCTGATCACATCGTTGTAACGTATATCAACTGCAGCGCGGGTATGAAAGCATTGAGCGATATCATCTGTACGAGTAGCAATGCCCAGAAAATCATCGAAAGTCTTCCTGCTGACCAACAGATCATTTTCGCACCGGATCGTAACCTTGGAGCTTATATCAACAAACAGACGGGTAGAAATATGCTGTTATGGAATGGGGCGTGTATGGTACATGAAATTTTCAGTGCTGAAAAAATTACAAAGCTTAAGCTAAGGCACCCGGGAGCAAAAGTAATAGCACACCCCGAATGTGAAACTGCTGTGTTGGCCCTGGCTGACTACATCGGCAGTACTACCGGGCTGCTAAAGTATTCAGCAAATGATGCTGCGAAAGAGTTTATAGTAGTAACAGAAACCGGAATTCTGCACCAGATGCAAAAAAACAGCCCGGATAAAACATTTATTCCAGCGCCTCCGAACAATGCCTGTGCCTGCAATGATTGCCCGCACATGAAACTGAATACATTAGAAAAATTATACTTGTGTATGGCTTATGAAACACCTGAACTTACCATGGATGAAAACTTAAGATTGGCAGCACGGAAACCAATTGACAGAATGCTTGAGATCAGTAAAAAGTATGGTTTGTAATTTTATAATTAAGCGTACAATAGTTTAATGCCTGACGGACAGACGCTTATAGTCGCCTTTGCCGGTAAGCACTTATTCTTTGTTTTACATTCTGCCTGATGTTATTGTAAAAAAGGTTAATGTCACCAATATGGTAATTCCTGGTGGTTAATAAGAAATTGCCAAAGAACCGGGGCTTCGCCATCCAGAGTACATTACCGTTAATTTGTGCATCAGCAACACCTTTTTTAAGTTTATTAAAGTTTTTTAATATACTTCCAGTATTGAGAGATCGGGGAGCGTAATCATTCGCTGTCGTCCAGGTCAGGGGATTAACTACAATTGCTTTGAACTTTTCCTTTGCAACAAATTGGGTATCTGTATACCCTCTTTTATAACTTCGCCAGGAGACGAAGCAACCCGTTTTATCCGGTGCATTGCAAGCTGAGATTTTTTGAAAATAATTTTCTGGTACCGGAAGGCCAATTAGATAGGCACAAATAAGTTTTTGCTGCATAGAACCAGCATCAAAGTAATCTTTCAGAAGTTGCGCTGCATGTTTTGTACCCTGGCTATGCGCAGCGATAATTATCGGTCGGCCACCATTATAGTGCCGTAAGTAAAATTCAAAAGCGTCTTTCACATCTGAATAGGCCAATGCAAATAAACTGTCATTCTCTGCAGAATTGGAAAAGAATGCCCGAATATGAGTCTGCCGGTACCTCGGTGCAAAAATCCTTGTATTTTCATTAAATGCACTAGCCTGGTAAAGCATACTTGTAAAATCAGTTTTTGCATTCAATTTTTTATCGTCAATAGGTGCATTTAACCGCTTATCCCTGCTCGATACGAGGGTAGTTGGGTGAATAAAAAAAACGTCTGCAAGACTGTCATTGGACTCGTTAGACTGTAATGGCAACGGAATACTATCTGAAGGATCTTTTTTCCAGGGATGTGCTGCCCAGTAAGACATATCACTGTAATCTGGTTTCCCGTCTTTTGAAATAAAACTGTATTCGGCACGTGTTGAATAATCGGGCGTTTTACAAGAAATATTGAATACAACCTGCAGTATCATTATGTAATATGCCAGGTGTATTGCTTTTCGGGTTCCAATAAAGGCAATCATAATTTGTGTATTATCTGTTTAATGTTATAAAAGATTTGTGTACTTTTATCAATATATTACTTGTTCTTTTCGAAGATATTCACAAAACAAGTCAAAATTGCACATTATGGCCATTCCCTCAGTAAATCTTGCTGATTTTTTAAGTAATGACGATAAACTGAAGCGTGAGTTTGTACAGCAATTGGGTAAAGCGTATGAAGAAGTTGGTTTTGTTGCCGTAAAGAATCATGGTATTGCTGATGAACTTATCAGAGACCTTTATAACTACGTGCAGCAATTTTTTTCCCTCCCATTGCAGCAGAAAAGAAAATATGAAGATCCCGTTCTTGCAGGACAAAGAGGCTATACAAGTTTTGGAAAGGAACATGCCAAAGGGTTCGACGCCCCGGATTTAAAAGAATTTTACCAATACGGACAGGTTCCACGCGATAATTTTAATGAAGAAGAATACCCTGCAAATATTCCGGTTAAAGAAGTAGAAGGTTTTAACAGCACATTTGAACAAGCCTACAGGGCTTTCGAAAAATCAGGGAAGGCGCTGCTGCAGGCAATAGCTATCTACCTTGAGCTGGATGAATTTTATTTTGACGATTTTGTGCATAATGGCAACTCAATCCTCCGTGCCATCCACTATCCACCAATTACGACAGAGCCTAAGAGCGCCATCAGGGCTGAGCAACATGAAGATATCAACCTGATAACATTACTGGTTGGGGCATCGGCAGATGGGTTGCAGATATTAACCAAACAGCAGGAATGGGTGGCAGTAACCTCCCTGCCCGAACAAATCGTTGTAAATGTGGGTGATATGCTCCAGCGACTTACAAACAATAAACTTTGTAGTACCACTCACAGGGTTGTTAATCCGCCACGTGAACTATGGCATACTTCAAGGTTTTCAATCCCGTTTTTCCTTCACCCCAAAAGTAGTATGAGTCTCAAGTGCCTTGACTCCTGTATTGACGATGCACACCAAAAGCAATATGAAGATGCTACGGCCGGGGAATATCTTGACGAAAGACTGCGTGAAATAGGATTAAAAAAGTAAAACTCATTTAAGAACCAAACCAATTTACATGAAAAGGATTTTAGTTATTATTGTTTTAGCAGCCGGATTGTTTTCCTTAAGTTCTTGCAGTAACAAAGCATTAGAGTTTAATAATAAAATGGTGGAGATACAATCTAAGCTTACGCCAATGTTTACCGAATACGGAAAGAAAATGGAAAATATTGGGGATAAGCCGTTGAGTACTATTGTTCCTGATGCAAAGGCATTGATGACCAATGTTGATAAAAGCATCAGCGATATTAACGCTTTGGAAGCCCCTGCAGATGGAGCCAACTTTAAAAAGTCTATGCTTGCTCAACTGGAGTACCTCAAAAAATTCTGTAGTAACACTATAAAAATGGCAGATGAGAAGTTACCAGATGAAGAAAAGATAACCCTTGCTTCAGAAGTGATGAACGCGGGGAACGAACTCGAAAAACTTGAGTCAGCAACAGAACAGGCACAAAAAGATTTTGCAAAGAAGAATAACTTCAAGTTGCAATCCAAAAACTAAATCTGTGCTTGTGGAAAAGACCATCTCGGAGCGGGATGGTTTTTTAGTACAATGCTATTGGTTTTGATTCTTCTAAGGCACATACCGTTTTTACGTGCAGTATTCCTGCACAGCATCACCGCTTTCGGCGGCCCCCAGGGACATATGGGAATGATGATGAAAACCTTTGTCGAAAAACGGCGAGACCTGACAAAAGAAGAACTGATGGAATACATCTCATTCTGTCAGTTACTTCCCGGAGCATCTTCTACACAAACACTTACACTGATTGGCTATAAACGGGGAGGTATCCCGCTCGCGATTATTACGCTGATGATATGGATACTACCCGCTTGTTTTCTTATGGGCGCACTTTCTTTCCTTGTTTCAAGTATCGGAAAGGAAAACCTTAGTGTAAGTATCTTCCAGTTTATCCAGCCGATGGCAATAGGCTTTCTTGCATATGCAGGATTTAGTGTATTCAGGATTGCCGTTAACAGCTTGATTACACAAATGATTATGCTGGTCGCAATGGTTGCGACCTTTATTTTTTTCCGCGCTCCATGGATTTTCCCGGCACTCATTGTGGCAGGCGGTATCGTGACAAACATCAGTAATAAACGTATCATAGAAAAGGAAATCATCAAACCAAAGCAAATCCGGTGGATGAATATCTGGCTCTTCGCAATTATTTTTATTACCGCTGGTATATTAAGCGAAGCAGCACGTAAACAACAATGGGAAAACCGGAAAGCGTTCAATCTTTTTGAAAATACTTACCGCTTTGGAAGCCTTGTTTTTGGCGGTGGCGATGTGCTGATTCCCATGATGCTTGATCAGTTTGTTGCAAGGCCGCAGAATGAAAAAGTACTCGAGAGAAACCCCGGTTTGATCCGGCTCGAAAAAGAAGAAATACTAACCGGAGCCGGAATAGTTCGCGCAATTCCGGGCCCTGTTTTCTCAATTGCCGCTTATACGGGGGGACTGGCAATGAAAAATGCAGAAAAGCCCTGCGAACAAGTATTGGGAATTATCATTGGTATGGTGGCTATTTTCCTGCCCAGTGCGTTACTGGTTCTTTTTTTCTATCCCGTGTGGCATAACCTCAAAAAATTCATTGTTGTTTACCGGGCACTTGAGGGGATTAATGCCGTGGTGGTTGGTTTAATGTGGGCAGCTACAATCTACCTGCTTAAAGACATTTCGCTGATGCCGGTCAGCCAAACTGCACTGCTTAATATCGGCGTTATTGCCGGTACGTTTACCACCCTGCAGCTGACGAGGCTACCGCCGCCCTTTATTGTTTTTTTCTGTCTCCTGCTCGGACTGCTCTTCTAACGGTAATAATTATTTTTTTCTATTTCTTCCATTACACTATCAGGTACCAGGAACCGGAACGATTTCTTTAACCGTACCAACTCACGTATATGGGTACTCGAAATTTCAAGTAAAGGTGCATCCATAACAGTAATCCTTTTGCCGGGCAACCCTGTAAGGTTAAAACCAGGACGGTTGTAAACATAAATAGCGTAGTCCCGAAGAAGAACATCATGATTTTTCCATCTCGTAATATTTTGCAAACTGTCTCCACCCATGATAATGGCAAATTCGTGTTCCGGATATTTTTCCTTCAGGTAAGCCAGCGTGTCAACAGTAAAGGAAGGCCTGGGTAAATGAAACTCAATATTGGATGACTTAATTTTTGTTTCCCCTTCCAGGGCTGTGTTCACGAGAAAGAGCCGCTGATATTCGTTGAGTAGAGATGCAGAGGGTTTTAAGGGATTTTGCGGAGATACCACTAACCACACCTGTTGGAGGTCTGTTGTATTAATGGCATGAGTGGCAATGATGAGATGACCATTGTGTATTGGGTTAAAGGATCCAAAGTAGAGCCCAATCTTCATACAGTTTTATTTGATGGGGTTTTGTGCAATTTCTTCTACCCATATCAGTTCTGCCTCATCAATTCTAAGACTGAGTATATAACCAGCCACGCTCAGTGAAATCGGATCACCCAGGGGGGCAATATGATCTATGGTAACGGCTTCTCCCGGTACACAGCCCATTTCCATTAATTTTATAAAGAGATCATCCTGTTCGAAAGATTTGATGATAACCGTTTTCCCTACCGTAGCTTCTGACAGTCTTTTTACCATAATCACGCTTAATCTTCTGTTGTAGATTTGTACTGCAAAAATATCTATTGCTTATTGTAACTAACTTCGATTTTAGAAATCAAATGAGCCAGGTACACTTTTTTTATTCTTGTGCAAACTTCACTTTTAACGACAGAACAAAGCTGAAAAGCTTCATCAACCTTTTATTTAAAAGGGAAGATAAACGATTAAGCGAGCTCAATTATATTTTCTGTACCGATGAATATCTCCTTGCCATCAACCAACAGTTCCTGAAGCATGACGATTATACTGATATCATAACCTTTGACCTTTCAGCAGACCCAGACTCTCTTATCGGTGAAATCTACATAAGTATTGACCGGGTTCGTGAAAACGCGCTTTCTCTTGGCCTACCCTTTAAAACCGAACTACACCGGGTACTTTTTCATGGCGCGCTTCATTTATGCGGTTATGGCGACAAAACAAAGGGGCAGGTTCAGCAAATGCGAAAAAAGGAAGATGAATACCTTGCAATATATTTCCAGGCCTGATGTTTCACAAAAAACAGTTCCGAACCGGAACTGTGTCCCGTGGAACCTGTACTTTTGATGAAAAACAAGGAATGCCAAGGAGAAAATGGTCTGCTCAAACTGATATTACCCCTACACTTCTAAAATCAAGGGAAAAAAGAAAATGGCAAATTGCACTCAGGCGCTATATACTTGAGAGAAACCCTTGTAATGCCTATGCTCCTTATTTTGGTTTAGATATTGAAAATCTTCGCAAATGGCTGGAGTGCCAGTTTACGGCAGACATGGACTGGGCCGGTTTTGGTTCAAAGTGGCAGTTTGAGTACATTATACCCATCGCTTATTTTGATTTTAACCAGGACCTGGACTTTAAATTATGCTGGAATTTTGTGAACATCCGCGTAGTCTCTATAGAAAAAGATGAAGGTCCTGCGCTTAAACCCGACCTGCTTATTGCCAGAAAGTATTTCGAATCATTATTTACAACCACCCGATACCCCATTTGTGAAGCACTTTTACTAAAAGTTGACCAGATTCTGGCACACCAGCAACTGGAAACAAACCCGCAACAGGCATTTATACAAGAAAACCGGGCTTACCTGGATATCATCAATACCTACTCCAACTTTGAATTTGAGCTACTCAACAAGGGACGCAATCCTGATGAAGTAAAAAAGGAACTGGATTTTCTCAAAAAGTATGAATAAGGAGTTGGTATAAGGAAATAACTTTGCCGGATAATGTTCCCGGAATACGATATAATAGTAGTTGGTGCCGGTCATGCCGGTTGTGAAGCCGCAGCCGCAGCGGCAAACCTTGGCAGTAAAGTGCTGCTGGTTACCATGAATATGCAAACCATTGCCCAAATGAGCTGTAACCCGGCGATGGGTGGTATTGCCAAAGGGCAGATTGTTAGAGAAATTGATGCCATGGGAGGGTATAGTGGTATTGTTACGGACCTTAGTACTATCCAATTCAGAATGCTCAATCGCTCAAAAGGTCCTGCTATGTGGAGCCCCCGCGCCCAAAACGACCGGATGCTTTTCGCCGCAAAATGGCGTGAAATGCTGGAACAGACCCCAAATGTGGACTTTTATCAGGATACCGTTAATGGGCTTATTGTAAAAAATGGCCGTGTTTCAGGTGTTATCACCGGGTTGGGACATCAAATTCATGCGAAAGCCGTTGTGCTGACGAACGGTACCTTTCTGAATGGTGTCATTCATATCGGCGATAAAAACTTCGGGGGTGGCCGGGTGGCAGAAAAAGCAGCGTCAGGTATCACGGAGCAATTGGTATCACTCGGCTTTGAGAGCGATCGCCTTAAAACAGGAACCCCACCACGTATCGACGGACGTAGTCTTGACTACACAAAAATGGAGGAGCAACAAGGCGATGCGGTGATGACAGGGTTTAGTTACATGGATATTCCCAAAATCAACATCCGGCAGCAGCGCAGTTGCTGGATTACCTATACCAACGATGCTGTACACGAATTACTCAAAACTGGTTTTGAACGAAGCCCCATGTTCCAGGGTAGGATACAAGGTACCGGACCAAGGTACTGCCCAAGTATAGAAGATAAGATTAACCGGTTTGCCGACAGGGACCGGCATCAACTTTTTGTAGAACCGGAAGGATGGAATACCGTAGAGATCTATGTAAATGGATTCAGTACCTCCCTTCCGGAAGATGTACAGTACAAAGCCCTGCAAATGGTTCCTGGCTTTGAAAACTGCCGGATGTTCAGACCGGGTTATGCTATTGAGTACGACTATTTTCCGCCAACACAGTTAACCTTCAGTCTCGAAACAAAACTCATCAGCCACCTCTTTTTTGCCGGTCAGATCAATGGCACAACAGGATATGAAGAAGCCGCCTGCCAGGGACTTATGGCAGGAATCAATGCGCACCAGAAAGTAAGGGAGTTGGAGCCGGTGGTATTGAAACGTAGTGAAGCCTATATCGGGGTGCTTATCGACGACCTCATTAATAAGGGTACTGATGAACCATACCGGATGTTTACAAGCCGGGCAGAATTTCGCACCCTGCTTCGCCAGGATAATGCCGACCTTCGCCTTACTGCCAAAAGCTATGCATTAGGTCTTGCACGCCAGAACCGGATGGACCGGATGCTGGAGAAACAAAGTGGGGTGGAGCAGGCAAAGTTATTATTGCAGACCACCAACCTCGAACCCACAGAGGCAAACGAATTTTTAAAAAGCGTTTCTTCCGCGCCATTACTACAGAAGCAGAAAGCAGCCCAGCTTGTACTCAGGCCCATGATTGCACTTGCTGAAATGGCCGCACAGATCCCCAGGCTACAGGGAATACTGGCTCGGTTTGATACTGAAACCCTCGAACAAACCGAAATTCAGTTGAAATACGATACATACATTGAAAAGGAAAAGGAACTGGTGCATAAAATGTCGCAACTGGAAGACCTTGCCATCCCATCCAACTTCAATTATGATAAACTGGTTTCACTATCCAATGAAGCACGGCAGAAATTCAACAGGATTAAACCGGCTACGCTTGGTCAGGCATCCCGTATATCCGGAGTAAACCCCAGCGATGTACAAATGCTGATGGTATACATGGGCAGATAGCTGAATTAAAAAAACAAATAATATATATTTGTCTGGTTATTATTAAGTTATTGTCAATAACAGCCCTAAGTACGTTAATCCCGTATTTTGCAGCCAACTGCAAAATCTGCCCGAAGAGCCAAACTTTTACCCCAAAGGGCAAAAGTCGGGTCAATTACTTCAGTACTGGTGAACGCGCTTTCCGTTGGCAAGAACGTTGATAAAACAAAAGCAGCAATGATTGTTTAACCAATAACCAGGGTTGTTAATACCAGTGGCCATGGAGGAAATAAATCTTAATAAACTTGTAGGGGAGTATTTTCAATTATCGGTGCCGCCCAAAACGGGGAGGGAAGCGTTGCACAAACTATTGGCCGTAAAAATTAACGGCCTTATTCAAACAGATTTTCATCAACTGATTGTATTACTGTACCGTGTGGACGTAAGCGAAGAAAAGCTGAAATACCTGCTGAAGATGAACAGGGATACAGACGCAGGGCAGGTAATAGCCGAATTAATCGTAGACCGGCTTTGCGAGAAAGCCATCAGTAAAATGAAATATAAAATGCCGCAGAAGGATATCGATGAAGCTGAACGCTGGTAATAATGCCTATTTGAACATCAATTCCTTTACCTTTTCCTTGTCCTCTTTTTCTTTTTTCAGGTCGAACATTGTTCCAAACACGTGATCCCACAGCGTGGAGCTTACCCCAAAACCCATGTGCTCGTTTTTGTAATGGTGCAGGTGGTGGTTGCGCCAGAGACCTTTCATCCACTTATAGGGAGGATTCCAGGCATGAATGGCATAATGCATACTGCCGTAAATCAGATAGCCCAGCATAAAACCAGGAAAGAAAGCGAACACATGCTTACCCAACGCAACTGAAAAGATAAGGAAAAGCGTTGAGGCAATGATCAGGCTCGGTGCAGCAGGCATAAACAGCCGTTCTCTGTCGCGCGGATATTCGTGGTGGTTGCCATGAATGATGTATGAGATCTTCTTACCTTTTTCGCTGCTGGCGATGTAATGAAATACAAAGCGGTGCATGATGTATTCAAAAAAACTCCAGAAAATCATCCCACCCGCAAAAGTGAGGCTGATGCGCAAAGCATTAAAGTCCAGCTTTTCGGAAGAATACCAGGGCAGCAGTATTATGACCGGCAGGTACATACCCCAGATAACTAAGGGATGTGTTTTGGTGAGGTATTCTAAGTATTGATTTTTGAACAACTGGGCCTGCCCCTTATTGTGTATTTTTTGAAATTCCATTCCACACGGGTTTATACGGCAAATATACAACATCAATTTTTTTACTGCGTTGTCAATAGGCTTAAATTTGCCACTCAAACGATTACTATGCGCTTAGTTACCTATTTAAAAAATGGAGAAGACCATCAACTGGCCATGCTTTTTGATGGCAAACTCTATGATATGGATGCCCTGCACAACGACTTGCCGGTAAGTATGGCCATGTTTCTGAATTATTGGGAAGACGTAATGCCCATTGCCAGGGCTGCAGAGCAACGCCTGAAAGACGGGGGATACAACAGGATATTCCCGGTAAACTACAACGAATCGAAAATACTGGCACCTGTACCACATCCTACCAGTTGCCGCGATGGTTATGCATTCCGGCAGCATGTAGCCGCTGCCCGGCGGAACAGGGGTGTGCCCATGATTCCGGAATTTGACCAGTACCCCATTTTCTATTTTACCAACCACAACAGTATACAGGGCCCGGGCGATATCGTTTGTATGCCCGATCATTTTGAGAAACTGGATTTTGAGCTTGAAGCAGCCATTGTTGTTTGCAAATCCGGCAGAAATATACCCGCTGCAGAGGCAGATGAGTATATCGGCGGACTTATGATCATGAATGATATGAGCGCCCGCCGCCTCCAGATGGAAGAAATGCTCCTCAACCTTGGTCCTGCCAAAGGAAAAGATTTCAGTACAGTAATCGGCCCCATGCTGGTAACCCTTGATGAACTGGAACCCAATGAAGTACCCTGCAAGGAAAACCATACAGGCAAAAGCTGGAACCTGGCCATGAAATGCCGGGTAAATGGTATTGAGCTTAGTTCGGCTAACCTGGCTGATATGGATTGGACTTTTGCCGAAATTATCGAACGCTGCAGCTATGGGGTTGATCTCTATGCCGGTGATGTGATTGGCAGCGGTACAGCAGGTACTGGCTGCCTGCTTGAACTCAACGGCACCGGCAAACTCAACAACCCCGATTATGCAGAACAATGGCTGCAGCCAGGCGATGTGGTGGAAATGGAAATTGACGGGCTCGGTTTGCTCAGCAATACCATTGTTGCCGAAGAAACCACCTGGAGCATCTTACAATTGAAAAAATAAACACGCAACCGGTGCGATGCAAAAACCGGATATACGGCTATGGTCATTCAGCTCAACGAGATTAAACCTGCAGCGGCACAGGCTTACCTGCAGCATGCCATTGCACCAAGACCCATTTGTTTTGCCGCTACCATCGATAAAGAAGGCCGGGAAAACCTGAGTCCTTTCAGTTTCTTCAACCTCTTTTCAAGCAATCCGCCCATTGTAATTTTTTCACCCGCACGCCGGGTGCGCGACAATACCACCAAACATACCCTGCAGAATGTACTGGAAGTACCCGAAGTCGTGATCAATATTGTGGACTATGCCATGGTGCAGCAAACCTCCCTTGCCAGTTGCGAATATCCGCGCGACACGAGCGAATTTGTAAAAGCGGGCTTTACACCCGAAAAAGCACGGCTGCTGAGTGTACCGATGGTAAAGGAAGCAAAAATTAAGCTGGAATGTAAGGTTATTGAGGTAAAGCCATTGGGTACAGAAGGCGGTGCGGGCAACCTTGTTATCTGCGAAGTACTTTGCATGCATATAGACGATAGCCTGCTTAACGAAAACAATATGATTGACCAGACCAAACTGGAGCTGGTTGCCCGACTGGGTGGGGACTGGTATTGCCGGGTGGGGCCGGAAAACATGTTTAAGGTAGAAAAACCCAATATGCAATTGGGTATCGGTATTGACGCGCTGCCCATGTCTATCCGCAGCAGCAGGTACCTCACCGGCAATCACCTCGGTATGCTGGCCAATGTACACGAAATGCCCCTGGTGGATGTTACGTTTAACGACGACCGGCTCAAAAACATCATCCAGTACTTCAGCATCAATCCTGAAGACATGGAAAAGGAATTGCACCATTATGCCGCCCGGCTGCTGGATGCCGGTAAGGTAAGCGATGCCTGGCAGGTATTGCTGGCATTGAATTAATGTAAAATTTAACAACTCCTTTACACCAATCGGTTTATTTTCATTGCATAATCAACATCACTGCAAGGATGACAGTATACCAATCGGACAAACAGCATAGCCCGTTAGCGGCCCTACCACATTTGACCATTGGTTTGATCCCATCCGCATTTGCCACAGTCAGGCACTGGTCTGCCCGGATTTTCAACACCACAACCTGTACTGCCAATGCCCTGCTGGCCTTGCTTCTTCTTTCACTCCACCTTTCTGCACAACCCCAATATAAGAACCTTGTTTTTGAGGGCGGGGGCATACGCGGTGTGGCTTATGCCGGTGCCTTACATGTACTGGAAGCCAGGGGGATATTACCCCGTATCGAAAAAGTGGCCGGTACATCTGCCGGATCCATCATCGGGCTGATGGTGAGCCTCGGCTATACCGCCGCAGAGGTAGACTCGATTATGACCAACCTGAAGATTGAGCAGTTTAACGATGGCCGGGGCGGGCTGATCGGGAAATACACCCGGGTAAAAAAGTTTTACGGTATACACAAGGGTGATGTATTTGAGGAATGGATAGAAAGCCTGGTTGCCCGCAAAACCGGTTTGCCCGATTGTTCATTTGCGCAATTAGACTCGTTGCGGCAATACAACAGCCGGTATAAAAACTTTTATTGCATTGGTACCAACCTTACCCGCCAGCAGGCGGAAACCTTTTCGGCAGGTACCACCCCGCTTATGCCGCTTAAGGTTGCTGTGCGCATCAGTTGTGCCATTCCGCTGTTTTACAAACCCGTGCTGCTCGACAGTACCGGGCGTGTGGTGGAAACACCATCCAGAAACCAACGTTACCAGGTATATGTGGATGGGGGTATTATGGCCAATTATCCCATCAACCTTTTTGATAGCTGCCGCGATGGTGGAAACCCCCTGTTTTGCACAAACGTGGTACACAATTACCAAACCCTTGGCCTTAAGCTCGACCGGGTGGAGCAGGTAGAACAATTAGCCACATCTACCGAAATACCGCCCTATACCATCAGCAACCTCAACGACTATATCAGCGCTTTTATGAACCTGATGATGGAAACGATGAACCGTAAGCCCGGACTGGAAAATGAAAAGAACCGGACCATCTATATCGGCTATGGTAATATCCTTTCCAAACCCAGGAAAATGAAACCGGAAGAAAAAAAGGCATTGTACGAAAGCGGGCAAACGGCTGTGGTACGGTTTCTTACTGCATCCCCAGCCACTGGTGAGCACCCCCGGTAAAATACCAGAAACAAAAAACCCCTGTTCATTGCAGGAGCCTCCATAAAAAGCGGCTGCCCCGTACAACCGGGGCAGCCGCCTTTTTATGGATACCGCTGTATATGCCCAAAAACTATTTGATCAATCCGCCAAACACTTTCTTCAGGATGTCTGTTGTGCGGGCCAGGGGATTGGCACGGATGTTTTTTTCTTCTTTGGAAATGAGGTCGAACAAGGCGCTGGTAGCCCTGTCGGTAACATAGCCCGGCAGATCGGGGTTGAGCTTTTTGAATGTGGTGGGAATGCTGTTGTATTTCGTAACAATATCGCCGTAGTACCTGGTGGCTTCCACCTTATCCAGCGAAGCTTTGATGACCGGCAGGAAGGCCGCGACCAGTTTGCTTGTTGTTTTTTCCCGGAAATAATGCGTAGCACTGGTATCGCCGCCTTTGATCAGGTTGATGGCATCCGTAATCGTCATTTGCCGGATGGCATCAGCAAAGATCGGTTTGGCAAAGCCCACCGCGTCTTCCGCACCACGGTTGATCTGTAGAATGGCCTTATCTACCATATTGCCCATACCCACATTGCGCAGGGTTTTCTCAATCTTTTGTGCATCGGGTGGCAGCAACACTTTGTACAGGAGGTCTTTAAAAAAGCCATCTTCTTTATTGAGCTGGAGTACAGCCTTTACCACGCCATTGCTCAATGCCTCGCGGATGCCCTGACCCGCTTCGTTTTCGGTAACCCCCCCCACCGGTTTACCCGGCACCTGCGACAGTACATCGCAGGAATTGAGCAGCAGCCCCAGGGTAAGCAACGCAATCACATTTCTGATAGTCATGATTATTTTTTTTGGTTAATATGCAAAACTGCTGCCAAAAAGCCATACCGCCAAACTTTAACAAATACCCTTCCCCGCCCTTCGCCCTTGCTTACTGCCACCGATCTGTTACCTTTGCCCCACTTTTTAAAAAGGTTTTCGTATGCGTACACAACATTTATCTGAGCAGGAACTCATCCGCAGGGAAAAACTGGCTGCCCTCACTGCTCTTGGTATAGACGGCTATCCCGCGCCGTTATACCCCGTTAATACTTATGCAGCCGTTATTAAAGATAACTATAAAGGCGAAGAAAATAAGGAAGACTTTGCAGCCGTATGCCTCGCCGGACGTATCATGAGCATACGCGATATGGGCAAGGCCTGTTTTGCCGTACTGCAGGACAGCACCGGAAGAATACAGGTATATATCCGTAAAGACGATATCTGCCCCGGCGAAGACAAAACACTCTACGATACCGTATGGAAAAAGCTGGTGGATATTGGCGATATTATCGGTATTAAAGGATATGTGTTTACCACCAAAACGGGAGAGACTTCCGTACACGTTACCGAACTCACCATGCTTACCAAGGCCCTGCGCCCGCTGCCCGTGGTAAAGGAAAAGGATGGAGAATCTTTTGACGAGGTAACCGATCCTGAGTTTCGCTACCGCCAGCGTTATGCCGACCTTATTGTAAACCCCGGCGTAAAGGAAACCTTTATCAAGCGCACAAGAATGATGAATGCGATCCGCAGCTTTCTCAACGAACGCGGAGCGCTGGAAGTAGATACCCCCGTACTGCAATCCATACCCGGTGGTGCAGCCGCAAGACCCTTCAGCACACACCACAATGCCCTCGATGTACCCATGTATATGCGTATTGCCAACGAACTCTACCTCAAAAGGCTTATTGTGGGCGGGTTTGACTGGGTATATGAATTCAGCCGCAACTTCCGCAATGAAGGGATGGACCGCACCCACAACCCCGAGTTTACCGTACTGGAGTTTTATGTAGCGTATAAGGATTACGAATGGATGATGGAAACCACCGAACAGCTCCTGGAAAAAGCAGCCATCGCCACCAATGGTACCGCCACGGTAATGGCGGGCAACCGGGAGATCAGCTTTAAAGCACCCTACAAACGCATTACCATGTATGATGCCATCAGGGAACATACGGGCTTCGACATCAGCGCGATGGACGAGACCGGCATACGCGGGGTATGCAGCCAGTTGGGTATACACGCCGATGAGAAGATGGGCAAGGGCAAACTGATTGATGAGATCTTTGGCGCAAAATGCGAAGGGCACTATATACAACCCACTTTTATTACCGATTACCCGGTGGAGATGAGTCCGCTGACGAAGAAACACCGCAGCAAGCCGGGGCTGGTAGAGCGTTTTGAACTGATGATCAACGGCAAGGAAGTGGCCAATGCCTACAGCGAACTCAACGACCCTATCGACCAGCGCGAGCGCTTTGAAGAGCAGGTACAACTGATGGAACGGGGTGATGATGAAGCCATGTTTATCGACCACGACTTTCTGCGTGCCCTTGAATATGGTATGCCGCCCACCAGTGGTATCGGCTTTGGCATCGACAGGCTCTGTATGCTGCTCACCAACCAGCCCTCTATACAGGATGTGCTGCTTTTTCCGATGATGCGGCCGGAGAAAACCGATTGATAAACCCTGGTTGAACCCGGGGGATACGATATAAAAGGAGGCACCACCCGGCGCCTCCTTTCTTTTGCGGTACCACCCTGCCCGGTATATACAGGTTTATAACCCGGCAGCGTGTGCCGCAGGAGCATTGCCCTTTATTCCTTTACCAGGGGTTTACCCGTTCTGAAGCAGGTGCCTTTAAAAATGGCTACGGTATGCCCGTGCTGGTTGGTAATATTGATGTGGTAGAGGCCGGTACTGCGGCCATTGTGCAGTTCGGTAGCTTCTGCCGTAAGGCAATCGCCGCTGTGTACGGGTTTGATAAAGCTGATGCTGGTATCGAGCGCTACCGAAAGATTGTTGCGGTTGTTGCAGGCAAAGGCAAAAGCACTGTCGGCCAGCGAGAAGGCGATGCCGCCGTGGATGATGCCAAAGCCATTAACCATTTCTTCGCGGATCGTCATTTGTATCCGGCTGAAGCCCTCCTGTACATCCAGTACCTGTATGCCCAGCCATTGGCTGAAGCGGTCGTGCGTCATCATGTGCTGTACAACAGCAGCGGGGGTTTGTGTGGCCATAATGATGGGTTATTCGCCCTTGAAGAGCGGTTTTCTTTTTTCTAAAAATGCCGCTACCCCCTCGTTGTAATCGTAGGTATGTGCAGCAGTGTATTGCAGTTCGTCTTCCTTTTGCAGTTGCTGTGGCCAATCGTTGTGCATGGAGGCATTGAGCGCCTGCTTGGTGAGGGCCAGCCCGCGGGTGGGCATGGCCGCCAGGGTTTGGGCGATGGCCAGGCTTTCGGCAGCAAAAACATCATCTTCCAGCACTTTATAGACCATGCCCATCTGTTCGGCCGCTGCCGCCGTTACCTTATCGCCCAGCATCATGAGTGCACTGGCTTTTTGCCAGCCAATAAGGCGGGGCAGGGTATAGGTGCCGCCGCTGTCGGGTATCAGGCCTATTTTGCTGAAAGCCTGTATAAACAATGCGGATGCCGTGGCCACCACCACATCGCAACAAAGGGCAATATTGGCACCGGCACCCGCCGCTACACCATTGATGGCTGCCACCACGGGTTTGGGCAGGTTGCGTATGCGCGTTACAATGGGGTTGTAGTGCTCGCTGAGGATCTGCTCGAAGCCCGGCGGGTTTTCGCCCACCAGTTCGGCCAGATCCTGCCCGGCGCTGAAAGCCCGGCCATTGCCGGTGAGGTACACACAGCGGATATCGGCGCGGGCGGCACAATCGTCGAGCAACTGCTGGAGCAGCAGCGCCATTTCGCGGTTGAAGGCATTGAATTTATCGGGACGGTTGAGCGTGATGAGGGCCACCCCATCCTTTACGTCGAAAACAATTGATGACATGCAATGATTTTTGGTACCAAAGATAGTGAGTACTTGGTACTCAGTACTTGGTACTTAGTCTCAAGCCATGGGTGTCGGGAATCTTGTGTTTGTCAGTTTCCTTAAAAGTCAGGTCCTCCTATGGGTAGGTATAGGACGACCTATGAAAAGTTTAGGTCCTCCTATGGGTAGGTATAGGTTGACCTATCAAAAGTTTAGGTCCTCCTATGGTTAGGTATAGGTGCACCTATGAAAAGTTTAGGTCCTCCTATGGGTAGGTATAGGTCGACCTATTAAAAGTTTAGGTCCTCCTATAGGGAGGTATAGGACGACCTATTAAAAGTTTAGGTCCTCCTATGGTTGGGTATAGGACGACCTATTAAAAGTTTAGGTCCTCCTATGGTTGGGTATAGG
>JAAFIK010000003.1:0-19897 GCA_013298665.1 Chitinophagales bacterium
TTCCAGCAAAATATGATTTTTTTTACCCGAAAAAATTCAAATCGTGTTATGGAGAAAAACCCTACAAACTCAATACTGACAATACTTTCAAAGAACTAATGATTACAACAACGCAACGCTAGTGATATTTTCATTTTTCAATATTTCTTCCATATCATTGTTAATTAGCAAGTCCGAAGCCCCGGTATCAAATAGCCAAAATTGAACTGTTGATCCGACTTTAATTTTCAGATACGTCATTCCGTTCAGCGACAATACTTTTACTGTGTCTGTTAACTCCCCTTTGATGTCCCTTACCATAGTAGAATCCCAATTCTTTCCTGTTTCATTTTTTTCCATAAATGGATTCCCGCAAGTGTACATCATCTCAAAAAATAATAAAGAGTTTGGATTGCTTAGCGTGACCATTTCCGAATCACTGATTTTTTTTGTCCTGACTAATTGAAGTTGACAAAGGCAAAAGTTTTTTACCTTATCCGGATTCAGCGATTTCTCCGTATTTGTCTTGATATGTTTAATACAATTTTCAACGAATTCACTTTCAAAACCTTCTGCCTGAAGAAGCATTGTCTTTCCTGATCTTGTATAACAACTTTGAATTTGGCTATTTAACAGGGTGTCCTCTTTAATCAATGCTGACATATCAATGAGCCCATTCTTAGTATGCTTTTTATATTGCTTGTTGGAAAAATAACCGTCAATCATCGCTGCTTCACATTCACAAATTGCAACTGCAGTTTTGTCACTTTGACTCTTGTTTAATGCATTCAGGCAATTTGCCAATACTTGCCTGCGATTTAAAATCGGACGCCCTTCTTTTGAAAATATAAAGGAACTCTGCCCCAAAAGTTGAAAGGTCGGGAATATAAAAACAAACAGAATTGAGTATAATTTTTTCTTCATATTGTCGAATCATTTAAGCTGCTAAACAGTTTTATAATCAATCAAATTCCTATTTCGTTCTTTACATTTTATACGTAATCACTAAGAAGCCACCAATTCAAAAATATCCAAACCTTTTCTGTATTATAATTTCTTTTGCTGCCTGGTCTTTACGGAGTTTGGCGTTCATTGTTCGAATGATATTACTGTTTTTCTGTTTTAGTTTTGAGTACCGCAATATAAAGAAGTTTTATTTTTTTTGGTCATTCCTGCGTTTTTTTCTGGCCATTCATCCTTTTGCCCGTTTTTCGGGTGCAGCATTTTACACCGGTAATAACCATAAGCCGGTTTGGGCCGATATACTGTCCGGCCCTTTTTTATTTTATTCAGAATTGATTCGGTTGGCGGGGCTTATCGGCTATACAGCTAAATGTTGTACGTTTGCCCTTTTCCTCGGTCGTCTATAATGTGGGTCTGTGTCCAACCTTAGAGTGTTGCCTGTGCGTTGGCACAAGGCAGGCTCTTTTGCAAGGTTGGCTTTTGTGTGTCGGCATTGTGTGCCTTGCAAATGTGCCTGACTTGGTGCGTTGGTATTATGTGTACTTCACCCTCCAATCTAAGTGGTCTTTATTTATGAAGTCGGGAATTTTAATTTGTCGAGGCAGTTTGCTGTAGTTATTTTTTGCTGCTGCTATTTCTGATAAAATAATTTCTCCAGTTGGCAATAAACGTAAATGTCTGCTGTCAAAAAGTTGGTGAATGTCTGAACGTAAACATAAACCGTTTTCAACTTTATCCGAACCATGATATTTTACGTCAATTATGTGAGATGCTTCCAAAACATTTTCAATGCTAACTCCTGTTACAATGCAAGTAGCATTGAAGGCTGCTAAAATATTTTTTCTGAAAATATTTTGAAATGGTCTTTCAAGGACTTCTCTTGAAACTCTTTTTCGTTCAACGTTTGCAGGAATTTGTGTTTCCCTAATTGTTCTTACGACTTTGTCAAGTTCTTGTTGAACAAATTTTAATTTATGCAGCTCAACAACTTCTTCTTTTGAAATACTTGCTAGAAAATATTTTTCATTTATGTTTCCTTTGGCGGTTTGGATACTATTGCAAAAACCATAATTAGAAAGGAACAATAAAAATTCTCTTGCAATTCTTTTGTCGTTTGAACTCGGGGCACAATCTGGCCAAGTCGAAATATCAATCTTTCCTTGACGATGCTGAATAATTGCATCAGCATAATTTTCCAAAGGTGATTTTATACCAGCAAGAGGAATAATAATTTTCACAAGTTCAAGAGACGTAACGTAAGCTTCATTTGAACCGTATTTTTCTGAAATTTTTGCAAGCACATCAAGAATCAATTCAAGTGGTTTGATTTTCAAACCTACCGCATCCCAATCTGCTGTATCGTCTACAATTCTCTTATTCGGTAGTTCTAACGTTTTTACAACTGTCGTTGCAAATTCTACTTGCGTTATTCTTCCTGTTGCAAGCAATTCTCCGAAAGGACTTACCAAAATTTTTCCGTGTGCTTCTTCAAGCAAGCCTAATGCTTTCCAATATTGTCCTGAATTTCTAACCAGGTTTCTGTCTTGTGTCCTTACTAAATCAACTTTTGAATTTGTTTCTGCTTGAACGATTGCTAAACCGTTCATAACTTCTTCTGAACTTGGGGCATAGTTTTGAAACTGGTTGAAAACACGAAGAACTCCAAGGAAAACTGGTGGTTCATTCAATGATTCAGTTGGCTGAAAAGTTGCCCATCGCCACTTATAGTTGGGGAACGGCCTTTTTGGTGGTTTTACTAGTGCCATGCTGTTTTAATTCTTTAGGAAATATTGATGCAACTGCAAAAGCTAACATTGGTGGAACTGCGTTTCCGATTTGTCTGTAAGCAGATGAATTGTTGCCTTCAAAGATAAAGTCAATTGGAAAAGATTGTGTCAAGGCTAATTCTCTAACTGACATTCTTCTATGATTATTTGGATGATGCAAAACAACCACACCGCCCTTTTCATCACCTCTTGCTGTAACAGTTGGTGCTGGTTTATTGGGGTCAATAGCCCTGTTCCCTAAATAACCATTAAATTTTAATTTGAACTTTGAATAGGTGTGATTTATCAAATCATGTTCTTCCTCTGGTTCAGGAATGTTTTTTAAGGCATTGCCAATTGTAACCCAACTTTCCCTGTCGCTAAATAAAGTTGAATCTTCTCCATGTGTAGGTTCTGGGTGTTCTAAAGAAAATTCAACATCGTTTCTAACTCCCAAAATAATTACTCTCTCTCTTCTTTGAGGTACTCCAAAGTTTGCAGCATTTAGGACTTTATGTTTAACCTTATATCCTGCTTTTTTAAAATCTTCAGTTATCATTTCAAAAACTTTGCCTTGCATCAAACTCATAATTCCCTTTACGTTTTCTGCTAAGAAGAATTTTGGTTGCTTGTCAACCAAAATTCTTAGAAGTTCCAAATAGAGTTTGTTTCTTTCATCGTTTTCACCTCGTTTAGTATTTGCAACAGAAAAACCCTGACAAGGAAATCCGCCAATTAAAATATCATGCTCTGGAATTTCATCGGATGGAATTTTAGAAATATCCTCACAAATAATGTGATTGCCAATATTTTTTCGGTATGTTTTTACTGCATCGGGGAAATTATCATTAGCCCAAATTATTTGATGTCCTGCCTTGATAAAGCCAAGGTCAAGTCCACCTGCACCTGAAAAAAGAGAAACTACTTTCATACTAATTCTGCTTCAAGTTGTTTTAATTTTTTACCTAAATGTTGCCCAAATAAAACAGGAACTGCATTTCCTACTTGCCTGTACATAGAACCCATTGAACCAATAAATTCAAAATTAATCGGGAAGGTTTGAATCAATGCACTTTCACGGACACTCATTCTTCTGTGGTTTGCTGGATGCTGTATGGCAACTACGCCACCTTTACCATTGCCTCTTGCTAAAATGGTAGGAGATGGTTTGTCGGGGTCAGTTTTTCTATGACCAGTGAAATTTTTGATTGTGATTTTGTACTTGGAATAAATATGGTTCTTCAATTTCGATTTAGGGTCTTCTGGCTCAGGAATTCCCTTTAATGCTTTTGATATGCTTACCCATTTTGATTTTTCATGAGTCGGCTCTGGAAATTGAAAATCCATTTCTTCAGGCAAATCTTTTCTTGTTCCTGCGATAATTACCCTAACTCTTATTTGGGGAACACCAAAATCGGCTGTGTTGAAAGGCTTGTATTTTACCCTATAGCCAGCATCAGAAAAATCTGTTACTATTTTCTTTATTGCATTGCCGTTATCTAAACTTAAAATGCCTCTGACATTCTCAGCAATAAAATAGTCTGGCTTTTTATTTTTTATAATTCTGTAAAATTGCTTGTATAACTTGTTACGTTCATCATCTGCGGTTCTCAACATATTGGCCATGGAAAAACCTTGGCAGGGAAAGCCTCCAACAACAACATCGCAGTCAGGAATCTCATCTAATTTTATTTTTGAAATATCGCTGCAAACAATGTGGTCGCCAATGTTGTATTTATAGGTTTCGCAACTGTCGGCATCAAAGTCATTTGCCCAAATGATTTCATGTCCTGCCTTAATTAGTCCTAAATCAAGTCCGCCAGCACCTGAAAACAAAGAAACAATCTTCATAACTACTTTTTAGTGTGTGCTTTAATATATCTTACTTTTTTTTCTGCAACCCTTAATGCTTGTGATGCACATTCTTCATCAGCAATTTCGTATGCAATTTTCTCACTTAGAAATTGAACCATTAATTGCTCCCTGTCAACTTCAAGAATTTCCGCAAGCTTTCCAATGTTTTCTCTATTTGGTTTTCGATTACCTTTTTCTATTTTGCTTAGAATCGCTTGGTCAATGTCTAAAAAGGCAGCAACCTGTCGTAGTAATAAGCCTTTTGCTTCTCTCTTCGATTTTATTAACTGTCCTAATGTTTGCATTTGAAATTCTTTGTTTGACATTATTTGTCAAATATAAAGTGTCAAATTTTTAATTGCAACTTTTTTATAAAAAGACTTTTCAACGTTTGTGGATAAGCTGATAATGGCTGTGTCCTGCTGATGTTTGAGATATTGATGATAAGAATTCCGTCCGCTGGGTGGTGGGTGGGCTTGGGGCGTTGGCATTTTTAGCTCTTTGCAAGGTTGGCTTTGTGTCAGGGTTTTGTGTGCTTTGCAATGTGCTAGAAATAGCGTGGGGTCGGCAAAGTCATGGATGCTTGAATGTTTGCAGGATGTTGTTTAGGGTGACGTACAACACATAGAAAAGTATCCGCAAAGCCCCCGTAAAAGCCCCGCATAAAAAAAGCGTTAACGGGGCTTTGTGGTATACTTTTAAGTTGGCTGATTTCGCCGTAAAGTTGCTATAAGGCAGTAAGTATCGGCTTGTCTTTTGCCATCCGGTTGGTTTTTTGGTTATACCGTTTCGACTTTATATGCATACTAAGATGATTTTGGTATAATGCCGATAGACATTCAACCGTAACCCCTGGGGGTACTATTGTAATGAATGTCTCATCGGTATTAATTAATATGTTTTTGTCCTGTAGTCAGCCATATTACTGCGCTAAAAATAGCCCTTTTATTTTTACAAACCGCTTTTCCGGGTATTTTTTTGGCCAGCGGGCATCGTATCGGGAGTTTTTTGAACGCGTTCAGTATTAGGTGTTTTAAGTATTGCACTAAAAACAATATTTGTATCAACAATAATTTTCATTTAATCAGTTTGGCGCTGTTTTTAGTCCACCATTTTGAATTTATTTCATTTGCAAGTTTATCTGCTTCCTTCTGATCTGTTTTAAAGTCAGCAGTCAACTCTTTATAACGTGCATAATTCAAAAAATCTTGTAAGTCTTCTGTGTCCACCAATGCGGGTAGGCGGATAATGACTTCTTTGGTCGTTCTTTCTACTAACATTATTCATTTATTTGTTTAATGTTACAGCTTTTTATTGTTGCCCTAACCTGAACGCTGCCAGGAATAGCATGCAACACATAAATCTATAATATAGCCATTAACGCTCCTCCAAAACCAGTATCCATCTCCCGTTGCCAACCCTTTCCGGCTACCGCAAAGCATCACTAAGCGCCCTTATGGCCATCTTTATTGCACTGTTGGGTTACACTGCGCAGCCATTGCAGTACATTTTTGCCGGCTCTTCCCCCCCGGCTATCATGCCCACCCGTACAAATTGCCCATGCCTGTATAATATATATACGTATTGTCAACCCGGATTTTGCTGCCAACTGCAAAAACCTGGATCAGCACGGCTGCCCCGCCCCGGTTGATTGATTGGGCGACTGCAACCTTAGTCCCCCTCCGGCTGCTCAACTCTTCTCGGGCCTAACCATATATATGCAGCAGAACCCGGCGCCAATCCGGCTGGAAGTTTGTGCAATTTCCTGAGGGAATCGGTCAAAACCCTGAGGGAATTGGTCAAAACCCTGAAGAGTTTTTGAGATTTACTTCAGTATTTTGGGAAAACCCTGAAGAGTTTTTGGGATTTACTTCAGTATTTTGGGAAAACCCTGAAGAGTTTTTGAGATTTACTTCAGTATTCTGGGAAAACCCTGAAGAGTTTTTGAGATTTACTTCAGTATTTTGGGAAAACCCTGAAGAGTTTTTGAGATTTACTTCAGTATTTTGGGAAAACCCTGAAGAGTTTTTGGGATTTACTTCAGTATTCTGGGAAAACCCTGAAGCGTTTTGGGGCTTTCCCTGCCCGATGGGTCAACATCCGGCAAGTTTTCCCTTTTTTTCACGGAAACAGGATCCCCCCACAACTGCTGCAACCGCTTTTTACTTTCCGCAGCCAAAACAGCATTCGCTACCTCCATTTTTAACTACCCCGCCACAGCAACAAACCGGGGGAGCAAAAACAGGTCTTTTCAGGGTATGTTCCACCCCGGAACAAATGCGCCGTTGCTTACGAAAATTCGTATGTTTTTTCCGGTAAAAATACTTTTCCGCGTCTCAACTCCTTTTTGTCACCCTCCGGCCCGACCCTGAAAATGGCCCTCAACCGGGCAAAAACGGGGGAAATTTTTTTGCTGTTTTTTGACTTAAATCAAAAAAAAGGGCATTTTTTGAAAATAAATGGCCAAAATGATTTTTTGTATTGCTTTTTTTCTTGTTTTATTCTGTTGCTGATAAAACAGTAACACAAAAAAATATGAAGAAAAGTAAAATTGTGCTGAACCTGAAAGAACTCAGTCTTTCCGGAAAACTGGAAAAAATGCGGGAGCTGTTAACCGCCCTGACAGACAACCCGAATTTCCCCACTCCGATACCCGAGTTGGGGGTGTTGAGCAAAAATGCCGATCTGCTGGAGACGACGCTTAACGAACTCAAGCGGCTGCTGCAGCAGGTAGCGGCTACGCGGTCGCAGTTGCAGCAGTTGGAGGAGCTGATCGACAGCCTGCTTATTCAACTGGCGGCCTATATCCAGGCGGCCTCGGGTGGTGATGAAGCCAGGATCAGGAGCCTGGGGCTTGATGTAAGGGCAAATGCCAGCCGTGCGGTGCAGCCCGCCCAGCCATTGGCATTGGTGGCCAGTCCGGGTACCAAACCCGGCAGCATCCAGTTGAAGTGGAAACCGGTTCGTGGAGCCTACGTTTATACCGTAGAGATCACCACCACCATCGACGACCCCAAAAGCTGGAAAACCGCTGGTGTGGTTACCAAAAGTAAACTGCTGCTGGAAGGGTTGGAACAGGGTACGCACTACTGGTTTCAGGTAGCTGTAACCGGTGCAGGCGGACAAAGCGCCTGGAGCGACCCCGCCACCAGGATGGCACCTTAACACAGTGATCTAATACCGCCAGGCAATACTAGTTAGCCTGCGGCGGTATTATCGTTCTGCAGGTATGGGCTGTGTCCGGGTGTGCAGGTATGGCGGGTCAATTTTTGGCTGTACGGGTGTATATTTGTCTGACTGGTGTTTTTCTGCAAACCGATGGCCGCAGCAATCATAACCGTTAATACAGCAGGATGGACAACAAATATATCTGGATCGTAACCGGGTACGAAATTTTCGCTTTAGCGGGTACCCATGGACTTAAAATAGAAACGCTGGCCAAAAGGGTGGGTATCAGTAAGTCTTCCTTCTACCATCATTTTGCCGATATGGAGATATTTATCGACCAGTTACTCAGCTATCATCTTCACCAGTCGCATATTATTGCTGAAAAAGAACAGCGTTGCCCCAATATAGACCCGGCGCTGATCAGCATTTTCATCGAACATAAAACCGATCTGCTTTTCAACCGCCAGTTAAGGATACAGCGGGAGAACAAATCGTTTAATGAGGTATTGTTGAAATCCGGCGCCATCACCGGCGGGGCCTTTGCAATGGTTTGGCTCAGGTCTTTAAACCTTACACTGAATCAAAAACAATTAGAAGGCATTTTTGAACTGGCCCTGGAAAACTTCTTTTTACAAATCACCCCGGAAAGCCTCAACCAATCCTGGTTGTCGGCATACTTTGCCAACCTGAAGCGGATTGCCGGTAATTTTAACGGATAGGCACCATTGTACGGCAGCGTCTACAATATACAGGTCATAACCAGTTATTTTGCATACACATTTTAAATGATACCGGTCATGACAACATTAATGACGCACCAGTTTCACAAATCCTGGCTAAAGGTTACGGCTATTGTGGTAGGTTCTTTTGGCCCCGTTTTCTTCCTGGGCACCATGGCTGCAACGGCAGAACCGGCAAGGCTGACGCTTGATCTGCTGAGCTGGCCCATAGATGGCGCCACTACATATGCTTCACCCGACACCAGGTTTCTATCCGCATTAACCGGTGGTTTTCTTTTTGGCTGGGGCATTACGATCTGGTGCTTATCGGCCCGGGTGTACGACAAGGCGCCCGAAGCGGTTCGTAAAACGGTGCTTGCGGGTATACTCTCCTGGTTCTGCTTAGATTCCACGGGTTCTGTTGCATCCGGCAATGCATCGAATGTATGGTTTAACATCGTTGTGCTTTTTATTGCGGTGGGGCCTTTGTGGAAGCGGGCAAAGGCCGGTTGATGTTCCCCCAAACAAATTTGATGGCTGTACAACCTTGCGTTACTTTTGCGTTTATTGTCCATCATTCAACCAACCATTATGACCATCAAATCCGTATGGCATTTTCTGCTGATCAGCGTCGCGGTATTGTACAGCACCAATGCCACTGCACAGGAAAAAAAAGTGGCCGCCACCCCGCAGGAATTGTACAACGAAATTGCGCGGATGGACAGTGTGATTTTCAGCTATTTCAATACCCGGCAGATGAGTAAGTTCAAAGCGCTTTTTACGGAAGACCTTGAATGGTTTCAGGATAATGGCGGCCTGATTCCGCGCAAACAAATCTTTGAAAATTTTCAAGCCACATTTTTAAAGCCCTGGGTGCTGACGCGGCAGCTTGTACCGGGCAGCCTGGAGGTACACCCGCTGAAGGGATATGGCGCCATTGAAATTGGCCGGCACCAATTCCGGCATATTGAAAATGGAAAGGAAGAAGTGGGTACGTTTACATTCCTGATGATCTGGCGTAAAAAGAATGGGCTATGGAAGATTTCGCGGGTGGTGAGCTACGATCATTGATGGGGCCGCTGCTGCCGGCGTTTACCGGAAAACGTTAACATAAGCTGATAAAACGCCTTCAGCAGGGGATGCACAAGCAGCGTATTGAGCCTTACAATCGTCTTATCACAAACCGCACTGTATGAAACCGGGTTCATTGCTATTGCTTTTTATCGCCAGTCTTACCATGAATTTTCAGTGTAACGAAGAATTGCAGGGGCGGCCATTTGAACAAAATTTCCGGTTGCCGGTAGATATCTATCCATTAAAGAAATCTTATACCCTTACCGATACGATATGGATAGAAACGGATCTGCCCACCAAGCTGCTGTTCGACACCAAAACGAATCAAAACAAACTGGCTGATTCCGGGCAAATAACATTCGGTGCAAGTTTTAATATTTTTGGTACAACGCTTACCAATCCTGCCAATGGTTTTTGCGATATCATTACCGCCAATGGGGTTAATACAAACCGGCAACTCTCTCCCCGGGCAACGGCGGGTGCCATTGAAAATTTTGGCTGCGGACAACCGGGTTACCGGTGCAAAATCGGGTTTAAACCCAATTATAAGGGAACCTACTGTTTGTCTTTGCAACAAAACCAGCTTTTGGGCAGTTGCAGCAATAAGGTCATTCCCTATTATGCAACGATTGCTTACCAGTATAAAAATGCAGACCTGAACCTTGATAAATTTAACGAACTGCCGGATAGTGATAAAGGGGGCTCTGCGGGTATTCAATTTTACACGGATAAAATCACGAACCGGGAATGTTTGATTGTTCGGGTGGAGTAATGTGTAAAGTGCGTTTTTCGGGACTATTTCAAATGCAGGCCATGCTTATACGGCAGGCTTGATTTATCTTTACTGAGATTATCTGACCCTTATGCATTTTTTCCGTACCATATTACTGGCAACAGGTTTTGTTGCATGGTTTTGCCAGTCTTCAGCAGCCCAAAAGCCGGGGCTGGATAGCCTGAAAAAAAAGAAAGAACAGTTGGTTATCCAATTCCTGAATATTCAGCCGGGGGATAGGATTGTGGATATTGGTACCGGCTCGGGATACAGCCTGATCCCGATTGCAAATGCTTACCCGGATATAAAAATTACCGCAGAAGATATTGACAGCAACACCTGCAATACCGCCCTGCTCACCAAACGGATACTTCAGTCGGGTGGTCCGGCAAACATCGGGAACATTACCATACAGATCGGTACGGAAAAAGGAACCAATCTGCCCGTGCGCAGTTTTACCAGGGCATTTGTATTTGACGTGATTCATGAAATGACCTGGAAAAAGGAAATGCTGGCAGATATAAAACGGATACTGCGGGATAGTGGTGTCGTATATATTGAAGAGGTATTGGTGCATAAAAAGATAAAGAAAGACCGTGGTTGTAATTACCCTTTTCTGACGGAACCTGAATTAAAAGTGATATTACAGGATAATGGCTATACGATTGTGCGTGAGATCATAACGGCAGACAGCGGAAAGAACCGGTACCTGAAACTATTTGAATGTAAACCACAGCGGGAGTAGGGCAGGGGTACTGCTAAACATAATGTTGTGTGTGCCAAACGTCAGCCATGCTGTTGTTCAACTCATCGCCGCCAGATATCCCAGCCCAGGCGGATGATGAGCAGGCTGATGACAAAGAGAAAAATATACCGTACAAAGGCATTGCCGCGCAGCAGTGCCATTTTACTGCCGATATAACTGCCCACCATATTACTCACCATCATGGGGATTGCAATTTTAAATACCACCGCCTTACTGAGCAGGAAACCCACCAGTGAAGCCGCATCGGCAATGGCATTAACCAGCTTTGCGGTTGCTGAACCTTTCAGAAAACTCATGCCCGCCAGTGCTACAAGGGCAAAGACGAGTAATGTACCCGTACCCGGTCCGATAAAGCCATTGTAAAAACCCGTTACGAGGCCGATGCCCGCGCAGAGGAGTAATTGCTTCCGGCCCGCGTATGTGGGGGCGTGGTGGATGCCCATCGATTTGTTGAAAAAAGTATAGATGGCCAGCAGGGTAATGATGACGAGGAGCAGGGGTTTAAACACTTCGGGGCGGATCATACCCATGACAAATGTACCGCCAAATGAACTAACTGCTGCACAGATGCCCGTGGCGGTAACCACCTGTACGTCTACACCTACCGACCGGATGTATTGAAAAGCGGCTACGGCAGTACCTGCAATAGAGGCAAACCGGTTGGTGGCAATGACCTGTACATGCGACAGACCGGGAAACAGGATCAGTAAAACGGGTACCTGTACCAATCCGCCGCCACCCACAACGGCATCAATAAATCCTGCAAATATGGCTCCCGTGCAGGCCCAGAAAATTAACCCGTATTCGCTCATGGCTGCAATATTAGGACAATCCGGTTAGTTCCGCAACATCAGGCTCCCCGCCGGGGAATTTGACCTGCTCCCAAGGCAGACAACAAAAAAGCCTTCACTTTTTTTCGTTATATTTGTTTCCTCAATTATTGGTTATGAAAAAGAACATCGCTATCCTCCTGCTCATCGCCCTCGCCATCCTGGGCAGTACAGCATTTACACATAAACCTTCATCAACCGCACCCTCCATTACCGATTTCAGCAGCATGACGCTCAGTTTGTATGGCAAGCGGCTGGTATATTTTGCAAGGGTTAATAAGGCGGATGATTACCACCGCCGGGTGTATATCGACAGTGCCGCTGCCCAACTGGCGCTGCAAACGGGAAAGATACCGGTGAATGCCCTGCTGGTGCAGGAAACCTGGGAAAATGGGGTGAAGACGGATGTGTTTATCCGCATCAAAAAGAAAGACGGGCAATATACCAGTGGTTCTTTCAGTCCAGGCCGCCCGGATTTTTCTACCAGTAATGATGGTGGTTGCAATGGCTGCCATATGGGTGCGGCCAGTACCGATGTTACTTTTACCGCGCCTTTACTCACCAAAGCGCTGCAACGCAAAGCCACACAAACGGTGAGTTGCAATGCCGAAAGTTTTCATCCCTGCTCGGCAACGGTGTATGGGGGAAATTAGCCCGGTGGTGCAGCACTCCCCGGTATGCCGGTTGCTCCCGGTAGTTGCTATTGGTCTTAGCGTTGTTTTACGGTATGTTATCTTTTCCGGTACAGGATATATTTCAGCGGTTCATAATCGCTGTCGGTGAGGATCAGTAGGTAGCCACCACTGATGGCTTCGAGCTGGCACCAGAATTTTTTGGTCTTGCCACCCACCCGGTTGGTGGCGAGTACCTGCCAGTCGCTTACGGTAACGGTACCCCTGTAATCCATGCCGCCAAACTTAGTACCGCCATTATTGGTATTGGCATAGCGGTGGGTACTGGTATAACTGCCATTGTTGCTGAATACAAATTCGTCGGTGGTACTGGTGGCGCTCATGCCGGTATAGCCGCCGGTATAAGCATTGTAATATTCCACGCCGCCGCCGTCGTTCTTTACCCAGGTGCCCACCATATCTTTTTGGGTAACGGCAAATTTATTGTACCCGGTCATCCGGTTAAGGTCGTTGGGATGCGGGTATTGCTGCTGGTAAGCGGCTTTGCTGCCGGTAATGGCCATCACCACCCTTGCCCCGCCTTCATAAATAACTTTCATGGCTATATACACCTGTTTGCCCGTAGCCTTGTCGATGGCTTCTCCTTCATAAAAATAAATGACCGGGTAGGTTACCTGCACCCATTTTTGCGGGTGAGGGGCGGTAAAGGCAGGTTCCACCATTTTATTCCAGTACCAGGCTTCCGGATCGGTGGTATTGGGTCGCTGTTTCTCCAGCGCTTCGTTTACATAATACAAACGAATTTCTGTACCGGCCTTTGTTACCTGCACATAATCTGTCTTTGGTGTGGCCGTCCACCCATCATTAAAACTGGTATTGCATTTTGTCATCAGCATACCGCCGCTTGTTGCAACGGGTGTTTGTACCGCACCGTTATTGGCATTAGCAGTGGCCGCCAGTGCCGCTATCCTGCTTTCGTGGGGTACAATGGAAGCGGTAAAGGCTGCGATATCGCTGCTGAACGATTCGTTGTTGAAATAATGCACCACACACCAGGTAATGCCCCTGCCGGTGAAGGTGCTGATGAGGATATAAAAGGGTTGGTTCTGGAAACTGGCTGTACCATAACCACCGGTAACCGTCCACCCGCCCTGGTTGCCGGTATTGGTATTGGCTGGCCTGGCAACCCCCTGTTTGGCGGCATGGTTTTGCCAATCAGCCTCAAAATCTGCCTGCGCAGTTCCGGCCGATGGGCGGGCTTTCATAAGAAAACTGTTGCAGTACTGTACGCCATTGTCTTTTTTGATGACTGCATAATCCGCAGTCTTTTCGGTGGTAAAGCCTCCGGGGGTAGTAAAGGTAAACATGTCAAAGCTGCCTTTTTGCTGTGCATCAGCATTGGCAAGCAGGGTAAACAATGCGCATACGATCAGTAATATTTTTTTCATTGTTCGGTCAATTGAATATTGGTGAGGTAAAACTCATCGGCCGGTTCGGCATTGGCTGCATTGCTCAGGCCAAAACCAATAAAGTTCCAGCGGATATTGGCCTGCATGTCGGCCAGTTCGTTTACCAGATCGCCGTTAAAATACACCAGCAGTTTTACACCCTGCCGCACCAGTTTTACCTGTACCACATTTCTTTGTTTGTGAAATTGCGCTGCTGTAAATGATTTTTTGCTCAAATAGCCGCCATTTTTGTCAAACAACTCCAGGCCGTAATGGCCGATGTCGTTCCAGTGGGGGTCTATCCATAAACAAATCCGTTCCATGGCGGCAGAAGAATAGCTATTTACATTCACCTGCTGACGGTTGTACCGCTTCAACGTATTGTCGTACACCGCCGCACCGATATGCAGCATAAAATTGGGACTGTAATAAGAAATGTCGGGGTTCCAGCTCAAGTCAAAGGATAGGGTAAAGTTTTGCGGCAATTGCAGTACGGCATAATCGGGAAAAAACAGGCCTTCGTTTTTTATGGCCAGGCATTTTTTGCCGTTCACTTCTTTTACAATGGCACTGCTGTTGCTTACCGTCCATTTAACAGGCGGCTTGCCTGCGGTTGCGGCGGAAAAGTCTTCCCCGAAATACACACCGCCGGCTGCTGCGGGCGCTGCGCCCCGGGGCAATGCACCCGATGTATAGCCACCTGGTGTGCTGCCAAGTCCCGATATGGTAAGCGGTTGCGGGGTAGGGGTGGCTCCCACCATTTTGCGTACCACGTTCCAGTCAAACACATCTTCTATCTTTTTGATAAAAGCGGTTTTGGCGGGGGTAATGTCCTGTCGGCGCAGGTAAGCCACGATAAATTGCGGCTGCGCCCCGGGCAGGGTTTTATTAAAATAATTTTCATCTTCCACATATACAAAGCGCGACTGGCTGTTTTTATCCGCTTTCCTGTTCTGGCCAAACATCAAATCCTTTAGTTCACTTTCATAAGCAGGGCTTTCTGCATCGGCCGCCTGCATCATGGCGTCTGTGGTTTGTCTGCATCTGTCCATCTCTGCGCTATTTTGGGTCATGCTTTCCACTATCGTTTTATCCCCTTCTCTATACGACTGCAGCAGCGCTTCCTTTTCGCCGGCTTTTTGATAGCTGTTATCTGCCTGTGCCCTTTTATACCCTTCTTTGGAAGCGGTAAGCGTTTTTTGCAAAGATTGGTTGCGCTCCTCCAGTTCTTTCAGTTTTTGGGTGCGGTAGGCCCGGGCCAATTCTTTTTTGGTTACTTTGCGGATGGGCAGTGTCTTGCGGGCCGAAAAAAACCAGCCGGCAAAGGTTTGTTCCTCATCTTCATTGAATACATATATGTTCATCATGCCCTTCTCGTCTTCCACCAGTCGTATATCGCCGCTGAAGAGGGGCAACAGGGTGTTGGGCAGATACATACTGGTGTTGTTCATAAAGCCATTCATCAGGTTGCGGAAATCGTTGGGTCTTGCATAAAACCAGCAACCGGTTTCACCCTCGGGCACAATTTTGCGTTCACCATTGCTTTGCTTTTCGCACACAATGTCTTTGATCATCAAAAAACCTTCGTAAAAATCGGTACCGGTACTGTATCGTTGTACGCCGCCCCGGGCATCAAAAATGCCGTAGGTAACCTGTACGCCCGGTGGTGGCTGCGGAAAGAGCCGCTGCATTTCGGCAAACAGGGGTTTCAGGTACCTGGACCGTTCACCCGCTCTGGTTTCGGGGCGCATTTGCCAGGGGATGGTTTTGGCGGCCGCTTCTGCACAATGGAGCTGGGCGGCTACAGATTGCCAGCCAAATGCCAGAAAAAAAAGGATGACCTGCTTATTGCTTGGCATATTGCGTTGTTTTAAATCATTTCACTTTATACAGGCTCATATTGATGCCCGTATATTTTTGGTTGATGAGGCGAAGGGTGAACCCGTATTTAACCGCTTCAAAGTAACAGGTGAACGCGCCCGGATCTTCCGCTCCCCTTCCCGTTGCGGTAAGCGTTACATCGTTCAGCCTGAATGTACCGGCATAGTTGCTTTTACCGTGGGTTAACGTACCCTGGAAGGTACTGGTACCGGTATGTTCGCTCCGGTAAGTACCGTTGCTGCTGAAAATAAAATAATCGCTTACGTGTGCCGTGGCCATCCCTGCGGAGTTGCCGGTGTAAACATTGTAATATTCCATACCGGCGCCGGTTGAATTTTTCCATTCGCCCACCAGATCGGCCGTGGTTGCGCCAAACTTGTTGTACCCAAACATGCGGTTGAAACCGGCCGTTTTACTGAAATTGGCATCCAGAAATGCTTTATCCGACGCAAAAGCGGTGATCACCGTCGTGCTGCCGTTGTTGGGGCTTATCATCATGGCCACATAGCCCTGCCTGCCCGATGCGATATCCGCAGCGGGAGCCATCCATATATTATTTTCGCCGTAGGAGTAAGCTGGTTTTTCTATCAGCAGTACCTGCCCGGTAACCCGATAATACTTCCGAACCACATTGTCCCAGTAATGCGCTTCAAAATCGGAGGTGTTGGCAGGGCGCCTGTTGTCTAAGGCCGGATCGGGAAAGACAAGCCTGACTTCTGCATCGTTCTTAACAATGGACACATAATCGTCGTACGCCGTGCTGGTCCAGCCATCGTTAAATGGCGTAACGGTTTTAGCGATGCGGCTGCTGCCGCCAGCCGGTTGCCGCGCAGTGGCGGGGGCAGCAGCCTGATTACTGCCTTTTTTATACAGCGTCAAATCAGGATCGATGCCGGCGATAAATTCCTGCATTTGTGCGGCATATTTTTCCTGTGTGAATACGGCGGCAGCGCTGAAGGTAATATCGCCTTTGGTGGAAGTCATAACGGTGATGATATAGGGCTTTCTGTTGAACGTGCCCTGTGCCCCGCCCATGATCACCTGCCAGCCATCGGCCGTGTCTTTTTGTTTGGTTACAGGGTTATTTACGCCCTCTTCCTTTCTTCGGGCAAAAAAATCCCAAAACTTATTAAAGTCTTTTTCTGCATCGGCTGTACCGGCGGTGGCAGGATACAATATCAACTGGCAGTATTCTTTCTTTTCTTTTAGTTCCAAAAAAAGCTTTTCCGTGTTTTCTACCAGGGCAAAACCTGCGGGCGCTGCATAAGAAAAGATGTCGAATTTTTTGGGCTGTGCATAGCCTGCAATGTTAACCAGCAACAAAAAATATACAATGGGATATTTTTTCACTGTGTTGTTCCTTTATTGGTTCAGTAATTGATGAACGTTTTTTAACCCGGCCATTTCGGCTTGCTGTCTGCGGCTCTCAATGCTCAATTCGGATAAATCTGCCAGGTCATTATCCCTTCCTGCTGCCGGGCATACACCGTAGCGGCTCCAAAGATAGAGGGTGCTATGGCCAGTTTATACGAGTAAGTTCCTGCCGGCAGGTTTACTTCAATGGGCCCCGATACCCCATCGGCAATTTCGCCGTTCGGGGTATAAACAGTGGTGGTGGCAATATCGGTGGTGCCGCCTACAATGTTCTGGATCAGTACAATAAATGTTCGCCGTTCGCCACAAGCCACACAACCCCGGTTGGCAATAGACAGTTTGAAGTTAAACACTACCTGCGAAGGAACGGTTAAGGTAAAGTTGGCCACCATATTCGGCACATCTACCCGGCTGCCGCCATTGACAAGATCGGGAGAATTGGCACCCGGTCTTACCACAAAAGGTTTACCGCCGCCAACCCCACCCTGCCAGGATGGAGCACTGCCGCTGCCATTGCTGGTGAGTACCTGCCCTGCAACGCCTGTATTACCCCCTATACTCAATGCACCTGTTTGTGTATTCATCAAAAACCCCCATCCCGCCGAGCCAAAACCAAAAAAACCAACCTGGTTATCCGCTTGCATACCTACAAATGAAGCAAGCGCAGTATTGGCTTCATTGTTGAGCCAAATGCCTGCAGTAAAGCCGGGCGTACCACGAATGCGTATGCGTTCGCCCACATCCAGCAGGTAAGCCGGGTCGGTTACCCCCAGCCCTACCTTTCCATCAGCTTTAATGTCGAGGGCTGTTTTATAGGTACCCGAAGCTCCCGCATTGTTGCTTTGCGATGAAACCAGCATTTGCATGCCGCCACTGGATGGGTTTACACCAATATAACCACTGAATCCGGCAGCAATTGTTTTGCGGCTGCCACTGAAGTAACTATTGAGGCCAATACCGGGAAAGGAAGATTCAATGGCCACACCTGTGGTATTACTGCCAAAGATGGCATGTACAGCACCTACTTTTTTGTTTACGGTTAAACCGGATAAACTAATATCCGTAGTGCCAATGGACATATTGCCATTGCCCCCCATTCTAAAGTTCTCTGTAAAATTGTTGCTGCGCCCATAACCAAAAACAATACTGGTTGAATTGTTAGAAGACATCAACTGCATCACCCCATTGCCAATACCAAGGCCATAGTAATCACCAAATCCATCACGAAATAGTGAAATTTTACCGCCAGCGATATCAGCAAAAGAAAGCGGGTAAGTTGGATTGGCATTTCCAAGCCCCACACTGCCATTCCTGGCATCGAATAAAAAGCCCCAGCCAACCGCCGGTTTGTTGCTGTAAAAACCGGCGGTGGAATCTGTTTGCATACCCATAAATATTTTTTCGATGGCCGAATCGCTGCCCGTTCCACTGAGCCATAAACCGGCGGAGTTGTTGTTGTCTGTTCCGCCGCGGATGCGCATACGGCCGCTGAGGTCTAACAGAAAATTCGGGCTGGTATTGCCGATGCCCACAAATTGGGCAAACAGGTTGCCTGTGTATAAAAACAATACCAGAAAAACGATTGTATATTTCATGTCCTTTGTTTCAACTGTCAATTTTTTTTCGGCGGTATTCATTTATTGTACCTGTAGCCGGCAGGTCTGTTTTTTACCGGCTGTAACGGTTTCGACAGTATACTGACCCGGCGGCAGCGCACTGGTATTGATGGTATGGCGCAGTGCTGCGGGCAATTGCTGCTGTAATACCCGTTGTCCGCTGCTGTTGTACAGGTTCAGTTGCGCAGGCGCGGCAGGCCCGTCGGGCAGCAGTACAAAATAATTGCGGGCGGGGTTGGGGCTTACCTGTAAACCACCACTGCGCTGCACGAGTAAACTGATGACGGCCGAATAGCGGAAACTGCCATCTGTATCCACCTGTTTGATGCGGTAAAAGTTTACACCCCTTACGGGGTCGGGATGCACCGCACTGTATTTTTTCTGCGTACTGCTGTTGCCCGCTGCTGTTACTGCTGTAATGGTTATGAAATTGCGGCCGTCGATACTGTACTCCAGCTCAAAATGATGGCTGTTCTGCTCACTGGCCGTAGCCCATTCTATCAGCGCTGTCTTGTCCTTTATTTCCCCTTTGATGTAGAGCCAGTTTACGGGGGTAACCGAACCTATGGTAAATGGTACCACGGTTGTAAGGCTCCAGGGGTTGTTGCGGCTGCGGATATAGAAATTGTAAGTACCGGCTGGAAGGCCTGTTACCGGGAAAGAAGTGGTTACATCGGTACCGGCTGTAAAGCTCACGGGTGTGGCCAGTCCAAAACCGGGGTCGGTATCAATAAAATACTCCATTTGCTGAAGCGCTGTTGCGGGTGCAGGGGCAAGCGGATAAGGAGGCGCCACACTGTTGTCGAAAAAACTTGCATTGGTGAGGCTCCACTGCCCGTTGGCATCCCGGCTGCGGATGTACAGGATATGTGGCGCCGCAGGCAGGCCGGTTGTGTTGATGCTTACATTCAGGTTGGCTATATCAAGACCGGGCGTAATGGGGATGTCTGTACCGCTGCCATAGGGCAGGTTGACGTCAATTACATATTCCAACTTTACAATATTGACCGGGGCAAGTGAAGCAGGATAGATGGAATATGTAATTGACATCAACC
>JAAFIK010000003.1:19907-192640 GCA_013298665.1 Chitinophagales bacterium
AAAAGCATCCCCCGCATGGCTCCATTTTCCATTGGCATCCCTGCTACGCAGGTAAAACCGATAAAAACCTTGTGGAAGCCCCGTAGTGGGGATGCTCAGGACAAGGTTGTTGAGGTCGGGTTGTGGCGATGCTACCGTAATGGGTGTAGCATTACCGGCTCCCGGATCGGTATTGATGAAATATTCCATTTGCACGATATTGCCCGGTGGTGGTGGCGCAGTGGGATAAGGCGTTTGAGCCCTGAGACCCGTTGACGCCACCAGAACCATCAGCATCAGTAATTTCCGTTTCATACACATTGTTTGATTGGTTAAAACGGTTAATTGTTACTGCGGGTACTTACGGTAATGTTCAGTGGCTGGCCCACACCTACTGTAGATGGTACAGTAAGGCTGTAAATAGTGGGGATGGGTGCTATGCCGCTGAGCCGGTAAGGATCGGCGGTGCCAAAGGGGCCGCAATCGGGGGTAATGCCGCCCACCGTTTCGCCGGCACCAATGGCAGGTGAACCAGCAACCAGCCGCCACTGCCCATCGGTGCTGTTGCCAACCGGGTTTACAAAGAGGGCAGTTTCTGTTATATTATTCAGGTTGCCGTTGCCTGCGGGCAGCAAGTTGTTTTCTGCAATATTATTTTTAACAGTGCAGTTGATGGGGTTGAAATTGCTCGGCACAATATCTAAAATAATGTTGTTGGCAAAATAGGTATTGAAAATGTTGAGCTGGGCACTACCCCGGAAGATATTGTTGCGCATGAGGGCACTATTGATATTGCCCACGGCAAAACTCATGGAGCCATTGACGATGCAATTGGTAATCTCCAGATTCTCATAATAAAATTGGGCTGGCGGTGCAGCCCCATTAAAATAACACTTGTTAAATGTGATGTTGGCAGCCCGGTTGGCGGTATTGGGAGCCAGGGTAAACCAACTGATGCTGTTGAAACGGCAACGCTCAAAGGTCATGTTATCGCCACGGGGGTCGAGCCACAGATCAGCATTCAAATTAACACCCAGGAACTTAGAGCCGCTGGAAAGACTGTCGAACGATAACGCAGAACTGATAAAAGCGCTGTTGGTATTGGCCTGCAAATTGGGGTTGCTGCCCGTACCCGCCAAAAAATACCCATTGCCTATTACCACCAGCCTTTTGCTCAGCAGCCCCCCGGGGTTGTAAGCTGTGGCAGACGCTTCTAAATACAAGGTATCGCCATTGGCAACCAGCGGGCTTGCAATGGCCGTGCTGTAATTGTTAAAATCGGCCGTAATACCGGGGTTGTTGTTGACGCGCCAGATACGGGCTTGTACGTTGCTGATACTGAGGAAAACGATTATCACCAGGAAGATGATTTTTTTTTGTGCCATGGTTGTTCTGTTTAAATAAAAGATGTTTTGCTGGTTTGTAGGGGGTAAGCCAGGTTACACGGCAGATTTTATTACAGCGTAATCCGGATTAAACTAAAGTGCTGTAAAGTTGAGGGGCTAAATTGGTTTGGGCAATATAACCTTGGTTAGGGGGCAGTGGCCATGATCAGCCTGTTCTGCCTGTACGATCAGCACGAATGATAGCGCCAGGCTCAACGCATATTTGTTGATAATGGCAGGCACCCTTTGGCGGCAATCAGTTTTTCTTAAATACTTTATTAATGGCCTCCGTTTTATTGCTGACGTGCAGTTTTTCGTAAATGCGGTGGATATGCTGCTTTACGGTACCGGTGGTAATGCTAAGGCGGTCGGCAATTTCTTTGTAGAGCAGTCCGGTGGAAAGCAACTGGATGATTTCTTTTTCGCGGCTGCTGAGGCCTTCGTCTTCATGGGCCGGGAGACTGTCTTTTTGATAGCGTTGTACCAGGCGGCGGGCAATCTGCGCACTCATGGGCGAGCCGCCGCTGTAGAGTTCTTTCAGTGCATCAGCTATTTGCGGCATGGAAGATTTTTTGAGTAAGTACCCGCTGGCACCGGCTTCCAGGGCATTGAAAATATTTTCGTCGTTTTCGTAAATGGTAAAAATCATGAACTGGGTATGGGTACATTCCGGTTTTACCTTTTTGATACAGTCAATGCCGTTCATACCCGGCAGGTTGATGTCCATAATAACAATATCGGGTTGCAGGGCAGGGATGGTATCTACAGCTTCTTCTGCACGGCCAAGGGTGAACACCAGTTCAAAACCGGCATCCCATATCAACAATGCAGCAATGGCATTCCTGATGTCTTCAATGTCTTCCACTATGCCAACCCTGATCTTAGCCATAACTTCAAAAATAATATATCAATGGTGATGTACACTATAACTTTGGTTAGAGGGGTACAGAGAAATACAGGTTGGTGCCATTTGCAGTTGCTATCTCCAGAGTACCCTTTACCTGTTGCATTCTTTTTTGCATGTTGTGCAGGCCATTGCCCAACTTGATTTTTTGCCGGTCAAATCCCTGCCCGTTGTCGCGTACAACAATAGCCAGCTTACCCGGCTCCCATGCAAAACGCAGTTCCATAGCCGTAGCCCCGGCATGTTTCACCACATTGTGAACGGCTTCCTTGATGCACAGAAAAATATGCTGCCGGATATCGCCCCGAACGGTAATGCCGGGGATGGCTCCGGGTACCTGTACTTTAACGGGCAGTTGGCGCATATCGCAATATTCCACTACCCAGGCCTTGCAGTAATACACCAGATTGTCCAACGAATCGTTGCTTTCGTTCATGGCCCAGATGATGTCGTTCATTTTATCCACCAGTTCATCGGCCTGGGCTGCTATTTTCAGGTTGTTTTCTTTTTGTACTTCCGGTGCAATAAAGGGGGCGGACTGGCTGAGGTACTTAATGGTGGAAATACCGGCACCGAGGTCGTCGTGCATATCGGTGGCAATGCGGGTACGTTCGCCGGCAATCGCTTTCTCCTTTTCCAGTTTGATCCTTTGCTGCACCAGCTTGCGTTGCAATATGCTGCGGAACAGGGCATATATGCCGCCGAACAAAAGCAGTACTGTTGCAGTGATAAAGCCAGCCGTCTTCCAGAAAGGTTTACGAATGACAAAATCGTACACAAGGGATTGGGGGGCATACCTGTTGCCGGGAAAATAAACGGTAACCTGCAGGTGATACCGGCCGGGTGGCAGGTTGGCCATATCAAAATCGGCTGCAAGTCCTTCCTGCTTTCTTTCCAGTTCATTACTGGTGAGCCGGAAACTGAAACGGATATTTTTTTCGTCTATAAAACTGGGGGCACTGATGCTGAAGCGGAGGTTGTTCCGGTTGTAGGCAAAGGATGGATGCGGTGTGGCGCTGATTTTTTCGCCATTTACCCATAGGCTGTTGAAAAATGCGCGGGGTAAAAAAGCCGGTTTGTCTGTGGGATTGATGACCACCTGGTAGATATGCCCGTCATCATTCAACGCGGCAAAACTGCTGTCGCCCAGGGGTGCCAGACTGATGACCCCGTTAAAGAGGCTGATGCGGCTGTACAATTGCTCTACGGTGGTATCGGCGGGATAAAAATGAACCATATCAAGACCTGTAACTGTGGCTACGAGCAGTTGTTGTTTGCCTGCTGCTGCCATGCCGGTTACAAAGAGGTTGGTGAGTCCGCGGGAAGTGCCAATGGCATTGATATACTGGTATCCGGCTGCGCCGGCCCTTGCCAGTACGAGCCCTGTGGTACGGGTGCCGATACAGAAGGTATCCCCGTTCCAGTGCATGACATCACGGGTTGAATAACGCTTGTCCAGGAAGGTATTCATCCGGGTGATTCCGGATGTCTGCAGGCGGTATTGTACGATGCTTCCATCCCGTGCAAAGCACCAGTAATTGCCACTGGTATCTGCTACGGCTCTATCGGTAAAGTAGGGTAGTGGTACCGACCATTGCCTGTACTGGGTGTCAACAATTGAAAGTTGCTCACCAGCTATCAATAGCCGGTTGCTGCGATCAAAAGCCACCTTGAACGAAACGATTCTACGGGCGGTTGACGCATTGTGCAGATGGATCCGTTTGCCGGTAACGCTTTCAATTGCCCCTTCACCGAGCAGGTACCACAACTGGCCGTTCCACTCAAAGGCCTGGAGGCTTCCCGCGGGTGCAATATTTTTTGTGGCATCCGCTTTTCCGTTACGGAAGGTAAGCAACGTATCTTTTTTTCCTACCACTACAGACCTGTTGCTGCTGCCGCTAAGGGTAATGCCTTGTTTCAAAGCATGGGTATTATCCTGCATGAATGGGTGTACACTACTTTTTGACAACTTGTGTACACCCTTACCCGGCGTCATCAGCCAGCCATTCCATTCTGCGTCCTCAAAAAAATCGGTTGCGCCATCGGGAAGTCCATTGGCAGTGTTATACATCGTACTGCTGCCGGTAAGCGTATCTATGCAGCATAGCCCTTTTTGGGCATTGATCAGCCATACCCGCTGTTCCCGGTCAATATACAGGTTCTGGAAATCGAACCCCGGGGGTATCCATTTCCTGAAACAGAGCGGTGCAGCCGCCAGCCCGCCTTTTTGCCATGCGGCAGTATTGAGTTGAAGCCAACCTGTTGTGGTATGGACAAAGCAGGTTTTACCGGTGTAAACAAGGCTGTTGATGCCTGCGGTTTTCAACTCACTTGCCGGTTGCAGGGTATGCCAGTTGCGGAGCAGCAGTCTGCCCGTCCGGCCTGAAGTGGCAGCAGACAGCAGGTAATCCCCGGCCAGTATCATCTTATCAATGCCTGTCATCCCGTCGGGTACAGGCGACAATTGGTTGCTGAGGCGTTGTACTGATTTCCCATCGTAATAAAACAGGCCATTATTGGCGGAAAGTAAAAAGCTGTTGGGGCCGGTGGGCAAGATGTCGCCGGGCTCCTTGACCTGTGTAAAAAGCGTAGTGTCGGCATACAACAGGTGCTGGTCCTGTAAATAAAATATGCCGGAGAGGGCTGAAATGAGCATGCGCCCATCGGGCATTTCGTGGATGCCGTTAACAATGGTTAGCTGGCGGGTACCTGTCTGCGTATGGTTGACAAAACGCTGGCCATCAAAGCTGCTGAATCCGTCGCGGGTAAGGAAATAAAGTATGCCCCTGCTGTCCTGGAAAATTTTGTGTACCCTGGCATCCACCAGGCCATTGGTAGGGGTATAGGTCTGCCAGGTTTGTTGTGCAACAGTTGCCTGGCACACCACTGTTAAAATACAAAGCAGCAGGAAACGCATGTTTAAAAGTACGGATTATCCGGGATCGGACTATCCGATTCTTCAGCAGTTTGCACCGGTACCGGGTCGGGGCGTACCGGCAAAAGGAATGATCTGGTGCTGAACCGGTTCTTTGCTACAGCAGATATTTTTGTTTGGCAGGTGTAAAAAAGATTTATTTTTAATAAACCACCAATCCTGAAAACAGTTGGTGGTATCTGTAAACTAAAAAAATAAACAATGAAAACAGCATTGACCCTTTTCCTCGTCATCGCAGCACTTCACACATCAGCACAAGACAAATACGACCACCTGGCGTATAATAACATTACCGATCTGGATGGCAGCAACTACGTCATCGCTACAGCAGGGCATTATGGCAAGAAAACAAGTGGCAGCAGGTTTCTGCTGTTCATTAATACCAGTGGCGGAGAAAGCAGGCAGGTTGATTTTCCTGATGCTGCCTATATTAACCGCATTGAACAGGTGAAGATTGACAGCCTTGGTATCAATAAAGTGATGGTGATCGCCAATACGGTAAACTTAGACGGGGGCAAGTATATTGACTGGGATGATCCCAGGCAGGTTTTTCTCCTGTCGCCGGATGGAAAAGAAAAAGTACAGGTTACGGAGGATAAGTTTTTTGTAAGGAGCTGGATGATCAAAAGACAAACGGGTGTGATCATTATTACCGGTAATTATGACTCCAATGATAATGGAAAATATGATGTGAAGGATAAGAGTGAGATTTTACTCTACGACTTGAAAACAGCAAAGCTAATCAGCCGGATATAATGCTTTACTGTGCTGTCATTAGCGGAGTCGGCGCGGAATAGTATGCCTGGCACTACAGAACAGCGTTCACTGCCGCTTCTGCCAGTCCGAGGCCGAGCGTCATTCCTGCACCCCCCAATCCATTAAAAATATATACTCCTTTATCTGCCTCCGCAAACAGGTGCGAACGGCCATCGGTCAATTTAGGGTAGATGCCGTTCCAGGTCTGGATCAGTTTCCAGCGGTGGGTGGTAACGAACTGGTTAAGATAATCCCTTATTAAATGATTGATTGGCATTTCATCAAAGGGGTCGTGAACACCACCATACGCATGTGAGTCGCCTACGGTAAGTTCGCCCTTATCATTCTGCGATACCATTACATGGATACCGTGTGCCAGGTATTCGGGCATTTCCCTTGCATATCTTTGCCTGAGTGCTTCCAGTGTACCTGCGGCTTTAAAGCTATTGTAGTGGATGAGTGAAAGGCCGCCGCACAAAGAGGCACCGATGCTGAAATGCTCGTCATCACTTTTAAAACGCATCATTTGCGGTTTGCAGGTGGTCATGCCATTGTCGCGCAATACCCGGGGGTAGAGGGTTTGTATATCTGCCCCGCTGCACAATACAATAATATCTGCTTCATGCGTCTCATGCCCTGTATGAATTTTCCCGTTTTCCACCGCCGTTACGGCTTTATCCCATACAAACTTTACGTTCTGTTGCCCGGCAAGGTAATCCGCTACTGAAGCGATGGCCACGCGCGGATCTACTACCATTTCCGTAGCGCTGTACAATCCGCCCCGGAAATTCGCCGGGTTGATGGCCGGAAACCTTGCGATGGCCTCATCCTTTCTGAGCAGTTGTACGGGTCTCCCCTCTGCGGCAAAGATGGTGGCCAATTCCTGCAGCACATCCCATTCGTCGCGGTGATACGCGGTGTGTACACTGCCTGATTCATTGTGCCAGAGCCCTGTTGCGCCGGCTATCGTTTTCCATATGGCTTTTGTAGCCAGTGCCGTTTCATAAAGCAGACCGGAGGGCTGCCCCACGGGCCAGATCATTCCAAAATTCCGCACAGAGGCACCAACTGCTTTTTCATTTTTCTCAAATACGGTTACGGCATATCCTTTTAATGCCAATGCCCTTGCCATAGCCAGACCTGCAATACCTGCACCGGCTACGATCGCTTTCTTTTTCATATATCCTTTTTCAGTTTTTTAATCAATACACCATGCATCCGCAATGCAACAATCATCAGTATAAGGCCTGTTATGCCCGTTGTGTAAAATAAGCAGGAGAAAAAATCCACCCAACTGTACCGGATGGGTATAAATTCCTTTACCAGTAATACCACTACAGTGCCGAGGTAGCCAAAGGCATCTGCGATATACATGACAAAACCAAAATTGCCCCTTACCCGGTAAACGGATATAAGCCGCTCAAAATAAAGACAGTTGAAAGGGATGTAGGCCAGGTACAATCCCGTACCGGCAACAATCATCCATATGAGCGGAGAAATAAATTGCTGGTTGAAGAGCGCTGTTGCCAGTGCTGTGGTGAGTACACCAATGATTACGGCGTAATGTGCAAGTTTAAAGGCAATCGTATTGTTTTTTACGGTATAAAAAGCCGCGATGAGCAGCAATACAATCAGCGAGATAATGGTGCCGGTACGGGCAAAAATGCCTGCATTGTTGCGATAGCCTGTTTCTGCCCATAATTCGTTGGCAAAGTCTTCCATGAAATCGCGGGTGATGGTAAAGGCCGCATATGCTACAACCACCGGTAATATTGCGCGTCCGAATTGCTGTAAAAAGGCTTTTCGTTCCGGCCTGGTCATCGGGTTGCGTATCGTCCGCAGGGCAATATCACCGGCCGTTGGCGGAGGGGTGTGGCGCAGTACACCGGCCGCGATGAGCAGCGGAACAATAAAAAAAGAACCAGCGACAAATGGCATCCACCATTCGCTGATGCGGAGATCCAGGAGCAACCATTTTCCTGCGGTTTTTGCCAGCCCGGAAGCAAAAATGAAACTGGTGGCCAGGAATGCCCCCATGATTTCCGTTGTTTTACGGCCTTCCAGAAAACCAAACACCAGTCCATAAATCAATCCCAGCGGCAACCCATTGATGAACAGGCAGATGATATTAAAGGGAGGAGGAATAATGGCAAAAAGCAGCAGCGACAGCCACGCAATTCCGATGGCCAATAAGATGCTGCGGATGCGTTTTTCGGGCTTCATGGCCGCAATAAAGCGTATGCCATAAAATTTACTGGTCATATACCCCAGCACCTGTGCAATGACGAGGCACACTTTATAAGAAATGCCCAGGAAGTGGAAGTCGTTGTACGCGGCTGCGGTATAGGGTTTCCGGAAGCCATACATACAGGTGTATAAAACAAAAGCAGACAGGGATACAACAAACACCATCATGGCCGGTGAGCGCACCAGCCATTGCTGAAGATTACTTTTTTTGCCAAACCCGACAGACCCGTACATGACAGTTGATTAAAGTAAGGGCAGCAGCTCTGCAAGACTGTTGATGATGTAATCGGGATTGGCTGCTTCTAATTGTTCAAAGTTGTGTGCTCCGGTTGTAATGCCGATGCTCAGTCCGCAACCTGCATTTTTCCCTTCCCGTATATCAATGGCAGAGTCGCCTACTTTCACCACTTCTGCCGGGTTGGAGATGTTGAATTTTTGCATCGCCAGCAGAATCATATCGGGATGCGGCCGGTTGTTGCTTACATCACTGGCTGTAATGAGCGCATCTATATGCACACCCACCTGCCAGCCTATTTTCTCAAGTACCGCATTTGCCATTGCTGCGTTATACCCTGTATTCAATACAACCAGGATATTACTTTCCCGCAGTGATGCAAATACATCATCGGCGCCTTCCTGCGGCAGTAACTCGTATTGATGATAGGCTGATGCCAGCTCTGCTGCAAAGGCGGAGTATATTCTGGCAGCCAGTATTTCATTGACCTGCGGATAACTCATGGCAATAATGTCGCGGATAGCATTTTGCTTTTCTTTACCTGCCCCTGTTTCGAGTACCTGCTCCAGTGTAAAATCAAAACCTTCTTTGTTGATGGTGTTGCGGAGTGTTTTATACACAATATTATTTTCATCAACGGTGGTGCCTGCAATATCGAATACGACCATTCTGATCATGTCTGTTGTTTTTGGATAATGTTAGTATTTGTGTAACGGATTTTTGTTTATAATTCCTGAAGGGCAAGGTGTTCTGTGATCAACAGCCGGTACTGTGTCAGATCCGGCAATGGCTTGTCTGTGCTTTTTGCCTGTTCATCCCTGCGGCGCAGTGCTACATACTGGTCTGCGAGCGGATCGTTTTCAAAAACGGCAGCCTCGGCCGCTGTCATTGGGCCTCCCTGCATAACGAGGGTCTGTTTGCTTGCTTCAGAAAGAAGTGCATAATAGTCGGGGAATTTGAATGTGAGGTAGCGCTTGGCTGCTACATGGCTGGCAACAAGGGATACAATCTTTCCGGAGAATCCCCGGCTTTTCAGAAAGGCTGCCCCGAGCATTTCATGATCGGCAACACCAAATGCATCCATATGCTGTACTTCCATTTCCGGGTGGGCATAGGCGCATAAGTGCCCGATGTCGTGCAGGAATGATGCAAGTACCACTTCATCATCGCCCCCTTCTGCTTCAGCCAGTTGCGCACACTGGCACATGTGCTGTACCTGCGATACGGGCTCGCCGATATAGTCGGCATGGCCATACTGTTCATACAATGCCATGATTTCGTCAACCGTTGCTGCTACTTTTGCTGCTCCTTCCATATACTGTGTTTGTTGTGTTGCGGCCATTTTTATATGGGTTTAATCCCTGTCTTTGCCCTTTTTTTCATCACCTGTTGCGGTTTGCAGAAAAGCACTCCGCCTTGGCGCGGGCATTATACTTCTTTCACCTTTTACCGCCTTCCAGATGACCTGGCTGAACAGGAGATCGGGGGCACGGTCTTCCCTGCTGAAATCGAATGTTTCGCTCAGGCGTGCACTTGCTGTAGCCCGGGTATTTTTATCACCAAGGTTTACCCGGGCGGGTACAGCGGTGAATATCGTGGTATCGGGTGTTTGGGAAAAGCACCGCCACATGGGCACTGCTGCGGCATCGTACTGGCTCATCGGCGGTAAGCCCAGTATCAATTCTATGGTACGGAGCATTGATGATGTGGAATAGGGGGTATGGTCCGCAAATTGTCTTTTTACCCAACCCCCGGCCACATAAGCAGTAGACCGGTGTGCATCAATATGATCCGGGCCATTCTGTGCATCGTCTTCTGTAATAAATACCACGCTTTCTTTCCAGATGCTGCTCCTCGATAAATACTCCACAAACATACCCACGGCAAGATCATTATCTGCTACGTGCGCAAACGGAGTAGGGCGACCGATGCGCTGCCCTTCTGTATGGTCATTGATAAAGCGCAATGAATTGAAACGGGGTACCTGGTTGGCCAGCAGCAGCGAATTAAACTCCCTGCGCCATTGGTAAAAACGGGTGGTATCCCGTACACTTTCATCCCAACTGGTATAGTAGGGGCAGAAATGATTTTCGAGAATGGGGATATTGGCTTTGTAGTCGTCGGCAAACTCTCCGTAGGTGCGGTAGCTCAGGCCTGCTCTTTTGCAATAATCCCAGATGAAGCCATTTTTAGGATTGGCGATGGCCCGGTTGCCTTCAGCATCATAGTTACCGCCACGATTGCCATAGCTGCTTACCCATGTCTTTTCGAGGTAATCGTTTGCATTGGCAGACAGTGACCAGTTGTGCCCGTCAGCGCTTACTTCACCATCCACATAAAAGTGATCGAGCAGTACAAACGTCTTAGCCAGCTTATGCTGATTGGGGGTGATGTTTTCGCCAAAGAGTACCAGGCTGGTATCACCATCGCCTTCTTTTACATCGCCGAGCACCTGGTCGTAAGTCCGGTTTTCTTTGATGATGTAAAAAACATACCTGATGGGAGAGGGATCGCCTACTTTCATCGGTATGGGATTGCCTGGTTCTCCGGCAGCCAGTAATTCCTTGTCTTTGGTATAAGGCGTATTTTCATACACTGTTTTTGCATAAGCAGCAAGTGTTTTTGCAGATGGTTCGTTGATGATGCTTAACGTACCTTTCATCAGCCCGCCAATGTATTCCACTTTTGTTGCTGCGGGCTTTTCTCCCTTCTGGTAAGTAACTTTCTGCTTTGCGCTTACGGGGTTCGGGCCGTTTGGATTGGCAAAAGAAGAAAATCCCTTACCATTTGTTACCCATATTTTTCTGCCGGTTACTTTTACATTTGTCGGGTACCAGCCTACGGGTATAAAACCCTTTGCCCGGCTGTTGCCCTTTTCGGATACATCAAATACCGCCAGGCAGTTGTTGTCGGCATTGGCAATATACAGGGTCTGTTGGTTTTCCGAAAGTGCCAGGCCATTACTGGCAGAACCGGCAGGTGCATTCGGGTAGAGTGCTGCATTCAGTACCTCTGTTACTTTTCTGGCGGGTACATCAATCACAGAAACGCTGTTGTCGTTTGCATTGGCCACAAAGAGCCGCTTCCCGTTTTTGGATAGCAGGAGTTCGTTCGGATTGTCGCCCACGGCAATGGAGTCGGTTATTTTTGCATTGGCGATATCATAGACCATCACTTTGTCGCCACCCCAAAGCGAAATGAATAATTCTTTTTTACCGGCTGAAAGTACGCAGGCGTATGCCTCAGCACCAAGCGGTACCTCCCGGATGGTTTTTTTTGTGGCCATGTCAATCACATACAAGGCATTATTTTCCTTTGTAACCACAAATAATTTTTGCTGCGCATCATCTATGGCGATACCTGCGGGCGAAATTTTGTTGGGCCAGGGGGCACCGAGTATAATCGTATCGGCAATGGATAATTTTTGGTTGATGATGTTGTAGCGTAATATCCAGTTGTCATTTCCGCCAGCCACAAACAGTGCGCGTTCGTTGGCGCTGAATGCGAGGCCATACCAGCATTTTGCAACTTCAATGTTATCGAGCACTTTTCCGGAAACTGTATTGATGAGCTGCAGGCTCTGCACGCCCTGGCCATTATTGGTTACGGCCAGCAGTTTTTTTGATGCGGAAACGGCCATGTTCAGCGGCAGGTCGCCCAGCGGTAAGGACCGGCCCGCCGGGGAGAGTGTCCATCCATTGGGCAGGACTACTTTCGGGGCAGTCTTCTGGGCAAGCGCCATCACTGGCAGCAGTAACAAAGTAGCGGTACACCATTTTTTTATGCAAATCATCATGTGCTTGTTTTTATTGATTGATGGCTTTTCGCATATCGGTTACATTATCCATGGCCGGGCCTTGCAGCACTTTACGCCAATCAATACTCCTGGGGTATTTTTTCATGGCTTTGTCTGCATCAAATACCCTTGTGTCGTGCTGTTCTAAAGTAAAGGGGGTGAAGTCAGGTTTGTCTGTAAAGAAATCCTGCAGTAGTGTTGCGGTTACATCATACTGGTTCACATAGTTTACGCCAAGGATATTGTATATGGTTTTAAGGATAGCGCCAAAGTTGGCATGTGTATGGCTCACGTATCCGTGTTTGACATATGGCCCTGCCATCATCAGTATGCTGCGGTGTGCGTCAATATGATCCACACCACCCTGCGGATCGTCTTCTGTAATGATGACGAGCATATTTTTCCAGTAGGGGGTGCGGGACAGGAAATGCAGGATCCGGCCAACGGCAAGGTCATTGTCGGCCATAAATGAATGCCGGTAGGGGTAGCCATCATCCGGTCTTGGGGAGGCCGTATGGTCGTTGGGTACCTGCATGGCTACGAGGGCGGGCATCTTTTGCTTTCCGTGCAGCCACATTTTTGTAAACTCTTCTTCAAACTGGTTCATCCTGAACTGGTCGGGAATATTGGTATTGTAACCCGCATAATTGGTGCTGGTACGGGTATATAATGCTTTTTGCATAGGCACCATTACGGCATGTGCAGCACCGGTGGCCGTATCATGCCATTCTTCGCGTACGTGCGCGGTTTCATTGGCTTCGCCAAAATTGTAAAAGGAGATGTTTCTCCGCTCCAGGGCTTCCCATAACCCGCCTGTTTCTGCATAGTCTTCAGGATCCATGCTGCCTGTAGAGCCCGGGAAGCGCCGCCCGGGTGCTTTTGAAAACAACTTTGCCGTTTTACTTACATCGGAATTGGCTTCTACCCATTCGTTGGGAATTACGCCCATCATCCAGTGGTGGCCATGAATGGAGGCATCGCTGTCGCAGTAAAAATTATCGCTGAAGGCAAATTGCCTGGCTGCTTTATGGTGGTTGGGCGATACGCGCATGCCGGGGAATAATGGACGGAGCGAGTCGGGGAGGGTATATTCGCAGTTTACGCCAAACCTGGCGAGGCTGCTGTCGCCTTCAGCATTTTTCAACTGACCGAACACTTCGTCATAGGTGCGGTTTTCCTTAGTGATGTAAACGATGTGTTGTACCGGACTTTTTCTTATGCGGGGTAATGGTGGCAGTGGATTTCTGCCATCGTCCACCATTGTTTTTACCGTAAATGTATTGGCAATGGTCTGGCGGGTAAGGGCTGCCAGTGTTTCAGTATTGCCCAGTGGCACTTTTTGAAAACTGCCCAACTGGATATCGCCGATATAAGTTCCCTGTGGTGGCGCCGTAAAGCTTTTGCCGCCATTGGGGCCTGCACCCAGACCCCGGCAGGAGGTGATGTAGATTTCTTTTTCGTCTTTTGACAAACGCACCCTTGATGGCCCCCAGCCGGTGGGGATCAATCCTTTGGTGATTTTTTTGCGCAGGTCAATTACCGCTATGGCGTTGGCACCGAGCAACGCTACATAAAGTGTCTGCTCATCTTTGCTCAGGGTAATACCAAAGGGCAGCAAACCACGGTAACGGTCGATGCGTTTATCCATGGTGATGGGAATATGACCGATGATTTTATGCCGCTTATAATCGATCACTGAAATATTGTCGTTGGTGGCATTGGTTACATAAGCATAGGTTTTTCCTGCGGCAATAGAATTGGGGCTGGCACCGCCTACTACTTCCGCATCTTCAATCATCTCGCCTACCTGGTTGCCTGTTTTGAACTTATCCATTACCCGGTTGGTACGCAGATCGATGGTAAATACACTCATCGCTTCCGGTGAAGCGGGACTGCCCACGCCCGGTATTTTTTTGCCTTCGATCATAGTACCTTCAATGGAGGCCTTTGTATTGTCGCCATAGGGGTGGCGTGAAATCATCATGGCCTCCTTGTTTTCTTTGGTCATGCCTTCCACGAGGGGATAGGCATACATGCCCACGTTGGCCACAAATGCAGTTTTTTTGTCCGGACTGATGGCAAGGCCAAAGGGTTGCCGGCCTGCGGGGATGGATGCGGTTATTTTATGCTGCAGCAGGTTATAGCGTACCAGGCGAAAGTTTCCCCTGTCGAGCACCAGGAGTTCATCATCATTCAGCAGCAGATCGGAAGTGAAACTGTCTTCAAAGTTCAGGCCATTTACCACACCATTGAGCGAAATGGAATCGACCTGCTGCATCGTTTCAGTATCATAGACAACCACTGAACCATTGTCGCCACCACTCAGGTAAATGGTCCGGGAATCTTTGCCGAAGGCCACACCAAGGAAAGCGCCATCGGGGAGGGGAGATTTTATTTTTTTGTCATAGCCGGGTACCCTCAGGCCATTCATGGCAGCGATATCGATAAGGGTAAATACGCCATTGTGCAGGGTTACCGCTTTTTTGCCATCAGGTGAAATGGCGAGGCCGAAGGGGTCGTGTGTGATGCGGAGCAAGCTGCCTGCGGGTGTAAGCAACCGGCCACTGGGCAACACAGAAGTGCCGGTTTCATTAATGCTGCAAAAACGATCCTTACCGGGTACTTCCAGGATGGTAAAGGATTGTTGTGCCCGGCTGCAGTTGCAGGATAAAACAAAAAGCAATACGATAACTGATCTGTACATGTTCAATATTTATCTCAACGCCTGCGGTATTGCGATGCTGATATCCACCATGCCGCAAACAAAACTACGGTTAAAAAAACTGCGGATGTTTATTTGCCAACAGTAAGGCGGAATTTAGATAAATTCCGCCTTTATATCTACCCTTTTTTAAAAAAATGATTATTTGATAATCCACATTTTGGCATTGATGTCATCGTTGCCACCGTATTGGGATTGTATGGCACTGTTCACATTTGCTGCATTTACGGCTTTTTCTGCTGCGGGATATTGAAAGCGTAAGGCAACCCTGTTGCTGTTGCCTGATCCTGCACCCGTTTGAAATGCCGGCATGCCCGTTCTTCTCCAGTTATAGTAAGCTTCCCAGCCACTGTTCTGGTAAAAGGCCAGGTATTTCTGCGTCAGTATCTGGTTGAGGCCACCGGTGGTATTGCCGGCATATTTAACAGTTCCCTGGTTGTAATAGGCATCCCAATCGAAGTTGATGGTATAGCTGTTGTAGTCGGCAAGTGAGCCGCCTATTTTTTGAAAATTGACAGTGTTTACCCCATTGGCGAGGCCATAAAAACCGATGCTGGCCTTTATGCCTTTGCTGTACCAGTCTTCTGCGTTGCCGGTAACCCAGCCGCGATTGATGGCTTCTGCAATATTGAAACACATTTCAGGGTATCCTATCTGGATGCAGTTTTCTGCGGTGTACGTACTGTAATAGCGTTTACGGTTGATAAATGAATACAACCCCTTGCCTGCATTGGAACTCATGGTGGCAAGGTCTTCCCCGCTGTTTGAACCCTGAAAAGCCTGGAAACTGTTGGGGGCTGCACCGGCGCGTACCAGCGAATCTGCCGGTTCGGCAACAACAAATGTGCGGGGATCTTTGAAAGCAACCAGCGTATTGAGGTAGGTGGCTGCCATATTGTAGCGTGCAACATCAAAACCATAGGAATCCGGGTTGGTGGGATATTTGTTATACTGGTTGTTATAGACATATTGCATATTATCCGCCATACCTGTAAACATGGCATACTTTGACGCGTTGCTGAGTGTTTCCGCAAACTTCTGTTTGATGTTAAGGTCTGTATCACTGGCATAACGGCTCAACTGGATCAATACCCGCAGTTTGAATGCACTCACTACTTTACGCCACCTGGCAAGGTCGTTGCTGAAGTAGAAGTCGCCGGATAAAACATAGTTCCCTTTGGTGATTACGGAACCCATATCATTATTGGCTTCTTCGAGCCAGGTCAGTACCTGTTTGAAAACATCTTTTTGTGTATCGTACCTGGGCGTGAAATTGCTGAGCGACTGGAGCGCTTCGGTCATCGGGATATCACCCGTTTGCATGGTGAGGTTGTAATACAGGTAAGCCCGGAGAAATTTACCGATCGCACTGTACGGATTGGGTGCAGGCGCGCCTTTAGCAGCTTCTTCCTCCATTTTCAGCACATTTTTCAGTATGGCGTAAGTATTGTACGATACGTTGGTCCAGTTGTATTGCTGATCGCCATAGTAGGCATAGTTGCAGCAGTAGAACTGGTTCCAGCGTTGTGTGGAATTGAACGGACCGTAGTAAACATCTGTCAGCACCCCACCGAGTACAAGATTGGGTGGAACGGCCGTGGGACGGTTGGGGTCGGTCTGCAGGTCGTCAAATTTCTTTTTGCAGGATACCGCACCAAGCATCGGTAAAGCAATGGCGAGGATATATATTATCTTTTTCATTTGAATCTATTTATCAGTTTAGAAAACAAAATTGATGTTGAACCCATAACTGCGGGTGGTGGGTGTTTGCAGGTTGATGCTGGACTGGCTGCCGGCATACTGGTCGATGTCCACATCCTTAAAGCGGTTGTCCCTGATTACATAGAGCAGGTTACGCGCTACAAACGACATGGAAGCACCCTGGATAAATCCGCGCCCTAAAAACTTTTTGGGCAGACTGTACCCCAGCACTATTTCACGAAGTTTGAAGAAGGTCTTGCTCATCATATTGGGTTCGGGAATACTGTGTACCCGGCTGATGTAATCCTGTACAAATGTTTTGGTGGTATTATTGGCAAACTGCAGGTTGGCGTAGTTGGTGATCTGCCCGGTAACGGCATCAAAGGCTATGGGTACACCATTGGATACCTGAACACCTTCGCCCGTATAAGCTTTGTTGCCGAGATTGTCTTCAATACGCGCAATCCCGAATGCTCCCTGTATGGTTTCGATATGTCTGCCCCCCTGGAAAGTTTTCTTGCGTACATAATCTTCCATCACACCACCCACGCGGCCATCTACCTGAAAACTCAGGGTAATGTCTTTGTACCTGAATTTGTTGGTCATACCCCAAACCCAGTCGGGGTTTGCCGTGCCGGCATACTGCGCTACGGGTAATATGATGGGCCGGCCACCAGCATCGTTAATGATGCGGCCATCCTGTGTGCGGGCAAACTTGCGGATATAGACTTCATCTACACGGCTGCCTACTTTGTAGAACGTATTCAGTGCAGCTACGCCGGCCGGCAGTTCCTTAAAGGTTTCTTTGAAAGTGGACAAGTTGAGCAATACATCCCAACTGAAGCCATTGCGCAATTTCACCGGTGTGCCTGTTACAGAGAGTTCAAAACCTCTTTTCTGTGTCTTGGTGGCATTGAGCGTATAGTTGCTGTAGCCTGATGCTGAAGATATCTGTTTGCTGAAAATCTGTGGCCCGTCAATATAATTAAAGTAAGCCACATCAACGCTCAGCCTGTTTTTCAGGAAGCGCATATCCAGCCCAAGCTCCGTACTGGTGCGGTTGTCTGGTTTGATGTTATCGTCCACTAAGGAATTGGTAAACCTTGCTTCTGTTATATTATTGTAACCAGCCGTTGTACTGTACACACTGCTGTTGTTGTAAGAAGGTCCGCCATAGGTGGAAGTGTATTCTGCACCGTAGCCCAGCGGATAACTATTACCCGGTGTGGCACCGATGGTACCGGATACAAAATTACCGCCACCGCGAACGGCAGCAAATGAGCCCCTGAGTTTGAGCAGGGAAATAAAGCCAGGCAGTTTGGCGTAATCTGAAATGACTGTGCTTGCACTCACGGAAGGGTAGAAGAAGGTATTGTTTTTGGAAAACAGTGCCGACAGTTTGTCGATACGTCCGGTTGCATTGATGTTGGCATATTTACCCAGGCCAAAGTCAACAGAAGTAAATGCACTTAATACCCGCATGTCTGAAGAAAAGTTGTAGGCTTTAACAGGATTCCGGCTGTTGGCGAATGTATAGACATTCGGCACATTCAGGTAATCTGTGGTGATAAAACTGGACGAGTAATTGAATGAACGGAGGTTGGTGCCTGCAAATCCGTTGATGTTGAGGAAATTGGCAATTTTTGGTGATTTTAAACGCAGCATGAGTTCGGTATTGTTTTCAAACAGCGACCGCTTGTCTTCCCGATAGTCACCACGGCCTTCTTCGCGTCCATACGGGTGTGCAGAGAAAGGCATTTTTTCCGTACGCGTCAGGTCGTAAGTGGTGATGGAGGTGCGCGCCATCAACTCGGCAACATTGTTGAATTTGTACGTTAAAGTAGTGTAGGCATAGATGTCATTCTTGTGGTGACCGCGCAGCCATTCGTAACTCATGAAGTATGGGTTGTGGTAGCGCTGGTATTCTGCATATATGCTTTGTACACCTTCTTTGCCGGGTTGCCAGTAACTGCGCATATCATCGATATTCCAGTCGGCAGCACCCCAGATGGTAATATTGTAGATGACACTGTTGGGACCATAGTTTACATCCGGGATATTATCGGTGTATTGTTTGTTAAAATTGATATTGGCATCCAGCGTTAATTTTTTGCTGAACCGGAGGGTGGATGCCAGGTTGAAGCTTGTTGAATTGAGACTGGTATTGGGAACCAATCCGCGTTGATAGGTATGCCCCACGGAAAAACGGAGGTCATATTTTTCTCCGCTTGCGGCTACGGAGATATTGTTGGTGGAGAGGATGCCTGTTTGTATAAAGCGCTTCAGGTTATCTCTACCACGGGCTACCCAGGGTGTTTTGGCCCGGATGCCGGTTACCGGATCAACGGGGCTGTCGTATTGTTCAATCAACTGGCCGTCAAATCTTGGTCCCCAGATATCATAATCATTATCATTGATGCCCCCGCCCTTGCCATCACCGAATTTATACTTGCCGTGATCGCCGGGGCCATACAGATCCTGCGTTTTGGGCAGTGCAATAAAACCGTTGTTGAATTGTGTGCTGCTGTTGAACTCAACAGCGATGCCGCGTTTGTCTTTTGTGCCTTTTTTTGTGTTGATGATGATGGCGCCGTTTTGTCCGCGATAGCCGTATAATGCAGACGCAACAGGGCCTTTTAGTACGGTATAGCTTTCAATATCATCTGAGTTGATGTTCCAGGTATCGGAGTTGATGGGTACACCATCCACCACATAAAGGCTGATGGCACCACCGCGGAGCAATACCTGCGGGTTGCCGAGCAGTTCGGCAGAGGCGCCTACTGTTAATCCGGATACCTTGCCCACCAATGAATTGATTGCATTCGGCTCCCTTGCTTTTACCAGGTCTTCTCCTTTGACTTCCTGCGTGGAGTAACCGATGATCTTCTTGTCTTTTTTCACACCAAGTGCGGTTACGACTACATCGGTCAATTGTTTATTGACCGGAAGCAGCGTAATGGTGTAAAATGACTGGTCTCCGTTTGCCAGGATGGTTGAAGACTGAAAACCGGTAAAACTGATGGTGATGGTTTCACCTTTTTGCGCATTGATGCTGAAAGCACCTGTTGCGTCTGTGGCTACTGTTTTACCGGATTTTTTTGCGGTAACCGATGCGCCGGAAAGTCCTTCGCCGGTATTGGCGTCAGTAACTTTTCCTTTTACATGTACGGGTTGTGATTTGTTTTGTGCGTAGGTGCCAGGGACAAAAAGTAATAAGCCCGCGACCAGTACAAACAGAAGTGTACACTTATGCTGTTTCATAAACATGGTTTGTTTTAGACCACAAACGTAGTCCTCCAATGTTATGAAATGGTGCAGATTAGGTTAAGCAAATGTGAAGTAATACTATACAAGATGGGTTAATCAGGTCAATAAGTTTATAAATAGTGAACTTTTGCGATTTTTCTATTTGGGCTTAAAGAAATATACGACCAGGATTACCGCGCTTTCTGATCCGTTGTTTACCGGATTGTGCGGAGCCGTTGCATCAAAATACAGCGAGTCGCCTTCTTCCATCTGGTATTGCTGATCGCCGATATGGTAGTCTATTTTGCCTTTTAGTAAAAATTTAAATTCGTAAGCATCGGTGGTTACCATTGGCCTGGTGGCACCTGGTGATACGGTGAGCAACACAAAATCTACATGGTAGTCTAAAGTGGTGGTGGAAAACAGTCGCTGGTAAACGAATCCTTCTGTGTGTTCTTTTTCAAAATACTGGTATTGCCCGGCTTTTTTAAAAATCACCTTCTCTTCAGCCAGCACATCAATTTCCTTAAAAAAATCATTCAGGTCAATTTCCAACCCTTTGATTACGCTCAGCAAAACGGTAAGTGAGGGGATGGTACGGCTGTTTTCGATCTGTGAGAGCAGGCTTTTTGATACACCAGCCATTTCTGCAAGTTCCTGCAGCGTTATCTTTTTGTGCTTCCGTACTTCCCTGAGCCTGTTGCTGATTTGAATAATGATATCTTCTGCCATAAGGTAAATCCGAAGTTGTTTTTGGCTTCTATGCTGCAAGTATAATCAAATCTGGTTGAATCAAAGCGCCTGACACTTTTGCCCCTCCTTAACCATGGCTTGTATATATGGTTATTGGGGAATAAAAAAATGCTGGATTTTTTTGTAAAAGTTTTTTTATAACAATTTAAAATGACATCAGGATTTTGGTACAGAAAATTTTCATAAATGCAGGCTTTTTTTTACGCTGCGCAGGGCAATACCCGGGTACGCCTCATGATAAAAACCAGCATATGACCGTAATTTTACGGGATATCTGTTACTATTTTTCCACAATTCATCATGCGGGACATAAGCCTGTTGCTTTTGCCATTTATAAAAGTTAAATTGTTGTATTCTTTAACTTCTTCAAACTAACTTTTATGCTAAAGCTTAAGCTTCTCATGACGACTTCATGTCTCTTGCTTGCGGGGTACGGGTTTACACAGGTACAGCAGGTAAGGGAAAATCAGGCGGGTATTTCCGAGCGTTTGCAACAGGAGATTGATATGACCAAAGACCCTGTGCTGGGCTATGTGCCTAAGGCAAGGTTGCTCAATGCCTATCAATACCGTTCAGCCCGTATCGCACAAATGAACGAGGCCAGCCGGGCGCCTTTGTTTACATGGACAGAACGTGGCCCCAACAGTGATGTGGTGGGACCCAGCAACGGCAATACAAGGCCGGGCAATGGTAAGACTTCGGGCCGTGTACGCGCCATCTGGGAAGACCTGGGTGATGCCACAGGCAAAACGGTATGGGTAGGCGGTATTGATGGCGGACTCTGGAAGACCAATGATATCACGCTGAATCCGGCTACCTGGACACCGATTAATGATTTCTTTGGTAATCTTGCCGTAGCGAGTATTTGCCAGGATCCGTCTGATGTAAACATTATGTATTTTGGTACCGGCGAAAAGGCCATCAATGCTGATGCCGTTCGGGGTGCCGGTATCTGGCGCAGTACCGATCACGGTGCGAACTGGACGGTTATGCCGGGTACAGCAAACTTCTGGAATGTGAGTAAAGTGATTTGTGATGCTGCCGGAAATTTGTATGTGGGCTGCAATTCTATCTCCAATACCGCAGGGTTACAGCGTTATACAAAAGCTACGGCTACCTGGACTAATATTACACCATCGGGGCTTGATCCAAGAATACCCGATCTGGAACTGAGCAGCACCGGCAGACTGCATATTACCTGTGGCTATTTCAATACGCCGGCTGCAAGTGCCGGTTACCGCTATACGGATAATCCTGCTACGGTTATGTCTGCCGGATGGACCTCTCCGGCGGTTTCTTTTTCGCCGGTTCAATACAATGTAGACCTCGCCAGTAATGGCAACACGCTGTACGCATTGCCTTCAGCAGCTCCTGTCGGCAATAACTACAATGTAAACACCATCTACAAATCAACCGATGGTGGTGCAAACTGGGCAGCTACGGGCAGTACGCCGGGATTTACGAGTGGACAGGCCTGGTATTGCATGGGTATTGCGGTTGATCCGAATAATGCGGACAATGTTATTGTAGGCAGCCTCGATTGTTATAAGTCAACCACCGGCGGAGCCAGTTGGTCAAAAATCAGCGAATGGATTGGTACCACGGGTCAGTATGTGCATGCTGATCAGCAGATCATCACCTGGCGCAGCAACAACCAGGTACTTATCGGCAGTGATGGCGGGGTACACTATTCTGCGAATGGCGGCGCTACTATTTCAGACCGGAACCAGGGTTTGCGCATCAAACAGTTTTACGCTGTAGCCAATCACCCTACATCCACCAACTATTTCCTGGTGGGCGCACAGGATAACGGGGTTCACCAACTGAATAGCGCGGGACTGGGCGCTTCTGTTGAAGTAACCGGTGGCGATGGGGCTTTTGTACATATTGACCAGGATCAGCCACAGTTTCAATGGGGCTCCTATGTGTACAACCAGTACAGGAGAAGTACCAATAGTGGCTCATCCTGGACGTCGGTAAATTTTTCCGGCTCGGCAGGGCAATTTATCAATCCAACGGATTATGACGATGTTAATAATATCATGTACTGCAGTGGTAATGCAGATACTTACCTGCGCTGGAGTAACCCGCAAAGCGGCAGTACTTTTACAGCAGTAACCATGAGTGGTCTCAGTACCGGCAAGGTGACGGCGGTTAAGGTATCCCCCTATACGAATCATACGGTGTACTTTGGTGGCGGGGGTAATGGTATTGCGCCTTCGCTCATCAAAGCAACCGGGGCAAATGCCACGCCCGTACTCACCAGCATTATCGGTGCAGGTATGACAACGGCGAGCGCCCGTATTTCCTGTATAGAACTGGGTACGGATGAACAGAATATTATTGTGGTGTATTCCAATTTCGGCGTCAGCAATGTATGGGTAACCAATAATGGCGGTACCACCTGGACGGCTATTGATGGCAACCTGCCTGATATGCCTGTACGCTGGGCAATGTTTTATCCCGGTAGCAATACGAGAGCCATCATTGCTACAGAAACAGGTGTTTGGCAAACAGAACTGATCAATGGAGCGGCCACGATCTGGGATCCCGAAACGGGCTTCCCCAATGTGCGTACTGATATGCTCCAATACAGATCGGGCGATGGATTGCTTGCTGCCGCTACACATGGCAGGGGATTGTTTACCACGATTGTTGGTGCCGCACCTTCCTGCGGCAATGTTACCGGCTTAAACGCTACTGCCATTGCCAATACGGGTGCTACAGTGAACTGGACGGCGGTAAGTGGCGCGGTTAGCTATGATGTAGAGTATAAACTGAATGCTTCGGCTACCTGGACGAATGCAGCCACGGCTACCACGGGTCTGTCCGTTGTCCTGAGTGGCCTTACGCAGGGCAGCCTGTACGATTACCGCGTACGGGCAAATTGTGCTGCGGCTACAGGTACTTATGCACAGGCACAGTTTACCACCACATCGCCCGCCACCTGTAATGCTCCTGCAGGCCTGGCATCAGGTTCCATTACTTCCGGTGGTGCTACGGTAAGCTGGACAGGGGTGAGTGGTGCAATCAGCTACGATGTTGATTACAAGTTAAGCACTGCCGCTGCCTGGACAAATGCAGCAACAACCACTACGGCAACCTCAACAGTGATCAGTGGATTAACAGCCGGTACTTTATACGATTGGCGTGTACGTACCAATTGCAGCGGATTGAGCAGTACTTACAGCCAGGCACAATTTACTACTGCTGCGGTATCTGTCTGCCCCGGTCCGCTTGATGTAAGTACCAATGGTACAGCTTCAGGTGCCGCCACAATTCCGTTCAATACGGATGTAAAAGGAACCATCAGCCCAACCGGTGATAATGATTATTATAAATTTGTGATCAATACCGGCGGTACGGCTACCATTACGTTAAGTACATTACCTGGTGATTATGACCTCAAACTGTACAGCAGTAATGGTACTTCGCAGTTGGCCATTTCGCAACTTGGCAGTACAAGCAGTGAAACGATCAGCCGTACCTATACGGCCGGTACTTATTATGCACACGTGTATGGATACAATGGCGCCAACAGTGCTGCTACGTGCTATACATTACGCGTGCAATTGGGTACGGCCAGTGTGAATGGCATTGAGGGTGTTGAACCCGGCCTTACTACGGTAAAGCTGTTCCCCAATCCTGTACAGGATAAGTTGAATGTATATATTGTAGGAGATAATACGCCGAAAGACTTTGTGCTGACAAATGCTGCGGGGAAAGTGGTATATACACAAAGGCTTACTGACATGATCACTACGCTGGATATACAACAGTTGTTGAAAGGTATCTATTTTGTAAAAGTTACCGGTAAAAAAGGTGAACTGATTTACAAGGATAAACTTATTAAGCAATAAACTATTTTTTGTCACCCCAAAAAGCGGCTGTCTCAAAATATGGGACAGCCGCTTTTTTTATTTGGTCACCCAATGAATACTGGCGTGCAGTAAACGATTGGCCGGTGTTTTATTTACCCTGGTAAGTGCATATTGTTGCTGAACCCGGGTTTTGCAGTAGAAAAATTTGGATTAAATGTATTTCCCCTGCTTTACAAACAGTTTGTCAGACTACCCTTTGACTTTTTTGCCGCCACGTTAACATTGGTGGTGAAGGTAAGTACGCAAAATGGGGAACTTTTTTTTGTAAAATCCTTTTTCAGCTTTTTTGTGACAAATTTTTTTCTGGTCTAAAAAATGTCACAGCCTTGTGACAATTTTTTTGTGACAATTTAAAATGTCACAATTTTTTTGTCACAATTTTTTTTCAGCATGATGGCGGTAATTTTTTACTTTGTGCAGGAGAATGGCCGGATTTTGAAATAAAAAGGAGCATTTCGTTACCCGTACGGGTGCCATCATGTAATCCTGGTTTTATTGCTTATCCGTAATGAAGTATCCTGAACAAACTGAGGCCCGGCCTTTGTTTTAACAAATAGTATACTTTTTACCGTTTATATTTGTACAAGTCAGGAGAGAGACAACAGTTCTTATTTGATAACCAAAAATAAAACAGATGCCATCAACTTCCTTTCCGAAGCAACCTTCTTTGGACACGAACTGCCTGATTTTCTATATTGAGCACCATTTTCCCGATTCTCTATACGTGTGATTTTATTGCGGTTGAAGGACTGACTTCCTTTGTCCGGGCAGTGCATAATTTCTCCTGGATAAAAATATATGCATGCGGCATCCCAATTATTTTTCAGCAGGCCAGACCTTTTGTCAACCAGTAAAAAGGTGTGGTCATTTTTCACATAAAACAAATAGTATGAAAAAGAACATGCAGTTAACAGTAGCAGGATTCCTGTTCATGACCAGTGCGGCTTTTATGTCGTGCGACAAACCTATTGTTGCGGGGAATACCGGTGGTGGTTCCGGTGGTGGTAACCCTAACCCTTCTGCTTTGGCCAAACGCGTCATCACTGATACGCCTTATGGCCCGGATCCCAAACAGCAAATGGATATTTACCTGCCCGCAGGAAGAAACAGCAATACCAAAGTAATCGTCATGATTCATGGCGGGGCATGGGTGGCGGGCGACAAAAGAGACCTTGACGGTATTATCCTCACCTTTCAGCAAAAATGGCCGGAAGCTGCCATCGTTAACATCAACTACCGGCTCGCCAACACCACCAATATTCATCATGCCGAAATTATGGCAGATATCAAAAGCGCGGTTGCGTTTGTGACCGGCAATAAAAACAGTTTGGCTGTATCGGATACGCTCGCCATGTTTGGTGCCAGTGCAGGTGGACAGCTTGCCCTGCTTTATACCTATACGCAGAATACAAATAACTATGTAAAATGTGTGGGCGATCTTTTTGGCCCGGCTGTACTGAACGACTGGCAATGGTACAATAGTTATAATATTTTTCTTGGTGTATTTATCAAAGATGTGCTTAAACAGTACAATGGCAGTACCTGGGAAGCTGATGCTACTGATTATATTGCCAATAGCCCTTATTCAAGGGTACAGGCCAATTCAAAACCAACGATCGTCTTTCATGGGCAGTGGGATCCGGTTGTACCGGTTTACCAAAGCCAGTGGTTCAGTGCTAAACTGGCGCAGTTGGGTGTGCCTTATGTGTATACAGAATATCCTTTTGAGTTTCACAGCCTGAATGCCGGCAATACGGTTGATTGTGTCAGCAAAACAGTCAATTTCTTCCAGCGCTATATGCATTGATGCATCAGATTGGCAATCCCGGTGTATGCCTGTTTTGCAGGACACACCGGGATTTTTTTATGGCCATTGTGTATAAACTTGCAAAGGAGTACGGGCGTTGATTAACTGTTCATTACCGATCCGCAGTTGATATCAATGGTTTGCCCGGTTATAGAGGATTGCCGCAACAAATAACTGACGAGGTCGGCGATTTCGGCGGGGGTACTCATCCGCCTGAGTGGTACATGCTGCATGGCCATTTCATAAAACACCGCTTTGGTGATACCGATGCCATCGGCAATGCCTTGTAAACCCGCCTGCGCCATATCTGTATCCACCCAGCCGGGGCAGATGGCGTTGACCAGTATTTGTTCCGGGGCATATTCCACAGCCCAGCTCCGCATCAAACCGAGCAAACCTGCCTTGGAGGCACAGTAGGCCGAATAATTGGCTACCCCAAGCCGGGCGAGTACAGACGAGGTGATGATGATTTGTTTGCAGGGTTGTTGACTTTTGCGCAGGGCAGCAAGGAAGTATTGTACAGTGTAATAAGTGCCGGTAAGGTTAGTGGTGATGATTTCCTGCCAGCGGTCGCCTTCCCCAAAATGGTTCTCCCCACCCAGGCCCGCATTGGCCACAATGCCATCCAGTATTAATGCAGGGTGCTGATCAGTTACTGCCTGCATGGCGGCGGCATTCGCTACATCTGCCACCAGCACCAGGTGCTCACCTTCACCCAGCAGCGATAATACGGCATTGAGTTTGTTCACATCCCGGCCCATTAAATAACAGGTATGCCCCTGCCGGGATAGTGCAACAGCGATGGCTTTACCGATACCACTACCGGCGCCTGTGATCAGGTAATTCATGTTATATGTATTGGCCACAAATGTAGGGCAATGCCTACAATGCGCAAGCGATAGCGGTTATGACAACAGCACGGCTAATGGTGTCCATGCATCGGGCAGCCCATCACCTTTGTTTTGGTGACTTTAACGGGTTGTTTGTTCAGCAGCGCGTTTACGGCATTTTCTACATAGCGGGCTGTAATATTGTCGCCGGAGTAGTCATCGTCTATCGCACCTTCGTAGGCAATGGTAAAACCTGCGGGTGTATTGAGCAATATAAAGGTATGGGCATTCAGCTTTACATGGTATTTCGCGGTTACCTGTTCGGAGGCGTCGTGCAAAAGGGGATAAGTATATTTCAGGTCGGTTGCCCTTTTTTTCATGGCGGCGATACCATCTATGGGGTCGATCGCCACTACGGGGAAGCCAAGGCCGGCGTATTTGGTATGGAGCGCCTGTATACGAGCCTGGTAGGCGCTTGCTACGGGACAGGCATTGGTTACAAAAGTGAGGATTACACCTTTCTGCGTTTTAAAGTCCGATAAGGCCACGGATTGCCCGTTAACCGCATTCTTTAAATTAAAATCAGCAGCGGGGCGTGGCTGGGCAAACGCGTTAGTCATGATGCATGTTGCTGCAATGGAGAGTAAAAACAGGCGACGCATTTTCATTTGTTTTGTGTTGTGATAAACGAGTTTCAGGTCATATTGCAAGTGTAAGATACGCAAATGTTTAATGAAGTCCTTTGGACGGACCCTGAAAAATTGAGCAGGGCAGGGGGGCTTATTCATCCTCCTGGCTTCTAGTTGTACAACCAGTCCTGCGCCCGTCAGTTAACGGGTGCTGTATTCAGGTCAAAAAACGATTATAATACCGTTATTTTGCGCTTGCTCCCATCGGCGGCGCTGCATAGTTTTGCAGACACTTTTACTTTATCTGTATTGACAGCATAGAAGTGTGAGATTATAAAACCCAACCTGCATAGTTATCCATTCACTTTGTTGAAAAGGATGATCGCAGGCAAAAATAACCCCATGCAAAAAAACAATAACCAGCCCAACCTGCCACATCAATATTGGTGGCAGCGCCTCAGCCTCATCATGTATCTGGTCAGCGGCCTGATATATATTCCTCCAATACGGAGCATTCCGCTTATTGATGGCGTCCGGCCATTTCCCGAACGATTATAATGTACAAAAGGTTGTCATTTCCTGTGCATGTAGCTTTGGCTCAACATTTAAAACGGGTATGCAGGATAATGTTCAGGGTGGTATGGCTTTTCTGTTAAGCATGTCAAGAGATTTTTCTGGTTCTATTTGGATATCGGGGGTGGTTTCAACCATCCCTTTTTTGGTGTACTGAGGCTTAGCTGCGGACAATTTGTGACCACGCCTTTTTGCTGTATATGCTTCGTATGCCGGCAGTTATTGCATCGATGCCTATACTGTCGCAGTACCCTGTTTATGGTATTGCATGCCTTGTAGAGAAGGATTTTCTTTGTATCATCAATTGTCATCATGCAATTGATCACTTGTAAACATATAGCCGGTCATTCGCCATGAAAAACTATTGAAACCTGCGGGGGTCTTCAATGGCGGGGACTGATTTACTTAACAACACATACATTTAAGGACATGAAAAAAAGAAACAAGTTTTTTTTGCTTGTGCTGGCTTCGGTAATGATGCTGGCAACGGGATGCCGGCGTAATACGGAATGGGTGGTTCCGGAAGGTGCAACAGGAGGGCGTACAACCGTAAGTGCGGCAGCGCGGGAAAATGGATTGGTGACTACGGTCGCGTATATAAAAAATCTCGATGATGGCAGTATCGAGTATGCATTCAACGAGAAACAGGCCACTTTTGTGGTAAAGCGTACCCAGGCAGACTTTGAAAGGATACTGGTTATTGCCCGTGAAGGATTGGCGAAGTCAATGCCGGTGAAGATATATACAGTCGGGAGCAATGACCTTACTGATCTCACCTGGCCCGATCCGGTTGAAACAGATACTTACCTGAAATGGTACAGAGACAGGATATTTTCTCCCGAACCGGCAAGGAAGGTAAATGTTTCGGTGATTGAGTCAGCAAAGTTTAACGATGCCGTCTGGCAGAACTGGACTATATTCCGGCGTTGCACAAATGTGTTGCCGGACTATTCTACGGCATTGAAAATATTCAACTATTGTGCGGCCCAGGGTTGTTATCTCGGTTCTGCACTTGTACAACCATGTATTCCTTTTGAGTATGTTCGCGATGGTTGTTTTGCAAGGGCGCATAAAATGCGGCAGATTATCGAGGGGAAGTATGGTTATTGCAGCGAAAAGGTATTCAGCTATGGCTCCCTTAGTGTACAGGCGAATAAGTGGGGAGGCTGCTGTGTCAGTTGGTCTTATCATGTAGCCCCTCTGGTAAGGGTAAAGTCTGGCAGTTTTACTTTTTGTTATGTCATCGACCCGGGTATGTTTGATAAACCGGTACTGCTGGGTACCTGGCTGGCTGCCCAGGAAAATACTTCCTGCAATAGTAGTGCGAATGTAAACAGTTATTCGATACAGCCCTCATCGGCTTATACACCCGCGAGTAGCAGCACTTACTCAACCGATCCGGGATACAGCAAGACCAATGCGGATTTGGTTTACTATAATGCTGCAGGTAACACCTGTCAGTAAGCGGGAGCAGTCAATAGGTATCCTACCGGTACAGCGCACTTTTCAGTACAGCGTATTCCTATTACAGCAAACGGGGCGATATCGCCCCGTTTGCTGTAATAGTTTATTTGTATACCGGTTAAAGCCCGGCGCTCATCTTTTTCTGGCGTAAGCTGGCTAAAGATGGATCCATTTCCACCGCTTTATCGCACATCTGCTGTCCGCGGTCTACCTGTCCTTTTTTCTGGAAGCAAAGACCTGCCTGGTAGAGTGCTTTACCATCGTTTTTGTCCATTTCCAGCAGTTTCTGGCAAAATTCGAGCGACTTGTCGTAGAATTTGCGCTGGTAATAAATCTCTGCAATGTCACGCAGGATATCTTTATTACCCGGTTTTTTAGCATAAATATCAAGTAATATCTTTTCGCCCTTTTCAAAATCACCGGTATAAATATGACAATAGCCGATGTTTTCGTTGAAATCACTGCTTTTAGCATAGCCATGGTCTGCTGCTCTGGTAAACATGGCCAGGGCATTTTTAAAATCGCTGAGGTTGTAGTGCTGTAAGCCCAGTTCATACATCCAGGTACCACGGCTGGTGTCAATGCTGATGGCTTTGGTATAGTATGGAATAGCATTTTTGTACTCTTCCATATCAAGATAGCTGCGGCCAATGGTATATTGTGCTTCTGCATCATTGGGGTTTTTACTCACTACCGTGAGTAAGGTCTTCACCGCATTGGCATAATCCTCCAGTTCATAATAACTGAGACCAATCATGCGTTCTGCATCGGGACAACCGGTACATTTCCGGGCAAATGCAATGGCATTTTCGTATTGCCGGTAACTGAAATAGAGTTTGGTAAGTTCGCGTATGGCTATGGCGTTTGTTGGCTCCAGCTCATATACTTTTGTAAAATGGGTTCTGGCCACATCTGTGCGACGCATTTCAAGGTTCGTCAGCCCGTTTTCAATATAGGCATCTACAAATTTGGGGTTAAAACGGATGGCTTTGTCAAAATGGGCAGCGGCTACGAGCCACCGCTTTGCAGTTTTCTCATCGGTACCTTTCTGGAAATAAAAACGGGCACTATCGGTTTGCGCAACTGCTGAATGCACAGCAAAAAGCAGAACAACTGAACTAAGCAGGTTCTTCATTTGAATATTTTATTTGTGGTTCTGAGGCAAAAACTATTCCAATCACCGGAATATTACTGCTCCTAACGCCGGAAGATGAATATTTATTTCATAAATTTTATCTTTTTTGTCCACAAGACGACACTCCGGTGCCGGGTTATACACATCCCCTGTACCCCAATAGCCCGTTGCATCGCTGTTAAAGATTTCCGTCCATTTGGCCTTGCCGCTTATCTGCAATTTCCAGTCGCGCCGGACAACAGGAGTCATATTCAGTACAATCAACAGATCTTCAGCCTTTTTTTTGCCTTTGCGGCGGTAGGCAATCACCGATTCACTGCGGTGATCCAGGTTTACCCACTCAAACCCGCCAGGGTCAAACTGCAACTCATGCAACGCCGGTTGATCGCGGTACAGCCCGTTGAGGTCTTTTACACAGTCCTGCAGCAGACGGTGGCAGTCGAACCGGAGCAGTTCCCAACTCAGTTCGCTCTTGTAGTTCCATTCCGTAGTCTGGCCAAATTCATTGCCCATAAAGAGGAGTTTGGCGCCCGGGTGGGTATACATATAAGTATACAGCAGGCGAAGGTTGGCAAATTTCTGCCATTCATCGCCGGGCATTTTGTACAGCATGGGACTTTTGCCATGTACCACCTCGTCGTGGCTGAGCGGCAGCATAAAGTTTTCGTCAAAATAGTACATCATGCTGAAAGAGAACTTATCCTGGTGAAACTGTCTGAAGATCGGGTCAAATTTAAAATAGTCCAGCGTATCGTGCATCCAGCCCATCATCCATTTCATGCCAAAGCCCAGCCCGTCGCTGTTGGTGGGGCGGGAAATACCCGGCCAGTCTGTCGCTTCTTCAGCAATGGTTTGTACATCAGGGAAATCGCGGTAAATCGTTTCGTTCAGTTCTTTGATAAAGGCGATGGCTTCAATATTGCCGTTGCCTCCAAATTCGTTGGGTTCCCACTGGCCTTCCGTACGGGAATAATCCAGCCGCAGCATTGAACTTACCGCATCTACACGGATGCCATCAATGTGAAACCGGTCGAACCAGAAGCGGGCATTGCTCACCAGAAAGGATTTAACCTCGCCGCGCTTATAATTAAAAATATAGCTGTTCCAGTCCGGATGAAATCCCTTACGCATATCAGCATATTCGTAGGTATGGGTACCGTCAAACATAAAAAGGCCATGGATGTCGTAAGGGAAATGGGAGGGCACCCAGTCGAGTATGACGCCAATACCTTCCTGGTGAAAGGCATCAATCATAGCCATAAAGTCCTGCGGGGTACCAAAGCGGGAAGTCGGTGCAAAGTATCCCGTACCCTGGTAACCCCAGCTACCATCAAAAGGATGTTCCATCACCGGCATCAGTTCAATATGTGTAAATCCCATACCTTTTACATAGGGTACCAGCCGTTCGGTGATCTGTGCGTAGCTGTTCAGGCTTTCCTCATCATCTTTTACCGGACGCATCCAGCTCGCGAGGTGTACCTCGTATATGCTCCAGGGCGCCTCAAGCGCATTGTTTTTTTTACGTCCTTTCATCCAGGCGGCATCATTCCAGGTATAATCGAGGTTCCAGCTTATGGAAGCCGTTTTTGGCCGCAGCTCCCAGAAATTGGCATAGGGGTCGCCTTTGTCCACCTCAATACCTTTATACCCTACTATATGGTATTTATAGGCTTCTCCTTTCTCCAGCTCAGGAATAAACCCTTCCCAGATGCCCGAATTGTCCTGCCGTACAAAAAGCGGGTGGAGAAATTTGTTCCAGCTATTGAAATCGCCCACAACCGATACTGCTGTGGCATTGGGTGCCCATACGGCAAAATAGTAACCGGGGGTATCCAATACGGCAAGCGCGTGGCTGCCCAGCACTTCGTAGGCCCGGTACCAGGTACCCTGCTGAAAATTGCGGATGTCTTCATCCGTAAAAAGGGAATAATTCCAGACGGCTTTCCCGGTATCTACAAAATGAATATCCTCATAACGCTTAACCGGTGGTGCTTTCTTTTTTTCCGGCGGTACCAATTTTTGTTTTGCAGACGCGGTTTTGGTTTTCTTTTGCATGTATAATCCGGTTAAAAGGAAGTGGTTTGATGAATTGCTGAAATTAACAATATTTTAAGTAGTATTTCAGGCACTATTCAAAAATACTCTATACTTTTAACTAAATCTTTAGTTTAGTACTCAAAACTGATTGGCATGAAAAAACTGGCTGCTTTATGCATAGGCCTATTTGTAGTTAGCTTTTCTGTGGTGGCGCAAAAGAGCATTGTTAAAGGGCTGATAGCAGATACCACCAACCGTAAAAGTGTATCCAATGCAGTAGTAACGCTGCTCATCCCGAAAGATTCTGTATTTTACCGCTTTACCCGTTCGGATGCGAACGGGAATTTTGTTTTTAACAATATTGAACCGGGTAAATACATCCTGATGGTTACGCAACCCCTCTTTGCAGACTATGTGGATGATATTGACATCAAAGCAGGGGTAACAGATATGAAGTCTATTGCTGTTACGCCAAAAAGCAAGCTGCTCCAGGAGGTAATTGTACGCAGCGGGGGTGCCATCAAGATCAAAGGGGATACCGTGTCGTACACAGCAGACAGTTTTAAGGTGAGTGCCAATGCCAATGTAGAAGAACTGCTGAAAAAACTGCCGGGCATTCAGGTGGATAAAAATGGCCAGATCAAAGCGATGGGTGAGAAAGTGGAAAAAGTACTGGTGGATGGGGAGGAGTTTTTTGGGGATGATCCGGGTATGGCGGTTAAAAACCTTCGTGCTGATGCGGTAAAAGAGGTGCAGGTATTTGACAAGAAAAGTGACCAGGCCGAATTTACGGGTATTGATGATGGTAAAACCCAGAAAACGATCAACCTGAAACTGAAGGAAGACAAGAAGCACGGCTATTTTGGAAAAGTTGACCTGTCGGGTGGCTTGCAGGATAAAATTGACGATCGTTATAATAATAATATTATGCTCAACGCCTTCAGGGGTAAGCGCAAGATGGCTGCTTATTTCCTGCAGGGCAATACCGGGCAGGATGGGCTGAACTGGCAGGACCAGCAGAAGTTTGGCGGAGAAGATGAGAATGTAACTTATGGACTTGATGAAGAAGGCGGTGGTATGTTTATGACCATGAGCCGTGGGGGAGACGAGGATCCTTATATTGATACCCGGAACGGTTTCTTCGAAAACCAGAATCTGGGTGGGCAGTACTCCAATAAGTGGAATGATAAAAAGACCCTGAATTTCTCTCCCAAGTTTAACCGTCAGCAATACTCCAATACCAGAAATACACTTTCACAACTGCAGTTTGGCGATTCATTGTACAATACAAACTCCAATGAAAATACTTATGCGAACAAACGCAATTTCAAAAACAGCGCCAGCTACGAAATCAAGATTGATTCTGCCAATACGTTGAAAATAACGGCAAAGGCTAATTTTTATGAAAATGAGAGTGTGGTATCGCGCCAGTCGGAAAACCGCGGAAAGAGTGGTGTGCTGAGCAATTCGAGCAGCCAGGTAACCACTGCCAATTCGGATAAAGCCAGTTTCGGAACAACGTTACTTTTCAAACACAAGTTCAAAAAGGCAAGGCGTACATTTTCGCTCAACGCTGATTTTAACCTGATGAACAGCAGCACCCTCAGCTTTTTGCGGGCCAATAACGTGATCAATACAGGAGGGGGTAATTTTGTGGGCGAAAATATTGATCAGAAAAAGGACGTGGAAAACCGGAATGCCAGGATATCAACCAAGGCTGTTTATACCGAACCATTGAGCAAAAAGTTTTCGCTGGAACTGAATTATGAATTTGCTTTTACCAAAGGGAAAAATGACAATGCCACACTTACGCAAACCATACCGGGTAGTGGTAAATACGACCTGATCGTGGATTCCCTGACCAATAATTTTGACCAGCAGATCTCCACGAACAAAACAGGGTTTAAGATCAGTTATAAGAATAAAAAGATCAAATACTCCTTTGGTGCAGCCGCAGGGTTTACACATTTCGATCTGCGCGACATCACTTTCAATAAAGACTATGTACGCAATTTTATTAACCTGTTCCCATTGGCTACATTCAACTACAGCTATAAATCTAACCACAACCTCTCTGTAACCTATAATGGCCGTACAATACAGCCCTCCATGAACCAGTTGCAGCAATTGCGGAACAATAACAATACGCTGAGCATATATATCGGTAACCCATTGCTGAAGCAATCGTTTACACATGATGTGGGGATCAACCACAGTTCCTACAACTTCCTGAAAGAAATGTGGACGTATCAGTCGGTGAATGTATCTTCCACATCAAACGCCATTACCAATAGCCAGAATATCGACCCTACATCAGGTAAAACGGTTACACAGCCGGTGAATACGGATGGTAATTACTCGGTGTCAAGCTGGATGGGGATGGGTAAGAACCTGAAGAAAATAAAAACGAATCTTAACATCAACGCAAGCCTGTTTTACCAGAAATACAATGATATTGTCAATGGCATCACCAACAAAACCAGCAACCTTGGTGCTTCCATCGGGTTCTCACTCAGCAAATCTAAAGACAAGGTATATGAAGTTTCCCTCCGCGACGATTTCGGGTATAACATCAACCGCTCATCTGTGTCCAGCCGGCAAACAGTAAAGTACAATACGAATAGTATTTATGCAGATGCATCAGTTTATTTCCATAAAGTATGGAAACTGAGTACAGAGATCCAGCAGAACTACCGCCAGCGTACCCAGGATTTTGACCGCAATGTAAACAATACGCTCTGGAATGCCCGTTTTGAACGTACATTCAAAAAAGATGAATTTACCCTGTATTGCACAATCCGCGATATCCTGAAACAAAACATCGGTATCGACCGCAACCTCAGTGGTAATGGCTTTACCGAAGAGCGCAACGACCGTTTGCAGCAATACTGGATGCTTGGTTTCCGCTGGGATTTTAAAAATAAAAGCAAGGCTACGGCAAAAAAATAATCAATACAGAAACATGAAGCAGATAACCCTATTTGTCATCGGTTTTGCAGCGGCGGTAAGTTTACACGCGCAGCAGTTTATCAGTAAAGGGAATGTTGAGTTTGAAGTAAAGACCAATATGAAAAAGGTATGGGGTGGGGATAACCCCTGGTCAGAAATGTTACAGGATCAGTTACCTCCGTTTAAAACGGCTTATTATCACTTTACTTTTGCAGCGGGTAAGAGCTTGTACAAGTTTCATCATTTTGATGACGCTTCATTGAAAATACCGGAGTTTATGCGTAAAGACGATGAGGAGGGGAGTTGGTTTACCGACCAGCAGAAGGGTGAAATGACCATCGTCAAGAATATTTTTGGTAGTGTGTTCAGCATTAAAGACAGCCTGAAAGCTGTAGAGTGGCGATTCTCCAACGAAAGCCGGGTGATTGCCGGGTTCAACTGCCGGAAAGCGATTGGTAAGATTTACGACAGTGTATATGTATTTGCCTTTTACACAGATGAGATTACGATATCAGGCGGCCCCTGCAGTATTACCGGTTTGCCGGGGATGATACTTGGAATGACAATCCCGCGCTTATACACTTCCTGGATTGCTACCAAGCTGAATATTGAGGGCATTGACGAAGCCAAAATCATTTCTCCCGCCGTTAAAAAGCCTTATACCATCAAAGAATACCGCAAGACGCTGATCGATAAAAGTAAGGATTGGGGCGGGGATGGTGATGAAAGCAGCAAAAAATGGATTGAGCAATTTTTATGGTCGGCCATGCTTTAGTTATTGCCGGATGTTGTTATCCCGAAACGCACTATTCCCGTACCATATCAACCAGAACCAGGATGAAAAAATTTCTTTCAGGGATTATTCTTTTGTTGCTGATGTCTGTTGCCCACGCACAAACGGGTAGTATAAAAGGCGTGGTATCGGATACCACCAATAAGAAGCCGGTACCCTTTGCCGTGATTGCCCTGCTTACGCCGAAAGACTCTCTGCTGTATGCCTTTACCCGCTCGGACAGGGATGGTTCCTTTCTGCTGCCTGCTGTAGCTCCGGGAAAATACATTGTACAGATTACCCAATCGAGTTTTGCAGATTATGTTGATGAAGTTGATATGGGTAAGGAAGCCCTCGATCTGAAAACCATTGCCATTACCCCCAAGTCTAAACTGCTGCAGGAAGTGATTATCAAAAGTGGTAACCCCATCAAGATTAAAGGCGATACGATTGTCTATACCGCAGATAGTTTTAAGGTAGGGCCCAATGCTAATGTAGAAGCCCTGCTGAAGAAATTGCCGGGTATTCAGGTGGATAAGAACGGGCAGATCAAAGCGATGGGAGAAGTGGTGAGTAAAGTGCTGGTGGATGGGGAGGAGTTCTTTGGCGATGACCCGGGTATAGCCATAAAGAACCTGCGCGCAGACGCGGTCAGGGAGGTACAGGTATATGATAAGAAAAGCGATCAGGCAGAGTTTACGGGTATTGATGATGGACAAAAAAGTAAAACCATTAACCTGAAGTTAAAAGACGACAGGAAGAAAGGTTATTTTGGAAAATTAGAATTGGCTGGCGGGCTGCAGCGTGAAACAGGTAGTCGTTATAATAGTGCGGCTATGATTAATGCTTTCAGGGGGAAACGCAAATTCGCGGCTTATTTTATTAGTGGTAATACCGGAAAGGATGGCCTCGACTGGCAGGATGAACAGAACTATGCCGGCCAGGGAGATCAGTATTCGGTATCGCTTGATGAAGCGAGCGGAAACCTGAACTATGCGTGGAATGGCGGGGATGATGGGGATGTATATGTGAATACGGATGAGGGATTTGCCAGAAACTGGAACGGGGGACTGCACTACAGCAATAAACTTAATGATAATAACAACATCAATGCGGGCCTGAAGTTTAATAAACTCAATTACCGCAGGGGTTCGGCCGGTTTCTCTCAAACCTTTCTGCCGGATACCAGTTTTTCGGAAAACAATGTTGAAAACAACTTTCTGCAAAAGCAGCAGTATAAATTCAATGTTACCTACGACCTTAAGCTGGACTCAATGAACAGCATCAGGGTTACGGGCAATGTGTCGGCATTACGTTCGGAAACGGATAATATCAATTATTCGGATGCGGTGAATAAGGGCGGTGGGCTCGTTAATACAAGTGATAAATTTATTACCAACACCACAGACAAACTGAACCTGAACACCAACATATTGTGGAAGCACAAGTTTAAGAAGCCCAAACGTACCCTGTCTGTTACGGCAGAAATACGGTATGGCGGGGTTGACGGGCGTGGTTACCTCCAGGCATTGAACCAGTTTTACGACAATGGCAGTTTTATCCGCAAAGATTCGATCGACCAGTATAAAACCACCATTACTGCCAATACCACCATTAATACGCGTCTGTCTTATACAGAGCCACTGGCTAAAGATATTTTCGGCGAGATCAATTACGGGGTGAATGCAGCGATTGGCGATAATGACCGGACAAATTTCGGAAAAACAACACTGGGTAAGTATGAAGACCGGATTGATTCGCTGAGCAATACCTTCCGCCAGAACATCATCACGCACCGCGGTGGGGTAAATCTTCGTTACATCAAAAAGAAATACAATTTTTCTGTAGGCATGGGGCTTGCTTCCACCGCTTTTGCGCTGCACGACATCAGCCGGAGCCGCGATTATCATTATAATTTCCTCAACCTTTTTCCTTCTGCCAGCTTCAACTATACCATGAAAAACAACAGGAGTATGCGGTTTAATTATAATGGCTCTACCCGGCAACCTTCGTTGAGCCAGTTGCAACCCTTGCGCGAAAACAACAACCCGCTCAACCTTTATATTGGTAATCCTAACCTTAAGCAAACTTTCCGGCATGGCTTCAATATGGGCTACAACGGCTACAGTATGATGAAGCAACGCGGGGTATATGCGAATGCCAGTTTTTCCTTTGCACAAAATGCCATCACCAACTCAATTACGCTCGACAATCTGGGTCGCAGGATAACCACACCGGTAAATGCTGACGGCATATACAACGGGAATCTATACATGAGTTTTAACCGGAAGATCAAATCGCTGGATATGCACATGAATTTCGGACCTAATATCAATTTTGGCCGTAATGTCGATTTTATCAACGGACTGAAAAATAAAAGTACCCGTCTCTCTGCAGGAATGAACCTTGGCTTCAGTAAATCCAGGGATGATGTGTATGACGTTTCCTGGTATGTATCGTTAAACCAGACACGCAACCGCTCTTCACTTAATAATACACCCGTCAGTTTTTTTTCGATGGAACATAATGTTGATGCGTCTTACTACATCAATAAAAACCTCATCATTGGCAGTGAAGCTGAGTTCAACTACCGGCAGCAGACATCTGCTTTTGATCGTAATAATAATAATATTGTGTGGAATGCATTCCTGAGTAAGTTTATGGTTAAGAAAACACTGGTACTCAAACTCAGTGTGGAAGACATCCTCAACCAGAATAACGTGATCAACCGGGTGGTTACGAGTAACTACCTGAGTGAAACCAATACCCAACGGCTCAAGCGGTATTGGCTGCTCACACTGATCTGGAATTTTAGTAAAAATGCCAGGGCACCGGGCAGCGATTAAATACTGCTCAGCTTATAAACCGATTGTTCAACTGTTTAAAGTTATACTGATGACTAAATACTTTTGTCTGCTCATTACCCTGTTCCTCTTCACGAAAACCCGTGGACAGGAAATGGTTACCCGGGCAAAAATTGAATTTGAAGTGCGGACAAATATCCAGAAAACCATGGGCGATGATTCCTGGCGGGAGAAGATAAAGGAAGCGCTGCCGCAGTTTTCAACGAAGTATTTCAACTTTATCTTCAACGGCAACCAGAGCATTTACCACTACACGCGGTCGGACGATAAGGTGAAGATACCCTCCTGGATCAATAACAGCGATGAGGAAGAAACTACCTGGTATCATGATTATGCCGGTGGTAAATCGGTTGTGCTGCGCAGTATCTCGGGCGAAAAATACTTGATGGTTGACAGTCTGCGTAAAATGGAATGGAAAATCACAAATGAAAGCCGGGAGATTGCAGGTTTCTCCTGCCGTAAAGCCGTGAGCCGCTTGTTCGACAGTGTATATGTATTTGCATTTTACACCGATGATATTATGATCAGCGGCGGGCCCATGAGTTTATGCGGGTTGCCGGGGATGATCCTCGGTGTTACCATTCCGCGTATGTTTACTTCTTATATTGCCACTTCTGTACAGGTGGTTGGCGTGGATGAAAAGAAAATTGTAGCCCCGGCAAAAGGTAAGGCAAAAACCAATGCTGAAATACGCAGTATGATTACTGATATTACCAAAAACTGGGACAAAAAATACCGCGATAAATTTATATGGGGGATATTTTTGTAGGGGAAGACAAAGAACTTAGTACCCGATAGTATTAATCTTACTTCTCATCCTTTGTATCTGCAATCTTGTATCCCCTGGCTTGTATATCATTTCACTGACCGGCTATTTTATTTTACCCCAGGCATCTTTCAGTGTCACCGTCCGGTTAAATACCGGGTAACCGGGTGTAGCCATTTTATCTAAGCAGAAATAACCTTTGCGGATAAATTGAAACCGGTCTGCCGCTGTGGCATTGGCGAGGGAAGGTTCAAGATAAGCGGTTACCACTTTGAGCGAGTCGGGGTTGATATATGATTTGAAGTCGCCTTCTTCCGAAGCCGGATTCTCTACACCAAACAGCCGCTCATAGAGTCTTACTTCCGCCTGTATCGCGTGTGCTGCGCTTACCCAGTGTATGGTGCCTTTGGCGGTGAGTCCGCTGCTGTCCTGCCCGCTTTTACTTTCGGGAATATAGGTACAATAGATCGCGGTAACATTACCTGCATCGTCTTTGTCGAAACTTTCGCATTGTACAATATAGGCGCTTTTAAGGCGAACCAGCATACCCGGTGCTAGGCGGAACCATTTTTTTGCGGGTACTTCCATAAAGTCTTCCTGCTCTATCCAGAGTTCGCGTCCAAAAGGCAGCACGCGCGTATCCGCAGCATTGTCGGGATAATTTTCACTGGTCAGTTCCTCCACTTTTCCTGCCTCATAATTGGTGATGATGAGTTTAACCGGATCCAGCACAGCCATTGCTCTTTTAGAAGTCAGGTTCAGGTCCTCGCGGATGCAGAATTCCAGCAGGCCTACGTCAATCAGGTTGTCGCGTTTGGCCACGCCGATGCGGTCGCAGAAATTGCGGATGCTGGCAGGCGTATACCCGCGGCGGCGGAGTCCGCTGATGGTGGGCATACGTGGATCGTCCCAGCCGTCTACATGCTTTTCGTTTACAAGCTGGAGCAGTTTTCGTTTGCTCATGACGGTATAATTGAGGTTGAGCCTGGCAAACTCGTACTGGCGGGAAGGGTAGATCCCCAACTGGTCGATACACCATTCGTAAAGCGGCCGGTGAGGGATAAATTCCAATGTACAGATGCTGTGCGTAATCTTTTCGATACTATCGCTCTGGCCATGTGCAAAATCGTACATGGGGTAGATGCACCAGGCATCGCCTGTGCGGTGATGGTGTGCGTGTTTGATGCGGTAAAGTATGGGGTCGCGCATGTGCATATTCGGACTGGCCATGTCGATTTTAGCCCGTAATACTTTTTCACCATCCTTGTATTGTCCCGCCCGCATGGCTGTAAAAAGGGCCAGGTTCTCTTCGATACCGCGGTTGCGGAAGGGACTGTCTTTACCCGGCTCTGTGGGAGTGCCTTTGAGGGCAGCAATCTGCTCCGGGCTGCTATCATCCACATAAGCGAGGCCTTTTTCAATCAGTTGTACAGCAAAGCCATAGAGCTGCTCAAAATAATCTGAGGCATAGAAGACATCTGCCCATTGAAAACCCAGCCATTGAATATCTTCCTTGATGCTTTCTACATATTCGGTATCCTCTGTTACGGGGTTGGTATCATCGAAGCGCAGGTTGGTTTTGCCGCCGTACCTGGCGCTGAGGCCAAAATTGAGACAGATGCTCTTGGAATGGCCGATGTGGAGGTAACCGTTTGGCTCTGGCGGAAAACGCGTAAGTATGCTGGTATGCTTACCCGAGGCAATATCCGCTTCGATAATCTCTTCCAGAAAATTCAGGCTCTTTTCTTCACTCATCTTTTTTCGATTGAGGGGCAAATTTAGTTGAAAATCGGGGAAATCAATATTTAGAGTGAACTGTAATATGTGGGATTATAAAATCTTTTCCGTTGAAAACGCATCTTTATAGCATTAGTATCCGGGTATCCAGTCAATAGTGACTTTAACTTTATCAATGCATTCGGGAAATTCTTTTCTTAGCCTTTGTCTATAAGCGTCGCATTTCCCGGCGAAACGCTCTAACTCTTGTTTTTCCAGAATTTCCCAGTCACTTTTGGCGATCTGGTCCGCATGAATGTCTCTACGTACATTGATTGATTCATTAAGCGTACTTAAGATGGTTGGGATGTCAAGTAATATTATTTTGCCATCATTATCCTTTCGGTAATGTAATTTAAAGGGTCTTGTTCTTCTTCCTACTTCTGCTTCTAAAAAATCAATTGTGTTATTATCTTTTAGTCCCTTTATAACATTGTGATTTGATGTACTCATCTCCTTTGGAATTAGAATTTCTGCCCGAAGTTGTGCACGTTCTTTGATTGTTAGTGCGCGCATTACCGGCTTACCGGTATTATCTTTCCTCCTGGTTTCAATATATACATCAACTTTGTAGTTCTTTCCTTTTTCATCCTTCTGAAAAACATGAGGAAATACCATGTCTAAGAAATTTTTCTTATAATTCTTATATAATCCTATTGCTGTTGGAATCTCAGCTATCGGTGATTGATAGAAATCGGTAACCGGATTACCAAACCAATCTATCTGATCAATTTTGGTTATTATTTTTTTTAGTAATGGTCGTAATTTCTGCTTTGCTGCGGTTGTGTTTTCATAATCAATCTCATGATAGCGGTACTCAGCAATATCAAATGGAGTAGCTACGTTCTTTTTGGAAGGAACACTATCTTTTAGTGTAAGATAAGGCTTACCAAATGCATGATAAACACCCATTTCGTACATCACATTGGGTGTACTACCTGTGATGTCAGCAATCAATAAATCTGCTTGCTCCAGATTTAGCAGTACCTGACGCATAATATTTCCAATCTCACCTTCATCCGGAGTAGCGACAGTAAAGCCCAATGGCTCAAGGATAGGCTTGATGATCTTTTCCCGGAGTTTTTCAAGCTTCTGGATATTTTCCATCGGTCCGATAATAAAGCAACGTTTGATTTTTTGAAGATTTTTCATGATTCAAGTATTATGGTTAATTTTGCGTGCGTAACTGATGTCTAATCACTTTAGACAGCGTGATTCAAATACTTATTCTATAGCTTTGAGTCATTAGCTATTGTGTAAACATGATTATTGTTTTTTTAAGTTTTGCAATAAAAAATCAATGCATTAATGTTTGCACAAAGTACACTATCAGATTAATAATTACAACCCGGAAAAAAGCCCATTTTTAGATAGTGATACTTTGTAGGCTTACAGACTAACTTTGGTTAAAGCACTATTGAAATCAGGAAATTTATACTTCTTTACTTATTATGGTAAAAAAGGTGTTTTCACCCTTGCAACCTGTTCCGGAAAGGATTATTTTGTGTGGTGTAAGCGCATTTATCTATCATAAAGCATTTATTTAAACCATACACATTATGCCAACGCCATCCCCATTTGCACTCGCACTCGCCAATACAGCGCAGGAGCAACACAATCGTTTTCAATTTACCAATGAAGCCGATCCGGTACTTTGCCAGCAGATCAAGAAATGGACACAGGAGATCGGGTTTAAGTTTACCAGTTGTACACAGGTGCCCTGGTCGGCGGTATTTATTTCCTGGTGTGTAAAACAGGCCGGTGCCACAAAGGCTGAGTTTAAATTTGCCATGTCACATTCGGTATTCGTAAACCAGGCTATCAGGAATGCAGTCAAGGGAACCGGGGTATTCCAGGGGTTTGATTTTAATGCACAGCCCCCTGCCATTGGCGATATCATCCAGAACAACCGCCGCGGCAATACCTTTAACTTTGCATTTGCCAAAAAGAATGCCCAATACGAATCGCACTCGGTGATTGTTGTGGAAACCGGTCGTGATGCGCAGGGCGGCTTTGCGTTCTGTATTGGAGGTAACGAACAGGATTCCGTGCGGAGGAGCGTGGTACGGCTTGACGATGATGGCTTGATCAAACAACGTACGGGTAATTCATTTATCGCAATTGTGAAGAACCTGAAGTAGGCAACCTGATGCAAAAAAATATGCGGATATAGATTGATTACGTATACAGGGTTATCTATGGCCTTACCGCCGTTACTTCTATCTCTATCCTGATCTTTTCACTGGTCAGCCTTGCGCAAAAGACCGTACAGGCTGGTCTGATGTCATCAAAGTATTTCCTGATAACTGGCCAGCATTTCTCAAATTCATCAGGGTCTGCTAAAATATAATGTACCCGCACCACATCTTTTAGTGAAGCCCCTGCTTGCTGTAATGCGTATTCGATGTTTTTAAATGTCTGCTCAGTTTGTTCCGCGATGTCATCAGCAATTGTTGTGGTGGTATAGTTGTACCCGGTACAACCAGATACATAAATCGTCTTATCCGCCACAACAGCCCGTGAAAAAGCGACTTCTTTTTCAAAGATGGAACCGGTGCTGATTAATTTTTTGTCCATAAATGTATATTGACTGGTATTTGAAAATGGCTCTTCTTACCGGAAGGAACCTTTTCACGTCAAAGGTAAAAAAATATGGATCATTCCTGTCATCTCTGCTCATGTGCCTTGAAACCCCGTAGCCGAAATACTCGTTTTGCTGTCGCGGATTAATCTGGGTAACCAAATGCTTAAAGAAATATACCAGACTGACCAGCCCAGCCAGAGCGTTCGCTGGATCAATCCTTCAAACTGTTGCTGAAGATTGGGTACAAACCGGAGTATAAAAAGCAACATAATACCGAAACTTATCAGGGATAGTTTTCTGATGGCCGAAAAGTGGCCGTTCCGGCGCCATAACAGGAATACAAGTAATGCACCGGTCATAATGCCCAATGGGAGCGGACCCAGCAGGCCATGATATGTATTGCCCGATGGGAAAGTAGCCCCCCAGGCCATCGAAACCGACATGCTGATACTCAGTACCGCTGGAATAATACTGACTTTCAACGTCCTGGCGGCTTTGATAAAACCAATGTTAAACAGCAACGTTAACAGGGCAAGCAGCATGGATGCAATGGCCATAAAAACCTCAGATTCGGTTCCAATGGTTCCCAATTGACTTACACCCATTTTTGTATGGCTGTAGTGCCTTTGTAAAAGGCCACCAATAATAATCATTAACCAGAAAAGTAACCCGCTGATAAGACCCAGCCTGAGTAAAGTTATGGTGGATATGGATTTTCTGGCCAGGATCAAAATGATAAACAAACCAAGCAGGATAATACCCAGGGAGATATAAACCGGTGGATTGAAAAAAAATGGATTACGCAATACGTTGATTTGCGTAGGAAAGGTTGTTGTTTTTTTAAAGAGTATATCAAAATCGTATTTTTCGCCGGGAGCCAATACAAAACGGGCAGAGTCAATATCCGTAATGACCTTAACGGTATGAGCATTGAGGTTATTACCAATGGAATAAATATCCGGGTTCTTACCTTCCTCCATGTACCAGTTGACTACAGCACCGTCATGTTTGAAAATGATGTCTTTGGTATTTGACTGTATAACCGGGCGTTTTTCCTGTGCGGAAGCATGCAGTCCGATGACAAGTGCAAATAGCAGCAGGCAGTATACTTTTTTCATGCATTTATATTATGGTGGGATGATCTTTTTGTGCCTGCCGGAATGGTGCAACCGGATTGCACCTGTTGGGTACGGACAGTATCATCAAGGATAAAGATTCATTCTTTTTTACAAACGGATAAGCGGATAGTTACCAGCGGTTGAAAATTCAGTTTTACCGGTGGACATGTGACGGGTTGTTTTACCGGTGCCCAAAACAGTTATGGCACACCACACAATTTACCACTCGTATGCTGCTTTTGCCGGGGTATCAAATACCTCTTTTTCCGTCCATTGTTTCCCCTGGCTGTTGAGCAACTGCAATACTGCTGTCCTGCCTGCTTTGCCGAGATCGATTGAAAAATCGTTTACATACAGGTCAATATGCTGCCGCATTACGGCTTCATTCATTTCCTGCGCATGCTGTCGTACATAAGGCGACAGTTGCGGATAATGTGCAAAAGCATATTGCACGGACTGCTTAATCAGGCGATCAACCGTTTGCTGCACTGTAGCGGGCAGGTTGCGCCGGATGACGATACCGCCAAGGGGGATGGGCTGTCCGCTGGTCTTTTCCCAAAAATCGCCGAGGTCGGTTACTTTTTCCAGACCTTTCTCTGCATAGGTAAACCGGTTTTCATGAATCAGTACACCTGCCGTGGTTTGTCCGTTCAGTACAGCCTGTTCAATCATATCGTAGCGTAGAAAACTTTTCTTCGTTACGCCCGGGCAGGCCGCCGAAAAGAGCAGGTGAGCGGTGGTATGTTCGCCGGGTAAGGCTACAGAAAAATCCCCTTCAGTATTAACGGCTGCTGTATTACCGGCGCGGGTAACGAGCAATGGCCCAACACCGCGGCCCAAAGCACTACCGCTGTTGAGTACCCGGTAACGATCCAGTACCAGGGGCAATACGCCATAACTCAGCTTGGTAATATCGGGCAGGCCGGCAATCGCATGTTCGTTAAGGGTCTCCACATCATCCAGCAATACGTCAAATGTCAACCCCTGCGTATCAATTTTGCCATGCACCAGTGCGTCAAAAATAAAAGTATCGTTGGGGCAGGGTGAAAAGGAGAGGGACAAGGTTGGGGGAGCAGTCTTGACGCGTGGCAGAGCAAACATATCTCCCCGCAGCGTAGGTAGCAGTGCCAGCAGGGCTTTGTTGAGGTGCTGTATCGCTTCTGTGATCATCCAGCGCGTTTTATCCCGTTCACCCACGGTGTTGCTGGTGGCGCGGTACTGGATAAAGGGGGTGTTCTGGCGGCGGCATACATAGTGTAGAGCTGCCCCTTCCATGGTTTCTATGGCCGGAGCAAAATTTTCCGTCAAAACGCGGCATTGTGCAGCGTCATCCGTTACGCGGTTTACCGTCACGGCATCCACTACCGGCGGCAAGGTTGTAAATGCGCCCAGCCAGTCGTTGGGGAGGCGGCCATTTACATAGGGCAGTTCATTGGGATACTGCAGTGCTGTAGCGGTAATCGGTGTAAAGACGCCTTTAGCCTCCGTGCCAAGGTCGCCAAATACATCGGTACTGGCCACTACTACCTGACCCAATGGGGCTGTATGATCAAAAACACCAGCTATCCCTGCCTGAATGACAAGGTCTGCCGGGTGGCGGTGGAGGGCATCGGTAAGCGCCCAGGCAGCAGCAGCCTGACCAACGCCCGTAATCAAAATACTGATATCATGTGCTGCGCAGCGTGGATCGTTGGCTGCCATACGTTCGCAAAATGGCGCAATTTCGGCAGCGGTTGCCGCGGCAAGAATAATGTGCATGTTGCAAAAGTAAGACAGATAGGGGAGGAAATGGCGCCTGTTACCTGGGTCGTACAGGTACTTTATACCCATCAGTTCTTAACAGAGAAGCCCCCTGTAGAAACAGCGGGCTTTTACGATTGCTTGCTATATGAGAAAGTTTACTATCGATTGTAAAGATTGACACAGCCCCTGGTGCTGGCGATCATTTCTGCCTCGGGTAATGGTCAATCTGTTGGTCTGCAGGTACTGCACATCAGAATTTGTATACCGCAGCCAGCACCACCGAAGCATTACTTTTTTTCGGTGTACCACTGTTGGCAAGATAAATCTTATCCCTGGCCGATTCAATGCGCAATTCCGGGATAAAAATAAAACCACCGCTTTTAATATTGGCAGAAAGCGTATGAACAAATAATGAAGTTCCTAAACCCTTCAGGCTTTCTTTGTCGTTAAACAATTCCGAGCGCAGGGTAACCCCCAGCCAGTCTTTGGGATCTGCATTCAGGTAGAGCGCGGCTCCCCACCATTCTTTTGCAGCCGCATTTTTTGTGCCAGTCCACACACGGGTTTCATTGAGCGTACCATTGAAGCCAATCCCAAAGCGGGGCAGAAGCTGGGCTGTGGCAACAAGGTCGAACTGGTTGCTGATGGCACTGTCAGGCCCTTTGCCACCCACGTAATTCAGGTAGATTTTTGTTTTGTCATCTGGCGCAATACTATACTGTGCCAGCAGAAATTTTTTGTTGATATGTCCGGCCAGCGGTACACGGTAATCTGTAGCATTCGATACACCCAGCATCAGCCCGTGTTTACCCTTTGCGAGTTCAGCCTTGATACCAGTATGCGAAAAAGGACCGTTGGTAAACATATAGCTCATGCTGTAATTACGGTTGAGCTGTGGATCCAGCAATTCATAGCCCACATGTGTAGCCCAGGTGCCGCCGGTAAACCTGATCCAGCCGGCAGGGGCATACGTGATATAAAGCTGCTTGATTGCCCTTGTAATTCCATCTTCATTATACGAGAACTCTTTAGCGCGGTTGCCAAAACCGAGGTCAGCCACGATACCTACTTTATCGCCGCCGTGTTCAAGCCTTATTGAGGCCATACCCAGGGCAAAAGCATCATGTGTACCCGTAAAGCTTGTTTTGTTATTGGCAGCCAGGCGGTCAAAATCGTAGCGGTAGTAAACATCTACCGAACCCGAAAAAGTCACCAATGGCTTTTTGTCCGTTACCGGCGGCGCTGCCGCCGGAGCGGGGTTGCTGGTTGGGGAAGGAGTTTCAGTTACAGCAGCCACCTGGGCAGTACTGTATACAGTGAAGAGCATGGCGATGCCAGTTGCGATTTTTTTTTGTAACATTGCAATAGATTTTTAGTATTAAAAGAAAAGGGTACGGATTATAGGCTTTTACCAGAAGCCTGTATATAAAACTGTATCCTTTTCTGTTTTATTCTCCTGCCGGTTCTTCCTGCAGTATGCCATTTTGCTGTACAAGCAATGTGCCCTGCAGGTACTTTTCATCATGCTGCGTAGCATCAAGTCCCAGTTCCTCTTCCTCAGAACTTACCCGCAGCGGCTGAATGAAATTGATAAATTTAAAAATGCCATACGATACAGCAAAGCTGTATGTAACCACGATGCCCAGTGCTTTCAACTGGGTAAAAAAGAAGCTGGCATTACCATAAAAAAGGCCATCATTTCCTGCTGCATTTACCGCCTTGGTGGCAAAGACACCGGTGAGCAGCATACCCACCATCCCGCCAACACCATGGCAGGGAAACACATCAAGCGTATCGTCCAATTTTGATTTTTGTTTATAATACACAGCCACATTTGAGATGATTGATGCCAGTACCCCCACAAAAATGCTCTGGGGAATGGCCACAAAACCTGCCGCCGGTGTTATGGCTACCAGTCCCACCACAGCCCCGATACAGAAGCCGAGTACCGAGGGCTTCTTGCCGCGAAGGACGTCAAAAAACATCCAGCTCAGGCCTGCAGCAGCGGCAGCCGTATTGGTGGTAGCAAAGGCCGATACAGAAAGAGCGTTGGCACCCAGGGCCGAACCAGCATTAAAACCAAACCAGCCAAACCAGAGCAGCCCGGTTCCGATAAGTACATATGGAATATTTGCTGGTGGTATTTCACGATGGTCAATATGCGCCTGGCGGCGTTTCAGTACCAGTGCCCCGGCCAATGCAGCACAGCCGGCTGAAATATGTACAACCGTACCACCAGCAAAATCAAGGACCCCCATCTTGAAAAGAAAACCCTCCGGATGCCAGGTCCAATGCGCAATTGGTGCATACACCAGTATGCTGAACAAGGCAATAAAAAGTATATAAGAAGTGAAACGTATCCTTTCGGCCACAGCGCCCACCACCAGGCCTGGGGTAATAATGGCAAACATCAACTGAAAAAGTGCAAAAAGGGTAAGCGGAATAGTAGGGGCAAGCGACCAGGGTGCTCCGGAATTAACACCCTTAAAGAAGAGGTGTGTCAACGGATTCCCGATGATGCCATTGATCGATTCACCAAAGCAGAGACTGTAGCCTACCGTCACCCACAATATGGTAACCACACCCGTAGCCACCATACTCTTTATCATGGTCGAGATCACATTTTTACGATGCACCATACCACCATAGAAAAAAGCCAGACCCGGTGTCATCAGGAATACCAATGCTGTGGCTACAATAATCCAGGTAATGTCAGCAGCGCTGTATTTACCGGTGTCCACAAAATCACTTACGGGCTTAATAAACAGCGCAGCAATCGCTACTATCGCCAATACCAGAAAAGGAGCAATTTGCTTGAATGAAAGTTTTCGCATACCTGTCAGTTTAAATATTATATAAAAACATACTTTGTTATATAAAAGCTAAAGTAACTATAAAATTATTATTTGTGTTGTATTTTATATACATTGATATTATTATAATATATTTGGATAGAATGTGTTTTTATATATTAATATGTTGATAATCAATTTATTAAGATGTATTTTCTATTTTGGATGTATGATAATACATAATATATTGTACGGCTTGAAAGATAGAATAGTAATGTTGGGAGATGATTTTTTGGCTGCTTAACTGTATGGGTTATTTTAAATACCTGCCTTGAATATGGCTTGGTATTTTTCTGTTGGCTAAAAGCATAAATACCATTCACGAACAGGCCAAAAAACGAGTGATGATCAGTTTTCTGACCAGAATTGATAAATACTGCAATTATTTGCTGCATCCCCCGTTTTATCAACACACCAAAACTCACCCATTATGCATAAACCATTTAAACTCCTTATTGCATGACCGAAATGTATTCAAAACTACAGCAAGTGTATAGCCTTTCTGTGCTTTCCAATGCTGCATTTGGCTTTACTTTTTCCAACTTCTCCGCGCTTCAGCACTTTGTTACCACGATTGTACACCAAACCCTCTCAGCACCCGCCACACAGCAATTACTCGGCAGGGGCTGGGTACCCGTTTGGGGGCCGGTCGTATTCAGCAATAACCCTCAGGCTTCCTCCGTAGTGGCCGATAATACCATGATGCTACTGTATAACACCGCACAGCATCTTTTTGTCATAGCCATTGCCGGCACCAATATCAAATCCACCTATGGATGGTTTCAGGAAGATTTTAAAGTCAATGCCATCGTAAAGTGGAAAGACATTACCGGTAAGTCGGGCTCCGCACTTGAGGTGATTCCTGCAGCTATCGCAGAAGGTACCAATACAGGCTTGCAGATACTGACCAGGATGAAAGATTCCACCGGAATGTCCATGATCGAAGCACTCTCCGGCTATCTGCCAAAGGTTAAACCCGGTGCTGAACTTGCCGTGTCCGGTCATAGCCTTGGTGGCGCACTCACACCGGTAATGGCCTTATACCTTAAAGACACTATGACAAGCTGGAATAAAAACCATATCGTAAAGGTTATTTCCGCCTATCCTACCGCAGGACCCACAGCCGGTAATGAAGCCTTTGCCCGTGCTGTGAGTAAAAATATTGTATACGAAAGCAGGTACAACAATATAGATGTGGTGCCGCAGGGCTGGCAGAAAAGCACGCTCGCCAGGGTACCGGAATTCTACGCAGACTACATCATGCCGCCTGCCGGTGCTGATCCCTTCAATCCACTCATCGGTACCCTCTGTACCGGCGCTGTTCTCAATACGATTGACACCTCCGGGCGGGTACCCAAGCCCATCAGCTATATACAGGCCGAGCCCTGGATACCCATGACCGGACATTTCGACATCGCCACCGATGAAACCATCCGGCGCAAATTCGCCAACATAGGAATGGTTGTGCCCGACCCGTTGAAAGCTTATATCCCTTATCTCGTCAATTTTGCCCGCTTCCTGGCGCAGTTGGGGTACCAGCACCTCGATGCCTACCATACACAGTTAGGGATCAAAAAATTTGCAGGTATTTATGAGAGCGTTATTGCAGGAGATGCCCCGTCAGGACAATCCAAAGCAAAAGCCAGGTTAGAAGCCATTGGTAAAACAGTTGCAAACCTCACAGGTATTCATGCATTTGAACGCCTCGCCACAGCAGAATCGGCAGTGTTGCCCGATAACAGCAAGACCAATAAGCCTGCTGCCAGCCTACCCATGGCAGAAGTATAAAGTAGTATAAAAGAGTACCCCTTCACAGGTACAACGGCTGCTCCTGTCGGGGTGGTCGTTTTTTGTTAATCGTACTCCTTTGATGGACAAATCAAAAAAAAATGTATTTTTATTACCAGCATCATCATTTGTCAAGCTAAAAACTACAGGAAATGTTAACAGTCGCAAACATGCTCAGCCAGAAAGGTAATGTCGTGTATTCCGTTACCAGTACTATCATGGTATATGACGCCCTGAAAATTATGGGTGAAAAAAACATCGGCGCACTCCTCGTTATTGAAAATGATATACTGACAGGGATACTCTCTGAGCGTGACTATGCACGAAAAGTAGTACTGCAGGGAAAAAACTCCCGCGAAACCACCGTTGGAGAAATCATGACTGCCAATGTCATTACCGTTGCCCCGTCAGACAGTATTGATACCTGCATGTCCATTATGAGCAATAAACACATCCGTCACCTGCCCGTACTCAACAATAACCAGGTGGCAGGCATTATCTCCATCAGCGATGTGGTAACCGCCATTATTCAGTCACAGCAGGAAACCATCGATTACCTCAAGTCCTACATTACCCAATAAACTACGGATTACCGTATTGTATTTTCTGCTGTTGGTCATTTTGCACTGTGATAGGACAGGGATATTGCCATCCCGGCTATTGCTGTTGCGGAGACTGATAACGTAGCAGGAATAGTTGCAGGATAGGGGGCGTCTTGAATCTTCTATCCTGAGTCTCACTTCTTATGTCCCACTTCTCATCCCTCATATCTTGCCTCTGGTAAACAAATATTTGGCCGGATAAAATTTTTATTTATATTTGGATAACAAAACTGAGAACAGTTGTCCGTGTGAAAGAATTCATCAACCTGTTAAACAAACAAAAAGTATTACAAGCGTAAAAACACAAACAATCACTATTACGCACATTTCTTAGGCAACACAGGATCCGGCAAAATGAAATGGCTTTGCTGTTATGTTCATTTTACAAGATCTCCCTTTATCCAACATAACTTCTTACCTGCAATACGCACAGCACCATTTTGAGTATATGCTCCATGGTATTCTTACGTGCAAATCATTGATAAGATTAAAAACAACCAATATGAATCAAGCGCATTTGTGTCCCAATTCAGCCTTTACCGTAGGCAACAAAATTCTGGGGGTTAAAGATGGCGATAAAACTGTACGCCTGGGTGAGCTTACCGTAATAACCCCGGAAATGTATGAAGACTTTGCACAATTTAAGGAAACCAACTCCATGTTCAGGATGACGGGCAAATGCCAGCGCAACAATTGCAGCAACTGGAAAAATGACCACTGCAATATACCATCTATACTGGAGAAACTGGGCGTGGAAGCTGTAGATGAAATACCCGACTGCGACATCAGGCAGGGCTGTGTATGGTATGCCCAGGAAGGAGAAAGTATCTGCAGGTACTGCAACCAGATTTGTAACCAATAAAAAATAGTCATATGAACAAAAAAGTAAAACTGTCGGCAGACAAAGCCAAACAACTGGCAGAAAAAATCAGGAAATATGAAAACCTGAATGCGAGTGTAAAAAACATACTCGGCGGTGTGGGCGAAGGCACCAGCAATCCCATGTTCAGCAGGCTTTCGGGGTACGTGGGTGAGGATCCCAAATCCCTGTAATGGACAGTATAACCGATGTCGTTTATCATGACCTTTCGCTTGTCAGGCTATGGTAAAGGATATGAATTTCGTAACAAAAAAACATACATAACATGAAAAAAGCAATCAAAGTGCCAACAGAAAAGGCAAAACAAATCAGCGACAAACTGAAAAAGTACGAAAATCTTAATGCCGCAAGTAAGAACATTCTGGGTGGTATTGGTATCGGTTTTGGTCGCCTTGCAGGTATCGCTGCTGAGAAAGCTAAACAAGCCTGATTTCCGGCAGATGGAGCGTATCACTATGCGGTAATCTTACGGCAGGTACCTCTTTCGTCCGGAAGACAATCACCTATTTCTTTAATCATTAAATAAACACGTATGAACAAATCAATCAAAGTTCCCGCCAGTGAGGCGAAAGTAATCAGCGACAAACTGAAAAAGTACGAGAACCTCAATGCCGCCTGCAAAAATGTAGTTGGGGGTATTGGCGTAGGTGCATTTCAGCGCCTGAGTGGCATCATCGCCGAAGATCCGCAAATGAAGAATGCCTGATTGCTCTTCCGGCATTACAGGCAGATTGCTGTTTTGTATAATGCCGGAAAGCCATAAACAATCAGCGCCGGGCTTACCGGCATTATTTGTTTATCTATTGTCCAGTAACCAATAAAAAATGACAACATATGAACAAGAAAGTCAAAGTTCCGGTTGAGAAGGCTGCAAAAATCAGCGAAAAGCTGAAAAAGTACGAAAACCTGAATGCTGCCTGTAAAAACATTGCGGGCGGTATAGGTGCCAGCTTTGGCCGCATGGGCGGTGCAAGGTATGAAAACGAAATGGCAAAGCACGCCTGATCATCTTATTGAATGATCATTTGGGTCACAGAAAAAATAAGCTGGTTGAATGAGCAGGTTTACCTGTTTATTCGACCGGTTTATTTTTTAGAATATAATCACCGGTAAAGCAACAGCACACTCAGTCAAAAGGAAACAGACTATGGATCAATTGCAGGAAACAGAAATACCTAAATGTGTAATGGCGGTGGTAAAAGTAGCCGGCCGGTGCAACATCAATTGTACCTATTGTTACATGTACAACTCCGGCGACAGTACTTCTGTGCAGCAGCCCAAACGCATGAGCGATGATACCGTAGCCCACCTCGTTGGCCGCGTGCGCGAACATTGCCTCGCGCATAGCATCAACCGTTTTACCTTTATCCTCCATGGCGGCGAACCACTGCTGGCCGGGATGGATTTTTTCCGCGACTTTGTAGCCAAAGCAAAGCAGGTATTGCTCCCCGAAGTAAAACCTTTGTTTGGGATTCAAACCAATGGTATGCTGCTGAATGAGGATTGGTGCACCCTGTTTGGCGAACTGAATATTACCGTTGGGGTCAGCCTCGATGGAACCAAAGAAGCACACGATATGTACCGTCTTGATTTTAAAGGCCTGGGTACTTACGATAAAGTGGTGGCCGGATTGCAAATCGCACAGCAATCACCCGCACTGCCCCATCCTCCGGGTATCCTCTGTGTGCAGAATGTAGATGCAGACCCCCTCAACGTATATGCTGCCTTTAAGGACCTCGGGGTTACCAATGTTGATTTTCTGCTGCCCGACCATACACACGATACACCACCCCCTGAAGCCCATTACCAGCACAGTCCGCATGCTTATGCCGACTGGCTCATCAAAATATTCGATACCTGGTTTTATGAGAAAGAAGGAACCATGCGTATCCGGTTCTTTGAATTTATTACAGGCACCATTCTCGGCTGCGATTATGATTTCGATTCCCTTGGCTTTAATAAAAACGAATTGCTCGTTGTGGAAACAGATGGCGGCATTGAAGCGCTCGATGTACTCAAATCCTGCGGTGATGGATTTACCAAAGCCGGTGCCAATGTAGCCACACACAGCTTTGACGACGCGATGCAGACAGAACTGGCCCAGCTCTACCATTACAGCCATATCCGCCTGCCTGAAAAATGCAGCATATGCCCCGTACGCGAAATTTGCGGCGGGGGGTATATCCCGCACCGCTACAGCAGTATCAACGGCTTCAATAATCCCTCCGTTTATTGCAACGACCTCCTCAAACTCATCACTCATATCCAGAATGCTGTAATCGACATACTACCCCCTGAGATTGTAGCGGAAACGGATCTTGGTAAACTGACATATGACGAGGCCCTTGCCATTATTGCCGGCGAACTGGCAAAAAAGGAAGATCCCGCACATACATTTGAACTGGAAAGCTTTAAGCAATAACTTTGCCCTTACCGTTGATGTTGTTCCAGTCTAAGTTCCCATATCATTTCCAGTACGACCGTATGGATTGCGGCCCCGCCTGCCTCCGCATGGTGTGCAACTATTTTGGCCGCGATTACGATGTCGATTACCTCCGCGGCATCACCCATATCAGCCGGCAGGGCGTAAGTCTGCTCGACCTCAGCGAAGCCGGCGAACAACTGGGCTTCCGCGCCATGATGATCCAGCTCACCGTAGATGAACTGCTCGAAGATTGCCCGTTTCCTGCAATCCTGCACTGGAACCAGGAACATTATGTAGTTCTCTATGGCGTGGAACACAAAAAAAAATGGCTGTCGGGTAAATCCGCTGCCGACCGTATCCGTTTCAGGATAGCCGACCCTGCCCATGGCATCGTGCAGTTGGACAAAACAACCTTTGCCTCCAAATGGGAACGCGATGGAAAGGGGGTGGCCCTGGTACTCCTGCCCACAGATGCCTTTCTTGCAGAAGAACCGGCAGCCAAACCCACTGCCGATCGCGGCAAAGGATTGTACCACCTGCTCCGGTACATACGCCCGTATAAAAAATATTTCTTTCACCTGCTGCTCGGAATGCTGCTCGGCAGCCTGATCTCCCTGCTCTTTCCCTTCCTGATGAAGAGTATGATCGACAAGGGGGTGGCAGGCAGGAGCCTTAGTATTGTACTGCTGATACTGCTCTCACAACTCTGTCTCTTTATCGGTGAGGTAGCCATCGACTTTCTCCGCAACTGGATACTCCTGCACGTCAATACCCGCGTGAGCCTGGCCATCATCTCCGACTTCCTCAACCGCCTCATGCGCCTGCCCGTAAAGTTTTTCGATGCTACCACCACCGGCGACATCAAACAGCGCATCAACGACCATTACCGCGTGGAAAACTTCCTCACCAGCACTGCCCTCATCACCCTTTTTTCCATCGTAAACATACTGGTCTTCTCAATCGTACTGCTTACCTACAACGGTAAAATATTTCTGCTCTTTTTTGGGTTGAGCCTCCTCGGTACCCTCTGGATCGTCATCTTCCTCAAACGGCGTAAAAACCTCGAATACAAACGCTTCCAGAGCCTGAAAAACAACCAGGACAGCATCCTCGAAATCATTTCGGGCATGCAGGAAATCAAACTCAACAACAGCGAACTCACCAAACGATGGGAGTGGGAACGCATACAAATTGAACTCTTCAAAGTCAATACCCGCAGTCTGGTACTCGACCAGTACCAACGTATCGGCTTTACCTTTATCAACCAGTTGAAAAATATCATCATCTCTTATATTGCCGCAGTGGAGGTCATCGGCGGTGGTATGTCGGTTGGTATGATGCTCGCCATCTCCTATATCGTTGGCCAGACCAACGAACCCCTCCGGCAACTCATTTTCTTTTTCCGCAGTAAACAGGACGCCTCACTGAGCCTGGAACGGTTACGCGAAGTACACCTTAAAGAAACGGAAGAAGAAGAACAGGGAGCCGCACCGTCGGGCTGGACCGGTGAACCCGAAGGCGATATCCGCATCAGCCGGCTTTCCTTTCAGTATGGCGGCCCGCACTCGCCGGTAGTACTCAAAAACATCAACCTGACAATACCCCGGGGAAAAATAACGGCCATTGTAGGCGATAGTGGCAGTGGCAAAACCACACTGATGAAATTGTTGCTGAAGTTTTATCAGCCCGCAGAAGGTGCCATCACCATTGGCAACGCTGCACTGCAGGATATCCCCAACCGCATCTGGCGCGGTCAATGCGGCACCGTAATGCAGGATGGTTATATTTTTGCCGATACCATCGCCAGGAATATTGCGCCAGGTGGCGGTGTCATTGATGAGGCGCAGGTAAAAAAAGCGGTGGAAGTAGCCAATATCGGCGAGTTTATTGATGCATTGCCTGTAAGTTTTGCCACCAGGCTGGCTGCTGGTGGAGGCGGACTTAGTGGCGGACAAAAACAACGCCTCCTCATTGCCCGGGCCATCTATAAAGATCCATCATACCTGTTCTTTGACGAAGCGACCAGCTCCCTTGATGCAGGTAATGAAAAAGTGATCATGGAAAACCTCAATGCGTTCTTTACCGGCAAGACGGTGCTCATCATTGCACACCGGCTGAGTACCGTGCGCAATGCAGACCAGATCATTGTATTGCAAAAAGGGGAGATTGCAGAACAGGGCAATCATGAACAACTCGTGGAAAAGAAAGGCGCATATTTCAACCTTGTCAAAAATCAATTGGAATTAGAAAAATAATAACAGCCTATGCCCGGTGCATTCGATAGTACAGATACCCATACAAAAGACATACTCAATGCCATCCCCAAATGGTATGTCCGCTTCGGTATGCCCATATTGGCTGGGGTATTTGTGCTGCTGCTCCTTGTATCCACCCGGGTATCTTATCCCGATTACCTCGAAACAACCGGTTTCCTCCAGTCCGGCAGCCATACCTCACCTGATAGCATGGCTTCGTATTTTATCACCCGGCTGCCACAGCAGTATATGCCCCTGATCAAAAAAGGAAGTACAGCCAGCCTCACCATCGACGCATGGCCGGCAGTTAGTCAACTCAGGGGAGAGGTAGACAGTCTCTTACCTCCAATGGCCAGCGATAAAACCTTTGGTGTACGCCTCCGCATCAGGGAAGGCATGACCATCACAATGCCGGTACAGGATAGTCTCACCGGTACCGCTGCATTCCTCCTGGGCGAACGCTCGCTGTTTGGACAATTGTTCCGTTGATGAAAGATAATACTGCTGATATAAAGCAGACAATACCAACCCAATATAATGGGACAGAGGCAGATTTATTTAACCGTAAAATTAAATTGCACGGTAACGGTTTCCTCCGTATCACTCTTATCAAACTGTACATTACGCAGGTATTCCGCTATCGCGCTGGCATAAGCCTGTGCCCTGGTGGTGGAGTTTTTACCAAAGCCAATAAAAGTACCTGTACCCGTTGCTGATACCTTTACCAGTGCATAAACAGTCGCCTTTTCAAGGTCACCCGTAAAAGCATAGTATTTTATGATCCTGCGGTTGCTGCCGATGACCCTTGGTCCGCCGGGCCGCCCGCCAGGATTGGTGCCGTAACTGTCCGGACGTCCATTGGGCGAACCCGCATCACCACGGCCATTGGGATTATTGCCCTGGTTGCGGTAGCCATTGTCTTCGGTCGCACCATTTCCGTTGCCATTACCCGGGCCATTATAGGTAAACCTCGGTTTCTGGGGTTTGGGGGCGGGAGGTGCAACAGTGGTGGCCGGAGGTGCCGTTCTTACGGGTGTCACTGCAGGCTTTTCCGGTACAGGTGTTTTGGGCGTTGGCTTATCCGGTTTGGGTAAGGCCGCAGCCTCCGCATCCTTTTCATTGTCATCCGTCAAATCGGGAGCAGGATCAGTGGAAGCCGCGGGAGCTGACTGTGGCTGGTCAGACTGTGGTGGTTCGGGCGACATCTCGCCTTTCACCAGCGGCTGTACATCCCCAAAGCCTTCCTGTTCATTACCCAGATTGATTTCGATAAGATCCTGCGCTACAGGTAGCGGCATACTGGGGTGCGGGATATGCACCAGAATCAGCAGCAAGAGGATGATGCAGCAAATGACCGTGGTATATAAAAAGGCTTTCCTGTTTTTTTCTGCTTCGAATTGGGGCGACATAATTGCGTATTGCATACCAAAGTTATCGTTTTGTATGGTATAACGATGCAATACCATGCCATATTTCATACACAAGGTCTGCAGGTACCCCAATAAAGAGCGCAGGAGAAAAGATTTAACATTTTGTATAGAGATGCGGCTGCGGGTTCTCTAACCAATGCGGTGATAGATAAATCCCGGCAGCCAGCGCACCAATTGTGCCACCAGCCACCAGCGTCGGGTAATATACACACGAAAACGCTTTTTACTGATGGCCCTCATCATCTGTGCAGCAGCTTTTTCCGGTGGAGCTACCCAGAAGCGACCATTACCCCTGGCCATTTTGGTAGCCACAAAACCCGGCCGCAGATCGGTGATCGTCAGCGGCCATCCCATCCGCTTCGCCTTCATGTACAACCCCTCCATATACGTACTCATATAGGCTTTTGAAGCACTGTAAGCAGGCGCAAAACTATTGCCCCGCAATGCTGCTACCGAAGAAGTGGCGGCTATGTGCCCATGCCCCTGCCGTATAAAATAGTTGACCGCATACGCAACGATCTCCGCAAAACCATTTACATTAACCTGTGTTGTTTGCCGTTCAATAACCGGATCGATGGTGTCCGCCGGCTCACCATACCCGCTGTTGTAAATCAGCAGATCCATACCACCAAGGGCAGCAATCAGTTGCTCCAGTTGTGCAATATTGTCCGGCCCCGTAACATCAAAAACCTGTATCCGTACCTGTGCCGGAAAGCGATCTGCAAGTTCCTGCAGCAAAACTCCCCGCCGGCCGGTAATACCCACCCGCCAGCCTGCTGCGGCATAGCCCATCGCCATTTCACGACCCATACCCGAACTCGCACCGATAATGATCACCTTTTTGTTTGTTGCTGCCATAAGGACTATTTTGACGATTAATGTAGTAGATTTGTTGCTACCAAAAATAACCAATATGCAAAGGAATGTCCTGCTTTTTTGTTTGTGCTTTATTGCGTGTACAGCCATGGCGCAGCAACCCGGCTTAGAGGCCATCGTACGCGCCGATTCAGCAAAAGTGGTAGAGTGGCGGCGGCATTTTCACCAGAACCCGGAGCTCTCCAACCGGGAAATACAAACCGCAGCTTATGTAGCGGATTACCTGCGCACATTAGGACTGGAGGTTAAAACCGGGGTAGCGAAGAACGGCGTGGTAGCCATACTCAGGGGCAGCAAGCCCGGTCCGGTAATAGCATTACGCGCCGACATGGATGCCCTTCCGGTAAAGGAGCGCAACAAACTGCCTTTCGCATCAGCCAAAACAGCACCATACAATGGACAGACCGTGGATGTTATGCACGCCTGCGGACACGATGCGCATACCGCCATATTAATGGGAGTAGCCTCCGCATTGGTTAAAATGAAAAAAGACATAGCCGGTACGGTTAAGTTTGTTTTCCAGCCCGCAGAAGAAGGCGCCCCGGAAGGAGAGGAGGGGGGAGCATCGCTGATGATCAAAGAAGGGGTGATGGATAACCCGAAAGTAGATGTCATCTTTGGGCTACACATTTCCTCATCTGTTGAAATCGGTAATATCCGGTACAAGCCTGGTGCATTTATGGCCAGCAGCGATTGGTTTTCCATCAAAATCAAGGGGAAGGGTTCACATGGATCGCAGCCCTGGCGTGGAATTGATCCCATTTCCATTGGCACCCAGGTCGTGGATGGATTGCAACGCATCGTGAGCCGCCAGTCTGAGCTGACCAAAGCACCCGTTGTAATCACCGTGGGCAAATTCCACAGCGGATTGCGCAACAATATTATACCCGAGGAAGCATTGCTGGAAGGCACGATCCGCACCTTGGATAACAACATGCAGACAGAAGTACACGACAGGATACGGCTTACGGCCACCAAAATTGCAGAAGCCTCCGGTGCCACTGCCGAAGTGACAATTGACACCAAAACATTGGTCACTTTTAATACACCCGGGCTTGTAAAAAAAATGCTGCCCTCACTCGAAAAAGCAGCAGGTGCCGGTAATGTAAAAGAAATGGAATGGCAGACCGGTGCCGAGGATTTCTCTTATTACGGTACCCGTGCACCAGCGTTCTTCTTCTACCTCGGTGGTATGCCCCGTGGTGCCGATCCGGCCAAAGCTGCCGCGCACCATACGCCCGATTTTTATATCGATGACAGCATGCTCTCCACCGGTGTCAAAGCCCTTTGTCAACTCGTGTTTGATTATCCGGGATTGGCAATTAAGTAATCGCTTACTGCCACAATAATCCGCCGTGGTTAATGCCCCCGCTAACCACAAAAAAAAGCTAACCACAAAGTGGTATTGTGTACTTGTCAGAAACGCACCATCTTGCAGTCGATATCACCCATAACCTGAAAGGGTTACCCTTATTTATTTATTGCCGGATCAGCAAGACCAACGATACGGTTGGTGCCCGATTTTGTGGTCAACTGCAAAATCAGGCCTGAACACACCAGCCGTTGGATACATTCGTCAACACTCAAAAAAATATACATGAAAAAGTATCTGTTATGCTGTTGTGCCATTGGGACATTCTTTACTGCGATGGCCCAGAAACAGCAACCTGTAAAAAGCGATGTCGCTGAAAGAAAGATGTATGGCGCAATAAAAGCAGGGGAAGCCCTGCTTTCGGAAGCCCGGATGGAAATGTATAAAGGACATCCTTCAAGGGTATTCGATATTACCCTTGCTGAAGGAGGAACTTATGCACTCAACGTAATCGGTGGTCTTAATCCTGAAAACCGGAATATGATTGTGGTGGATGATGCAGAAGCTGGTCAGTTGCAGGTAAGCAGCAATGGTTTTCAGTTGGCAAAAGCAGCTATAAACAGTGTGGGGGGCATGCTCAGTCTGCGCGCAGGTAAGCACCAGATCCGCTTCCTGAGCCAGACAAATGTATTTCCGCTTATTGATGAGATCAGCCTGACGGGAAACGGCAGCGATGCGGACATGGAAGCACGCTGGGCAAAGCTCAGCCATACATTACAGGTGCTTGCCGCACGTACACCTGCCGCATCATCAGCAAAGAGTACCTTGCCGGCTGCAAGAGCGGTTACCAACCCTTTGGCCACCTTCTCACACGATATCGAAGAAGATTTTTACTATACCACGGTGCAATGGGTTTACCTCACCGCAGGCGTAGCCACTACTTTTGAAACCCGCAACTCCACGATAGATCCCGTGCTGAGTGTATTCAATACCAATGATATCGACAATCAATCCTGGGCCAATGACGATGCCAACGGTGGTACAGAGTCTTACCTTACCCTCAACGTACCCGTTTCCGGTTATTACCTGTTGGTGGTGAGGCCGTACAATACCGGTACCGGTATTACCAATATTTACCAGAATGGCACCCTCCTGCTGGGCTCTGCTCCCATTGGTGGCCGCCGGAGTTATAACAGCAGCGCAAAAACGGGCGTACAGAATTTTTTTACCTGTCAGTTGGTGCAGGGTGCCGGTGCCGCAAGTGCCCCAGATACACGCCTGTTTACGATGCAACTGTCCGGATATCCATTTTCAGGATACAACGATGATGGCTCAGCCAATGGCGGGGATTTTGTATGGGGACGTGCATCACGCATTTCTAAAAACTATACAACCCTGAATAACTATTATACATTTACCTGCGCCTACTCAGCAACCAGCTATGGCCGCTGTGATGTGTATATGGGTGCAGAAAACAGTAATGTCTATACTTATTTTGCCAACCTCAAAGCTGGCGATGCCATCACGTCTGCACCAGCCACAGGTGATTACAATTGCATCAGTTGGTCGGGAGGTGTTACAACGGCCTGGCACTGGCCGCCCGACAATTACAGCGTGTATTACGTAGCAGGTAATCCACTGCAGGGCTTTGATAATTTTTATAAAAATACTCCGGTGAAACGCTATTCCGGTGCCTGGAATTATGTACGTACCGGTGTTAATTATTCAGCCGTTGGTGTGGACCTCTGGGCCTATAACGGAAGCTATACCCATGCCTCGGTACGCCGGTTAAGCAATAACCATCCGCATGGTTATGATACGGAAAGTAAGCCCGGTGGTACGGCACGAACCTTCCATCCGCGCAATGCGCTTGATGGTGCTGCACCATCCTATTATGGCAGTGTGGTTGATTATTATGCCCACAACAATACCTATGCACCAAGGTTGAGCGGCATTGGTGGCATTGCCACAGATAAAGCAGCCATAGACGCAGGGTTTGATGTCGCTGATTTTGCCGCACTTTCCGCAACAGCGATGGAAAAACTTGAAGCCTGGAGCCGTAAAACCAAACCGGAACTGCTCAGCAGGTTTAACGAACTGTATGATGCCTGGCAGCGTACCTGGAAGCAGAATGAAGTGCAAAGCGACCCGCAGCGCTATTGCCAGAATGCGGAGTACAATGAACTCGTTGCCCTTTGTCAGCAATATAAGGATGAACTGCTGCCCCAGGTTTTCCGCAGGTACCTGCGCGGATCTGTCATCTGCAATCCCTTACTTACTGCACTCACACAGGAACGCTATGGCAAGCTGCTCGAAGAAGTAAAGGCAGCATACCTCAGCAACCCTTACGACAGGCAAGGCCGTTTTATCGTGAATAATCCCTATTACAATGCCATTCGTCATATTGAGAAGATACTCATGGGAGGCAATGATGCAGTTGTGGTGACCAAACCGGTAGCCATTACGGTAACCATCTCGCCTAATCCCGTAAAAGATAATGTGCTGGTGCAAATGCACATCGGCCAGAAAGCAACGGTAGCCGTACAGGTGGTGAATACACAGAATGGGATGAGTATCGTATTACAGAAAGCCCTGTCAATGGAAGCGGGTGAAGTAACGCTGCGTGGCAATATCAGCAGCCTTAAGGCCGCTCCCGGTACTTTACTTACCGTAAATGTTTCCGTTAACGGTGTTACAGAAGCGCATAAACTTATAGCAGGACAGTAAGGAACAGCAGCACAAAGGATGAGAAGTAGCAGGTAGCAAAAGTTTGTCTCTTAAGTCTTACTTTTCATATCTCTTACTTCTCATCCTTCTTTTATTAAATGGCCTGCCTCGCCTTCAGCTCCAGGTATTTGTTAACGGCATTAACCGTCAGGTTTTCGGGTGCCGTGAGGATAGACAGGATACCATGTTTCATCAGTTCTTTTACTATCAGTCTTTTTTCAAACTCAAACTTCTCTGCAATCGTTTTGATGTAGATATCATCTGTTGTTTTGGCTTCCAGCCGCGACAATTGGTGAAGTTCAGTATTCTCAAAAAACACCACCATCAGCAGGTGATGCCGTGCGATGGAGCGGAGGTAATTGAGTTGCCGGTGCAAACCCGACAAAGATTCAAAATTGGTAAACAGCATCAGCAGGCTGCGTTGTTTGATGCGGTTGCGTACCTGCATATAGAGCATTTCATAGTCGCTTTCAAGAAAGGCCGTCTCCTGGTTGTACAGGAGTTGCAGGATGTTTTCCCGCTGTATGGGTTTGCGGTCGGCAGCCAGTATCGTACCCGGTTTATTGGAAAAAGTGATCAGCCCCACGCGATCCTGCTTTTGCAGGCATACATTGCTCAGTACCAGTGTGCTGTTGATGGCATAGTCGAGCAGGGTGAGGTTGTTGAAAGGCATTTTCATCAACCGGCCTTTATCAATAATGCAATAGATCTGCTGCGATTTCTCATCGGTATAATTATTCACCATCAGCATACCCTTGCGTGCCGTCGCTTTCCAGTTGATGGTGCGGATATCATCGCCGCGTACGTATTCCTTGATCTGTTCAAATTCCATACTGTGGCCGATCTTGCGCATGCGCTTATTGCCCTGTTCAGTTTGTATCGCTGTCTGGCTCAGCAATTCGTATTTGCGCAATTGCAGAAAAGAAGGATATACAGACACGGTAGCAGCAGCCTGTACATCGTGGCGGCGTATGATAAAACCCAGCAGCGAACGGGTGTACAGCAGGATATTTCCGAAATGGTATTCCCCCCTTTCTGTGGGGCGTAGTTTATAGATGATGTTCTTCTGCTCTTTCGCCCGGAAAACCTCTTTAACCGACCAGTCCCGCTTCTGAAACTGTACCGGAAGCTCATCGATCACTTCCATGTCCACCGTAAAAGGCATTTCATTAACCACCTGCAGTTCCACGCGGTTGTCATCGCCATTACTCAGCCGGTCGGCCATGATCCGCTTTGCCGTTGGTTTCTTTCCCAGGAAAAAAAGAAAAATATAATCCAGTACCACCAGCATCAGTACAATACCCAGCAACAGCCTGGCAAAAGGCAGCAACGGGGGAACATAGAATGCTGTGACAAACTTTACACAGCAGAAACCCATCACTACAAAAAAGCGTGTGGTAAAAAAAAGTTTGCGGTATATATAATCCCAGAACATTGGCTAACGGGGTACCTCAACGGTTTTCAGGATGTTATCAATAAGATCATCAGCCGTGATGCCCTCCATTTCCTTTTCCGGTGTGAGGATGATGCGGTGACGCAGCACATGCGGAGCCACTTCAATAATGTCTTCAGGCGTTACAAAATCCCGCCCCTTGATAGCGGCACTGGCTTTGGATGCGCGCAGGATTGCCAGTGAAGCCCGTGGGGATGCCCCAAGGTAGAGCGCGGGATTATTGCGCGTTTCGTGTACCACTTTGGCAATAAATTCGGTCAGTTTGGGTTCGATGATCACCTCCTGTACCAGCTTCCTGTATTCCTGTACCTGGTGCGCGTTGAGTACGGGCCGGATGTCTTCCAGCATCTGGCGCTGTGTTTTGGCCTGGTGGTTGTTGAGGATACTCACTTCTTCCATGAGGGTGGGGTATTGCACATCAATCTTGAAGAGGAAACGATCAAGCTGTGCCTCGGGTAAGCGATAAGTACCTTCCTGTTCTACCGGGTTTTGTGTAGCCAGTACAATAAAGGGCACTTTCATCTGGTGGGTGTACCCATCTACCGTTACCTGCCGCTCTTCCATCACTTCAAACAAAGCCGCCTGTGTTTTAGCAGGGGCGCGGTTGATTTCGTCAATCAGGATGATATTACTGAATACAGGGCCCGACTTAAACCGGAAGTCCCCGTCCTTTGGGTTGAATACGGAAGTACCCACCACATCACTCGGCATCAGGTCGGGTGTAAACTGTATGCGTGAAAAATCAACATCGATGATTTTTGCAAGAAGCTTGGCCGTAAGGGTTTTGGCCACACCAGGTACGCCTTCTATCAGGATATGCCCATCAGTGAGTATGCCGATGAGCAGCAGGTCAATCATCCGCTGCTGACCCATAATCACCCTGCCGATCTCGGCCCGGATATCGGTTACCGACCTGTTCAGTCCGCTCAGGTCAATCCTTTGCTGAAAAAAATCATTCTCCATTAGTTTCTGTATTTATAAAAATTTTGAATCTGTTCGTTTAACGAGAGCAACTGGTAATCGTCAATCGTTGTACTTTGCTGTGCATGGCTGATGGCCCGGCAGAGCGATTCAACACGATGCAGGGGTACACCACTCTTGCGGCTCAGCGTGGTCATAAAGGCATCATTAACCTGGCTGGTATTGAGGAAATACTGGTTGCGGATAAATTCATTGAAATAGGTAATCATTTTATCGGCAATATTGCGGTTGTCCTTTTTCTGGAGGTAGAGCAGACCAATGGTTTCCGTAAAAGTTACCGTAGTATTTTCGTTGGGCTTTACCTGTGCGATGGCCCGTTGTTTCCGCTTGATGCCGTAAAGAATATAGAGGAGCAGGAGAGTGAGTGCAATCCAGAAAGCCGTCCACAATGGCCCTTTCAGGCCGCTGAACGTTGAGCCGCTCCTGTCATTGTTGTTGCTTCCCTTTTTTCTGCCCCCACTGCCCCCGCCGCTGCGCTTCTGGCTTACATTAACGTAGTAATCATTCCAGTAAAGGTGTTGCGGATCCGGACGGGTATACCCCATCAGCATTTGCATGTATTTGTAATTCTCCCGTTGCAGCAGGAAATAATTGGAGAATGCGCGGGGGTCGCAATGCAAAAAAAGTTTTCCCTTCCCATGAAAATAGACAATAAAATCAGGGTTGCCCTTGTCGTTATACCCCAGCACCTGTGTAGCGCTGCTGTCGAAATCGTAGAAATAATTGGTAAAGGGTTTGTAAAAATACCCAAAGCCGCTGCTGTCAACCCTGTAGCGGGGACGGAGTTTTACCTCCGTATCACGCATATGTTTGGTGATCAACTGGAGGTATTCCCCGGTATTGGCAAATTTACAACCGATCTCCTCCAGCAGGTTGTTGTCAAAATTGGCCGCAGCCAGCAGCACTTCATTACCCGCGGCAACCAGTTCCATAATACCGGTTACGTCTTCATCGGAGGTAAACAGGTCGCGGCTGATGCTGATGTACAATGCACTGGTGTCGGCGATATCATTACTTGTTTTTTCAATAGGCTCTTTTTTGGCGCGGCGGATATTGTCCGGGTACAACTGCTCCAGCATCTGGTAGGCCACATAGGCACCAAAAGGTTTCTTGTCATTTTTCCGGTATGTCTCCTGCATATCGGGCAGACGGGTTCTGTCCGGTCCGTTCTTACCCGTGCAACCGGCCAGCAGCAGCAGCGGTACAATGATGATATAAAATGGTGTGCGTTTCAATTACTCCTTATAGTTTTGCATAAAAATCGTCAAACTGTTGTTCAATCCTCCGGTACATCATTTCGTCAATGGGAAATTCGCCATACCATACGTACTCGTAATGCAGGGTGAGCCTGGCAAATGTATTGCGTAAATCAGTATTGGCGATCTCGTTTACATACTGGATATTGGTTTTGTCTGCCGCAAAGCTGATCAGTTGTTTGACCGACAATTGCTGAAGACTTTTGATGTATTGGTAACGCACAGCGAGGCGGTAATGCTTCGCGGCTACTGCGTCGAGAATTTTGCGGTCAATTTCGGAGAGGGGTACGGTAATGTCGAGCAGCCCGGGATCTTTATCCTGTTTTGCCATCGCTTTTTTACCCGATTGCTTAAACACACCATCCCTCAAAAACAAGCTGTACAGGATAAAGCCGATAAAAGCAATGGCCAGTATCCAGAAAATCAGGTTCACAACGGGCGATGCTGAAAAACGGTAGGAGATTTCTTCCGGAGCAGCGGAGCTGACCTCGCGTTGCTTTTTGGACCGGGATCCATTTTCCTGCTCCCGTTGCTGTTTTTCTTCGATCGTCAACTGCCGGGTGCGCAGCAGGCTGTCTAAATACCGGGCATAGGCCAGCTCATCCATATTTTTCCAGCGCTCCACGGTATCCTTTTGCACCGCGCGCACAAAATGAAAGAGCGTCGTGTCTGTTTCAGGAGCCGCGATGTCCTCGTCATCTTCAGCAACGGGTGCAGCCACGTTATTCATATCCGCTTTTGGCGGCTCTTCAACAACCGTTGTACTGGTATCTTCAAAGAGGTATTTCTTCTGTGCCTGCAATCCGGCAACCAGCAACAGCAGTACCACCACCCAACCCAGCCGCTTATACATATGCTTTTTTTAACCGGTGAATGATGCCATCGGGTTTGATGCTGTACCCCTTGCGGGAAAGCCGGATGGGGTAGATGATATAGTACCAGACGATAAAACTAAGCGACCCGGTCAGGATAATGGCGCTGAGCCATACGGGCATACCAATATTGCTTTGTTTGTCGTAAGTGGCACTCATCAGGTGGGTCACATAACTTTCAAAAAAGGCAGCCACAATAAATACCGGTACCAGGCTGATGATGATTTTGACCGAATCCTTTGCCCCGCGCTTAAATGAAGTCAGGCGGGTATAGGTACCCGGAAACAGGATACCGTTTGCCAGTACATACCCGGCAGCAGCAGCAATAACAATGGCCGATATTTCGAGGGTGCCGTGTACCCAGATCACCATAATGGATTCAAAGCCCAGCCCTTTGGCAAAAAACATCTGCTCAAAAGTGCCGAGCATCAACCCGTTGCTCCACATGGCCATGGTAGTGAAAATACCCAGCGATAAACCACCGACAAACATTTTAAAAGCCACGGCGATATTGTTGAATGCGATGCGGATAAACATGGTAAAAGGACTGCTGTCCTTATACACCCCGAAGGGGTCACCTTTATCGATATTATCCTGCGTCATATCCACATAGTCATCACCGAGGATGGTGCGGATAAAGCCTTCGTCCTGCCTGGCGGAGAAGATACCGATCAATACAAACGTGAGGAAGATGCAGAACGCAAACAGGAAGATGCGGTGGTGCTTCCTGACCACGAGGGGCAGTTCAAGGCTCCAGAAACGGAAGATACGGCTGTACTTTTCCTTTTTGTTTTTGTAGATGCTCTGGTAAATGCCGCCGGCAATACCATTGATCCAGCGCGTGACCTTGCTGCGCGGGTAAAATGTTTTGGCATAGGAGAGGTCATCGATCAGCGTAACAAAACGCTCGGCCATTTCGTCGGGGTTGTCGGTAGGCACCTGCTGGTATTCCTGCCACTTGTCCGCATTCTTTTTAATAAACATTGCCTCTCTCATTGCCTCACGGATTTTATGCTTTTAATCTGCCGGGGCAAATGTCCTGCATTTTCCATTTGCCTGAACAGATTGAGGGTACAATTTGCCGATTTTTTGAGAAATAAAAAAATCCAATTACCCGGCAAAATCCGCAGGCATGTTGTAATTTGCCTGTACTATGCCAATCATACAGATCGCAACTCCTTTTAATATTGACCTCGAATTTGAAATTGCAGAGTTTCACAAGCGGTTACTGGCCTATATTATTGATTTTGGTTTGCTGATTGTTTACCTGTTCAGCATGAAGTACCTGCTTTATACGCTGATCAGGCTGGATGAAGAAAATTTTGGCATTGATATCCTTGCCGTATCGCTCCCCATGCTCCTCTACTCATTGCTGACCGAACTATGGATGAACGGGCAAACGGTTGGCAAAAAGATTATGTCTATCCGGGTCATCAGCCTGGAAGGTGGCGAGCCCACCCTGGGACAATTCCTGATCCGCTGGATTGTTCGTTTCTGGGAATGGCCCTTTCTCTTTGGCTATATCGCCCTCAGCAGCTACAGCATCATGCAATACATCTTTTTTACGGGCTTTCTGGGTGTGGCCGTCATCATTGTCATCGCCATCAATAGTAAAAGCCAGCGTTTGGGCGATATTGCAGCCGGTACGGTTGTGGTGAATACAAAAACCGACCTGGGCCTGGCCGATACCGTATTTATGCAGGTCAACAATGCCGATCACAAAGTGCTGTTTCCCGATGTGATGCGCCTCAGCGACCGCGACATCAACACCATCAAGAATGTGGTCACCCAGGCACAAAAAAAGGGCAATTATGAGATGTGCAACCGCGTATCCATGAAAATCAGGGAAGTCCTCAACATCAAAACAGATCTTGACTCAGCTTCGTTCTTAGAAAAACTGCTGGAAGATTATAACTATCTCGCTACCAGGGAGTAGGAGGTATGCCGCTACACGTTGCCCGCTGCTTAAACCCGGAACTTGCAATAGAAAATCTATTGCAAGCCGAAATTCCTGCAAACACGGGCATTTCCTCGATTTTTCTTCTCATCGTAGGAACTGCTACGCTTTCAAAGAAAAACCTTGCGGGAATACCCGTCTTTATTGGACTTTCGACTTTCATAACGATTTCTACTGCAAAATCCGGGTTAAACAAACCACCCGATTACCCGGGTAATGTTGTAAATTCGATGCTGTATCTACTTTTGCTTGAAAAGCTTTATTTACATACCTGTACCATTGGCTTTGTTGTTGTGCATAACGGCAAGCTATGCACAGGCACCCTGCACCGATGATTATTTTTCAGCCCGCATCAATACGCCAACGGCCAAACACAATTATGCGGCCATCAGTACACCGGCTGACGCCATTCTCTTATCTGGTTATGTGCTGAACAACAATACCCTGCTGCGTAACGGGTGGCTTACACAACTGTCTGCCCAGGGCAGCCTTTTATGGAGCAAACAATACAATTTTACTTTTTACCAATCGCTCGATCTTCGCGCTATTATTAACGCGGGTAACAATACTTACCTGGCGGGTGGCTTTGCCAGCGACCGGGATACCATCAACAACTCCGACAAATTCCGTGTGCCATACCTGCTGCGGCTCGACGAGTATGGTAATGCCATCTGGGGTAAATATTTCGAGAAATCCGGCCTGGGCTGGCTCCAGTTCAACCACCTGCTGCGCCTGAACGATGGTCATTTTATGGTCGTGCTGTCAACCGGCAATGCGAACCTTATCATGAAAATTGATGCGGATGGCCATATCAAATGGAGTACCGGTCTTTATACCCTGCTGCGGCCATTCCTGCCCGATTACCCGCGGTCGCCCTATACCTATTATGATTTTCCCATGCCCATGGCCATAACGCAGTTGCGAAACGGACAACTGGTGGTAGCCCGGTCGGTTAGCTATTTGAGCGACTCGGCTACGCTGCTGCAGAAAGGGGTTGATCTTTTTGCGCTCAATCCGGTCAATGGCGATACCGTCTGGCGCAAAACCTGGCTCATCAGGGATTCCCTGCAGAACAATACCCGGGCCTACGCCGATGTTAAAAGCCTGGTGGAGCTGCCCTCGGGCGAACTGAGCTGTATCAGTTCTTATGGGGACATCAGTGCAACATCCCCGCCCTATACATCCAGTGCAATCAACTACATATTCAGTGCCGGTGGCACACTCAAAAAAGCACTTACCTACACTGCAGCCGGATTACCGCTATTGTATTGTACGGCAGCCAGTGCCAATACCGCCGGCGGGGAGCAGCTATTGCTGCTCGACGATGCCACAGCCCCTATGTTACTGGCCATAGATGCTGCGGGCGGGGTACAATGGGCCAACCGGTATCCCACCGTTCCGGATATGGGTACCAATACACTTGTGCGCAATGGCAATGGCAATTACATCTTTTCATCATTGCTCAACGGAGCCAATAAAAACCTGTCGCTCATCAAGACGGATCCAAAAGGCAATATGGAATGTCTGGCATCACCGGTGGCCATGACCACGGCCGACCGCTCCGGGGATTATTTTCAGGGCAATCGTTTTGTACCGGTCACCATTGATACGGTACGCGGTAATTTCTGGCCCTCCCCGCCGGGAACCATATTGGTACGGCCATATGCGCCGGTGGTACAGACCGACTGCCGCAAAACCTGCTGCCGCGATACCACCGGCCCGGCACAAAGCATTGATCTTTGTGAGGGTAAGGCATATACCCTGCCCAACAATTATACGGTTACCACAAATGGCGATTACCCGATCCTGCTCAAAACGGCAAAGGGCTGCGACAGCATCATCTATTATACCGTACGCTTTTCTTCTTTTCCGGTGGTTGATCTCGGGTATGACCAATGCCTGGAGGATAAGGATTCGGTAATACTGGCTACTGCACCCGGCTATGCCAGTTACAACTGGATGGGTACGGCCGGTACACTGCCAACTTATACGGTAAAACAGCCGGGCAGCTACCGGGTGAGTGTAACCAATGGTTGCGGTACGGCAAGGGATACGGTTGATATTTTTCAGCAATGCGAATTTGATACGGATATGCCCAATGCGTTTACGCCCAATGGCGACTTTCTCAACGATACCTGGGGCATCACCCGGTTTAATAAAAACAGGCTGATCAGCCTGGTGGTGTATAACCGCTGGGGACAGCAGGTGTTCAAAACCACGCGGCCGGCCCTCCGCTGGGATGGTACGCTGGGGGGATTACCCCAATCGGCGGGGGTATATATTTATTATCTGCAGATGGAAACGCTCAATGGTAAACCAAGGCGGCAGAAGGGGTTTGTGACGATTGTGCGGTGAAACAGAGACAGGATAAGAAGTAGCAGGCAGCATGAAAGTACGTCCTTAGTCTTGCTTCTGACGTCCTGGATCTCATGTCTGACCAAAAATCAAAAGCCCCGATATAGAAATACCGGGACTTTTGGTTATAATGGTTCTGACTAGAAATCGTTGTTCGGCGTTTGCGTCGCTAAAATAGGGTTTTATTTGTTAACACGAAACAATTGCGTACTATTTTTTAGTAACCCTTACGTCCACACGCCGGTTTTGTGCTTTGCACTCCGGTGTATCATTAGCTGCACAAACAGGGTGTTCGGCACCGTAACCCTCTGAGGTCAACCTTTCGGCAGCAACACCCATCTGTACCAGCGCACCCATGGCGATCTTTGCCCTTTCGGCAGACAGCTTACGGTTTACATCTGCAGCCCCGCTGTTGTCTGTATACCCGCCCATCCTAATGTTCAGGTCGGGATAAGCATCGAGGATCGCTTTCAGGTCTTTCAACTGCTCCATCGAAGCGGCTTTCAATACCGATTTGCCGTTTTCGAAATACAGCCTGTCCATGGTAAACCATTTGTCTTTACTAACGGTATCTGTGCTGTTGACGAATGTAACCAGCTTATGTTCAAAACTGTTGGTTCCTGCTTTCAGGGTGGTGCCGTTGGGCAGTTTGATGTCGCTGATGTCGCCGAGGTTGTACTGGTAATCCCCATCTGCATTAACGCTGCCTGCAGCCGGTGCACTGGCCGCGTTGCTGGCTATGGCTGCTGCATCACCCGCGATGCTGTTGTCGGGCGCTGTTACCACGGTAGTGGCTGCATCCGCAGTCGTAGCGGCGGTTTTGTGCATGCTGGCCAGGGTAGGTGCGATGACCAATGAAACGATGCTCATCAGTTTGATGAGGATATTCATAGAAGGCCCTGAGGTATCTTTAAACGGATCGCCTACGGTATCACCGGTTACAGAAGCCTTGTGGGGTTCTGATTTTTTATAATAGGTCTGGCCATTGATTTCAACCCCTTTCTCAAAAGACTTTTTAGCGTTATCCCATGCACCACCCGCATTGTTCTGGAACATACCCATCAGTACACCACTCACGGTAGCGCCTGCCAGAAAGCCACCCAGGGCTTCAGGGCCGAGGATAAATCCGATGATCAATGGTGAGATGATGGCAATAGCACCGGGCAGCATCATTTTTTTGATGGAAGCTTCGGTGGAGATGGCCACACATTTATCGTATTCCGGTTTACCCGTACCTTCCATAATACCGGGGATGGTGCGGAACTGGCGGCGTACTTCTTCTACCATCGCCATGGCCGCTTCACCCACCGCGCGGATGGCCAGTGAAGAGAAGATAAAAGGAATCATACCGCCCACAAAAAGGGCAGCGAGTACATCTGCTTTATAAATGTCGATACCCTTGATGCCTGCCACACCCACAAAGGCAGCAAACAGTGCCAGGGCGGTCAGGGCTGCGGAAGCAATGGCAAAACCTTTACCCGAAGCAGCAGTAGTGTTGCCCACGGCATCGAGTACGTCTGTTTTTTCGCGCACTTCTTTGGGCAGTTCGCACATTTCAGCAATACCACCGGCATTATCGGCAATAGGACCGAAAGCATCGATGGCCAACTGCATGGCTGTGGTAGCCATCATACCCGCAGCGGCAATCGCCACACCGTAAAGACCGGCGCAGGCATACGAGCCATAGATACCACCTGCCAGTACGAGTATAGGGAGGAAGGTACTTTCCATACCCATGGCGAGACCACCGATAACATTGGTAGCGTGGCCGGTAGCGCTCTGGCGGATGATGCTCATCACCGGGCGCTTACCCATAGCGGTATAATATTCGGTAATGATACTCATGAGTACACCCACGGCAAGACCGACACCGATGGCGCCCAGTACACCATTGCGGGTAAAGGGAATGCCACGGAGTACCATATTTTCCGGCAAAACATAATAAACAAGACCCACACAGGCAATGGCGGTCAGTACCATCGAGCCCCAGTTGCCCATATTCAGGGCTTTCTGTACATTGGCAGTACTGATACCGGCTTTGTCGCTGATGCGTACAAAGAAGGTACCGATGATGGAAATGATGATGCCCACGCCAGCGATGAGCATGGGGAGGAGGATGGGGGAGAGACCGCCAAAAGCATCGCCACCGATCACTTTTGTTTCCTGCCCCAGCACCATGGTAGCCAGTACAGTAGCTACATAAGAGCCAAAAAGATCGGCACCCATACCCGCTACGTCACCCACATTGTCGCCCACATTATCTGCAATGGTAGCAGGGTTGCGGGGATCATCTTCAGGGATGCCTGCTTCTACTTTACCAACAAGGTCAGCGCCCACGTCGGCCGCTTTTGTATAGATACCACCGCCAACACGCGCAAAAAGCGCAATGCTCTCTGCACCAAGACTGAAGCCGGTAAGAACTTCAATGGTACGGAGCATGCCGGCAGCGTCTGCCTCAGGAGCAAAGAAATGTTTCAGAATGAGGAACAGTCCACCCAGACCCAATACGGCGAGTCCCGACACACCCAATCCCATTACGGCACCGCCGGTAAAGGAGACATTGAGTGCTTTGGCAAGACTTGTTTTGGCCGCCTGTGTGGTACGAACATTGGCCTTGGTGGCGGCGCGCATACCAATATACCCGGCAGTGGCACTGCTCACGGCTCCAAGAATAAAGGCTACGGCAATACTCCAGTGGGAGTGTTCATTGCTCTGCGACATAAAGCCCAGCAGCAAGGCCACAATCACCACAAAATAGGCGAGTATTTTCCATTCGGCACGCAGGAAGGCCATGGCACCCTCAGCAATATAGTTGCTGATTTCTTTCATACGGTCGCTGCCTGCATCTTGCTTGCTGACCCAATTAAACTTGATTAGTGTGTAAAGAAGTCCTAAAACTCCCATCGCCGGAACGGCGTAAAACAACATTTTGTCCATAAGTAGTTATCTGTCAGATTTTTAATTTGGTGGGCAAAAATAGGGTAAAAGGGGCAAAAACGGCTCTGGTTGGGTAAAAAGTGGGTAAATATAAATGCGTACTGCGTACACAGTAGCGGGAGAAGAAGTTCCGGTACTTAGCAACCAGGTACTAAGTACCGGCTGGGGTTACGGGTAGGATGCGCCACTGATGCGCCACTGATGCGCCACAGATATCCCACTGTAAAGGGGAGTGGGATATCTGTGGGTAAGCACTGGCTGAGCAGAGGGGAGTACCCGGGACGCAGTAGCAGGAGAAGAAGTAGTAAGTATCCCGACAGACCCCATGTTTTCCCGTATTTACCCGGGTTCAGGCAGTACCTGGTGTGTGGGGCAGCGCAGCGGATTTGCAACAGCGGGTTTGTAAGGTATTGGCCTGGGCGGGCCGGAGATAACAACATTTCAGGCATTGTATTTGTTAATATTCATATATTAAAACAATTCCTATGCGCATATTTTTCTACACACTCCTGTCTTTTTTTACCCTTACCCCCATATTTCTGCAAGCGCAGGCACCCGTGATCAGTTTTCAGACGCTGCAAAGCGGATTGAGTTCTACCGTTGATATTGCCCATGCGGGCGACGGCAGCAACCGCCTTTTCCTCGTTGAAAAAGCAGGCACCATCCGCATCTGGAAAAACGGAGCCCTGGTTACACAGCCCTTTATCAACCTCAGTTCGGTGGTACTCAACAATGCCAGTGAAAGGGGATTGCTCAGTGTGGCTTTTCACCCTGCCTATGCGGTAAACCGCTACTTTTTTGTGTACTATACCAATAGTTCGGGAGCCATTACCATTGCCCGTTACCGCACCAGTGCCGTTAACCCGGACAGCGCCGAGCTTTCTACCGGTGTGGTTCTGCTCAATATCCCCAAGACTGCCAACAACCACAATGGTGGCAAACTGAACTTTGGTCCGGATGGCTATCTCTACTTTGCTACGGGCGATGGCGGTGGTGCGGGTGATGTGCCCAACAATGCACAAAACGGCAATTCGCTGCTGGGTAAAATGATCCGGCTGAATGTGAACGATTTTACGTCCCCGCCCTATTATACGATTCCTGCAGACAATCCCTATACCAGTGATCCTGCCGTGCGGGATGAGGTATGGGCAATTGGTTTGCGTAATCCCTGGCGCTGGAGTTTCGACCGGCAGACCAATGATGTATGGATCGCTGATGTGGGCCAGGGGCTCTGGGAGGAGGTGAATTTCCGCAGTTTGGCCAGTAGTGGCGGCATCAACTATGGCTGGCGTTGCTATGAGGGAAACAGTGGTTACAATACAGCAGGTTGCGCTGCGGCTTCGGCCTATATTGCCCCCATTTTCGTCTATCCGCACGAGAATGCCACCGGTGGCTTTTCCATTACGGGGGGATATGTTTACCGGGGTACCGAGTTTCCCTGGCTGCAGGGGTATTACCTCTGCGCCGATTATGTTTCGGCCAATGGCTGGCTGATCAAAGCCAACGGCAGCGGCGGCTGGTCGGTTACCCAGCAAACGGGCTGGCCTGCCGGTCTCTCCGGCTTTGGTGAGGCAGAGGATGGTACGCTTTACGCCCTTACGCTGGGGGGAACTTTTTATAAAGTAAATGCCACCAATCCCATACCCCTACAACTGCTGGGCTTCAGGGCTGCAAGGGGAGAAACGGGGGCGATACTGCGCTGGCAAACCGCACAGGAGGTGAACACCTCCCGGTTTGAAGTAGCATTTGGTACGGATGGCCGGCAGTTTACCACCATCGGTACTGTTGCCGCCCTGCGCAATACCGGTACCGGGCAGTACAACTATCTGCATACCACAGCACCTGCCGGCGGCAACGCATACTATCGCCTGAAAATGATCGATGCAGACGGCACATTCAGTTATTCCCCCATCATCCGGCTGGAGGATAGCCGTACCGATAAAATCGGCACGGTGTGGCCAACATTGGTTACGGACGGGCTGATCAGGGTTTATCCGGGCCCGGGTATGACCGCCGTGGCAGTCTTTGACGCGCAGGGGCGGCGTGTGCTGAATACCGCTGTCAGCAATAGCAATGTACAAACCCTGTCGGCCGCAACCCTTGCAAAGGGGGTATATACGGTACGGCTGCAGGGGGGCGACGGGTACCGCGCGGTGAAAGTAGTGGTGCAGTAATGGCAGCAAATGGTGGCTGGTGTTACCGCATGCGCTGATCAGGCCAGATAACCGGTTATCGTTTCTTTTGCCCCGCAAGTTGGCGTTGCGCGCTATCTTGTACCATAAATATTCATCAGTATGACATCTGCCCGGCAACCTTCCCTGGTACTGGCGATTGGTCTTCCCGCACTCGTCTTCGCCAGTTGTATAATACTGCATTTCACCGTAGCCCCGGGAGCCGGTGATCTGTTCAACAAAGCCTTGCTGGCTGATCTTGTGATTACGGCGCCGCTGCTTTATTGGTGGAGTATCCGCAGATCCGGCTGGTCTGCCATGTCCGTATTGCGTGTCGTGGTCATCGGAACACTTATCGGGGGGTACCTGATCAGCGATCCGCAGGATCCCTTTATGCACCTGCTGCGGAAAGTGGTTGTACCGGTGATTGAATTGGTGGTGGTGGCCGGTATTATCCGGAAGCTGTATCAACTGCGTCGGCAGACGGTGCATGGCGGGGATTTCCTGGTCCGGTTCAGGAACATCGCTGCGGAGACCTTTGGCAACAGAAAAATCGGTAATGTCCTCGCCGCCGAAGCAGCCGTGCTGTATTACCTGTTCAGGTCACCTTACAAAGCAGAGAAAGGCGTTCGCCATTTTACGAATTACAAGGAAAGCGGCATACTGGTTACCCTATGGGCGGTACTCTTCATCTTTACGATTGAAGCAGCCGGGATGCACTTTCTTTTGCAATTGTGGAGCCATACCGGCGCATGGATCATTACGGGTATGAGTTGCTATACCTGTCTGCAGGTTGCCGCGCATATGCGTGCGGTTAAATCACGGGCAATCCGTATCAGTGGGCAGCAATTGTGGTTGTTCAACGGACTGGCGGGGGATGCCTGTATCGACCTGGCCAATATCCGTTGTGTGGAACAAACCCGTAAAATGCCTGCAGACGCGTCTGCAATAAAATTAGCGTTGCTTGGTACACTCGAACCGCATAACATCATCTTATACCTTCATGAGCCGGTAACCATCACCCGTTTTTTGGGTATCCGGCGGCAGAGCAGCGTCGTTCTTTTTCATGTAGACCAACCCGCGACTTTTATCAGTGCAATGGGAGGAGCAGTACTGAGTACTTAATACCTGGTACTTAGTATTCAGTACTGAAGTATTGATACTTCTGCTGCGGAGTTGAAGCATCGGGGTAAACATCGGGGTAAACATCGGGGTAAACATCGGGGTAAACCCGCTGTCTGAGACCCGCTGTCTGAGACCCGCTGTCTGAGACCCGCTGTCTGAGACCCGCTGTCTGAGACCCGCTGTCTGAGACCCGCTGTTCAAAACCCGCGGTGGCGGGCTTTGCCCCGCCATCTCACCTGAAATAATACCCGATATTGATCCCCAGCGTACGGTTGCGGAGGTTTATGCCATCTTCTTCCACATTGTTGTTGAGGTTGGACAGGCCATGGTAATAAGTGGCTTCTACAAATACTTTATTGATGCGATAGGCGATGCTGGTGGAGAGACCGAGGTCGAACCAGCCATAATTGCCATACCCGAATGTCATGTTGCGGGTGATGGTGGTACTGCCGAGCGTAATTTTCTCTTTCCCGAAATTGGTGATGCCGAGTACGGGACCAAAGCCAAGGCTGACACTGCGGGTGTCGCTGCCGGCGGGGAACTGCAGGCTGAGGTTGGGGGCAAGGCTGAGGTAGTGGATGGTGTTTTCGATGATGCGGCTGTCGGTATAATTGGTTTTGAACGAGCGGAGGTTGTAGCCGATGGATGGGGAGAAGTGCAGGGGACCGTCAAACGGGACGTCTAACTGTACAGCGCAACTGAATCCGGGTTTATACGAGGTGGTTTGTTTGGCTTCACTAAGGGTTACCCTCGCTGTACTGATGTTCGGTCCCGCTTTGACGGCGATCCTGGTTTGTCCGGTTGCATAACCGGCTACCCATACCCATGCTGCTGCAGCAATAACTTTTTTCATGTGTTGTTTTTTGTTACATCATCAAACCGGGCGGAAAGCCCTTTGCCCGTTACAGCAGGATACAAAAGTCAATTGCTGGTTTTTAAGCCCGGCAAAAATAAGGAATTGTTGGGTTCCGTGTATGTGATACGGGGTACTTAGTGGCAGGATAAGAGGTAAGATAGCGGGTTAGAACCCCGCGGCATAAGTATCAAGATGGGGCGCTGTCCTGATACTTGCATCTTATGTCTCACATCTATGACAGGGTACCCGTTCCCGGCAAAGCGGCAAAGGGTATGGGTTGCAAAGGAACGGGTACCCGTTATCCTGCGGGGGGTACCCCGTACAAAGCAGGGAGTACCCCTTGCAAAAGAACGGGATCGTTGTACAAAGCAATACCCCGGTATTACCCGGCAACCGGTACCCGCTATACCATAACCTGCAGCGCTTATTGTGCAACCCGAACCCGTTATCCTGCGGATGGTACCCTGTACAAAGCAACCCGAAGTGGTTGTAAGCGAATGGGTACTTGTTATTTCATAATAAGTGGGCGTTACTTTGTACGGTGTACGCCATGCAAAGCAGGGTGTACCCTGTACAAAAGAACGTTTACCCCGTGCAAAGGAACGGGTACTCCATGCTTTGGAAGCTCCTGGGGTTGTGGTGCAACCCGGTGGGTTGAGAAGGTACGTGGCCGTTGGCCTGGATTGGCAAATGGTGTATGGTCTGTAATATGATCATCCCAGCCCGCGGTCTGCATCCGATAAAAAGCGTTATCTTTATTTACCGTGGTTTCGCTCCGGGAACCACACAAAAAAATAATCGCTGTGGTTTCGCTTCACGAACCACACAAAAGTGTCTGCACTAACCGCTGTGGTTAGTGTCTTCACGAACCACACAAAACTGTCTGCACATGACCAAAACCGATAAAAAACCTGCCACAGCCGCCGTGGCGCTTGTCCCCGCGAACGACCTGGCCAGTACCCTCGCGCACCCCACCATCCCCCGGTTCAGCCTCATAAAAGTACCGGGTACCGATGCCTTTATGATGGGTGGAGATGGGGATGACGAAGAGAAACCCATCCACGCCGTGCGGCTCCTTGATTTTTACATCGGGCAATACCCCGTTACGCAGGCACTCTGGCAGGCGGTGATGGAGGAGAACCCTTCGCAGTTCCGGGGTGCTGAGCGCCCGGTGGAATGCGTGAGTTGGCGGATGATCCGTGATCCGGGTGGTTTTCTGGGCCGGCTGAACAGCGATGCGGAAACGCGTGCCTGGCTGGGAAGCGCCGGATTGGGGGAGTATCGTTTCCGTTTGCCCTCGGAGGCGGAATGGGAATATGCGGCGCGTGGCGGGCGGGATGGGTCAGCCGCGCAATATGACTACGCGGGCAGCGCTCAACCCGATGCGGTGGCCTGGTATGACGATAACAGCCATGGCGAGACCAAACCCGTGGGTTTAAAAGCCCCCAATGCGCTGGGGCTCTATGATATGAGCGGTAATGTATGGGAATGGTGCGAGGACGACTGGCATGACAACTACGGGGGTGCGCCCGGGGATGGCAGTGCCTGGGTGGATCATCCGGAACGGTCAGGTAACCGCGTGTTGCGCGGCGGTAGCTGGTTCTTCATTGCCCGGCGCTGCCGCGCCGCGTCCCGGGGCTACGGCTGGCCGGGGTACCGCGACGGCAATGTTGGGCTACGCCTCGCCCTTTCCCTTTAGGGACGGGTTTTACTGTCCTTGAGCAGGGGGTAGCCCCGGGGCAAAGGCGGAAGGGAGGGACGACCTGCCGCAAAGCCCCGGGGAAGGTTTTTTTTAACCTGGGCGCAGCCCCAAAATTTTTCTAAATACAGGCACTTATGCAGATCAAAGGCTTTACGATACCCATCAATAGCAACACTGCGGCGGAAGAAGAACTGAACCTTTTTTTGCGATCGAAAAAAATACTCAATACCGATGCGCAGTTGGTGACCGGAGTGGAAGGTACCTGCTGGTGTTTCTGTATCCGCTATATAGAAGCGGCTACTGAAAGGCCGAAAGACCGGAAACGGGTGGACTATATGGAAGTACTGGATCCGGTTGCTTTTAAACGGTTCTCCCGTATGCGGGAAGTGCGTAAGCAGCTTGCTGTTGCAGAAGCGATACCGGCCTACGCCACCAAAGCGGTGGCTATGGCAAAGGCGTCCCCCATCATTAGTGTGTGCAAATTATGCTGATTTTGTGTTCTTTTGCGGGGCGAGTGCTTGTGACTGCCTCAAGCCGGCGGGCTTCGTCCTCACTCCACCGCTTTATTTAGCCCTTATTTGGGGCCCCTTCCCCCAAATATCCCCGCTAAAGCGTGGACCGGACTAAATAAGGCGGCTCTGTTGAGGACTGGTGGAGGAGTGAACATGCTGAGGCTTGTTACTTTTGTTCAAGTGGCTGTCTCCAAAGCAAGAATGGAAGGGTTGCTATTTGATCGTTTCTAATGCAGAGGATAATTGATCAACCAAATGCAATACAGGCGTTTCAAAGAATTGATTTTTTAATTTTATTAAATGAAAAGCGGCTGCTCATGCTTTTGAGACCGCCGCTGAAAACCGGTTTGTTTTTACAAACAACCAAAACACATCAGCAAAATACCACCAGTATGGCCACCAAACCCGCAATCATCCGCAAAATTGAAGCAACCTGCGGTAAAGAACTGACCCGGCTGCCCAACGAACAGTTATGGGCAACACCACTGAGTTTTTGTACCAATGATAAGGACGAAGTGCTTACGTTAAACCTCAGTGCTGCAGGTCTGGAAAGTTTTACCCTGACCAAGGCGTTGCGGCTGCTCAAAAAATTGGACATCAGCAGGAATGTATTACTCTTTTTTACCATCGAAACCAATCTGCCCGATCTGGAATTACTGGACATCAGCTATAATGAGGCTGACCTGCAACCCATCGGGTTCCGTTTTGCCCTGCCCCGGTTGAAATACCTGTATATCTACCGCTCAAAACTACAGGGGATTGTTTTTGACCAGGGGCTGCCCCTGTTAGACACCCTGCACCTTGCGGAGAATAACCTGGAGGCATTGGTATTGCCCGGGGGATTTGATCAGTTGGTCAGCCTCTACCTTTACGATAACCGCATCGGGGATATTCTTCAACCACCCACACTGCATAGCCTGCTGCAGTTCTTAGAAAAGCCCGACCGGATGCTGGTGATTGACCGCAACCCCTTCCTGGAAAGTACAGACCTCAATCTTGAGAGAAATGAGAACCATGCCGCAGCGCTGCTTAACTTTTTACTGCCCTACAAGCCCAACAGTACGGCGGTAGACCTTGTACTGCCCGCCAAGGTACTCCTGCTCGGTAACCATGCCAGTGGTAAATCCTCGCTGCTCCATTACCTGCAAAACGGGGAACTGGCAGAAACATCGGGTAGCACGCATATCATCCGGATTGCGGCCTACCCCGAAACCACCCCCGCTGATGAGCTGCCGGCAGCCATTGTGTATGATTTTGGCGGACAGGATTATTACCACGGGCTTTACCGCATATTCCTGAGCCAGGGTGCGGTACAGGTACTCCTCTGGAGCAGTAACAATAATAACAATAAGGTGCTGGACAAAGACGCCAATCATGTGGCCACCATCCACTATAACCTGGCCTACTGGCTGGCACAAAACCAGTACATTGAAACCAACCGTTACGGGCGTACGGACAAGACCGCACAAAACCCGCTGCTGCTGGTACAGCGCGATTCGGATACGCCCTGTCTTAATGCCGGTCTTACCGCTGCGCAGCAACAGGTCAGCAATATACAGGCAGAATTTCTGCTGACGCTCAAAAAAAGCGAAGCGGAACAAAAGCCCCCGGCGCAGCAGGAGATCGGCAGGAAAGCCCGGGAACTCTTTGCTGCTCATTTAGCCCTCTTGATCAAAGAAAACCAAAAGCCGGTTAAGCGGGAACGATGGTATAAAAACTTTTTGAATTACCTGCTGGATGACACAAAGAACAGCGGTTATGCCGCGATAAAGATTGATACGCTTGAGGCAAAACTGCAAAGAGACTTTGGCCGCGCCAAAGATGCCGACAACCTGGAAGAACACCTCGTACAACTGCACCGCCAGGGGCTGGTGCTGTACTACGAAAAGGAGATGCCGGAAAGGGTATGGCTGAACCCCGGTATTTTAGCCAGGTATGTGCACAAACATATTCTTGCCAAAGAACGCAGGGAAACCAACCGGGATGGAAAAATTGCGGTAAAGGAGCTTGTTGAAACAGAAAAGGTCGACCCGTATGTACTGCGGCTGCTGGAAATACAACAGGTACTCTTCCTGCACCGGAACGAACCGGATGGTGTAGCGCGTTACATCATTCCCAACTACCTGCCCCTGGCGCGGGAGGACAATGATTTTGACCTGCTGACATTTGGCATACAGGTACCCTGCTTTGTACTGCGCTTCGGGCATTTTATTCCCTTTGGCCTCATCAACCGGTTGATCTGCTTTTTTGGTCAACTGCCGGAAAAGAAAAGGTTCTGGCGCGACCGGCTGCTTTTCACACACCGGGGCATACTCATCCTGCTGGAGCTGGATGTGGAGCAATTGGAAATACGCCTGCACGCCGGCAAAGCCCTGCCCGATAAGGATATCCGCCATCTTTTTACGGTCATCATGGCGCTGTACCGCGGCAAGGAGCCATCGGCAGAAGGGATAACGCATGATGTACTTCACAGGAAGGCGATGGCCGATACACCCAATGATCCGGAAACAGGTGGCCCCACGGAAACGGATCTGTCTGCTGAAGCCGGTCAGGAAACCGGTCGTGCTGCAGACGGGCTGTATTATCCCCCCGATCTTTACCTGTCTGTCGACGACCGGCATTTTCTGTCCGCCGCTGTACTCGGCACCGCCACGTTCAAAGATACCCTTGGCCTGGCCTGTATCAAAGACGAAGCGGGATTTCATGAAGACCGGCAACGTCTCATTCCCCTGTATCCCTTTCGTCATTTCACCAACCAACCCTTGTTTAAAATGAAAAAGATATTTATCTCATATTCGCGTACGGACACGGCCTTTAAAAACGAGCTGCAGACACATTTGTCGCCCTATAGCCGTTATGGAGCAATATCGTCGTGGAACTGCGACCAGATGCGGGCGGGGGCCTGGCATGCGCAGGTACAGCGGGAACTGGCGGAGGCGGATATCCTGATCTTTATGATCTCTCCGCATTTTATGGCATCAGATTATATCATGGAAAAAGAGGTGAAAAAAGGGATCGACCTGGTAAATGCCGATCCTGCGCAGCAGAAGAAAGTGTATGGTGTACTTGTACGGGAATGTGCCTGGCGGAATTGGCCGGTATTGGTGGCGATGGCGGATGCGCAGGGCAAACCTGCCGGTGAGACCGTACCTGACCTGACCAACCAGCAATTGCTGCCCTATCATCCGTACAAAGATGCTGCGGGTACCATCATCCGGCGCGAGCTGCTTGCGCTGGAGCAATGGGGGCGCCTGCAGTATGAAATGCCATCGGTGGCGTACAGGGATATTGCGGATAAGATTTTTGCGGAGGTAAAGGGGTAGGAGTAAACGGGCTACTGGTGTATCGTATGGTTAATCCCAACGGGCTTATATGATTATAGAAAAACCGGCGGCAGGAATAGTGGCTGGCAGGCTATATCCTGCATCCCAAATCTTGCATCTTGCTCAGTACCAGGTGCCAGGTACTGAGTGCTGAACCAAACAAAAACGGCCCCGCGTTACCGGAGCCGTTTGGCTGATCATATGATACTTATGCGTTTAGCTGAACAAACCACCTTTTTTCAGGCTGCGCACGCCTTCACCAATTTTGAAGCCGTTGTGGTACACCTGTATTTTGTAGTCGCCCTTATTGAAATCGGTGTTGGGTTTCCAGTCGAAGTTAACCGTCTGGCGCTGTCCCTGTGTATAATTCACATCCACTTTACCGGTGAAGAGTTTTTCGCCTTCTTCACGGGTGGTGAACTTGCCCGAGCCGAGGGCTTCCACCGCTACGGGTTTGCCTTCGGGGTCGGTGATGCAGATGTAGATGTCTTTATTGCCCGTGGGTGCAATCCTGTTTTCATCAAGGTCGAAGCTGATGCGGAGTTTGTCTACCCGCTTGGCTACCGTGGTTGTTTTTTCACGCCCGCCCCTTTTTTCGTTGATGCCTTTGATGTCGAAGTTGGACGCGCGGAGGGTAGAACCCACATCGATCACGCTTTCTTTCTGCTTTACTTCTTCCTCACGTTTGGCCACTACCGCCTTGGTGGAGTCGTAATCGCGCTGGTAGCGGTTGCGTTCCTGTGTGATCACTTCTTTCTCCTGTGTGAGTGCAAGGTTTTCACCCTTCAGTTGTTCTACCTGTTGTTTGTAGGTTTCAATGTCGCCGTTGAGTGAGGCAATCAGGCGTTTGGCTTCTGCCAGTTCGGCCTGGGATGCATTGGCCTTGTTGAGCAGCGACTGGATACGCGTCTTTTTATCGCTGATCTCTTTGTCTTTTGCCGTAATGGTGCTGTCTTTTTTTACATTATCGGACTTGAGCAGGTCGTAGCGCATATTGGCATCATCGAACTGCTTTTTAAGTTCGTCTTTTTCAGAACCGATACTGGCAATCTGTGTATCTTTTTGCTGTACTTCTTCTTTGACTTTGTTTTTGTCCCAGATGATGTATCCCCAGGTGCCCAGCAGGGCAATGAGTAAGCCGATACTGGTAAGACCGCGCCAGTTTTTCTTTGGTGCTACAGGAGCCGTTTGTCCTCCCTCTGTGGCGGGAAAGTTTTCGAATGCCATAAGATTGATTATTTTATTGATAAATAGTTTGTTCCATGTGCTTGCCGGTAAAAGATCGGGATGGTTATAACCGGTTGATCTGTACCGGAAATTTCCAAAACCATGCCAAAGTGAATGTCGGTGGAAAATTAACGTTTTTTAACAATTCCTGCAAGGGGGTGCGCAGCATTTTTTTGGGTTACGGTTGTGTACAGGGAGCTATTGTGGTTATCCTCCTCATTTATGCTTTTTCTTTTTGTCACGATGCTTCGTCCCGACGTTAAAGGCCGGGATTAATAAAATCGCGATGTTCCACCGCTGATGCTCCGATCAGGGTGTACTGCTGCTGACAGACCGGGGGTAAAAAAAATGCAAATAAGCGCCTTAACTTTTATCTTTGGCGCATGAGTGCTGAGCAAATCATCGGGGCATGGAAAAAAAAGCAATTCAAGCCGGTGTACTGGCTTGAAGGAGATGAGGAGTATTATATCGACCTCGTGATGGATTATGCCGAACACCAGATCCTGGATGAAAGCGAGGCGGGGTTTAACCGCACCATTTTTTATGGCCGCGATGCAGACTGGAGCGCGGTGGTGAATGCCTGCAGGCGTTACCCCATGTTTGCTGAAAGACAGGTGGTGCTGCTTAAGGAGGCGCAGCAGATGCGCGACATCGACAAACTCACCGGCTATATTGAAAACCCGCTGTCGTCCACCGTATTTGTGGTGAGCCATAAAGAAAAAACGGTGGATGGCCGTTCTGCACTGTCCAAACTGCTGAAGAAAAAGGCCGAACTCTTTGTCTCAAAAAAAATATACGACAGCAAACTGCCCGAGTGGACGATGGAAATGGTACAGGCCAAGGGCTTCTCGATTGCGCAGAAAGCGCTCATGCTGCTGGTAGACCATATCGGCAACGACCTCAGCCGGCTCTCGAACGAGGTGGATAAGCTGGTACTGAACCTCGGCGGCGAAAAACTGATTACGGAAGATGATATTGAAAAATATGTAGGGGTAAGTAAGGAGTACAACGTATTTGAACTGCAGGATGCCCTTGGTAAACGCGACCTGGCGCGCGCCATAAAGATCATCCGGTATTTTGAGGGCAATCCCAAGGCGGCGCCTATACAAATGGTACTGCCCGCCCTGTACAATTATTTCAGCAAGGCGGCCATGTTGTTTGGCTTACCCGGGAAGGATGATAAAAGCATTGCCGCAGCGATTGGCGTCAATCCCTATTTTTTACGCGATTACCAGGTGGTGGCCCGTAACTACAATTATGCGGGTATTGAACAGGTGCTGCTGCTGCTGCATGCGTACAACCTGAAGGGGGTGGGTATCAATGATGCGGGTACTTCGGATGCGAGCCTGCTGCGTGAGATGGTGGTGAAGATGATGGGGTGATAACTGATGAGTACTTAGTACTCAGTACCAAGAATGTGCATCAATAGTTCATAACATTTCGTTGTTAACTGTTATAATAATCAAGACTAACGACTGAGTACTTAGTACTTAGTACTCAGTACCAAGAATGTGCATCAATAGTTCATAACATTTCGTTGTTAACTGTTATAATAATCAAGACTAACGACTAAGTACTGAGTACTCACTAATGACTTTCAACAATCAAGACTAACGACTAAGTACTAAGTACTGAGTACTAAGTACTCAGCACTTCCACCGCATTTTCCTTATCCCTGGCCAACTGTGCTTTCAGCGCGTCCAGGCCGTCAAACTTTACTTCCTGCCGCAGTTGCTGCAACAGGCTTACCGTCAGTTCGGCTCCGTAAATGTCTTGGTCAAAGTCAAACAGGTTTACCTCAATCACCCGGTGGGTACCGTCTACGGTTGGCCGTATGCCGATGTTCATCATGCCCTTCAGTTGAGGCCCATTGCCTATCCGTGCGTGTACGGCATAGACGCCATTGCCGGGAATCAGTTTGTCTGCCGCGTTTACCCGGAGGTTGGCGGTAGGGTAGCCAATGGTACGGCCCAACTGGTTGCCGCGGACAACAGTACCCGTAAAAAAGTAAGGATAGCCGAGGCGTTCGTTGGCCAGGGCAATATTGCCGGCCAGCAGGGCTTCGCGGATGCGGGTGGAGCTGATGACAATATCCTGTAATACATGAGGAGGGATCTCCACCACCGTAAAGCCCAGCGCCGGTGCCAGCGATTCGAGCAGGCGGTAGTCGCCCTGGCGCTGGTGGCCGAACTTGTGGTCGTACCCGATAATGATGGTATGGGGGTGAAACTGCGTCACGAGAAAATCATGCACATAGGCTTCGGCAGTTTGCCGGGCAAAGGCATCGGTAAAGGGTACCACCACAAGGTGATCGATACCGTACTGTTCCAGCAGTTGCTCTTTTTCGGCAAGGGTATTGAGGAGGGTAAGCGCATTGCCATGACCGGGCACTATTTTCCGGGGATGCGGGTCGAAGGTAATGATTACGGTTTCGCCATGCACTTTTGCCGCTACGGCCTTCAGTTGGCTGATGATCTGCTGGTGCCCCTGGTGTACCCCATCGAAAGTGCCGATGGTGACGATGGCGTTGGTAAATGCCGGTAAAACGGCGCTGTGCGTATGGACCTTCATGTTTTGGCTGCTTCCTCCTGCCCCGGAACGGGGCTATATTTTTTTTGCAAAGCTAAATGATTATTGCTCAGCGAACGAGTACATTTGCACCCAAAAGGAATGGCCATGTCATTATACGCACAACGGGGGGTATCGGCACAGAAAGAAGAAGTACACGCAGCGGTACAGCAGCTCGACCAGGGGCTGTTTCCCCACGCATTCTGCAAGGTTTACCCCGACTACCTGGGTGGTGATGCGGCCTATGTAAATGTGATGCACGCTGATGGTGCGGGCACCAAGAGCATCCTGGCCTATCTTTACTGGAAGGAAACGGGTGATGTATCGGTATGGAAGGGTATTGCACAGGATGCCATTGTGATGAACCTTGATGACCTGCTCTGTGTGGGTATTTATGACCATATCGTTTTCAATTCCACGATCGACCGCAACAAGCAACGCATTCCGGGTGAGGTATTACAGGCCATTATCGGTGGTACACAGTCTGTATTTGATCTGCTGAAAGGTTTTGGGGTCAATATCCACTACCTCGGCGGCGAAACGGCTGATGTGGGTGATGTGGTACGCACGGCAGCGGTCAACGGTACCATGACCTGCCGCTGGCCCCGGGAAAAGATCGTCAGCAACAACCGCATCACCGCGGGTGACGTGATTGTGGGATTCGCCGGTTTCGGACAGGCGCATTACGAGTCGGCGTACAACAGTGGCCTGGGCAGCAATGGCCTCACCAGCGCGCGTCACGACCTGCTCAGTAAATTTTATGCAACGACCTTTCCTGAAAGCTATGACAATGCGCTTGCGGAGGAAGTGGTCTATATCGGCAAAAACAAACTTACCGACGATAGCGGGGTTGCAGCAGATGGCCGGCACCTCACCATCGGGCAACTGCTTTTGAGTCCTACCCGCACTTTTGCCCCCGTACTCAAACCGCTGCTGGAACAACATTTTGATAAGATTCACGGACTGATCCATTGCAGCGGTGGCGGACAGACCAAATGTATGAAATACCTGCCGGGGGATTTCCGCATTGTTAAAGACAACCTGTTTACGCCGCCACCGGTATTCGACCTTATTCAGCAAAACAGCGGTGCCACCTATAGGGAAATGTACGAAGTATTCAATATGGGTTGCCGCCTTGAAATCTTCTGTGCCCCGGAAGATGCGGACATCATGATCGGTGCTGCCCAACAGCTTGGCATTGCGGCGCAGGTAACGGGCAGGGTAGAGGCCGCCGCTGCCAAATCATTGGTGATTGAATTGCCGGGGGAGCGGGTGGAGTACTAAGTACTAATTATTATCAGTCATCAGTTTTCGATGTATTACAGGAATACCTGCTGTTAAGCATGCGAAGTCATGAACTATTGATGCACTTTCCTGCTACCTGCTACTTCTTATCCTGTTACTCATCATCCTGCTACTTATTCCCCAGCATCCGCTCCATCCACTGTACAAACTCATCCGGATCAAGCATGGAGAAGAAATGCGGGTGGCGGCTGCCATCGGGCTTAAAACCTTTGCCCAGACAATTGACAAACTCCGCACGGGTATTCCCCAGTTTCAGTAATTGTGATATGCAGCCCGAGAGGTCTGCCATATTCATAAATTCGGCTGTGCCGCGGCGGTTGCTGATGATCCAACTGATGTCCGGATCGCAATAGAGCCGGACGGGTATGGAGCGCAGGTGACGGGCATTACCGCCGTCGGGTGCGTCTGCATAAAAGGAGGAAGCGGCTTCATACGCTTTGGGAAATTTATCGGGACTGCCGCCATAGAGCAAACGGAACCTTCTGGTCTGTTCCAGTGCTTCGCCCATGGCAATTGCCGAAAAGTTCATGCGGATGGTATATTGAAAGCTGTTCCACAGGCGTTTCATGTTCAGTGGCGGATCAACCCCAAACACCAGGTTGGGGGCAATCAATCCGGGTTTATGATCCGGCTTGAGCGCCTGCCCGGCATAGTACAGCGCCTGGTGCCCACCCATCGATTGTCCGCCTATGATCAGGTGGTTGGCCGGGATCTTGTATTTCGCGATCAACTCGGGTATCAGGGTTTCTAAGCGCTGCTGGGCAATGCTGTTGCTGCGGATGCTGTCGCAGTTGTACAGGGTAGGGATCACTACCGTATAACCAGCCCGTACGGCAGTTTCGGGTAGTTTGGTTTCCTGCATAACGCTTATGGGGGTGCTGCAAAAGCCGCCGATGATGAGCAATAATCCCCTGGAAGGGGTGGCGGGTTGCAAAGCAAGGTAATAGTTTTGGGTACTGTCGCCCTTGCTGCGAAAAACCCATTCAGTGGTTTGTGCAGCAGCAGCAAAATGGCTGCTGCATAAAATTATGGTAATGATTGTGCGCATAATATGAGAGACTCAGTACTTGGTACTTAGTCGTTAGTCTTGATTGTTATCAGTCGTTAGTGAGTACTCAGTACCAAGTCGTTAGTCTTGATTGTTGAAAGTCATTAGTTTTCGATTTATTGCAGGAATACCTGCTGTTAAGCATGCGATGTCATGAACTATTCATGTACTTGCTCAGTACTCAGTACTTGGTACTAAGTACTCAGTAATCAATAACCCGCCGCTGCATCATCACCCCGTTTATCACCAACGGCTTCAATGCTGCGTTTGCCCTTACTGGTAATTTTAATGATTTCTGTTTTACCGATACTGCCGCGTGCGGTTACCTTGTATCCCATAACCTGCAACGCTTTTACCGTAGCCGGATCGAAATCTTTTTCCACAAAGATTTCATCGGGCAGCCATTGGTGGTGAAACTTTGGTTTGTTGATGGCGTCTTCTGCGCTCATATTAAAATCGATGATGTTGACCAATGCCTGGTAAACACTGGTGGGTATGGTGGTACCGCCGGGCGTACCTACGACCAGGCAGGGTTCGTTGTTTTGCAGTACAATTGAGGGCGTCATACTGCTGAGCATGCGCTTGCCCGGTGCGATGGCATTTTTTTCATTGCCTACTGCACCATACATATTCGGTACACCGGGCTTTACGCTGAAATCATCCATTTCATTGTTGAGGAGGAACCCGGCACCACCAACCACGGTGCTGCTGCCATAGTTGCCATTGAGTGTGGTTGTTACACTCACGGCATTGCCGGCTTTGTCCACCACACTCAGGTGTGTGGTTTCTTCACTTTCCGGAATATTTCCTGCCCGGGTGGTTTTGCTGCTGCCGGCGATGCCCGGGGTATAGTCTGCCATTCTGCCGGCGATATAATTGCTGTCTGTCAGTTTTTGTACGGGTACCTGTACAAAATCCGGGTCGCCGAGGAAGAAGGCGCGATCGGCATAAGCGCGGCGCTCGGCTTCCACCATCAGTTGTACACTTTCCGGCGTCTGGAACTGCAGGGCACCGATGTTCCGCGGTTCAATCATCTTGAGCATCTGCTGAAGGATGATGCCGCCACTGCTGGGCAGGGGCATGGTCATAATGGTATAGCCTTTATAGCTGAACACCACCGGTGTCCGTTCTTTGACTTTGTAGCTTTTAAGATCGGCATAACTGATGATGCCTTTGCCGCGTTGCATTTCTTCCACGATCAGTCTTGCCGTTTCGCCCGTGTAAAAACCTGCGGCACCCTTATCACGGATACGCTTAAGCGTGTTGGCGAGTTCGGCCTGGATCAGGGTGTCTCCTTTTTTCCAGCCGGTTGACTTCAGCAATGCTGTAGACCGGGTATTGGCTTCAATAAAGGCTTTCCGGTGGTCATTGAGTGCTTCGGCTTCTTTTTCAGTAATGGCGAAACCTTTTTCTGCGAGGTCAATGGCGGGTTGAATGAGACGGGCAAAGGGCAGCCTGGCGTATGTCATACTGGCGAAGAGACCGGCAACAGTGCCGGGGATACCTGCAGCGAGGTGCCCGTTTTGCGAAAGGTTGAGTTGGGGGTTACCCGCAGCATCGAGGTACATATCCCGGCTGGCGGCTGCGGGTGCTGTTTCCCGGTAGTCGAGCGCCACGGGTTTGCCCTTGCGGAAAGTGGCCAGCATAAACCCGCCACCACCAATATTGCCGGCACGGGGATACACCACGGCCAGTGCCAATTGTGTGGCGATGGCCGCGTCTACCGCATTGCCCCCTTTTTGCAGGATGGCCCTGCCCACCATACTGGCCAGGGGATGGGCTGATACCACGGCTCCCTGTGTACAGACCACTTTCTTCTGTATGGAATAATCGTAGGGGGTATTCGCTGTCCATTGCGCCCTTACGGCTATGGTGAGGAGTAAAAACATGGCCATCCCGGTAATGGTTAATCCCTGCCGCATATCGCTGTGATTTTAATTTATTACCATAAATATAGATTCTTTATTAACTTTAATCAACCAAAAGTTCTAAATCAAACAAGTTTATGAGAAAAAATGATCGCCTCCGGCGGGCGTTAACCACATTCGTTTTGCTGTTTTGCATTACGGCCTTTGCACAGGCACAAACCGGTACCGTGAAAGGAACGGTTAAAGATGCCAATGGCAACCCCCTTAATGGCGCAACAGTAACGGTGGAAGGTCAATCCCGCGGTACCACCACCGATCCGAATGGTGGTTACAGCCTGAAGCTGCCCTCAGGCAGCTATACACTGCTGATTACCTTTGTTGGCCAGGCGCCTCAAAAAATCAATGTTACGGTTAAGCCGGGTGTGGTTACTGAGCAGGATGCCAGCCTGACTGCACAGGCCGATCTGGGTGCCATACAGGTGGTGGGATCGCGGAGCAAACTGCCCCGTACCATCATTTCAACCCCGGTACCTGTGGATGTGATCAGCATTAAGGAAACCAAGGCATTTGCCCAGGCCGATATCACCCAGATGCTTACCTATGCGGCGCCCTCTTTTCAGTCGGCCAGGCAAACCGTGAGTGATGGTACCGATCATATCGACCCGGCGGGCTTGCGGGGGCTGGGGCCTGACCAGACGCTGGTACTGCTGAATGGCAAACGCCGCCACAATACCGCACTGGTGAACATCAATGGTACGGTAGGGCGTGGTTCGGTAGGTACCGATCTGAACGCAATACCGGCTGCGGCCATCGAACGCATTGAAGTACTGCGCGATGGTGCTGCTGCACAGTATGGTTCTGATGCGATTGCGGGTGTGATCAATATTGTACTCAAAAGAAAATACAAGGGTCTCAACCTGTCGGCAATGGCTGGTGAAAACGTAACCACACTGCCTTATGCAGGAGGGATCAAGATCAATGATGGCCGCAATACCCAGCTCGATTTTTCTGCAGGTACATCCGGTAAAATGGGCTTTATTAATGTGGGAGCACAGTGGCTGATCCGCGACCGCAGCAACCGCAGCGGTAACGATAATATCCCCCTGGTCTATTATGGTAATGGAGGCGCATTTCCCGCTACACAGGCTGGTGTTGACCCAACAGCTTACCGTCGTTTCCTGATTGATGCGGATAAGCAGTTTGCACAAAGCAGGGGTTACGACCGGCACAACCTTTTTGCGGGCAACTCTTACTCGAATAACCTGGGCATGTTTATCAACAGTGGCATCAATCTTTCCGCTAAAACGGAGGCCTATCTTACGCTCGGTACTTCACATCGCAAAGGCTTTGCCACCGGTTTCAGCCGTAACCCCAATTCTGTGGCGCAGCAGCCGGTGCGCGATGGGGGTTCCAATTATTATGAAGACGGGTTCCTGCCGGAGATACATACCACCATCAATGATGCCAGCATCATCGCTGGTGTAAAAAGCAAAATCGGCATTTGGGATATTGATGTGAGCAATACTTTTGGTAAAAACAGTATTGGTTTCAATATCGAAAATACGGGTAATGCCTCTACGCCGGGCATACTGGGTAATACACAAACCCAGTTTGACGCGGGTAAACTTTCTTTTACACAGAACACGGTGAATGCCGATCTCTCCCGCAAGTTCACGCTGTCCAATGGCGGTGAACTGAACTTTGCCACGGGTACTGAATTCCGCAGCGAAAAATTCCGGATTACTGCGGGCGAACCCAATTCTTATAACAATGGTGGCCGTATCGGCACGGTAGGATTTATTCCTTCTTTCCCCGGTACTACCGGTACTTCAGCCACATCCGGCACCAATGTGGTGGCGGCATCGGGTTCGCAGGTATTTCCGGGATTCCAGCCGGGTGATGAAACCAATGCCAAGCGTAACATCTATGCCGGGTATGCCGATCTGGAATATTCCATGGGCAAACTGTTGCTTGGTCTTGCCGGACGCTTTGAATCATATAAAGAAAGTAAGGTAACGTATAATGGTACCGGTTTTAAGTTTACCGGTCGTTATGAAGTGGCTAAAGATGCGGCCATCCGTGGTTCGGTGAGCACCGGTTTCAGGGCGCCATCATTGCACCAGCGTTATTTCCAGAATACATCCACACAGTTTGTCAATGGATTCCCTTCTAATGCACTTACTGCGAACAACGATAACCCCATTGTGCGTAATGCTTTTGGTATACAGGAGCTGAAGCCCGAAAAGTCGGTGAGTTTTACCTTAGGTTTTGTGGCGAAGTTTGGCAATGGCTTTACCGCAACGGTTGATGGTTATATGATCAATATCAAGGATCGTATCGTATTGTCCACCCAGTTTACGCGCAGCAACCCGCTTGTAGCCGCTATTCTTACGGCCAATAATGTATCTTCTTCCATCAATGCCCTGCAGTTCTGGACCAATGCTATAGATACCAAAACAAAGGGTATTGATGTGGTACTGACCAAGCGGTTTAAGCTCGGTAATGGTGCGGGTTCGATAGCACTGGCGGCCAACTTCAACGATAATAAAGTAGATGGCGGTATCAAGACCAATTCGGTGATTGACGACGCGGTCAATAACCCCAGCCGTACCGATCCGACCAGGAACCCTGCCAACGACCTGAGTATTGCCCTTTTTGACCGTGTGCAGAAAAGCCGTATTGAAGTGGCACAACCCCGGAGTAAATTCAACGCTACATTCAGTTATTCCCTGAAGCGGTTTGACTTCCTGGTACGGGCGGTTCGTTTTGGTGAAACCGTACTCCTGAGTGCGATTGATCCTGCTGCGGTAAATGGTGCAGGTGTTTACTGGAATGATGTGGCATTGGGTGCCGATCAAACCTTTAAGGCTAAAATTACCACAGACCTGGTGGTAACCTGCCGCCTCAATTCTGCTGTTAGTGTAGCCGTGGGTGCCAACAACCTGTTTGATGTTTATCCGGATCGTTTATTCCTCGATCCGCGCAATGACCAGCAGGCGGTATATGCCAACCCCATACAGTCTGCGTTGGGAACCACCAAAACAACCGGAGGCTACAGCGCCGGACGTGACCTGACGAACCGTGGTCGTTTCCTGTTTGGCAGCAACCAGTTCGGCTCCAACGGACGTTTTCTTTTTGCCAGGGTTAATCTTGACATCAGTCAATTCAAGAACAGTTTTAAGAAAAAGTAATTTTTCATAAGTGAACCAGGAAACGGGTAGCATTTGCTGCCCGTTTTTTTGTGGTAACAGGGGGTGCCGCAATTGCTCTGCGCGGCAGGTATTTACACCGCAACCGTTCATCATTGCCATTTGCCAATTCCTGTAAACTACCACTTTCGGGTATTGGAGCGGTTTTTCAGGGCTTATACCTTTGCGCCAGATTAAAAAGTAAACCTATTCTTTACAACAAAAAACAAAGTTATGGCTACAGTAAAAACAAAGACAGCCCGCAGGAGAACAGCACCCGCTATCACCTCCGCCAACAACAGTAACGAAGCCTTGAAAGCAGAAGCGATCAGTGCGGTACAGACGGCCTCACGCGCGATCCGCAGCGCAGCAGCCGGCCCCGCAGTGGCGAATCCCGACCTGGTAAGCGAACTGAACAACATCGATTTCCGTAAAATGATCGGTGGCCCTTTACAGGCCGTTGTCGATGCACAGGTGGCGTCTTCACTTGCTACGGTAAACTTTATCAACAACGTTGGTTTTACCACCGACGCCAATGGTAAAAAGGAACTGGTGATGGTTGACTTCTCGCACAAGCGGAAAGATGTGAAAGCGGATGGTACGGCTGATGAAAAAGACATCAGTGTGAAAGTGCCCCTGCTGGCGATGCTGCCCATTCCAAGTTTGCGCATTGAGCATGCGACGATTGACTTTAACGTGAAACTGAACTCTGTTGCTTCAGCCAGTGTATCCAGCGAGCTGGGTGTGAAGGCCGAAGTGGGCGGTGGTTTTGGTCCCGTAAACTTCAAAGTGTCTGCTTCTTTTCAGCGTAAGACGAGCAGCAATGTGGAAGTAAAGAAAGAGTACGCACTGAACATCAATGTTAAAGTGGTACAGGATGAGATACCCGCGGGTCTCGAAAAAATCCTCAACCTGTTGTCTGCTTAATTGCGGCAGCAAGTAATGCTTTCCGCACAGGGCGGGTAACAAACCCGTCCTGTGCTTTTTTCACCAATATGATTACCTGTAAAAAATAAAGTGTATGTCGCAGATTACCCTGTCCGATTATGTGGGTTTTATTTTTGGCGAAATTGTAAAAGCCCGGGCACTGGCAGATGCTGAATCCAAACGCATTGCCCTGTTGTACAAAGACGATGAAGTACTGAAGAATTTTTCTGTGCCCCGGTTTAAGATACCTGAGATGGAGTTGTCTATCCCGGTACTCATTTCGGGTGCGAGGTATAAAACAACGATAAAATTTAACCTGGCGGAGGCGAAGTTTTATGATTTTCTTGTCAACAAACTGAATACTGCGGTTACCACGATCCAGATTGCAGACAAGGGGATTACTAAAAACTTTGAAACAGCGGCTGATCCGGTATTTGTTGCAGCTACGCCCATTGCAAAGCCTGTACTCCTCACAGCCACAACACCTGTAAAGGCTGTCAAAGCAGCGGCTAAAATTCCGGCAACGGCCATTGTTTCCGCGCCGGCACCCGCCACGTTGCCACCTGTTGAAGTGCTGATGACCGAGTTTTATAAACAGTTGATTGAGAATGCAGACCCTTCCGTTCCTGACAATATTGTGCAGATCCGCTGGGCACAGTTGTTCAACAGGAAAATGCAGGATACCCGGTTGCTGGATACCTACCGGCGCTTGTATCCTGCCGGGCAGTTGTATACGGACACCTATAATGATGTACTGGCTTTTGTAAAGGCCAATACAGTAGTGGAGAAAAGCCAGATCGAGAATATCCTGGTAAACCCCGAAACACAGACGGTGAAAGATGGCAGTAATGCAGATTCGGTTTTCACCATCCGGGCAAAAATTGTGGAGGATGGCTTGTTTATCAAGGAAATTAAGGATAGCAATGGAAAGGTAACGGAACAGATTGTTGAATTTGATTAACACGTAGAACCATGACAAGATTTTTTCTGAATGACAGGGCCCGGCTGACGGATGTATTACAATTGCTGAACCGGGCGCTGGTGAAGTTCAACGCGCGTGATTTTGATGCGGACAGTGTACTCCTTGAAGCGCTCAATGGCATTATCGATACGTATAAAGAGTTGGGCAAGTCTGACCGGGAGACACAGTTTCTGGCGATGAAGGCCGAATGGGTAACTGCACACCGGGGGATCAATCCACTCACCTTTGAAAAGGTAACCGTCCGCCGTTCTGAAATGACCAGCGGTGTGGCCTTCCGTTTACTCCAGCGTGCGGAACACCTGCTTACGGATGACCTTGCTGAGGCTGAGGGTCGTATCAGGGAAGCGGAGGGGCTGGTATCGCAGATCATTATTGCGGCTTTCCAGGCCGGGTTGCTGAAAGCGGTTGACCTTGAAAAAATAAAAGACCCGCAGACATCCGGTCCTTTGTGGGATAGTCTTGCTGCTGATCCCAATATTGTGATAGGGCAGAAGCGCGCACAATTACTGGTGCATCGCTTTGATGCACTCATCATTTTCAGCGACCTGTTGCAACGCCTGTAAGCAATACCCGATGGGTGCAGGATTGTAAAGTATAGCCACCTTATTTCTGCCGCCCATCGTTATTGTTGTCCAACGCAGCCGGGATCCGGATTGATTGCCGAGGCGGGTTATTATTGCCATTTTGTGGTGCCGGGCAATGGCACCACTTTTGCTATCCACCTGACCACGCCCTGGCAGGTTGGCATAATGTGTATATGCCTTACCTTTGCGGTCTAAACGATTTCTCCGGTATGAAAGAAGTATATATCATCGCTGCTGTACGTACCCCGATAGGTAGTTTCGGTGGCGGTCTGAAAGATTTTTCTGCTACACAACTGGGTGCTGTTGCGATCAAAGCCGCCATTGAAAAAGCAGGTATTCCCCCTGCAGCGGTGCAGGATGTACTGATGGGTTGCGTGATCACTGCAAATCTTGGACAGGCGCCTGCCCGGCAGGCCGCAAAGTTTGCGGGATTGCCCGATGCTGTCAATTGCACGACCGTCAATAAAGTATGTGCCAGTGGCATGAAAGCCATTGCGCAGGCGGCACAAAGCATATTGCTGGGTGATGCCGATGTGGTGGTGGCAGGCGGGATGGAGAGCATGAGTAATGTGCCTTTTTATGCGGAAAATATGCGCTGGGGTCATAAATATGGCCATGCGATGCTGGTTGATGGTTTGGCTAAGGATGGCCTGACGGATGTGTACGATGGTAAGGCGATGGGTAATGCCGCCGAACTTTGTGCCAGCACCTGTGGTGTTACGCGCGAAGAGCAGGATGCTTTTGCCATTGCCAGCTACGAACGCAGCCAGGCGGCCTGGGGCGCCGGAAAGTTTGATAACGAGGTTGTTCCTGTAGCCATCCCCCAGCGTAAAGGCGATCCCGTACTTATTACGAAGGATGAGGAACCTTATCAGGTGAAATTTGACAAGATCCCGGGTTTACGTCCCGCATTTACCAAAGACGGTACAGTAACGGCTGCTAATGCCAGTAATATGAATGACGGTGCTGCTGCGCTGGTACTGATGAGTAAAGAAAAGGCAGATGAGCTGGGTGTAAAACCCATTGCTAAAATACTGGCTTATGCCGATGCAGAGCAGGCTCCAGAATGGTTTACCACGGCACCGGCACTGGCGGTACCGAAGGCCGTTGCCAAGGCTGGGCTGACCATGGCTGATATCGAATACTGGGAACTCAATGAGGCTTTTGCCGTTGTAGGTATTGAAAACAGCCGCCGGATGCAGTTGGATCCGGCCAGGGTAAATGTACACGGTGGGGCAGTAGCCCTCGGGCATCCGCTTGGGTGCAGTGGTGCACGCATCATCGTTACCCTCATCAATGTACTTAAGGCCAATCAGGCCCGCTATGGTGCGGCCGGTATCTGTAATGGCGGGGGTGGGGCATCGGCCATGGTGCTGGAGCTGGTGTGATGATGAGTACCTGGTACTTAGTACTCAGTCGTTGGTACAGATGTAAGATGTGAGACATAAGACATATGACATAAGATAATACGGAGTACCACTCAACTCCTGTACCCGTACATCCGTTCTACTTCCCTGACAATCTTTTCCATTTCAGCGTCATCGCCATTGGCATCATAGGGTTGCTTGAGGTTGCTGCCAAAGAAAAAGGCTACGGTTTGCCAGAAGCGGGCGGTAAATCCCCCCTTGTAGTCTTTGATGATTTCATAGCAGTTGTTATGGGTTTCCCGGTTGATCAGTTTCATCAATACCTTACCCTGGTACACCGAAAGGTTGGTGAGTGGATCTGCAAATTCTTTTTTCAACTCTTTTTCCCGGGTCTTGATGTATTGGTGACGGTCGGAGCGGCTGCTCATGCCAGTGGTATGGGCATTAATGTCGTTCATTACAACGCCTGCACGTTTGGCATAAGGAAAAGTAACATATACTGCATTGCGCAGCCTTGTCCATTTTGCTTTATCGCTCATCGATGCTTCATTGGCCTTGCTGTAAAAGAAAACATGGGGCATTTGTTTGGCTTCGATGGTATCACCCTCATACACAATGGCGGTGGTGAGCAGGGTATCGTTGCTGCTGGTTTGTGCTGTGGCGGCAATCGTCAGGAGCAGCAATACTAAGAGGCTCAATATGCTTCGTATGGCGGAGGCGGTATGTGGTTTTAACCGGTGCATTATTGTAAATTTACATGAATCTTTTAAAATGACCAGCCTTCAGACGAAAAAATGAGACCACTGATTGTTATCGTTTTCTTAATTTTTACTGCTGCAGGGTGTATTAACCATGCAGAAGAGCAGCAGTATATGCGCCATCGCGCGGAGGATGCGGCTGTGGAAGCCCGTATTGATTCAGCTTATCCCTTGCTGGTGGCACAGTGTGAAACGCTCCGGGTGCACCGGCTGCGGGTTATGATCGATTCGGTGTTGCAACTGCCTGCTGCCGTAGTGGATAGTACTGAGGCATTATGGGAACAGCAGGTACAGGCAGATACGGTAATGCCTCCTGGTGCGGGTAAGGCCGAAAGGATTATGTATGAGTTGCGGCGGGATTGTTATACTAATTTGCTAAGAGAAACATATAGAACAGTGCGAGGGCTACGCCCAAAAGCGCCAGTGCCGTCACCCGACCCGAGGCCTTGAGCCTGCGGAGCATGCTGAGTATAAAACCAACGGCCATCAGCACCAAGCCCACCCATACGAGATTGATGTAAGGAAAGATATATGCTTTCAGGGCAATAAAATCAATAAGCTGGTCAGATTCCTTTATGCCCAGTTTGATACGGCGTTCCTCCACACCGGCAAAGCGCAGGTACAGGTTTTGTGCGTAAGCCGTATCATCCACAGGTTGTATCTGCTGGTTGTCTACTACGATGGCTGGTGTGGAGGTAGCGTGCGAACTATCGTTGCCAACAATGCGCAGTTTGGCCATCAGCATATTGGATCCGCTGGCGGGGTGCAGGTTGAATTTATTGATCGCCGGGTTGGATACCACCTCATCGAGTATAATGTAACCCTTGCTGTAAAAGGCGGTATCGCCGATATCAATCGGGGTGATGCGGAATTGTGCCGTATCTTCTTCGGGCTGGGTTTGTGCGTAGGAGATATAGGTGAAAACGTCTTTGCCGATATAGGCCCTTGTATCGGGATTACTGCTCATCGCGTTATTTTTCATCAGGTAAACATCGGGATAGAGCCGGAAACTTTCTGTTACCTGATCACTGTTGGTTGCTTTCTTTTCGAAAAGCAGTTCGTAAAACTTTCTGCCTTTTTCTGCACCGAGCGAATCCTTGATATAGGTAACCATATAGGGACCCATGCGGGTGGGCAGTTGGCGGATCAATGTGAGGTTTTCAAGGGGATTGTCCTGCTTTTTGGTTTGCGGATCGGCTCCCATGGGCAGGTTGATGCCCGTTACACGGTTATCGCTGATGGTTTGTTTGTTGCCTGCAGAGATGATCATGCCTGCAATCATCATGGCAAAACCGAGGTGGGCGATGGATCCTCCGGCCGATTTGAAACTGCCTTTGAGTACTGTCCAGATATAAGCACCATTGGCTGCCACGGCGTAAATACTGCTGAACAGGGCGGCGTATTGTGCACCTATGAATCCGGCCCCATGTTTATCGTAACGAAGTGGATAAAGAAAGGCCATGGCCACGGTTATGCCAAGGGCGATGATGGTGGGCAGCGCGATCTTTCTCAGCATTTCACCTTTAGGCGATTGCTTGTATTTAAAATATTGGGTGATGGCCGACAAGCAACCGGTGATGACGGCGGTAAAGATGAGGATTTTATTGAAAGAGAACTCCACGTCTTCGGGCTGGGCAATATGTTTATTGAAGATCAGGTTGAATACGGGTAATGAAGTTTTGGCACTGATAAAGAGTGCGGTGAGGAAAAAGACCAATGCACCGATAAACATCCAGAACTCCCTTGAATCTAAGTTTTCTTCGCGCGCGATGGAAGGGATGGCTTTGAAACGGGCAAAGAAGAGTCCCAGCCCAGGCAGGATAAAGGCCAGCATAAAGACCAGTATCAGGATGTTCATGGCCTTACCCGCTTCGGTAAAAGCGTGTACGGAAGTGTCGCCAAGGATACCGGTGCGGGTGAGAAAGGTAGAGTAGAGGATGAAGCCAAAAGTGAGTATGGCAAAGAGGTAACTGGCGCGGAGTGAAAAGCCTGTGGCCTTGTAAATGAGCATACAGTGCAGCCCGGCGATGAGGATCAGCCAGGGTACCAGCGAGGCGTTCTCTACCGGGTCCCAGGCCCAGAAACCGCCAAATGACAAAGACTCATACGCCCATTTGCCCCCCATCATGATACCGACACCCAGTACACAGGCACTGAAGAGCGTCCAGGGCAATGCGGGTTTGACCCAATCGCCAAAACGTTTGGTTTGCATACCCGCCCAGGCGTAGGCAAAAGGTACGATGGTGCTGGCAAAACCGAGGAAGAGGATCGGCGGGTGGATAACCATCCAGTAGTTGCGGAGGAGTACGTTGAGGCCAACCCCGTCTTTAATAAAGTTGAGGTAGTTGGGTTGTTTGAAGATGGGCCCGGGGATTTCATTGCGGGTAAGTGCGAAAGGACTGTTGCCGATCTTTACGGAGAAAATGTATGCGCCCATGAGCATCATGGCGAGAAATACCTGTGCCAGGCTGATCACACTCATGACGGGAGCTTCCCAGTCGCGGCTTTTGCGGATGAGGATCAGACCCAGAACGCTGTGCCAGATGCTCCAGAGCAGAAAACTGCCACCCTGGTCTTCCCATACGCAGGAAAGCAGGTATCTGTATTCCAGTTCTTTGGAGGAATGTTTATATGCGTACAGGTATTCAAAATAGTGGTTCGAGCAGATGTAAAGGATAATGCCAAAGGTGGTCAATACGGCAGCGACCTGTATCAAAAAGGCCATACGCGAGAAACGGATCCAGGACGCTTTGGCCGGCGGGTCTTTCTGGCGGGATGCCCATACATACCCGATTGTGGAAAGGAGAGCGGCAGTAAATGCTAACAGTACGAAGAAGTGCCCGGCTTTACCCGGTAATAAATGTTCACCTTCAAATGGCATTTGGTAAATGGTTTTTTGCGCAATGGAGCGGGCTGATGACGGGCATTAACTGCCTTCTGTCAGCGATTTTTCCAGTTGCTTTTTATCGTCTTTATATTTACTCGGGCATTTAAGCAGAATGTCTTTGCACTCAAACACATCACCCTGCATTTTGCCTTTCAGCACTACGCGTTCGCTCTTTTCGAGATCGGCGGGTTTGCTGTTGTGATAGACTACTTTTGTTTTGCCGCCGAGGCTGTCCACTGCATAAAAGGAAAGATAGTTGGCATCAACCGCAGGATTGTACTCAATGGGCTGTGTGGAATCGAGTTTGGCGATCATGTGTACAAACCTGCCCTGCTTTTGCTGTGCAGAAGCGATACTGTCATATGTGGAGAAATCATTGGCAGAAAAAACGATCAAGGCGGTGATGGCAAAGGCAATAGCAACAAGCATGATAATATGCGTCCTCTTCATGTGCTGAGTTTTGTGCAAAGTTAGTGCAAATGGGATTTTTGAACAGGATTTGTTTAATAATAAAAATGAATGGTATTTTACAGTAAAATCGTAAAGCATGTTCCTCAGTAAGCTCTATCGGGAGTGGCGGTTGATGTTCTGGTGTGTACTCCTTTTTGCAGCGGGGCAATGCTTCTTTATGTATAAGGGCATTGAAAACGTTCCTTTCTTTTTGTACCACATGTATGCAAAGCCACACCCGTCAGCAGATTCAGTTACCATTTTTGCCATTGTGCAAGACGGGAAAAGGGTTAACCCTACCCGCCTGAGCAACCGGGAGCAGGAATTGCTGTTCAATTCCCTGGGGGCATACCTGGCTGTTCGCAACAACAGCAATACCGATCCCATTGACGCTGATATTGCTAACCGCTTGGCCGGAAGGGTTGGTGCAGGGGTGTACCAGACCCTGTTTTCGCGGCTGAGTAACAGCGGTGCCGCACTTGATGCTTATCCCGCCTGGTGGGGGAGGTATTTCCGGGCGGTGTTCCCGGGGCAGCAGGGGGCAATTGCTGTTGTGCAGACACGCGTTTCCCTGCGGCCCCCTTTTGCTTTATCCGGTCAGGATTCCCTTCTTTTTAATGTTTTTGTTCCATGACGTCAACGGCTGCCGCATATTATCCCCGTTCTTTTATGGCCCGTATCATCTTCATGTGGCTGTTTGTGATATTGGTTTATTTTTTTCTCCACCACGGGATGGTCTCGCAATGGGAGGCGCCTGTTTTAAAATCGCCGCTGAGTGACAATAGTTTCTGGCTGCTGCATATCCTCAATATACCCCAATGGCTCAGCCGGCATTACTGGGCAGCGCTGGGTTTTGATATGCTGCTCACCACGGCCTGCCTGATCTGCATTTTTGTACCCGACCAGCGCTGGTTTACCGGTATTACCGTAGTGGGTGTATGGGTACTGTATATGGGTTATTGTACAGCAGCGGGTAAACACTATGCCCAAATAGGTTATCTGCTGCCCCCGTTGGCTTTTCTTGCGCTTTCGCCAAAGAAGTTTACGCTTTCCTGGCAACTGGTGCGCTACTGGGTTTGTTTTTTATATGTATCAGCAGGTCTGTTCAAGTTGTACTATGGCGGCTTTTCGGCACCAGACCATATGAGCAGGATACTTGCAGCAACCAATGCAGACTGGCTGCCGTATCATGCTGATGGAGTGCAGGCGCCGGTTATCCGTTACCTGATCGAACACCCCGGCGCTGCCCAGTGGCTTTTCCGGCTGGCAACGCTGGCTGATCTGTCGCTGCTGCTGGGCTTCTTTACCCGTCGCCGGGATGGCTGGCTGGCAGGTATACTGGTGTTGTTCCATACTGCAAATTTCTTTCTGCTGCACATTTCCTTTATGGAACAGTCGCTTATCTTTGCACCGCTTTTGCCCTGGGCCAGGTGGGCAGCATATTTTCAATCAATAAAAGGCAATGACTGATCTTTCACAATTTGATCCCAATTCAGTTGGTAATCCCAACAATAACCTCTTTGGTTTACCCTTTACAGAAGAAGACGCAGCATTGGTCATTCTGCCCATACCCTGGGAAGTAACCGTAAGCTATAATATCGGTACTGCCCGTGCACCGGAACATGTGTTTAAAGCCTCATTACAGGTTGATTTATTTGATGCCGACATTACAGATGGCTGGAAACAGGGCTTCTTTATGCGCGAACCGGATAAAAAGATACTGATGAAGAGTGATTATCTCCGCAAGGAGGCCGAGCTCTACATCAATTATATCTCTAACGGCGAAGACCTGAGCGTCAATAAATTCATGTGCAAGTCGCTTAAGGAAATCAACAGTGGCGGTATCTTTCTCAACAACTGGGTGTATGAGCAAACGAAAGACCTTTTAGAGAAAGGTAAACTGGTGGGGATACTCGGTGGTGATCACAGTACACCTCTGGGCTTTTATAAAGCGATAGCAGAAAAGCACAGGGACTTCGGCATCCTGCAGATCGATGCACACTGCGACCTCCGCAAATGCTACGAAGGGCTCAACTATTCACACGCTTCAGTGATGTATAACGCGCTTACAGAAATACCTGCTATTTCCAAATTGGTACAGGTGGGCATACGCGATTACTGTGATGAAGAGTGGCAGATGATCCGTAACAGCGAGTTCCGGATCATTACTTATTTTGACAAGGATATTAAAGAACGGCAATATGAAGGCCAGACATGGCGTACGATTGCAGATGAAATCGTAAGCCACCTGCCGGAGCAGGTTTATATCAGTTTTGATATTGATGGGCTTGACCCCAAACTCTGTCCGCACACCGGCACACCTGTTCAGGGCGGTTTTGAAACAGAGCAGGTATTTTATCTTTTCAAACGCGTGCTGCAAAGTGGCCGCCGGCTGATCGGGTTCGATCTGAACGAAGTAGGGGTGAGCCAGGATGAGTGGGATGAAAATGTGGGCGCGCGTGTATTGTATAAACTCTGCAACCTGATGGTGGCGCATAAAATGATTGAAGCCTGAGTGATGCCTGATACACCAGCAGACTATACCTTTACGATCCGGAATGATAAAATCCGTTCCTACAACCGCATCGGTTATCTCCTGATCATCATCAATATCCTGTTTCTCCTGCTGGTGGCCATAAAAGCCAATATTGATGCGGTAAAACGGTATGCACTGATTGGCGGCTTGCTTACACTTTTTTGGGTGTTGCTTGGTTTTCTTCGCAGCTATGGCGATCACAACAGCCGTATGCGTCTCTTACCGGGCTATCTTTTTCCGGCGTTTATCTGGTTCCAGTTGAGTTGGTATGGTGTAACGATTGCCCTGGTGGTACTGGCTGTACTCGACTATCTTGCGCGCCGGCCGCTTATCCTTCGCTGCTATTCCGATGGGATGCTGTACCCCTCGCTACCCGAAAAAAAAATCCTATGGACAGAACTGGAGAATGTGGTGCTTAAAGACGGCTTGCTCACCATTGATTATAAGGATAATACCATGCGCCAGGTGAATATTGATGAAGATGTAGCAGAAGAAGTCTTCAATGCCTATGCTGCTGAACGGTTGGGCATGGCGGGATAAACCCCACCTCATCATTTTTTGCCTGTTGTTTTTTAAACCGGGGTAACACGCCAAAAGGGTTGTGCCGATAGATGAGCGGTTTTTCAGTCGTTTGACGATTAGCTATTTTTACCACAACGCAGTCGCTGTTAACATTATCTTTACCATAAATTCATGATTATGTATCGTTTACTTTTTCTATTGCTCAGTGCGGCAGGTACTTTACCAGCCTTAGCCCAATCACCTGTTACTGCGATCATCGGGGGTACGCTGGTTGATGTGGTTACCGGCAAACCACAGACTGATGCCGTTATCCTGTTGCAGGGCGATAAGATACTCGCCACGGGTAAGAAAGGAAAGCTGAAGATACCCGCCGATGCAAAAATGATTGATGCCGCCGGTAAATGGATTATGCCGGGTATGATTGACGGGCATATACATTTTTTTCAGTCCGGGGGCTTGTACACCCGTCCCGATGCCCTTAACCTTTCTTCATTTTCATCGTACGAAAAAGACCAGCAATGGATCAAAGACAACCGGGCTGACCTGATGCGGCGTTACCTGGCTTGCGGGATTACCACGATTGTTGATGTGGGCGGGCCGATGAGCAATTTTGATGTACGTACATGGTGCGACAGTACGGTATTGTCGCCTAATGCATTTGTTACCGGTCCATTGATCTCTACTTACCAGCCGCCCAATCTTGATAAGAAAGATCCGCCGATAATCAAGGTTAACAATGAAGAGGAAGCCCGCGGATTAGTGAGGAAGCAGATTCCGTTCAAACCCGATTTTATCAAGATATGGTATATTGTACTACCCGGCCAGGGTGCCGAAAAGACCCTGCCGATCATTAAAGCAACCATTGATGAGGCGCATGCGGCCAACCTGAAAGTGGCGGTACATGCTACGGAGTACAAAACGGCTGCATTAGCGGTAGAAGCGGGTTGTGATATCCTGGTACACAGTATTGATGATGCACCCGCCGATCCTGCATTCACCCGGTTGCTGCTGCGTAAGCAGGTTACCTATATCCCTACCCTGGTGGTAGCACGTAAATACCGTGAAACCTTTACCCAGCAACACCGGCTCAATGCACACCATTTTACCTACGCCAATCCTTTTATGCTCGGTACCCTGTTTGATCTTCAGCACCTGGAAGGGAAGGCGCTGACCATGGATTATAAAAAGATGCGCAGCCGCATGACGGTCTTTAACGGGGAAGACAGTACTATGCTCCGTAACCTGAAAATGGTGATGGATGCAGGTATAAATGTTGCCACTGGCACAGATGCGGGTAATATCGGGTCTGCCCATGCCGCTTCATATCTGGATGAACTCCTGGCCATGCAATCGGCCGGTTTGAGTACGATGCAGGTGCTGCAGGCAGGTACCCTCAATGCAGCCAAAGGCTTTGGTAAGGGAGATATGCTGGGCTCCATTGACAAAGGAAAGCTGGCTGACCTGCTTATCCTGCGTAAGAATCCGCTTGAAGACCTCAATAATTTAGAGACCATTGAGCATGTCATTCACCGTGGTGTAATCATCCGCGCCGATACATTGCTGCCGGTATCACCGGCACTTTTGGTGCAGCAGCAGCTCAATGCCTATAATATGCGCGATATGGAAGCCTTCCTGGCACCTTACAGCGATAGTGTGGTGCTCTATGATTTCCCTAACACACTGTCGATCAAAGGCAAGGATGCCATGCGTAAAGGATATGCAGGAATGTTTGCCAATATCAAAAACCTGCACTGCCAACTGATCAATCGTATTGTGGAAGGCAATACCGTTATTGACCAGGAAAGTGTAACCGGTTTTGGTCCGGTACCATTCAAGGCTGTAGCCATTTATACCATTGCCAATGGAAAAATAGCAGAAGTACGGTTTGTGCAGTAGGGAGAGCAAAAGTTTGTCTTTTTTGGCCACCGGGCATAACAACAGGTCAGGGATGGCGTACCACCTTATCAGTATGGTTGTACGCTATTCTTCTTTTTTCTGTACATGCAGGGTATTGAACTGACACTATATTGTATGGCTCAACGCTGCATAGTATTGCTTACCATAGTTGGCAATTAATGCGGCTTTGTCCGTACCATTGATGATGCGTCTTGCATTCACCCAATCTTCGGTAGCGGGATTGAAATAATCGCTTAGTTTTTTACCGGTAAACCAGCCTTCGTTCATACCGTTGAACATAATTTCGCTTGCATTAGCCGGCACGAGGGCCAGCTCAGGGTGCTGGATCAGGTCAATGCCCAGTTTTTTGCCGGCCTTCTGGTAGTTGTCATACCAGGTCAGTTGTACATAGCCTCTTCCATAGAACAGGTTTGTGGTGTCGGTGTAGCGTGTTTTCTTATCCATTTTCAGGTTTTGTCCGTAAGGCCGCCCTTTACCTTTTCCAAACTCTTCAATGGGTTGGATGGTAGCCGCTGTTTCATGATGCGCGGTACCGAGCATATAGGCCAGCCAACGGTCGTCTTTTTTGGCCCAGTTTTTATCCCATTCATCGAGTATAGCGGTGAGGCCGTTTACCTGGCTTGTCCGCAGACTACCGCCGAAGAGGGTACTGCGTACCTGATCGAAGAAGAACTTTCTGTTTAGCATTGGATTGTGTTTATAAGTGATGAATTGATTACGCATTTGGGATAAGAATGCTTTTGCCCGGGCAAACTGCTTTTGCGCTGTTGTGTTTGGGCTGCCGGTAATATTTCATACTTGCACCCATGAGATATATTATGATACGCTTTGCTGGTCATAAACAGTAAAAGTAGAACAGGTTTCCGGCCTTTGCAATACCCCAAAAGTAGTACAAGTTTATGTGCATATACTTTATGTCATTCTACCGGTAAAGCATTATATTTAACTGTCTAAAAAAACTCCCATGCGTTTCTTTAACCGTAAATCTGCAGTTGCGACAGACAATCCCGTCAATCCATCACGCCGTGCGGTACTCAAATGGTTGAGTGTAGGTACAGCAGCATTGGCAACAGCTAAGGGAAAGGCGGCCAGTATTGACCGGACACTGCATGCGTTGGCCGATCAGGCCGACGAAAGTGTACAACTGCTGCTGCATCGTCCGCAGGACCTGCTTTTCCTTGAAATGCGTTTTTTCAATTTCGCCCGGCAGAATGGGGGAGATAGCCTGACCCGTATCGATGGTGGCCGCGCCCTGCTGGTCGTCTATTTTCAGCCACAGAGTATGCAGGAGCAGGCCTGGCTTGAAGATGCAGGTTCTGGTCAACCGGTAACCGTTCCCGGCAAAATTATGCTGGCCGGCAAAAGCCGCCTGGTATTTGACATCCCGGCAAATATTACGTCTATACCGTTAACGGCAGATGCGCTGTTGAACTGGGAACGGTTTGATCTTGTGGTGAATGGCCGTGCCAGACCACATATTAAAAAGGTGTTACCCCTCTATAAAATACCTCCGGGGTCATTGTTGCAGGCGGATAAGAAACTGGCCATGGCAGCCGAACTCCTGCAGCGAAATACAGCACCGGCTACCCGGCAGCGCCTTGGCAACTATTTTCAGCGTAAAAATGGTGGTGCAGAAACGCTGACCATCGGCAATGTCAGTACCACCGGCAGTAATGTGCAACGGGGTCAGTTGGTATTACCCAGGGGGGGACTGACGGCAGCGGTCATCCGCCTGGCGGGTGGTAACTACCCGGGGCCGGTGGATGAAAAAGAAACCGCACTTGAAATCCCCTTCCGGTTGTTTGTATCTCCACCGGCAGGTGCGGGGTGGATACATACCACGCAACTGAATCCGTCGAAGGGACTTTTCAAAAATACCAATAATGTATATGCGCTCTGGCATACCCGCCTTGGGGTCAAAACGGGCAATGGCATTATTCCCGATGATAGCGGCGATGCCACCACGGCGTATAAAATTATCCGTGCACTCTGGGCTGTTGATGCGGATAAAGAATACAAAGCGCCGGTGAGTCCGGACCTGAGTTTTGTTACCGGTATCTACCGCGACCAGCGGCACAAAATCGTACATGAATCCTCCAATTTCGGAATACCCTTTTTTGTGCCTCAACCGGCCATGGTCAACAACATGCTGCTCACGACACTCGGTGCCAGCCTGGATGCAGAAATGAATGTGGAGTATACCGATGATCAAAAGAAGACCCTTCAACCCTGGCTCAATGTGCTGAAATGGAAACATATTGCCACGATGGGGCGCGATCATTATGTGGAGATTGTGGAAGCGGGGTATATTTTCCCCTTTGGCCATGAGGCGGCATATGTTCAGGTTACAGCGCGTAAGATCGATGCAGCAACGGGAACTGCTGCGAATAAGCAACGTGTATTTGTGGTCATTACGCAGACGGAGAAAAGTTATGTGCAGCGGGACGGAGAGGATAAGGCCTTTCTGCGTAATCCTTTTGCTGTTGTTCGTTTTGTAACAGAAGTAACCCCTTCGCTGGATCAGCCCATGGCTTTTTCGGGGAATAAATCAACACCGGATAAAGGGCAATTTATGCCGCAGACGGGTGGAAAACCCTTCCTGTTTGAGATCAAAGCGATCGACACGGAAGGCAATGAAACACATCTGTCTATGCCGATGGTCTTTATTGCTGCAACGGCGGGCAGCCAGTTGCCTGGCGTGGTTGCGGAGTACAATAACCTGAAATCGCTGCGTATGGTGGAGGCAGGCGGGCAAAAAATTGCCATCGCCCCTTCCCTGATTCCGGGGGATACCAGTTATGAAACCCGCAAACTGCAGTTTGGCGTTTTGCCTTTTGTCAAGGCGGTACAGGGGTTCCTGCCCATGGTGGAGGAGCTGTCGATCATCGAGCCTTCTTACCGCCGTATGTCGGGCAACAGCAATGTGCTTGATGTAACACTGGTGGATGATAATAATGCAGGACAGGTGTTTGCGGCGATCAAAGTACCCGCAGCAGTAAAGTTTGATGCCATACCTGAAAAGTCGGGCGGTACCATTGTGCCCAACTTTTCCATGACGGGGTTGTCGAAGCTGCAGGGTGTTTTTGGTGGTGCCGTGGCCGATATGCAGGTGATGAAGTTCAACCCCAAAACATATTTCAACGGCAGTACGGCGCTGTTGTTTGGCATCATCAAACTGAGTGACCTGATTAAGGAAATAGGAACAGTTAGTGCTGATGATTATGCAGGCCAGGTAACGGCCAAAGTACAGCAGCTTGAGCAGTTAAAGATATCACTGGCTGCTGCTACCGATACGGCGACGGCGGCAGGGATCCGGAAGGAAATGGAAAAACAGGGGCAGGTTCTGCGCGACTTCAATGCTTCGTACAAAAACTTCCGCATCCCGATGCTGAAGACCTTTGAAGACGATACCTCCGTGACCACACAGTATGTATGGAAGGGTGCGGCTGTACCTTCCCTTTCGGTGGGTATCGTAGCTTTTACCTGCCATGACCAGGCTAATGCGATATCGGTAACGACCAACTATATCCAGCGTAAGCAAAGCACCGAAAAACCGGTATTCAATACCACCTCTTCCATCAATGATTTTACCGTTACCATTGCAGGTATGCTTGAAGTGGGCTTTAATAAAGTGGGCTTTTCGGTGGACAATAATGCTAAAGTGGATGTAAATGTGGTGATGAAACCCAAGCCGGTCAAATTCCTGGGGGTACTCTCGTTTATCAATGATTTTGAAAAACTCATTCCGGCCGACGGATTTTCTGATCCTCCTTTTCTTGATGTCTCAACAGCCGGTGTCAAAACGGGCTTTAGCCTTTCGGTACCCGATCTCCAGTTGGGGGCTTTTACGTTGAGCAATATTGCTATCGGTGCCTACGTCAACCTGCCTTTTAATGGTGAAGCGTTGAGCATCGGGTTTAACTTCTGCGAACGCAACCAGCCTTTTACCCTTACCATATCAGGGCTTGGTGGCGGCGGGTTCTTTGGCTTTGAGGCTGATTTTAAAGGATTACGCAGACTTGAAGCCGCGCTGGAGTTTGGCGCAGCCATAGCCATCAACCTCGGTGTAGCCAAAGGGAAAGTAAGCGTTATGGGTGGTATCTACTTTAAAATGGTTTTTAAGGAGGGTATTAATATTGTTGAGCTTACTGGTTATGTACGGATGAATGGCTGCCTGAGTGTACTGGGACTGATCAGGGCCAGCGTAGAATTCTACATGGGGCTGACGGCTGTTATGACCGGCTCAAAATGCAACAGCGTATACGGAGAAGTAACGGTCAAGGTGAAGGTTTCAGTTGCCTTCTTCTCTAAAACGGTGAGCATCCACACCAGCCGGGAATTTGCCGGGGCGGGTAATGATCCCAACTTTGGTATGATGAATACCGAGCAGGACTGGTTAGACTATTGCAGTGCTTTTGCTGCCGCCTGATCCCGCCACTTTTTTATATGTTCTTTAACCAATACTGTACAGCAACAACATGAAACAAGAAATTCACATCACCGCACTGCCGGCTGGGATCATTCCCGGGCGTAATGGTGGCGAACCGCAACTGAAACTGTCTGCATTTATCAGCATCAAGGTGAAGAATACGGGGGATACCACGCTTGCGGCGCTGCCCGACCTGATGGATTGGACAACAACCATCAGGAAAGCCAAATGGTTGCTGATGCGGAATGATGCCACGCCTGTAGAAGTGTCCCCGGTTACCGATGCCATTGATGAGGCGTTATGGAAAAAACTGTTTACCCCCACTATAAAGGTTAAGGCCTTTGCGCAGGAAGACCTGTCGCAAAAGCCCATGTTTACTTTTAACGTGCAGCATGTCCTGGCCTATCTCCACCAGAGCTTTGAAAGTGTGGGTAAAGCACATGTGGATAAACTTCCGCCTGTTGAAACATTTACCGGAAACCGGTTTTTTACGGATATCGCTGATATCGGTTTGCTGAAAGTTGATCCGGCACAGGTTGCCCGTCAGGCTGGTTCTGCGGAGGCATTGAAACTTACACAATTCTACGAAAAGCGCAACTACAGCAAGGAAAGGTTTACTACGCAGACGGCAAAGGAAACCATTCCGGCGTACAGCAGGATGATGAGCCCCGCGCTGACCTTTCAGCATTTCCGTACTTTTCATGATCCTGCTGCACTCCGGCAGCGGGCCAGCATTCCGCCGATGCCCAACCCGGATTTTGAGTTTCATGATATTCTATCGGTACTGACCCTCTACCCGCAACTGCTGCGAAAACTCGGGCTGGTGATTGATGTGCTGATGCCGCTTAGTAAAACCCCTTTTGTACTGGCTAACGAAACGGGTACGGTAAGGCTGGTACCTTCGGGTATCAATTTTACCACGGCTACTGATATTTCCGCGCCGCCCACTGCCTATGAGAAAACCCCCAATGGCTATTATACACAGGAGAAAGCCGGTAGTGATATTGATAAGGGACACCTGAAAGTGGATACGGAAGACTTTACCATTCTGCAGGTAGATACCGATGGTGCTGCGATGAAAATGGCTGCTATGATGGATACGCTTCAACTGAAACTGGCCCAGCAGAGTTTTGAGTTGGCAAAGTTTACCTTCCGGCCGCTACCGTTACTGGCTGTTACGAGTACCCGTAAACCGGTGGTAGCGGGTAATATGGTCATCAATGGTGCAGTGCAGACACCCTTGTACAGCGATCTTGACAATGTGAAGCGGGAAGAAGCCATGCCGGGTATGCGCAGCGCCGGTATCGCTATTGCTAAAAATAATATGGCGGGGTTTCTTCTGCTGAAATCAGCAACCATGCTCAATTTTGCGGGATTGATGTTTCAGAAAGTGCTGGCGGTTCCACCGGTATTCAAAAGCAACAATGCCAATTATTTCCTGCCTTCAGGTACGCTTTATACCGATGACCTTGTGCAGGGTTACCGTATGGATATTGCCTACAGCAACCAGCCATCGGTATGGTATTCCCTGCACCGTAAGCAGGACAGCTATACTTACAAGCCCGTTTCGGGTGCTGTACAGGTCATCAATGGTATTGAAGCGGATGAAGGATATGTACAACTGGCCATCAGTGAGGATGCTACCGGTAAAAAGGTAAACCATGTAAGCGAAGTGATTGCGCGCTGGGAAGGCTGGAGTTTATCTGCACCGCGTCCCGGCCATCTTCTCGACGATAACAGTTCGGCTATAACAGGAGAGGGTATCACCGCTGAGCGCCAGAAGTTCCTGCTGCCGGCCTATATTGACTTCCGGCTGGAAGTGCAGACTGTGGCAGTAAAAGGCAGCTTACCACTTTTGCGTTATGGCCGGGAATATAATATAAAGGTAAGGACGGTTGACCTGGCGGGGAACAGCACGGACCTGCAAACAACGCCGGAAAATGCAAAGAAGGCTGTGATTCATAATTATAAGTACCTGCGCTACGAACCGGTGGCCCCTCCTTTATTATTGCCTGCAACACCCAATAAAGATGGTGAGTCTGCCGAGAGAATGGTGATCAGGAGTAATGCCGGTGTAAGTCCGGATCAGTATGAGGCTGCCGTTGCAGGTAAGAATACAGGTAATGCAACCTATGCGGGTCAGGCGATTCGCCATGTTAAGCCCCCGCGCACGTCTGTACAGATGGCCGAATGGCACGGGATGCTTGATGCAGCTTTTGGTAAGGATCGTGGCGCCGCTGCGGCACAGATATATGCCCGCCTCACCGCCAAAGACCCCAAAACAGACCCGGCATCTGCTTCATCTGCGCAAACCATTATGCCGGCAGAAGAGCTGCCCATTGAATACCTGGCAGATCCGATGGCAGCAGGGGTAAGCCTCTTCCTCAGCGAAAACGACCAGAATGGCAAAAAGATACTGGGTGATGGTATCAAACAGTTCAGTTTCTTTTTTGACCAGGTCAATACACCTGCGGAGGCCAACCAGCCGGTCAGCATGGAAAACTGGCTGAAAGCGAAAGCTTTCCGTATACAGTTGATGGAGGGCAATGGCAATTTTGACTGGAACAGTGCAAAACGGCTGTTGACGATCGGACTGCCCAAGGGTACGATTCTGCGGCTGAATTATTCCTGTTTCTGGCGAAGTGACGACTTATTAAATTCTGCAGGGATGATGCAAACGCTTAAGCTGACCAGTCTTGCCGGTTTTATTGGGGAGAAGATTGCAACAGGCAGACACTGGATGTTTTCCCCATGGCGTGAACTGACACTTGTGCATGCGGTGCAGCAACCACTGACGGATCCCGTTTTGCAGGAAATAGCTCCGGAGCGCGATTATGGAGAAACCACAGCGCTGCTGCATACCCTCTTTACCACACATAGCGCCAGCACAGAAAAAATAGATATCGAATGTAACTGGGTAGAAACCGTTGACGATCTGCTCAATCCCGCACCCCTTGAAAATATGCCATTCAGTCAGCATGTAACGACCGTTCCCGTTCACTACAGCTTTCCTGTGTTACGGATGGGTGAGCGGTTGCAGAATACCGGTGTTGTGGCAGGGTTGTACAATGCCAAACACCCATTGCTTCACCAGCTCAATGATACGCGGCACCGCAATGTGCAATATAAGATAGTGGCAACAACACGTTACCGCGAGAACTTTGTTGGGCTTTTAACCCAGGTAAAACCTGCACCACCCATTACCCGGGAGTCCATATACGCTAAAACGGTCAACCTGTTATCCACTGCCCGGCCACTGGCGCCTGAGATCGCCTATGTATTGCCTTCATTTGAGTGGGAGCGTGCCTTCCAGGGTAAAAAATTAGTCACGGGCCGGCTGAGTAATATCCGTGTTTACCTGAAGCGGCCATGGTACAGCAGTGGGGATGGGGAATTACTTGGTGTGGTGATTCCGGCATCAGCAAGTGGCAGGGGAGGGGTGGTACAGTTGATGGCTAATAATAATCCTTCGAATCCCAATCTCCTTACGCAGTGGGGTACAGATCCGACCAAAATTTCCTCCGGACTGATGGCTAACGGCGGTGTACAAACAAATCCGGAGCAGGAAAACTTCGTCAACCCCTTCAAGGTGGAGAACAACCTGAGTATACGGGAGGAAAGTAACCGCCGGGTAAAAGTAATCGGCTACCCGGTACAGTTTGATATTGAAAAGCAACTTTATTTTGCTGACATTCTGTTAAACATCAACGAAGCTTATTTCCCCTTTGTGAAACTGGCGTTGGCCCGTTACCAGCCCGATTCGCTGCATGAGGAAGGAACCGATTGCTGCCTGTCTCCGATTGTGAACGCTGATTTTATACAGATACCTGCACCCAGAAGTACTTCGCTTGAGCACGGGCTTACCAAGAATGTATTTACAGTAGCCATTTTGGGTACGGCACCATCGATTGTTACACCAGTTTTTGCCACTGAAGTGGAAATTATTGTAGAGGATGCCAGTCAGGTGATCAAATCCGGTGATGCCTTTATTAAGGTGCAGGGTGAGGGGCGTGCTGCAAGACCATTGTATGCATTCCGGCAGCGTATCGAAAGAAAGCACTTCATCAAAGGCAATACATTCTATTTTGCGCACCCGGTAACGATCGGGCTTGAATTTGCACTCAAACCCTTCCGGATACGGGTGATGGAGTATGAGATGCTGCCAGGCGATCCCTTACGCAGTGATGGTGTGGCTATCAATATCAGGGGTGTTGCTGCTGACAGTACGCTGCAGGAAAGGCTTGTCTTTTCAGACGTTTATGAGGTTGGTGGTTAAACATATATACGGGTTTCCGGAAAAGTCAGGTTGTCACGGTAATTGATCTGTTCCGGTCAGTGAGGGCAGTTTGGCTTTTTTTGCCCGTTTTGTCATCATTGTGCCATTTTACAGGAGTATGCTGCGCTTCCCCACTCCGATTTTCTTAAGCAAATGCCTTGAAAATAAGTTGATTATACATCTGGAGTCACTAAGTTGAGACATATCAGGCCAATTTATGGACATTAAAGGCATCTTGTCTACATCTGGCGGTTAATTCCCTCAACAAGTCTGAGCAGGTCAAGGGTGGTGGACAAATCGGGCATGGCTCAAAGTGTCCTATAGTTGTCTCAGTCTTCACATGGAGATGACTTAATTTTGTATAAGATCATAAATTATATGCCCGGTACAAAAGTCATTTTTTTAGTTTTGCCCAATGTTCACCTGCTGGATCTTGCAGGTGTTGATCAGGTTTTCTATGAAGCCATTGAGCACCATGTTGATATTACCATTGAGTACTGTTCATTTACTGACCACCTGTACACATCAACACATCTCCCTTTTGGAAGCCTGAAACATTTCAGTGAGATTCAGGTTTCGCATGGCGACTATATTTTTATACCAGGCTCAGACGTCGCGTACCTCAATTCTGAAGAATTGGCCAAAGAAAAATCACTTTTTGAATGGGTCGTTGCCGCATATGATAAACGTGTTACCCTCTGTACCATTTGTACCGGCGCCTTCTTTTTGGCGATCACCGGATTGCTTGATGGGAAAAATTGCACCACGCACTGGAAGCGCACCGCCGAACTTCAAAGAATGTATCCAAGGCTTCGTGTTCTTGAAAACATTCTTTTTACCGAAGATGACAGGATATATACCAGCGCAGGGGTGACCTCGGGTATTGATATGGCTTTGCATATCATCGGAAAGATTAAAGACGATTATATGGCATATAAGATTGCCCGGGAATTGGTGGTGTACAATCGTCGTCCCGGCAATCAGGCACAACAAAGTATATTCCTCAATTACCGCAACCATATCCATTCCTGTATTCACAGGGTGCAGGACTGGCTGCAGGAAAATATAGACAAGAAAGTCACCCTCTATGAACTCTCGGAAATTGCCGGTATGAGTACCAGAACACTCACCCGGGTATTTAAGCGGGAAACCTCAATATCAGTAAACGAATATATTACGCTGATCAGGAAAGAAAGGATCAATGAGCTTATGAAGAATCCTGACATTTCAAGGGTTGAGATTGCCCAGAAATGCGGATTGAAAAGTGAGCGACAGGTTACAAGGATTTTAAAGAAGGAAGCGGTTTAGTCACATCCTTACTCTGCCCTGCTAATACCGATGCCAGCAATCATGCCACACAGGTTTCGCATGTAAAAAAATACCTGTATTGAATACTTGATGATATTATCAAAACATTGCTCTTAAACAAGGTATTATGGAAAAGTCACTACAAACAATACTTACTAAAAAACTGCCCGTCATACTGCTGCTGGTACTGATGGCAATGGCTGGTCAGTCGCAGAACCTGACCCTGACGGGAAAAATCACCGGAAATAAAGACAGCCTGCTCGGTGGTGAGGTGCTGATCCTGGATGTCAAAGACGCAAAACTGATTAAAGTAAGCCCTTTTGTAAATGGGGTATTGCATGTTCCGGGTATTCATGTCACCAATTTTGTGCTTAAAATTGCCGCCCATGGTTATCCCGACACTTCCATAACGGTAAACATTACCCAGCAAACGGCAGATTATGACATCGGGGCTATCCGTTTGGCACATTTCAACAACCTGAGTGGCGTAACCGTATTCGCCCGGACGCCTATCTCGAAAAAGTCGGATGAAGGAACCATTCTTAACGTAGAAAATACCGTTCTGGCCTCAAGTTCTAATACTAACGAACTCCTCACGCGTTCGCCGGGTGTTGTGGCAAGCGGTAATACCCTTCAGATTTTTGGTAAGGGCGAGGCACTGATTTACCTGAATGGTAAACAGATATTGTACGAAAGGATTGCTTCGATCCCGGTAAATCTCGTCAAGCAGGTAGAGATCATCACCAATCCCTCCGCCAAATACGATGCTAAGGGCCGTGCAGTAATCAATATCATCACCAAAAAATCGACTGAAGAGGGCTGGAAGGCAGTTATTACGCAACACTTTACCGCAGCCAGGCATTTTATGAGTACTTCCGCTGTCAATCTTTCTTATGCTAAAAAGAAATTATCACTTTCGGGAGACCTCAGCGTACTCACGGGTACCGACTGGTTTAATAATACCATCAGTTCTTCGGCCAATTACAGTGGGGATGTGTATACGAACTACAATTATTATGAGGCCAATACCAAACAACCGCATATTGCCAATTACAAGTTGGGTATGGGGTACGAAATCAATAAAAAATCGGATATCTCGATTCAGTATGATGGCCTGGATGGGTTAAAGAGATCAGGCATGTCCACAAGCGCGAGGATCGTGGTACCCAACAGCCCTGCTACTTTTATCTCTACATTCAATGATGGCTCCACCCGCAATTCAAATAATTCCATCAACGCCAACTACAACCGGAAACTGGACGCAGCAGGAAGTACCCTGTTTATTGGCGGGCAATACAATAAATTCAAAACAAGGGTGTATGACCAGATTGCCGAAGATGTTGCCAAAGGCGGAAGTGCCCGTAAAGCTTACCGCGTAAACGATGGCCGCAACAGCATTGACCTCTTTACCATGCAGTTTGATGTGGTGAAGAAGCTGAAGAATGCCCGCCGGATTGAGATCGGTGGTAAGTATTCCAGTGTGGTGAATGACGGTTCGGTGATCTTCAAATCAAAGAAAGACCTGAACGATGAACTGACGGCATTCCCCGAACTGTCGAATAGTTTTCTCTACCAGGAAAGAATACCGGCTGCATACTTCCAGTTTGCCGACAATAGCCGTTCCAAACTGAGTTTCTCCTTTGGTGCACGTGCTGAAATGTCGATTGTAAAAGGTACTTCCCGCAAACTGAATAAAGTGGTATTGGATAGCAATTATGTTAATCTCTTCCCGAACGCGAAAGTGTCTTATACCATAAACCCTGACTGGTCTGTTGCTGCCAGTTACTCCCGTCGCATCAACCGCCCGCAGTACCAGAGCATTGATCCATTTGTATGGTACCAGGATTCACTCACTTCATTCCAGGGTAATACACGATTAACACCTGAATTGGTTAATTCAATAGAGGCCTTGCTTACCTTCAAATCCTTCGGACTGAAACTGGGTTATGCTTTTTCCAAAAATGTACTGCGTGCGGTATTGGTAACGGGTAATACGGGTCCGAACAGTTTTATCTTCACGATAGACAACCTGCGCAGGTTTAAACAATACAGTGCCACACTGGAGTTCCCCTACGACACTAAGTACTGGAGTTCCTACAACATGATCAGTTACAACCTGAATCAGTTCTACGATGACCGTCCTCAGTACAAAATGAGTATGCCCGTTACACCTATGTGGTACATCTACCTGTACCAGCAGTTTAAGATTCCGAAGTGGTTTAACATCGACCTGACTGCCGAGTATACCTCTTCGCAAAGTGATGCGATCACATCGCGTCACCCGCTCTATCAGGTAACAACCGGATTGTCAAGATCATTTATGAATAATAAACTGACCCTCCGCTTCCTGTTCAATGATATGCTCAGGACGCAGCGCTGGTGGGGAGAAAGGGCTTTCGGAAATATCTATGCTACATACGATCAACGTTTTAACACACACTATGCCAGACTCACGGCTACCTATCGGTTCGGCAAACTGAAAAAAAGCAACTACAAAAACAAATCGGTTAACGACGACCAGTTTAACAGGATCAAGCGTTAAATGATTTGTATGGCTAAACCAATTGAAGAGGACCTGGTTGTCCGGTAAAAGAAGCGAAACCATTTTGAAAAACATTGCCTGGTGGGTATAGTACATATTAGTGGCCAGACTGAATTGTACTTACTACTGAATTTCTTTTACCGGACATTTTTCATGTTGGTAATGCAACAGGAGATGACCACAATATCCACAATAACCCCAGCAAACAGGGTTGTTTTGAAAAAGATGAGGTCGTTGCTAATACTAACCGGAAAATAGTATGTTTTACACCTGACGCAGATTTTGCTGATCTGGTGGCTATTCCCAAAAGGGATAACCGCCAGGTAAACAAAATGCGCATAACCAACGGTATTTGTGCAGTATGTAAGTACCACTGCATGGATCAACCTTTTGACGAGCACGCAGAACCACCCGTCGCATTCCTACACACCCCTTTCTTTGGCGGAGGGGGGACACTTGGCCGTAATGCTACCTTTTTTCGGACATAGTCGCTGCTTAGCAGGGCTGTGTCTTTTTTTTGTCCATAGCTGATGTCCGGCCTTCTTTCTTTTCCATTCCCCTTTTGGTTATGTCAGAAATACTTCCTACCTTTGCGCCGCCAAAAGGCTGGTTTTATGGATGGGTACAAGTAAAGTACAGACCAGGTGAATTTGGCAGACTATGAGAGTTTAATACAACATATCATTCACTCCCACTCCCGGGAGCAAGGCAGACATGCCGGGTAATGGTTATGATTTTATCGCTGCACACATATATTCACCAGCAGAAAGACATAACCGCAATAAAAGAATCACAGTTTCAATTTATCATTTTTAACTCAATACAATGGCAGATTTACGTTATCAACGGAACTTCGGTATTGCTGCGCACATTGATGCGGGCAAGACCACCACTACAGAGCGTATCCTGTATTACACCGGTGTAAACCATAAGATCGGTGAAGTACACGATGGCGCTGCAACGATGGACTGGATGGCACAGGAACAGGAAAGGGGTATCACCATTACTTCTGCTGCCACTACCTGTTTCTGGAACTTCCCAACGGTGCAGGGGGCTAAAACTCCTGAAACCAAACAATACAAATTCAACATCATTGATACACCCGGTCACGTGGACTTTACTGTAGAGGTAGAGCGCTCACTCCGTGTATTGGATGGGTTACTGGCATTGTTCTGCGCAGTGTCGGGTGTAGAACCCCAGTCTGAAACCGTTTGGCGGCAGGCCAACCGTTACAAGGTACCGCGTATCGGTTTTGTAAACAAAATGGATCGTGCCGGTGCCGACTTCCTGAATGTGGTAAAGCAGGTGAAGGAAATGCTGGGTGCCAAAGCTGTACCCCTGCAGTTGCCGATCGGTGCTGAAGACGGATTTAAGGGTGTGGTAGACCTGATCAAAATGGAAGGGATGGTTTGGGACGATGCTACACAAGGGATGACGTATAAAGTGGTACCCATTCCTGAAGATATGATCGATGAGGTAAACGAATGGCGCCAGCACCTGATTGAAGCCGTAGCGGATTATGATGATAAGCTCCTGGAAAAATTCTTTGATGATCCCAATACGATCACCGAAGCTGAAATCCACGAAGCCATCCGCAAAGCAACCATTGATATCTCTATCATTCCGATGATGTGCGGTTCTTCATTCAAGAATAAGGGTGTACAGACTGCATTGGATGCAATCGTACGCTACCTGCCCGGTCCGATGGATATTGAAGCCATCAAAGGCACGAATCCTGATACAGGCGAAGAAATTCTCCGTCATTGTGATCCAAAGGAGCCATTCAGTGCCCTGGCTTTCAAAATCATGACCGATCCATTTGTGGGACGTTTGGCGTTCTTCCGGGCGTACAGCGGCCGTCTGGATTCCGGTAGTTATGTACTCAATACCCGTACGGGCAAAAATGAGCGCATCAGCCGTATCATGCAGATGCATGCCAACAAGCAAAACCCGGTTGATTATATTGAAGCAGGCGATATCGGCGCGGCAGTTGGGTTTAAGGACATCAAGACCGGCGATACCCTGTGTAATGAAAACAGCCCCATCGTGCTTGAAGCGATGACCTTCCCTGAGCCGGTGATCAGCGTGGCTATTGAGCCTAAAACACAGGCCGATGTTGATAAAATGGGTATGGCGATTGCCAAACTGGTGGAAGAAGATCCTACACTGCGGGTAAAGACCGATGAAGAAACCGGTCAGACTATCCTTAGTGGTATGGGTGAATTACATCTGGAGATCATCATCGACAGGATGAAGCGTGAGTTTAAAGTAGAGATCAACCAGGGTGCACCTCAGGTGGCCTATAAAGAAGCTTTCCAGGCAAATGTTGAGCACCGTGAAACGCTGAAAAAGCAAACCGGTGGTCGTGGTAAATTCGCTGATATCGTGTTCGAAATCGGGCCGGTGGATGAAGAATGGCAAAAAGAAAACCCAGATAAGAATTACCAGTTTGTCAATGACCTGTTTGGTGGCAGCATTCCCCGCGAATTTGTGGCACCGATGCAGAAAGGTTTTGAGTCGGCCATGTCAACGGGTGTTCTGGCAGCCTATCCGATGGAGAGTATGAAAATACGTGTATATGATGGTAGCTTCCATGCTGTGGATAGTGACGGTATGAGTTTTGAACTTTGTGCGAAAGCGGGCTTCCGTAACGCCGGTAAAAAAGCGAAACCGGCATTACTCGAACCCATCATGAAGGTAGAGGTAATTACCCCCGATCAATACATGGGTGATGTTACCGGTGACCTGAACCGCCGTCGTGGTATGCTGGAAGGTATGGACAGCAAAGCTGGTTTGCAGGTGATCAAAGCAAAAGTACCTTTGAGCGAAATGTTTGGTTATGTAACCCAATTGCGTTCGCTGTCATCCGGCCGTGCCTCATCAACCATGGAGTTCAGCCATTACAGCCCTGCGCCCAATAACATCGCAGAGGAAGTGATTGCCAAACAGAAGGGAAAGATTAAAGTGGAAGAAGAATAAGCATGTGTATGCTTTAAACATAAAAGCCCCGCTCGAAAGAACGGGGCTTTTTTTATTGTACCGGGAAACCCAGAACACTGAACCTAATCTGGCGCGCGCGTAATTACAATGACGGCGTGCTTTTCAAAGCCTGCACGCAGACGGGCCTCATAACGTTTGTTGTCGTAGGTGATCACCATTAAGGCCGTATTGGGTGGTATGCTGCCCAGGTTTTCGGCCTGCATGATGATTTCGGTAATGCCATCCGGGCTGTTTAAGTTGATGTCGAAATGAAGTCCCTTATCCGTTAGCCGTTCTTTGACCAGCACCGGTTTTTTGTTGACGAATATGGTGACGGTATCATCATCCACGATTGCATTGTCGTAAAGAACGATATGTGCCAGTGAATCTTTTATTGTAAGGATATGCTGGATATCCTGTTTTCGATTGGCAAGCGTTTTGTCTTCGACTGCTTCTGCTGCCGGCGCGGGTTCGGTTATTGCCGGCGCGGGATCAGTTATTGCCGGCGCCAGCGTATCCGGATCAGTATCGGGTTTACGCATTTTCTGAAAAAAACTGGTGAGTTTCACGCCCAAAAACTGTTCGGGACTGTATTCGGGATCTTTTACTTTCTGGAGAACCACTACCAGGTCTTCACCAGGAAAGCAACTGGTATCTGCGTCAATACCCATGCCCGACCACTTACCGGCCAGATACTGGGTACGACCAACTTTGTACCATTGGAGGGTGTATATTTTTGAACAGGGAAAAAAATCGCGTGGCAGGAGATAAATGGGCGTACCCGTTTCACTGAGTTCGAGGGTTTTGTCTTTTTTGTTCCGGCGACCCTCCGCACGGAAGAGTACAAAGCGCGCGCTGTCTTTAAAAACAAATGTACTGCCCCATACCGACCGGCCAGACTGGTAGAGTTGTACATCAAGACTTTCAACACCATGGCCTATACTGCTGCTGCGGCTGATTTTACCACTCCAGATACCCTCAACACGCTGTGCTGATGCCGTGGACAGGCAAATCACCGTGATGAACAGGCATTGCAGAAAGTGCAGCATAGCGGTATACTATTTTGTTATCGCATTATAAATATAAACCAAAAACTGGTGATATAGAACGTTGCTGCGGATGATTGTAAGTTTTAACAATTCAATGAAGATTTATGTTGCCTGCCTATGGTACAACCACCCGCAAAAAGCCGCCTGTATTGTACAGACGGCTTTTGTTTTAACACCATATCCGAACCATATAATCATTGCTTACTGAAGTACTGCGTGGCCAAACAGCACTGAAAAATCTTCACACCAGATCAATACCCGGTTGTTGGTACTGTAATTAATGGCCGGGGTCAGTTCATAAGAAAAATTACCGGATACCGCGCGTAAGGTACCCACCTGTACATAAGATGATGCACTATTGTTGGGGGATAGCCATACCCGAAGATCGGGGCCATTATCGGTTTTGAAATTCTCAAAGACGAGGAATTTTTTACCCATACCATCCTGGGTTACTTTTACAGTACCGCTGGTGTTGTGTACATTACTTACAAAACTCCCACTTGCAAGAACAGTCCCCATGGGTACTACCTCCACCACATTAACAGGGGTGTTGTTTTCCTTTTTGCAGGCGGGGAGCAGAAAAGTTACTACAGCCACAGCGAGAAAGGTATTGGCAATTGTGCGTATGGATTGCATCGGCTTTTATTTTTAAATGGTTTTATTCAGTTACGAGATAATAACGCCAATGGTTTTACCTGAATACCAGCCGATGTGTGACGCCGGGTGGTTACCCACTTGTATCAGCGGTTGCGGATCTTAATGGCACTGATGCTTATCGGGGGAGAAAATGTTTCACCATTGGCAGGCTCAAGTTGCAACTTGCGTATAATAGTCATGCCTTTGAAAACCTTGCCAAATGCGGCAAAGCCCTCTTTGTCGCCATTGTAAGCATTACCATAATCAAACTGGGTCTGGTCGCCGATACAGATAAAGAACTCCGTATTGGCTGAGCCAACCGTGGTACGTGCGAGGGAAATGGTGCCATCGGTATGACTGAGGCCGGTTTGCCGGGTAGACTCGTGCGGGATACCCGGAACGGTGAGGCTATTGCCTGTAAACATGCCCCCCTGTATGAGTCCGGTATTGGAGCCGGGGGTAAGGCCTTCCAGCAGCAATACCCGGTAAAATGCCGCCCTGGTATAAAAGCCCGAATCAATATATGACAGGAAAGCGGCTACTGTTTTGGGTGCTTTTGCAGGAAAGAGTTCTACTTCAATATCCCCGGCACTTGTTTCAATAATAATGTGGGGATTGGGGTATTGGGGCTGGCTGCATCCCACGATGGTGAGGAAGGCTATGGCGATAATGTTTAAGCGTTTATACATATCGCAATTTACGTCAAACCATGGTAAAACCAGATTGGAGATTGTTGCGGTTACAGGCAACATTGTCATTGTCATGTGTAACATTGCTGCCGTCATGCGCAACATTACCATTGTACTGTGCAATTGCCGCCGGAATACACCTATTATGGATTATTGTGTAATTTCGTTACCGGTTTCATCAACTGCATGACCACTTAAATCCAGTAAATCGCCCGTTATGACTAAATTATGCTCCGTATTCCTGCTTTTCCTGTTGCCTGGTCTGGTATCCGCACAGGTGCCTACGATTACCGCATTTGACCCTTTTGCAGGACCAATTGGTACGGTTGTAAAGATCGAGGGGAGTAATTTCAGTACCACACCCGCCAGTAATACTGTTTATTTTGGGGCGGTAAAAGCAGTGGTGACGGCGGCTGCAACTGATGAACTCACGGTAGTGGTGCCTGTTGGCGCCAGCTTTCAACCCATTACGGTTACGGTCAACAACCTGACTGCTTATGCCCCCGAACCCTTTGTGGTTACTTTCCCCGGCGCAGCATCGGTTTTTTCGGCCAACTCTTTTGCTCCTAAGCTGGATCTTTCTGTTAGCCAGCAGCCCAATTATCTCTCTGCCGGTGATTTTGACGGCGATGGTAAAGCAGATATGGTTGTGGCCGTACAAAGCAGCGGCTTTGGTGTACAGGTGCTGCGCAATACCAGCACAACAGGCAATATTGGCTTTACGGGGGTAACTACCCTGCCCTCCAGCACCGTAGGGATGACGACTACCCTGGGCGATCTGGATAACGATGGTCGTTTAGATATTGTCATGGCCGACCACAGCAATAAGGTAACCGTATACCGCAATACCAGTACAACCGGGAGTATTTCCTTTGCAGCGGGTATCGTGGTACCGCTTGGCTCCGGCTCTTCCCGGGGTATTGCCATTGCTGATCTGGATGGCGATGGCCGGGCTGATATGGCGGTTACCAACCAGAACCAAAGCCAGATGGCGGTATTCCGTAACCTGAGCAGCGGACCAGGTAATATCAACTTTAATACGGCACAAAGCTTTGCTACCGGCAGCTTACCCTATGGTGTAGCCATTACCGATCTTGACGGCGACGGAAAGGCAGATATCGCCGTAGCCAATGCCTCTTCAGCCTCATTTTCTGTCTTCCGCAATACCAGTACACCAGGCAATATTACCCTGGCGGCAAAGACGGATTTTACCACCGGTATAGCGCCATACAACCTGGCGGTAGTGGATCTGGATGATGATGGTCTCGAAGAAATTGCTGTTACCAATTCCAATTCAAATACCCTTTCCCTTTTTGAAAACACGAGCAGCCCGGGCAGCATCAGTTTTGGTGCCAAACAGGACTATGCCACTGCCTCTGCGCCCAGGTCGGTTTCGGCTGGCGATATGGATGGCGATGGCGATGTGGATCTGGTGGTGGGTTACAATAATGGCACACAGGCCGTGAGTGTGTTTCAGAATACGAGCATCCTCAACTCAGTCTCCGTAGCTGCTGCTGTTAATTACACGGTTAATGGCTCTTCCGCATTCAGTGTATTGCTTACCGACCTGGATAATGACGGGAAAATGGATATGGCCACACCCAGCTATTTTAACAAGGTCATTTCCATCCTCCGCAATAAATCCAGCGAACCCGGTATCACTACCTTTTCGCCAGTTGCAGCCCTGTCGGGTGCCACCGTTACCATTACCGGTACCAACTTTACCGGTACCACTGCGGTTAGTTTTGGTGGTGTACCGGCAACATCATTTACCGTTGTTTCCTCTACAAGCATTACTGCCGTAGTGGGTAATGGTGCATCGGGTAACGTGGTCGTTACTACACCATCAGGTACCGGTACAGCAGCAGGATTTACCTTTCTGGCCGTGCCGGGTATCACTTCCTTTACGCCCGCAACTGCCAAAACCGGCGACACTATAACCCTTACCGGAACTTACATGAACACGACTACAAGTGTAAAGTTTGGCGGTGTTTCCGCCACCAGTATGGTTATTGTATCTGCAACAGTCCTCAAAGCCGTGGTAGGTAACGGTGCCAGTGGCAGCATAAATGTCTCCAACAACAATGGCAATTCGTCTTTGCCGGGCTTTACTTATTTACCCCCCATTGCACCCAACTTCTCTTACGGTCCTGCGGGCAATTTGTATGCCCCGGCCCTTGTGCAGTTGACCGATCTGACCACTGGCCCCCAACCAATACTTTCCTGGTTGTGGAACCTTGGCAATGGTCAAACATCTACCCTGAAAGATCCGGTTGTACTCTACACCAGTCCCGGTTTGTATAATATTATGCTGGCCGTAAGCGATGGGGATACCACCGCTTTTGTTACCAAATCCATACAGATACTTGCGCCACCACCGGTCATCAGTTCTTTTACCCCGGTATCGGGACCGGCCGGCACTACGGTAACCATCCGCGGACTTCGTTTCAGTAGTACTGCCTTAGACAATATTGTATATTTTGGTGCTACCCGTGCCACGGTAACAGCGGCAACTGATACAACCCTCACTGTTGTTGTGCCCATTGGTGCCACTTACCAGCCCATCACGGCAACGGTTAGCGGACTGACGGCTTTTGCCGCACAGCCCTTTATACCCACTTATACCGGTGGTGACAATAATCTTTATTTCGCCACCCGGATCGACTCCGCGATATCCACCACACCGGCAGGCGTAGTGGTGAGCGATGTCAATGGTGATGGCAAACCCGACCTGGCCATCACCAACCAATCTTCCAATAACGTTGCCGTATTCCGGAATACCAGTGTACCCGATACCATTCGCCTCAGCCCCCGTGTTAACTTCTCTACCGGAAATGAACCCCGGTACCTTACCTCCGGTGATATTGATGGAGACGGTAAGCCTGACCTGGTGGTACCCAACAGCCAGGCACCCGGTACGATAACAGTATTACGCAATACGGGTACAGGTGGCATCGTAGCATTTGCACCAGGTGTTTCCTTTGCCACGGCAGGATACAGTTTCCCCGCAAATGTTGCCATTGGCGATCTGAATGCGGATGGTAAACCTGATCTGGTGGTCAGCGACAGTACCAATAAATTGTATGTATTTGAAAACAGGAGCAGTATAGGTAGCATTGTTTTTGCCAGTCCGGTGCAGCTTGCCCTGACCTCCTATAACAGTAATTTTGTTGCCATCGGCGATCTTGATGGTGATGGCAAACCCGACCTGGCAGTAGCCAACGACTACAGCGACAGGGTAGGAGTGTTCAGGAATACAACGGTAAACGGCATACTGGCCTTTACTGCCGTGACGGATTTTGCAACGGCTTCAAACCCTGTTGTGGTGGCCATCGGTGATCTTGATGGTGATGGTAAATCCGATCTGGTTACGGCCAATCAATATGCCAACAACGTATCTATCCTGCGGAATACCAGTACAGCAGGTAACATCGCGTTTGCCCCCCGGGTTGACTCTGCTGTGGGCAGCCAGCCATATTTTGTTGCCATTGGCGATATCAATGGTGATGGCAAACCGGATATTGCGGTGAGTAACGGGGTTTCGGGATCGGTATCGGTATTGCGGAATACGTGTACACCGGGCTTACTCTCTTTTGCCCGCCGCATCAATACCCCCACGGGTGCTTATCCGGGCGGTCTGGCCATTGCAGACCTTGACGGCGACGGCAAACCCGATATGACAACGGCCAACCGCCTGGGTGGTACGTTTTCACTCCTGCGTAATACCACGGGTACCTATGCGGGCACGATCTTATGTCCGGGCGCAGGGACCATGCTCCCCGCGGGTATTGCCGGCAGCAGCTACCAGTGGCAGATCAGCACCGACTCGGTCAATTTTACCAATCTCGCCGCAGGCCCGAACTATAGCGGAACCAATACGGCAATGCTTACGCTTACCAATATGCCATCGGCTGCTTATGGTACGGTATACCGCTGTGTGGTGGATGGGACAAATGGCAACCGTTACACCATCCGTTTTGTCAACAACTGGATGGGTGCAGTCAACAATGCCTGGGAAGAGCCGGGCAACTGGTCTTGCGGACAGGTACCCGATGGCAATACCGATGTGGTGATCAGCAGCGGCCTCGTGGTACTGGCTTCAAACGGAATCTGCCGTACGCTCACAGTCAATACCGGGGCGGGCTTTACCATTGCACCGGGCTTTGTGCTGACGATTACGCGTTAGGAGTACTTGGACTGAGTATTCAGTACTCAGTACTCAGTACCAAGTCGTTAGTACAGATGCAGGATATAAGATGCAAGATATGAGATATGAGAAGCAAGACGCTCCGGTACCAGATACTTAGTACTCAGTACTGAATAATCAAAAAAACATCCACGGAAATTTATTAGGGCAAACATCTGATGGGCACTCACCTTCATAATTGGCCGAGCGGCTGTCGTAAAAACCTCCGCCCTCAAAACTAAGTCCGGTGTGGCGGCTGGTAGGGTTGTACAGGTACATATCAACACTGCTGCCCAGCCGGTAACGTTTATCCACCCCGTTATTATAAGCGGCCTTTTTATCAAGGAACCGGAAGTTGATACCCGCACTGATGCTGTGGCTGCTGTTGCCGCCAAAATCTGCATTGTTGCGGTACCAGATGCTGAGTTCGCTAAAGTATTCTTTAAAATCAATGAGGGCACCCACGGCCAGGCTGCTGCTCTTACCCTGGAGGTTGAGCACAACGCTGGGTTTGACCACGATGGGCTGCACATTTTCGCGTTCATTATTGTATGATAGATTGGCCGTCAGCCGCATCGGCAGTCTGCTGCTGCGACTGCTGCCACCGAGGCCATCATGCGGCCTCGTAATATGGTGCAGGGCGCTACCCGCACAGAAATTGCCCCAGGTAGCAAGCAGACCGGCACCAGCATCAAGATAGTTTTGATTGGGCTGCCTGAAAATTTCAGCGTCTGACGGAATGCCGAGTATGCCCTGTGTTTCGCTAAGCTGATCGCCGAACAAAAGTTTACTGGTATTCAACCCCTTCCATACCCAGCCGATCTGCATACCCATACTTATAAAAAGGTCATGACATTCTTCAGTACGGCTACCGATGTTTTTAGCCAATGAAAGATAGACCCCCGTGGTACGCAGGTAACCTTCGCTGAAATGGTTGACCATTAAGCCCATTGAAGCCTGTGGATAATACAGGTGTTTGTCTACCGACACATTGGTGTACATAAGGGGTTGCGGTAACCTTGTCCATTGCATCCGGTTCACGCCGCTTATCCGGAAATCGTTGCGCATGCAACCCGTTAGTGCGGGATTCATGTAAAGCGGTGCATAATAAAACTGGCTGAACAACGGATCCTGCGCCTGTACCGAAACGGTAAGCAGCAGGCCGATGATCAAATGAAAGCTGTATTGTTTCATAAATATCTTTTGTTTGTATTACCTGAATAGGGTTACTGTTCCGGAAGACCTTGGCTTAAGGTCTCCATTGTATTGCATACCATCCCATTGTGTGCCGTTTCGGAAATCGGCCACCCGGATCACCCATAAATATGCGTCCTGCGGCATATCCTGTCCCTTGTATTTGCCATCCCAGCCCTCGCTCGGACGGCCATCGGCATCCAGCGCCGTGGTTTCAAACAGGAGTTTACCCAATCCGTCAAATACCTGCAACTGGTAGCGCAGCAAGCCCTTGCCTTTGGGCAGGAAACTGCGCAGTTCGTATTTCTGGCTGTTGGGGTAAAAGGCATTGGGTACAAACAGGGTGCCATCTACTTTCTCTATCGTTACCCGCACCGAGTCCCTGCCCCGGCAGCCCGTTTCAAAATCTGTCAGCAGCAGCCGCACCAGGAAACTGCCTGTATTACCATAGGGATGCGTAACCTGCCGGCCCGACCGGGATACCCCATCACCCATTGTCCACAACCAGGTTTTATTGATGTTTGCCGCCGTGCTATCGGAAAAGGTAAACTGCCGCTCAGGCTGACGAATGACAAAGCCTGGGGATACGGTGATCTTTGGTCTGGGTGAAGGGAGTACCGTAAAACTGGCGCTGGCCGAAGTATCGCCACAGTTGGTTACCGCTGAAGCAATGGCTTCAATGGTAAAGACCACGGGTTGACTGCTGCCCGGGGGTACGGTAAAACGGTGGAAATAGGGGTTGCCTGTTCCCACGATCACCCCATTTATCCGCCAACTATAAGCCAGCGTACCCGGACCGGTATAATCGCTCCGCGCAATCAGCCTTATGGTGGTATCGGTATTGCAGGTTTGTATCGTATCCGGTTGCAGGATTGTTTTGGGTTTTGGAAACAGGGTAAAGACCCTGGTGACACTGTCGCGACAACCCGCGCTGTTGGTCACCACCAGTTTAACCGAATAAGAGCCGGGCTGCTGGTATTGGTAAGCCGCCGTGCTGCCCGAAGCGGTAAACTGGCCACCTGGCAAGGCAGGGTCAAAAAAGGTCCATTGTATGCTGCCCGCTGCTGTGGTACCCGGCGCCGTTACCGAGAGGGTATAGCCCGGTGCACAGAGCGGGGCGGTATTGGTGAGGATGATCTGTGCGGGTATCCTCGCCACCACTTCCACCACAATGGCAGCCGTATCCATACAGAGCAGTCCGGTATTACCGAGTTTTTTGGCGACAAGTTGTACCGTAAAGAAACCCGCCTGGGTAAAGGTATGCGTGGCATTGGTGGCCGTGGTATTGGTGCCGCCATCTCCCCAGATCCATTCATAGGCATTGGCATTGAGTGAGGTATTGGTGGTGCGGATGCTGTCGCCGGTACAGATCTTTACAGCGTTGAGCGTAAACTGGGCTTTTGGTGTGGCATACACCACTACCTGGCGCGTCACCATTGTGTCGGTACAATCGTTAACGAACCGGATTTTCGGAAAATAAGTACCCGCATTGACATAGGTATGGTAAAAATTGCCGGGCAGGTTGAGTGTGGTATCGAGCGGACTGCCATCACCATAATTCCAGATGATGAATGCGGCACCGATGGATGCGTTGAGAAAATTGACGACACCAGGTGCACAGGTCTCCTGTGAAGTACCGCTTACCGTTATGGCTGCTTCGATGGTGCGCGGCGATACAATGATATCGGTAACTGCAGTATCCCGCCCGCAAACATTCTCTGCAATCAACCGCAGTTTAAACGTATCGATAGTATTGGTTATATAGACCGGCTTGAGGATGGTGTCGCGATTGGCCGTTACAAAACTGCTGCCATATCCATAGTTCCAGTAAAACAGGCTGCTGTTGAGCGATGAGCCATTGGTAATGGAGGGGGTGAATGTGGAACAACCCCGTGTGGCTGTGGGCGTAAAGCCAGCACGGGGTTTCGACAGCACACGGATGCTGTCGCGGTATTCCACAATGCTGCAGCCATTGTCGGCACGCAGTATAATATGGTAAGTGGTATCCCTCGGTAATGGGTTGGGGTTAAACAGGATCGTGCCCGGCTGGGTGCTGATGCTCGTCTGCCCGTTGCCAAACAACCAGGTAAAGCTGACCGTACCATCCAGCACAGAAGATGTATTGGTAAAGCTCACAGATAGCGGACCGCAGCCAACTGAAACGCTTTTGGTAAAGGCGGGTACCACATTGCGCGTGGTGATCAACCGGATCGTTTTACTGTCTGGCCGGCAGCCGAAAGCACTCTGTACGTCTAACCGTATGTCCACCGTATCCCCGGCAAGCGCCATTGTATAACCCGGAAAAGCGCCGGTAGTATTGGGTGTACCCAATGGCACACCATCAGCATACCAACTGTAGAGCCCATTACCGGAGAAAGGGGTAACCGTAATGGTGGTATCTAATACAGCACCTGCGCAGAGCAGGGTGTCCCTTGCCGTAAAGATGGCTCTGGCATCCGGCCTTACGGTAATGCACAGCACATTGCTCGGTTGGGGCTGGTTGCTGCCACAGGTGGCTGTGGTTACATTGCGGCGGTAGCAGGCAGACTGTGTCAGTACACCCGGGTCATAATCAGCGCCAATGGCTCCGGAAATTATGGTCCAGGGTGCCTGTCCATTCGAGCTTTGTTCCCAGCTATAGGTATAGCCACCACCACCACCCTGTGGCGGCGAACCACTGATGATACCCGCTGTTGTACCCGTGCAGATTTCACGGTTGGCCGGCAGCGTATTGTTACTGATGCTGCCATTCACCGTTACCTGTACCGCCGTACTGGTATCGCTGCAGGCACCCGAGCGTATGACGCGCTTATACCAGGTGGATGTTGTTGGGCTGACGGTTATCTGCTGGTTGGGCAGGAGTGGTGCCGGGGTGAGTGGGGTATAGGTAATATTATCCGTGCTGCTGAGCCATACATAAGTAAAGCTGCCACTGCCACCGGTGGGCAGACTGCCCGTAATGGCGGCGGTATTGTTGATACAGATGGCCTGGGTGGGTGGATTGATGCTGTTGCCGCTGAGTGGCGGGAGGTTGTTAATGGTGACGGTATCCCTTGTTGGGGTACATACACCAGCCGTACCCGTTACTGTCCATTCAAAGCTATAGGTCTGCCCGGCTACCAGCCCGGTAATGGTGCTGTTGGCCTGCGCCGGATTGGTAATGGTTACAGTAGCAGCGGGTATTTCGCGCCAGGTACCGCTGCCTACAGCCGGTGATGTACCCTGCAGGGTAAACTCTATGGCATTGCAGAGCGTGGTATCATTACCCGCGCGGGCTGCAGCCACCCCCGGTAATACGGTTATGCGCCGGATCAGGGTATCGCTGCTGCAGCCATTGGTACTGCCCCATATCCGGTATTCTACTACTGCACTGCCGGTAGTCGTATTCACCAGTAAGGGGTTGATGGCTGTTACCGCCTGGTTGCTGCCATTGCTGAAACCCGAAGCTGTGCCGCTCACCTGTGCAGCCGTCCAGGAAAACAGGGTAGGGGTAATGTTGCTGGTGAGTTGGATTGCCGCTGTACTGCCGCTGCAGATGCTGTCTTTAACCACAGTGGCTGTAATGGCGGCCCTGGGCTTTACCGTAACGGTCAATCTGAAGGTATCACCCGCACAGGTTCCTGACGATGGGATGATGGTGTAAGTTATGATGGCGTCGGTAATACCCGTGTTGACCAATGCGTCGCTGATGGTACCACTACCCGGGGATGTATTGCCGGTAGCTGTTCCTGTTGTTACCTGGGATGTCCATTGAAAACTGCTGCCGGGGGTACTGGAGACGGGTGTATAAGTGATGCGGGTATTGCTGCAAATGCTCAGGCTGCTGTCGCGTCCGGTATTGTTGCCCGACAGCAGTACGAGGATACTGTCTGTGGCAGCGGCGCAGGCGCTGGGTGTGGTGGGTGTTGCACTGAAGCGGAGTTTGAAACTGCCAGCCGCTTTATCCGCAGCAGAGAGCGTATACACCGTTGCAGCGGCATTGCCGGGTGTAAAACTGCCCGTGCCGCTGCTGGTCCACAACAAGGTTCCGGCCGGTCCGGTAACCGTGGCCGTGAGGTTGAGGTTATCCGGACTGGCGCAGAAGCTGAGCGTATCCGGCCCGGCATCTGCCGTTACTTTTTCGCTGAAGCGGATGCGGTGAACAACCGTTTTGGTACCGCAGTTATTGACGTAGACCAGTGTTATGGTATAGAGGCCATAATCCTGGAAACGGATGATGGGGTAGCGATCGTTTGGTCCTGTGCCACCGGTAAAGTTATGGCCACCCCCTGTTACCGTCCAGGTATACGATTGGTTGCCCTGGTTGGCATTGTAGTTGGGTTTGTGCAGGGGGTTGGTACCGAAATCAATCGTGACATCTTTGGTACAATAGCCAGTGTCGGGAGGGAAGGTTACGGTTGCCGAGCCGGTGATGTTGACGATTTTCTTAACATCCTTTACAAAAGTACCACAGCTATTGGTGACTCCAAGGTGTACAATATAAATGCCCGGCTGGTGAAAAATGAAATATGGTTCATAGGCACTATCATTGGGTACAATGGTATAGATGCCGCTGTTCGGGTTTACATCCAAGCCGGTGCTGTAGTAACAAACCCGCCATTTCCATTTGTTCTCGCGGCAATTGTTGGCAGAAGATTGGTTGTCGGTAAAGACCGTATCTCCCGTACAAAGCGCGATAGAATCTGCGCCATTGAGAAAATATTCAACAACGGGCCTGGGTTCTACGCAAACGATATGAGTGATCTCGCTGACGCAGGGATTGTTTTCCACGACAAGCCTGATCGTATAATTGCCAACAGTATTAAAAATGGTGTCCAGGTTTCTCGGTGCATTAATGATCAGGCTTCCGTTTACATACCATTTGTACCTGACCCCGGCATCGTTACAGGTAACAGCATTTCCCGGAGCGCTTAATCCGGTAGTACTGGTATTGATAAACGTTACCCTTGTATTCAGGCATATATACTGCGGATTAGTAAAAGCGGCAACAGGCTTTTGAAATACTTTGGGGTATCCTGTAAATGGCTCAAAATTCGAACAATATTTGTTGGAGGCTTTGATGGTAACCCGGAAAGCATTGTAAATGGGTGGGGTACCCGGTATTGGTGGCTGACCGCATGAACTTGTGGTATAAAAGTGTTTGATCTCTCCATTGTTTACACTGAGCTCACATTGGGTGAGTGAATCAATCGGGCTCCCGTCGCCCCATTCGACGGTATAAATACAACCGGGATAATTCAGTTTGTAAGTACTTTCTACTGTGTAGGTTTTGCTTTGAGGTAAACAAAGCTGGCTACCGGTACCCTGACTTCCGAGGTTAAGGTTGCTTGCTGATGCTAAAACCAGGTAGGCTTTTACACTTTTTGTGCCACCTGACATAAGTGTTGCAAAAAAAGTATAGTAGTTGCCAAGCAGTACATTGAATGTAACCTGGTTACCATTTGTAGTAGTGGATACGGTATTGCCCAGGCTATCTACTAAACGGTGACTGAAATTATTTGCTGCGCCATTGCTTTGTAACACAATTTCAAAAGGGTTTTCGGTCATGTCACATTTCCCAAATACCTTCTCCGGTACCGAAGCCAGTATATCCGGCCCAACCAGATCATTAGCCGTACCCGCACCTGCCACAATCGTAATTGGTGCCGAGGTAACCGATACGGCCGGGCTGGTGGACGTAATCCTGATACGGTATTGTGTACCCTGGGGGGTAGCTGCGGGTATGCGGCCATTCACAAAAGGGGTGAAGAAGCCGGTAAACTGACCGATGACTGTACCGGGAAAGTTGCCACTGGCGTCAGAAAGAGAAAGGTCAAACCGGTTGTTGCGGTTGAAGCAACCGTTGAGCCTGATGGGTATGGCAATATCGCTGCCCGGCCCATAATCTCCGGCTGCAAAATTGGCATTGTCGATGGTAATCGTTTGCGCCCGGGTGGTGATCCCCGCTGTAAGTAAGCCCAGTAAAAAAGCAATGCGGTAAAAATGTATGCTCATAAGCTTTTGTGTTGTAGTATGGTTTAGGGTTATGGTTATTGCTAATTACCCTTGCCCCCGGCATATCGTATAACCAGCGGTTAAAAGTACCGGTATCGGTATTGGCGGCATGTCCCCCGGAGATGGACATGGGGTATAGCACTCCTCTTAAGGTTGTCATGGTATAACCTGTTTGTTACTGTAAAGCCGTATATCCCGTTTGTTGAAGTAGTTATGCGGTGTGGTTCATACTGGTTAAGGGCATTGTTCCAATGATGGCATAAAGATAGGATGTAAATGTATAAGCCGGGAGGGGAAAAACCCGGTATTTTGATAAATTAATACTGGAACTACAGGCGTAAGCGGTAGTTTTCCGGAGTAACCGGCCTCAGCATGATGGCTTCGTGTCTTTGGTGGGGTTTGTACGCGCGAAACGCTGTATGACTTATAATACTATCATTGCAGCGAATAACATCCCCAATCCTGAAGGGCGGGATGGTGATATAGAAAATACAAGGTGATGCGGGGGATGACTCCGGAATATCTGTCTGCTATAATTTTAGTGAGGGGATAGCCGAAGCACTATGCTAAGTCAATTGGTTGCAAAATCACATTGCCCCCGAGGCTTATCCTGCAACCGGTTAATTGGAATATTCAGCATCAAACCTGCCATCGGTAATGGTTACACTGATACCTGCAGCGTCTTTGGCTGTAAAATAGAATCGCCCCGAAACGATTTTATTGAGGGTATCCAGTCTCGTTATGCTAAGTTTACCCGATGTCGCAAAATAGTTTTTATTCGCGCTTGCATTGCGGTAAACAATACCATCGCAGGGGTAAATACCGTTGCAATTTATGGTGTGTACCAGATTGTATTCGCCGGTACTGAAAACCCGTAATGTATTGATAACAACATCACCCGCATGGTCTGATGAGTAGCGGGCATCAATACCACTGACGGATAAAAAGCCAGCCGGGTAATTGGGTGTTGAGTCCCTGAAATAATTAACACTGAGTGGTTTGACCAGTCCCAACAGGGTTGTACTGGCAATAAAGGGCTTATCGTTCACGTAACAGCCAAAGGTGTTTTTTCCTTCCTGTGTTTCTTCGGGAAAGACAATCGGGTCTGGTTTGTTTTTTTTACAGGAAAGGGTAACAATTGTACACAATACCAATGCAAATATTATTCTTTTCATAACGGATGGTTTATATTTTATCACAGGTGCCATACACCTGCACGGCATCGTAATACCACCAGACTATAGGTACCCCGCTGCAAAGCTAAAGCGAAAAGGAGTGGTGGAGCAGTGAAATTTATGAGCGGTTAGATGCGGATAGCTAAACCTTTTTCTGTTGAATGAATCTCGTCTCGCTTCTGCAAATACGTAAACACCTGAGTGTATGCCTGGGCAATGGCAATACTGTTATATATCCACCCAGACTGATACTGCTTTATTTCAAGCCGTATTCCTTCTTAATGAATCCGGCAATATCCTTACCTTTTTCATGTAAAACTGTTAAGCGTTGACGCAGCCCGGTAAGATTGATTTTCCAGAAAAACCTGTTCGCATAGGCTTCATTTAACAATGTCTTACCCTTTTCAGGAAGGGGTACCGGTTGCGCAGATGTTTTATTGAGTTGGATGAAATCAAACACCTGGTTAAACAAACTGTTGTTTGCGGCAATGGTATTCATGTTTTCCTGTGTTACGGAAAGCAAACGTACCACCTGATCGTATTCCATTATTTTATCTGAAACCGCCTTGTTGCGTATGATCCTCAAGGCGCCACTGCTCTTCAATTGCTGGATCGTTCTGTCGTTCTGTACAAAATCGGGAAACCCGACTGTTGTGAGCCAGTATTGATAGGCCTTGTTGGAATTTTGCTGGATATCGCCGGAAGATAAGGCTGCTAACAAGCTGTCTGTTTTGCTGATCCTGCTGCTGATCTCTATCACCAGTTTGTCTGTCTGCACAATGTCTGCCTGTATATCCTCAACAATCGAATGGATATATTCTTCTTCCCGGTGGTTTTCAATCATGTGTTCAAGCCGCCATTCTGCAAGAAAACCGCAAAAGACGGCCAGGAATAACATCAGAAATTCCCATACATAAGATTTCCAATTCTTTTTTCCCCCGTGGTGTGCGTGATGATGAACTTCCATGTCTGAATGTTACTTATTGTTTTAATACGGATAAAATATCCGGATTATTGAAACGGTTGCCAAAAATAAGGACAAAATGTTGTACGTATTGCTGAAACAGCAGGTTTAAGTATGATGCGCATCCGGTTAATTGTCCTTTATATCAGTATCAATACCCCTGTTAACGGGTTGTTTCCTGAATAGTTCTATAAAAAAACCAAGCTGGAGAAAATCGCGACCTGTTTCATCATTGATTTTATAGTCAAATTGGTGCAAATAGCCTATTTGTAAAGTGGTTGCCCCGGAAGGCTTGTAGTTGAAGGCCAATAGAAACCTGTTTCTTTCAAAATAAGGCTCTTTATCTGTAAAAAAAAGTTCATTACTGGCATTGATTTGACAGGGCTTGTACCCATTGCGCTCTTTCCCGAATGGATAAGCTGCGCCAAGCCTGTAACGAAAACGGTTCCGATAGCCATTGCTGGTAAACCTGAACTCTACCCTGTATCGTTGTTCTATTTTCAATCTGCCAACGGATTGAAACAAAGTAACCTGGGGCCATATCCTGAATTCATTATTATTCTTTGGCAACACAAAATCTCCACCTTCTTTATAGGTCTGGTAACTACCGGCGCCCAGCGTTAACGCGGTGTTTTTATGGATTTTGAAGTTGATGCCACCCTTGTATTCGTAATAATGAAAATCGTTGTAAAATTTCAGCGACCGTAACTGTATTTCTCCAAACAAACTCCATTTGTCATTAACCACATATTTTATATTCAGGATATTCCAGCTCCCGGTACCTGTAGTTTGTGCACGGGCTAAAAGGGTACTAAAGAACAGGGGGAGTATTAAGCATTTACGCATCTTTCTTTAATGTTTTCATTTGAATAACATCAACCAGGAACGCAAATGCCATGGAGAAATAGATGTATCCTTTAGGGATTTCAACATGGAATCCCTCGGCCAGCAGCGATACACCAATCATCATCAGGAAACACAATGCCAGTATTTTAAAGGATGGGTGTTTCCTGATAAACCCGCTGATTGGCTTTGATGCGAACAGCATAATAAATACCGTTACGATTACTGCGGTGTACATCACCCAGAGTTGCTGAACCATACCCACGGCGGTAATAATTGAATCTATGGAGAATACCAGGTCCAGTATAATGACCTCTGTAAGCAATTTTTTAAAACTGCCCCGGGATGGGATCTTTGGTGTGCCTTCTTTATTGATTTCCGTTTTATGGTAAATCTCTTTCGTGCTTTTGTAGATTAAAAACAGTCCGCCCAGGATCAGGATAAGTCCTTTGCCCGAAAAATCGGTTTCAAGGAGCCTGAACAAGGGTTGATCTAATTTCAAAATCCATGAAATAAAGGCCAGCAGGCATAGGCGCATAACCATCGCTAAACCAATCCCCCAATACCTTAGCTTGTTTCGCTGGTTTTCAGGCAATTTGTCTGCCAGAATGGAGATAAAGATAATGTTGTCAATGCCAAGGATTACTTCAAGTGCGATTAGTGAAAGGAGAGGGACGATTGCTGCTGTCATGATTACGTTTTATGTGCTTTGCGGATGATAAGCCGGTGGAACAAAATTAATGATTGATTGTTTAGCCGGTGTATATAAAATATTGGTTGCCGGGTCACGCTTTTGCCGGTAACTACCGGTGGATTACAGCCTGCTCAGATTGCCGGTAATCCTCCACCGAAAGAGGGGTTTTCTCCTTCAATGAGGGCCAATGTCATCGTCAATGCACCTGAATATGCAGGGATCTGCTGCTGCCATACCCATTTTAAACCACCCTGCCCCAATATCCCCAATCTGCTGTAACCCGCTAAAACCGGGCTTTTAAATGTATATTTTCAAAAACAAGGACGTTTTTGAAAAAAACAAGGACGAAATTTTGAAAGACAAGGACGTTTTGAAAAAAGCAAGGACAAAATTTCAAAAGACAAGGACGTTTTTGAAAAAAGCAAGGACAAAATTTCAAAAAACAAGGACGTTTTGGAAAAAAACTAGGATAAAATTTCAAAAAGTAAGGACGTTTTGAAAAAAACAGGGACAAAATTTCAAAAAACAAGGACGTTTTGGGAAAAAACAGGAACAAAATTTCAAAAAGTAAGGACGTTTTGAAAAAGAACAAGGACAAAATTTCAAAAAAAAAGGATGGTTTTAAAAAAACAGGGGCAAAACTTCAAAGGAGGGAGGTTTGCAGAGGGAACAGTGATGGGTTACACCTGCAAGTCGGCTTGCCAGTGTACAAAATAGTGTCCGGGCCATTCGTTGACGGGTGGAGGGCTGTTTTTGCTGAACAGTCCATATACCGTGCTGCCGCTTCCGCTCATACTGGCATACACTGCCCCCTGTGCATAGAGCCAGGTTTTCAGCGCAGCAATTTCGGGATGTGCGGCAAAAACGGGGACTTCAAAGTCATTCCTGAGTAAGGTTACCCATGTGGTTACCGGTGCAGCAATGGCTTCTTGTACGGAGTGCCGGTGCGCAGGAGATTGCAATTGGGAAAAGGCCCAGCCGGTATTGATATGGATGCCGGGGTTGATGAGTAGTAAGCTGTAATCATTCAGTTGAAAGGTTGCCGGGGTTAATACCTCACCACGGCCGGTGGCAAAACAGGGGGCATCCTGTATAAAAAAAGGGCAGTCACTCCCGAGCTTGATGGCGTACTGCATCAATTGATCGGTAGTGAGTGCAAGGGTATACAGGCTGTTGAGGAGGCGGAGTGCAAAAGCGCCATCGGCGGAGCCACCGCCCAGTCCTGCGCCTACGGGTATTGCTTTATGAAGATGTATATCTGCCGGAGGTAGTGCGGGGAAGTCTTTTTTGAGCAGGTGCCAGGCTTTTACACAGAGGTTCTGCTCCGGGGTGGCGCCCGTGGCTATTCCTGTACCGGTAAAGGAGACATCGGTAAGTGCCGGCGCCGGGAGCATCTCAAGCGCATCGTGGATGGCAATGGGGTAAAACACTGTTTCCAGGTTATGAAAACCATCAGGGCGTTTGTGCAGGATCTGCAGCCCGAGGTTGATCTTGCAATGGGGGAAAACAATCATGCGCCTGTATTGGAGTGTATGATAAAATACTGCGGGATGGGTGGGCTATTTACCCCGGCTCTTGATCTCATCACGGATGGCAATGGCACGGATATAATCCTCCTGCTCCAGCACATCGGTGAGCAGGGTATTGAGTTCCTGCAGCGAAAGGTTCCTGAGGTCGTCACGGTTACCCGGATCAGTAGTGGTGGTGGTAGCTTTTTTCTTTTTACCATCATCTTCCATGAGTATGCCTGCCTGTTCGAGGATATTATCGTAGGTAAAGATGGGACAACCAAAGCGAACAGCCAGTGCAAGGGCATCTGATGTACGGCTGTCGATCTCTACGGTATCGCTGTCACTGCTGCAAACAAGTTTGCTGTAAAAGATACCCTCCTGAAGATCGTTGATCACGATTTCGATCAGTTCAACGCTGAAGGCCAGCATAAAGTTCTTCATCAGGTCGTGCGTAAGCGGGCGACTGGGCTGCATACGCTCAAGCGCCACTGCAATGGCCTGTGCCTCAAAACCACCAATCACGATCGGGAGCCTGCGCAGTCCGTTCACCTCACCCAATACTACGGCATAAGAATGTGTTTGTGTAATGCTGTGCGAGAGTGCCACTATTTCCAGTTCTATTTTCTTCATGATTACCGCATTTCCCCGGGGGGCTTCTGTGTATTTTTATGAACGACAAATATATCAATTAATGTTTATCCCAACACAAGGCCCTGCGTTTAATTTTGGGACCGGGTTGCCGCTGGTGGATTCTTACGTGCCGGGGAGGATGGGGCTTTTTTTGCGCCTTTTCCGGGGCGGCGACGGAGCAATGCAGATTTTTCAATAACTGCGTTGGTCTTCACCAGCGAACTGTCGATCGTCTTAAAGGCTGCCATCAGGGAGTCCATTTTTTTCTGAAGACTGGCTTCATCAATGATGGTATAACCGGTTGGTACTGCCACCAGTGAAGTGTCATCGGTACCCGCCTCAATTTGTATAGCAAAAAGATCGGGAACTTCCGATTTGGGGTTACCGGGTATGGACATGGCTTCGAGCAATACTTTTTTAAAAGCAAATCCTGCGGCCTGGTCGTTGAATTGGAGGGAATCGGGAATGGTGAGGTAAAGACTGTCGGCGTACCAGATATACCCCATCAGTTCCTGTCCGGAGAAAAAGGAATACCTGCTGGCGCGCTGTCCGAGTATGGTGCGGGAAAATCCGCTATCGGCCACCAGTTGCCGCTTAGCCTTCTGCTTATACGTAAAACGGGTTTGCATCGCTTTCTGCTGAAATGGCAGTATGGTATAGCTGTACCCTTGCTGCCACTGGTGAACAAGGCTTACACTGATGGGTACATTTTCCTTAGGACTGCTGCCGGAAACATTCATCCTGATGCCATTGCTGGCATAACTGATGTCGAAATTGAGCCAGGTGGTATCGTTTTTTGCTGAAAGACCGGTGTACATGATTTTACCTGTAAAAGGCTGCTGGCCTTTTGCAGGAACAGTGCAGAAGAGCAACAGGGGAATACATAATCTTAACATGCGTATCTCTTATGGTTTGCGCAGGGTACCTGCTTTTACCACTGTTTTTTTCTTTGTAGCCGGTTTGGCAGTTTTCTTTTTGGTGATCTTCCGGGGTGCGGGTATGGCCATTGCGGTATCTGACATGGGCATCACCATGGCCGAATCTGCTATAGCCTGTACTGTTTCGGGTATTTCCTTTGTAAACCCATCGGGGATGGTAAACTCAGCAGCGGGGATGGGGTCGGTATTAACAGCGGTGGCAACAGCCGAAATAACCGTGACGGCTTCATCCACTTTACTATCGGCATAAGCGCCCATATTCAGGGTAACCGTCATACCGAGTACAATATGGTTGTTTTTTACCATGAGCAGTTCGCGGCAGCCCGTGTATTGCTGCGGAACGGGGTAATAAAGGCTGTCGGCAGTTTCAACGACAATGGAACCTGTTGACAGGATACCGCCAAACAATTGGTTGAGGGGGCTGTCCGTTTCTTCGGGAGATGGTGTTGTGTGATAACCGGCAATGATACGCGGAGCAGGGAACTGGCGCTTTTCGATAGCTTTTAAAGCCGTTTCGGTATATGTTTTTGCCGTGTAATTGATGTTATAGACTTTACCTGTTTCCAGATCAACCAGCAAGCGTTTATCGTACGCTGCATCAGCGGTTTCCTTAAGTACCATCTTAATCTTGCCGGGGCCAAGCCAAACGTTTGCAACTGCGTCTTCTTCTTGTCTTTCGCTGGTGTGGAGGGTATAACTGATCATGCCGGTAAAGGGTGTTTGCGATTGACCGGCAATGGTAAAGAGTATTGCACAACAGGCGAGTACGATTTTTTGCATACAGGTAAATTTGCGCGAAGGTATTTGTTTCCGGGGGAATGGCATAAAAAAGAGGCTGCTCATGCTTTTGAGACAGCCTCGTTGTATAAGATTCAGGGCAGACAGGCTTTTATCCTGCTACCGGATTAAGCGTTGCTTTTGAGCTTCCTCACCGCGTCAATGATTTTGGGCATTACCTCAAAGGCGTCGCCAACAATACCATAGTCAGCGGCTTTGAAGAAAGGGGCTTCCGGGTCTTTGTTGATGACCACAATCACTTTACTGCGGTTAACGCCTGCCAGGTGCTGGATGGCACCGCTGATACCGATGGCAAAGTAAAGATTGGGGGCAATGGCGAGACCTGTCTGACCAACGTGTTCGTGGTGCGGACGCCAGTGTGCATCGGCAACGGCACGGCTACAGGCGGTTGATGCGCCGATCAGTTTGGCAAGATCGGTTACCAGTCCCCAGTTTTCAGGACCTTTTAATCCGCGACCACCGCTGATCACCAGTTCGGCTTCGGTGAGCGGCACTTCACCTTCCACTTTACTTACACCCGTTACGGTAACGCGTGATGCAGGAATGGTAACAGCGAGTTCGGCAACGACGGCAGTAGCTTCGGTTGTAGTAATGCTGAAGGCATTCGGGCTGAGGGCGATGATCTTTATCGCGGTAGACACGGATATGCTGGCAGTAGCTTTACCGCTGAATACGCTTTTCTTTACCACAAATCCGTTGCTGGTATCGGGCAGGGCGATGGCGCCGCTCACCAGGCCTGCTTTAAGGCGGGCGCTGAGACGGGCAGCAATAGCCTTACCGGTAAGGTTGTTGCTGAAAACCACTACTGAAGCATTGCTGGTGGCGGCGGCTTCGGCTATCACCTGGGTGAATACCTGTGCGTCTAAATGGTTCAGTTGGGTATTGCTTACGGTGTGTACCTTACTGATGCCATAATTGCCCAGTGCTGCAAGGTTGCTGGTAACCGCGCCCAATACAATGGCTTCGGCGGCAGTACCCATTTGTGCAGCTACTTTTGCGCCATAGCAGGCGGCTTCAAGCGAGGCTTTTTTGATCTGGCCATCGGCCTGGTCTAAGAATACTAAAACACTCATGATCTTATTTTTTTACACAGTGCGTACACTGTATGCGGTTTTGATGAATATGGGGAAGCCTTGCTCCCGCTGGTTAAAATGCCTTGGCTTCTTCGTGGAGCAGGCGAACTAATTCTTCCGGGTTGTCGGCCGGTACGAGCTTTACACCCGCTTTGGCAGGGGGCAGTTCAAAAGCTACAACCTGTGTAAGGGCTTCAATGGCCACGGGCTCAATCGCTTTAAGGGGTTTGCTTCTCGCACCCATAATGCCTTTCATATTGGGAATGCGTTGCTCGGCCATGCCTTTCTGGCAACTGATGACAAAGGGCAGTGCCACTGTATTTGTTTCTTCTCCACCCTCAATTTCGCGGTTGATGGTGGCCTGTGTACCACTGATGCCGAGTTTCGTGGCCAATGAGATAAAGGGCAGGTCCAGCAGTTCGGCCACCATACCACCGATGGATGAACCATTATAATCGATCGTTTCTTTACCGGTCATCACCATATCGTATGCACCCTCTTTGGCAACGGCCGCAATCTGTGAAGCGATGTAAAAACTATCGTGACTGTCTGCATTGATGCGGATGGCTTCATCTCCACCAAGGGCGAGGGCTTTGCGGATGATCGGGTCGGCATCAGCGCCGCCAACGGTTACCAGGTGAATAACTGCAGAAGCGTCTGCTTCTTTTAACTCGATCGCCCTTACCAGAGCATACCATTCGTCGTAAGGATTGATGATCCACTGCACACCATCAGTAGCAAACTTGGTGTTGTTATCCGTGAAGGCTATTTTTGCCGTGGTATCAGGCGTTTTGCTGATACATACTAAAATCTTCATACTGATATTTTATAGAAAGTTGTTTATGCAACTAATGCAAATATATGGCGAAGATTGGACATAAAAATAAATTGTACAAAATAATTATACCGTAAGCGGCACCATGGCAGACAGAATCGCAAAACTGATGGAATTTTTAACAGCCACGCCGGAAGACAGCTTCCTGCAGCACGCGCTGGCACTCGAACACATCAAACTGGGTGATGATGCGGCTGCCCGGGTACTTTTTGAAACCATCTTACAGCGTGAACCGGGTTATACCGGCAGCTATTATCATCTGGCCCGCTTGCTCGAACGAACGGGCGAAACGGAGCAGGCCATTGCTGTTTATGAGCGGGGGATGTCGGCTTGTAAACAGGCGGGCGATAACCACGCCCTTAACGAGCTGCGCATGGCCTGGGAAGAACTTATGGACATGTAACGCTTCCATCACCGGGTTAAAACAACCATTATGCACAAACGTTTGATCAATTATGTTCACCAGCACCAGCTTTTCAACAGGGGTAACCGGTTGTTGCTGGCGATAAGTGGTGGCCTCGATTCTGTGGTGCTTGCCGATTTACTGCACCAGTCGGGTTTTGTTTTCGGGATGGCGCATGTCAATTTTGGTTTGCGTGGTGCGGAAAGCAATCGTGATGAAATGTTTGTGCGTCAACTGGCTACACAGTACGGTGCAACATTATCGGTAGCACATTTTGATGCTAAACAATTTGCGGCAACCGAAGGCTGTTCGGTACAGGTGGCGGCGCGTAAGTTGCGCTACGATTGGTTTGACCGGCTGACCAGCAGTAATGGCGGTAATGAAACAATACCCACACATATCCTTACCGCGCACCATGCGGATGACAATACCGAAACCCTGCTGATGAATTTTTTTAAGGGTACGGGCATCAGCGGATTACGGGGGATACTGCCCAGGCAGGGTAAACTGGTGCGACCGATGCTTTGCTTTACGCGGGAAGAGATTATGCAATACGCCACGGAAAAAAAGTTAGCATGGGTGGAAGACAGTTCCAATGAGTCGGATGCCTATACCCGCAATTATTTCCGGCATCAGGTGATCCCGCTCGTGGAAGCACAATTCCCGGCGGTGATGCAGAACCTGCAGGATAATGCCTTACGCTTCAGGGATATTGAATTGCTTTACCGCCGGCAAGTGGCATTGGCCAAAAAACAATTGCTGGAACAGAAGGGAAACGAGGTGCATATTCCTGTGCTGAAGCTGCAAAAAACAGTGGGCTTACGCACCATCCTGTATGAAATCATTACAGAATATGGCTTTACGGCCTTGCAGACGGATGAGGTGCTTGCACTGCTGAACAGCGAAACCGGCAAATATGTGGCTTCGGCTACACACCGGGTAATTAAACACCGGTATTGGCTGATCATTGCACCACAACGCGTGGATGATGCAACGATATTTATTGCAGAAGGGGAGGGGACTGTTGCGCTTCCGGGTGGAGAATACCTGCGGGTGGAATTATTGGAAAACCAGACCCGGGAAATCGTGCCGGCACCGGAAGTGGCCTTGCTGGATGCTGACCTGGTGCAGTTTCCGCTGCTGATCCGCGGGTGGAAAAGCGGGGATTACCTGTACCCGCTGGGGATGCGGAAAAAGAAAAAAGTCAGCCGTTTGCTGAGCGACCTTAAGCGATCAATGGTGCAGAAAGAACATACACGGGTGGTGGAAATGAACCGTAAACTGCTGTGGGTGATCAACGAACGGATAGACGACCGGTTTAAAATAACACCAGCCACAACCCGTGTGCTGCGATTGACCTATGCTAAAAAGAAGGGTGGATGAGCCTGTACCATGATTCTGCGAGTAAGTCCGGTCTTTTGACCAGCATGAGTAGTACCGTAATGACAAAACCAAAGACAGAGCCCCAGAGATGCGCGTCGTGGTTGATATTGCCGATACCCCGTTTGGCCATATACACGCAATAAATGAGGTAGAGAATGGCATACGCGATAAAAGGGAAGGGGATGCCATATAGGCGGATCAGCCCCCAGGGGTTGAAAAGAATACAGGCAAATACCACGGCCGAAACGGCACCCGAAGCACCAAGGCTCCGGTACTGCTGGTTGTCCTGCTGTTTGACATAAGTCGGCAGGTCAGACACGATTAAACCGAGAAGGTAGAGTGCTATATAGGCAATGCTTCCGCCAAGCTCATATTCCCTGAAATAGATTTCCACTGCCCGGCCAAAAGAGTAAAGGGTAAACATATTGAAGAACAGGTGGATAAAATCGGCGTGGATAAACCCAGAGCTGATAAAGCGGTAATACTGCTTTGCCCTTTTGACACCGTATGGCCACATAATGAGCTGGTTAATGGTATTGCCGTTGTTGAAACCGATCAGCGATACGATGACGTTGATCGCAATCAGCAGCATGGTTATGGGATAATTTTGAATTTCAGACATAATAGTATCCAGTTAAAGGTGATGGTATTTTTCGTTACGCAAAATTGTGCAGGCGCGATAGACCTGTTCTGCAAGCACCAGCCTGACCAACTGGTGCGGAAAAACAAGGGGTGATAAACTCCAGGTAAACTGTGCGCGTTGAGCGACGGTTTTATCCACCCCGTAAGCACCGCCTATCAAAAAAACAATTTGCTTTGTACTTTCGTTTGCCCTTGCCTGTACCAGACTGGCCAGTCCCTCGCTGTTCAGCAGTTTACCCCGTTCGTCCAGCAATACTAAATAATCCTCTTTCTTCAGCAGACTAAGGATATTTTCGCCTTCTTTCTGTCTGAGTGTTTCGGGTGAAGCCGGTCCGGCGTTCCTGGGCGGGGGAATCAGCAGCCATTCTGTTACAAAGTAATGCTGCAGGCGTTTGGTAAACATATCCACCCCCTCTTTTACATATGCTTCATGCGCTTTGCCTACCGACCAGAATTGGAGCTTCATTCCTTGCAATTATTTTATCAGCTCAGTAACCCACATGGTCATGGCAGGAATTTTTACTTTTCCGGTGAGGGCTACCACTGCTTTATTGAATACATTCAATCCCTGTTTGAACCCTGTGGTGCGTTCGGTGAAGCGGGACATGTCCACTTCTTTTTCGCCCTTATCCGTATTCATGATGCACATGATTGTTTGCTTACTGTCGTACCGGAAATAAACATATACACCTTCCTGTGGTACAAACTGCATGAGTTTGCCCGTTTTGAGTGCAGAGGAGTATTTGCGGATATTGGCGAGGGTACGGATATAGGTAAACATTTCATTTTCCTTATCCGTTCTGCCGCTTGCTGTAAATTTATTGGTGGCATCACCCGGCCAGCCCCCGGGGAAATCCTGGCGTACATGGCCATCATTGGGTTTGGTGAGTCCCGTCAGCAACAGTTCGTTGCCATAATACATTTGCGGGATACCCCTGAATGTGAGCAGCCAGGCAAATGCCATTTTGTATTTATCAAAATCCTCCTGTATCACCGAGTAAAAGCGGGGCAGGTCGTGGTTGTCGAGAAATATAACCTGCCGCATGGGATCACGGTAAATAAAGTCCTGTGCCGTGGTGGTGTATAATTTGCTTACCCCTTCCGTCCAGCCAAAGCCTTTGGTAAGCGCTTCCTGTATGCCATAAAAGAGCAACTGGAAATCGGTGGTAGCCTGCAGGTTACTTTTATAGGGAATATCGTATTTGTTCTGACAGAAATAACTCTGGTTAGGTACACCGTGTACCCAGGTTTCACCAAAGATGGTGAGGCGGGGATATTCATCATAAAGCGCCTGGTTGCAGCGGTTCATGAAACCCAGATCGTTGTAGGAGTAGGTGTCGATGCGCCAGCCGTCGATACCAAAGTTTTCAACCGTCCAGATGGCGTGCTGGATGAGGAAGTTGGCCAGGTAAGGGTTGTTCTGGTTGAGGTCGGCCATAGAGGGTACAAACCAGCCATCCGCCATTTTCTTTATTTCTGATGGCGCCGCGTACGGATCAAAAAGTGTCTGTTCTTTATAACTGGTATTGGTATATGCCGGCCATTGATGCACCCAGTCTTTCATGGGCATATCCTTGATAAAAAAATGTTCGATTCCTACGTGGTTGTACACAGCATCCTGTATCATCTTCATACCTCTGGCGTGTGTGGCATCAATGAGCGCCTGGTAAGCAGCATCGCCACCAATACGCCTGTCGACCTGGTAATGGTTCGTAAATGCGTATCCATGCTCTGTACGATCGGGCATATCATTTTCGATCACGGGGTTGAGCCAGAGGGTGGTTACGCCAAGATCATCCAGGTAATCGAGGTGGTTTTGTATGCCTTTAAGATCGCCGCCATGCCGGTTGAATACCGTGTCGCGGTTGAGGGTTTGATCGAGCATACCCGATATCCGGTCGTTTGAAGTATCGCCATTGCTGAAGCGGTCGGGCATGATGAGGTACACCATATCGGCCGAAGTAACGCCCTGGGCATAAGCTGTACCATTGCCTTTACGGCGGGGCTTGATGGCAAAGTCGATGGTAAAACTGCCGCTCTCCCTTTTCACCTGTATTTTAGCGGTGCCGGGTTGGGTACCGGCCGCGATGTCGAGGTCGAGAAAAATATAATTTGTATTCTCAACCCTGTTGACTTTCAGTAATTTGATACCGGGATAACTGATACTGAATGTACCGGCATTGGCAATGGCATCGCCATGTACCATCACCTGTACTTTTTTCCATTTCATACCCGGCCACCAGTTGGCCGGGTAGCAGGTGTAACCCTGCTGGGCAAAAAGACAGTTGCTTAACAGCAATAACGGGAACAGAAAAACTTTCTTCATAAACTATATTTTCGCTGGTTTATCTTCTTTGACAAAAAAGTAACAAATCAACGCAGCCAAAATCAGCATACCACCCCCAATCTGTACGGCGAGTACCCGATCGTTGTTGAGTACATGTTTCATAATCGAGCCAAAACCAAAGGAGGCCATGATTTCGGGTAATACGATAAAGAAATTGAAGATACCCATATAAATGCCTACGCGGTTTCTGGGAAGACACCCGCTGAGCATGGCATAAGGCATACTCAGGATACTCGTCCACGCAATGCCCACTCCTGTCATACAGAGGTAGAGCATCTTTGGGTTTTCAACCCAGCCCACACTGATGAGGCCTATTGCACCACAAAGCAGGCAGAGGCTATGGGTAAGTTTTCTGCCGAGCCTGTCTGCGATGGACGGCAGCAAAAAGGCGAAACCAAAAGTAATGACATTATAAAAGGCAAGCGTAAGGCCGGCAAAATCAGCACCTTTTGCATACAAGGGATCGCTGTTGTCTACGCCATGATATACGTTAACTGCTACGGCAGTGGTATAATAAAACCACATGAGGAACAAGCCGGGCCAGGTAAAGAATTGCACCAAGGAAAGTATCTGCATGCGTTTGGGCATATTCAGGAATGCATTAAAAAAACTGCTGATACCCCCACCGGAAGATTTTTCATTCTTTTCAGTATGGTCATCATCAAATTGTCCGGGAGGATATTCTTTTGTTGTGAAGACGGTGTATAAGACGGCTGCGAGGAAGAAGAAGGCACCGGTATAAAAACTCCATTTGATATTATCGGAGATCACCCCTTGTACCGAAGTGTTTTGAAACCCGAAAATGTTTTTGAATATCCAGGGAAGGGCTGATGCGATGCTTCCCCCAAGCCCAATCATCAAACTCTGCATGATAAATCCTCTGTTTACCTGGCTTTCCGGCAACTTGTCGGTTACAAAGGCACGAAAAGGCTCCATAGACACATTCCCAAAAACATCCAGAACCCATAACAACCCTGCTGCCATCCATAATGCACTGCTGTAGGGCATGAATATCAAAGCGATGGAACTGAGTATGGCACCGATAAGAAAATAGGGTCTTCTTCTGCCCCATTTGGGATGCCAGGTATTATCGCTCATATAGCCGATTAATGGCTGAACCAGTAATCCGGTGAGTGGCGCTGCCAAAAATAACAAGGGTACTTCATCAGGATTAGCACCCAGGTTTTCATAAATACGCCCCATATTGGCTCTTTGCAGATCCCAGCCAAACTGGATACCAAAAAAGCCAACACTCATATTGATGATTTCTGAAATGGGCAGACGGGGTTTGGATGTTGTGCGTAAGTCTTCTGCCATGGGCTGGTTATTATTTGCCATTGCAATCGTTTAATGATGAATAAATGTGTAGTTTATACACAATTCCTGATATACTGCTGTAATGATAACCGTTATGCATTAAATCACCGTACCGTTGGTGAGTATGGCACCTTTTTTCAACACCACAATACCTTCTTTTACGGTATAAAGCGCATGATCACCATCGGGCAGGTGCGGGCCGCCGTTGATGCGGACGTCGTTGCCAATGCGGCAGTTTTTATCCACAATCACGTTCTTGATGTAGCAGCGGTCGCCGATTCCTACCTTGGGGATACCTTTTTCTTCTGAATGGGCTATCTCTACCAGTGTTTCGTAGTAATCACTACCCATGATGTAGCAGCTTACGATGGTGGTACCTGCGCCGATGCGGGTACGGATGCCCACCACACTGTTTTCGATACGGCTGGCATTGATGATACAACCTTCGGCAATAAGGGTTTTCTCCAAAGTGGATCCACTGATCTTGGCCGGCGGCAGCATACGTGCACGGCTATAGACGAGTTGTGTATTGTCGAAGAGGTTGAAAGGAGGGATATCCATCGTGAGCGCCAGGTTGGCCTCAAAGAAAGAGTAAATATTTCCGATATCCGTCCAGTAGCCATCATACTGGTAGCTGACCACTTTATACTTGTTGATAGAGGAGGGGATGATTTCCTTGCCAAAATCAGTCGCGTCTTTTTTCTCTTCATTGAGCAGATCGAAGAGCATTTTGCGGTTGAAAATGTAGATACCCATGGAAGCCAGGTAATTCCTGCCCTGTTCTTTCATTTCCTTACCTGTGTCGCTTACCCATTCGGGTAATATGTCTTTATCGGGTTTTTCAATAAAAGAAGTAATGGTATTGTCTGCATCAGATTTCAATATGCCAAATTCCGGTGCTTCGCGCTCGCCCACGGGAATGGTAGCAATGGAGATGTCGGCACCCATCGCTTTGTGCGCGTCGAGCATGGTGGCAAAGTCCATCTGGTACAACTGGTCGCCACTGAGGATGAGTACATATTCAAATTCGTTGTTGCCGATATGCCTCAGGCTTTGGCGTACGGCATCGGCGGTACCCTGAAACCAGGTGGGGTTATCGGGTGTTTGCTCTGCGGCAAGGATATCGACAAAACCGCTGCTGAATGCACTGAACTGGTAAGTGTTCTTGATGTGCTTGTTCAGCGAGGCAGAGTTGAACTGCGTAAGTACAAACATGCGGTTGATGTTTGAGTTGATGCAGTTGGAGATGGGAATGTCCACAAGCCGGTATTTACCCGCGATAGGAACGGCGGGCTTACTACGGGTAGACGTGAGCGGGTATAACCTGCTTCCGGCACCCCCGCCAAGAATTACGGCAACTGTTGATTTACTGATCATATGAATGGTGTGATGATTTGATACAATGAAAATATTTTATTGTTCCCTGAAGCTATGCTACAGGCATGGTCGATTTGTACACGTCTATATATTTACCCGCACTGTTTTCCCAACTGTGATCGATTTCCATCATCCGGCTGCGGATGGCTGTCATACGTTCCTTGTCGGCGTAGAGCTCCACACCGCGGTGAATGGAGTACGTAATGTCCCACACGGAGGCATTGTTGAACCGGATACCAAAGCCATCGGGTTCACCAAAATCGGTTACGGTATCTTTTAACCCTCCTGTACTTCTTACAATGGGGATGGTGCCATAGCGCAGGGCATAAAGCTGGTTGAGGCCGCATGGTTCAACGCGGCTGGGCATGAGCAGAAAGTCGGCCCCGGCATACATCAGGTGGCTCAGCTTTTCATTGTACCCGATGGTGGAATTGTAATAGCCCACAAATAACCCCCGAAGGGCTTCCAACTGGTTTTCCACGGCGGGATCGCCACTGCCGAGGATGAGGAAATTCATTTTTGATCCTACGTGGGTGAGCGCGTCATAAATGGCTTGCGGGAGCAGATCGGCAGCTTTTTCGCCTACGAGCCGGCCGATAAACACAAAGAGCGGCTTTTCGATATCAAGACCATATTCATCGCAAAGTTGTCTTTTGTTCAGTTTTTTCCCTGCATCGGCGTCAGCACTGGTATAATTGTCAAGAATATAGGTATCCGTAGCGGGATCCCATACCTTATTATCGATGCCGTTCAGGATGCCCGTACATTTACCCTGTTCGTACTCAAAGAGCATTTCCAGTCCGTTGGCCTGGTACTTCAGTTCGGCCATATAGCTTGGGCTTACAGTGGTTACCTTCCAGGCGCATTTGATGCCGGATGCAAGCGGGTTAATGGTGTTCGACCAGTCTAATGAACCCCAGCGCCAACTGTCCCATGCCGGGAGGTAGTTTTGTTTCTCCCAACCCATCCAGCCCTGGTATTGTGCGTTGTGTATGGTAAGTACAGTGGGGATACCCGACAAATGACGGTAAGCAAAACAATGCTGCATCATAAAGGGGATAAGCGCAGTATGGTGATCGTGTACATGTACCACATCCGGGCGGTGCTGCCATTGGCTGATCCAATCCACCACAGCAATCTGAAAGGCCATGAAGCGTTCGGTATCGTCGTCGTAGCTGTAAATACGTTCCCGGTCGAGCAGGCCGTAGATGTCAACAAGGTAGAGGTCGAAGTCTAATTTGTTGGTTTTTTCCTTAATGATGGTATAATCGCAGTAACGGGTACCCATGTGGAAACCGCCCTTGTGTACGACTTCAAACTCATTTTCATAAAGAAACCGGGTGCGATACATCGGCATCACCACTTTGGCGATATGCCCCAGCAGGTTCTGGTATTTGGGCAAAGCGCCTACAACATCACCCAGCCCCCCCGCTTTGGCTACGGGGTAACACTCCGCACTAACGTGAATAATTTCCATGTATTTGATTATCAGGTTTCAAATTAAGCACTAATTGCCAGCAAACAAAAATTTAGTTTAGTTTTTGCAGATAAAATAATTAGTTTATTTTCATCCGATAAAACAAAACCAAATATGAGTAACCAACAAACAAAATGGTCACAATTCGGCGTCTTAGTGAGCGTTTTCTTCTTTTGGGGCTTTGTTGCTGCGAGCAACGATATCCTCATTCCTGTATTTAAAGACAAATTGCATTTGACGCAGGTACAGGCACAGATGGTTTCCTTTGCCTTTTATGTGGCCTACTCCGTTGGTGCATTGATTTACTTTTTTGTGAGTAAAGCGATCGGGCAGGATCTGCTGAACAAGATCGGGTATAAGAATGGTATTGCACTAGGGTTGTGCATCTCGGCATTGGGTACCATCCTTTTTGTGCCTGCGGCAAGTATGGAATCCTTCCCCCTCTTCATTTCCGGTTTGTTTATTGTAGGGCTGGGCTTTTCTCTCCAGCAAACGGCGGCCAACCCCCTGGCCATCAATATGGGTTCACCCAGTACAAGTTCGCAGCGCCTGAGTATGGCGGGCGGTGTAAATAATTTCGGCACCACTATTGGTCCGTTGATTGTAAACCTCGCCATTTTTGGGGGCATCAGTTCTGTTACCGTGGCTACCCTTAATTCAGTAAAGACGCCTTATCTTATTCTTGGGGCGGCTTTTTTGGTGGTAGCGGTGATCTTTTATTTTTCCTCTGTACCGAATAAATTGGTAAGCAATACGGCTGCGGATGATGCGGCGAATAAAAACTGGGTGGACAAGGGGTCGCCATTCAAATACCCCCAGTTGATCTTTGGCATGATTGCCATCTTTGTATATGTGGGTGTGGAAGTGAGTACGGCGGCCAACCTTCCGGAGTTTATGAAACAGAAACTGGGTACGGATACCAACGAGATTGCCCCGTATATTTCCCTTTACTGGGCCAGTTTGATGATTGGCCGGTGGACAGCGGCTTCCGGCGCCTTCGGATTTTCGGAGGGCATAAAGAAATTGATGCAGGTATTGATGCCTTACCTGGCTTTCGGTGTATTTCTGCTGGTGAATACCATTGCAAAACATGACATTACTCCCTTCTATGTATATGCAGCGGTAATTGTCGTAATGATTATCGGTAACTATATGAGCCAGGGAAACCCTGCAAGGCAGTTGCTGATCTTCAGCCTGATGGGCATTGCGGCCCTGTTAATTGGTATTTTCTCGCCTAATCACCAGGTAAGTGTGTATGCTTTCTGTAGTGTGGGTTTGTTTTGCTCTACATTATGGCCCTGTATTTTTACACTCGCTATTGCCGGGTTGGGTAAGCATACCAGCGAAGGTTCCAACTTCCTCATTTTTATGATTATGGGTGGTGGGGTGATCAGTGTGACGCAGGGATTTCTTTCGTCTGATCTTTACCTCGGTATCGGAATGTCTTACTTCGTAGGTATTGCCTGCTTTGCTTATCTGGCTTATTATGCGGTTAAGGCTACGCGTGACCTGAAAGCGCAGGGCATCGATCTTGACGCCATAGCCAAAGGAAGCAGTGGTGGTGGTCATTAATGAATCAAGTGTCATTCATATAAGTAAATTAAAAATGAGTACAGGCAACGATTATGCCATCGGTATTGATATTGGTGGCACCAATACGGTCTTTGGCATTGTAGATCATCGTGGAGACATACTCTACCGCGGTGCTATTTCTACGCGTAAACATGATGAGATTGAACCTTATCTGGAAGAATTGTTTCAAGCGCTCCAACCTGCTATGGATCAGGTGGGCGGGATCAGTAATATCAAGGGTATTGGTATTGGTGCGCCCAACGGCAATTTTTATAAGGGAACGATTGAATATGCGCCCAATCTTAAATGGAAAGGGATCGTACCATTGGTTGACCTTGTAACGGCAAAATTTGGATTGCCGGCAGCGCTGACCAATGATGCCAACGCCGCAGCGGTAGGAGAGATGATGTATGGGGCCGCAAGGGGCATGAAGGATTTTATCATGATTACCCTTGGTACGGGTGTAGGTAGTGGTATTGTGGCCAATGGTCAGTTGATCTACGGCCATGATGGCTTTGCAGGTGAACTTGGGCATACCATTATTGTACCTGATGGCCGTCTTCATGAGGGTACCGGGGCGTATGGCAGTCTTGAAGTGTATGCCAGTGCAACAGGGGTGGCGCTTACTGCTATAGAATTTCTGGAGCAGCATAAGAGTGAGGACAGCCTGTTGCGCAATTACGCCAAAGAAGAGATAGACAGCCGCATCGTATTTGACTGCGCCATGCAGGGCGATGCCATTGCAAAAGAAGTATACGCTTTTACGGGTAAAATACTGGGTCAGGCCCTGGCAAACTTTGTCATGTTTTCCTCGCCGGAGGCCATTATCCTTTTCGGGGGTATGACCAAGGCGGGTGACCTTATCCTTTCGCCAACGCGTGAGCACATGGAGAAAAATCTGCTGCCCATCTTTCAGAACAAGGTTAAGCTTCTTTTCAGTGAACTTAAGGAAGCTGACGCAGCGATTCTTGGTGCCAGTGCATTGGTATGGGAGATGAAATGAAAGGGGAAGGAAGCCTCCACAGTAAAATGAACACCGGGAGAATCGCTTAAACGACTACCTGTTTCCATCAGGAATCCAAATAAAAGGAGGCTGTCTCCGGCTTTTGAGACAGCCTCCTTTTATTTCCGGTTATCAGAATCTTCTGCCAACTGTCAATGACAGTTGCGTAACCTGATCACCATTGGTGGCCTGCTGCAGTCCGCCAAGTATACCAATACTGATGGTATTACTGAATGTATAATTGAAGGCAGCCTGTATTGTTCCTCCGGTCATCATGGTTTTTTGTTTTGCTTCGTTTACAATAACATACCGGGGGTATGCTGGCTGGGGAGAATTATAAATGATGCTGTATTCCCTGAGCAGCGTGGAGGATTGGTAGCGTACAAATGCTCCGCCACGGATCTGCAGTTCGTATTTTTTATTGCGTACAAGGCTGTAGCCGATATGTGACAATACCTGAGCGCCTGCTGCTGTTTGCCGCAGTGAACCGTCGGTGGGCAGGAGGTTTGAAGGATCGATATAGGTCACATTAACTACGTCGTTGTGAATCGTACCGCCAATACCAACAGCCCAGGAAAGTTCAGGCCGGAAATACCGTGTATATTCCGTGGTAAAAATCATACCGGGTCTGCCTGAACGGTGATACAGTGTACTGGTGCCAGCAGAAAGTTGTAACTGTCTGTCTGGCAGAATGGTTTGTGCAGAAATGATACAGGTGGGCATAAGCAATAATGCAAGTAAAATTGGCCGCATGTGTAATGGTTTTTATTGTTAAAGTATACACCTGCTATTCCAAACCATATGCCATGGATACCTCCGATGCTGACATTAACATTTCTTTATACCGGTTATGTTCCGGGTACAGCCGCAAGGATTGTTGTATTGTCTGATGTGGGTTAAAACCGGTAGCGTACAGAAAGTCCTACCCCGGATGCCTCAAAGCCTACTTTTTCAATAAGGTTCAGTTCGGGCTTCCAGTCTAAGGAGAGGTTGAGGGGAATATTGCTGAAATTATAATCGAGTCCCACTATGCCAGCCCCCCCGATATTGGTTACTTTACCTGTAAACCCTGCATATCCGCCAAACCCGATAAACCATTGCAGATTGTCAACACTCAACGGCTTGTGTATTTCATACATGGCGCAGAGGGTAACACCATCGCCAAAACTCACGATACCTTCGAGGGCATTGTTATTGGCCAGGAAGTGTTTGAAACTTACCCCGCTTTTTACGGCCGGGGTTGAAGGGCCAAGGCGGACACCCACGGCATTGTTGTAATTGCTGTTGTCTTGTGCCAGTGCTGTTGAGGAGATGCCTGCCATGAGAAAGAGGCTTACCATAATTTGTTTCATCTTGTTTGTTTTTTTGGAGTGTTACGAAAACAATGCCAGTTTATACCGGGTTTGTTTGCATAGAACGGTAACAGCACGATGATATTTTGTAATGCCCTGCCGGCGAAGGTGTAAAGGTGTGAATCAGGCATACTTTAACATTTTCTTACAAAATTGGTTCGTGGTGCGACAAACCAAAACGGTGGTGCGTCCTTTATTTTACCAGCCTTATCTTAAGGGTATTTCTGAACCTGATACCGGGTTACTTACTATTACGGTCTGGTAAAGGGCTGGTGAAGATGAAAGCGGGTGTTTGGGTTGGCTTCAATATTTTGGTGTTCTTGCCCATGTAAAGACAGGAAGAGTTATACCCATAGGCGCTACTGCTCCGGCAGCTATTCCGGGTTTCATTAGTTATTCGTATATTCAATTATTGTTAACAATTAAATTATCCATTTATGTACCAGGTACAAGCATTACAGGCACCGGTTGTTCAAACTGCCTCATTATTACATGGCGGCGATGTTGACAAAATGCAAGCGGTTTCCTGGCGCGGCAATTTCATCGAAAGCCGTGCAGCCGGCACCTTAAACGCGGCACAATGTCCGGAAGCGGTGGTCTTTAATCTCGATCGTTTAAAAAGTTTCCTGGAAAAAGTGGAAGAAGTGTATAACCGTTTGAATATACCCGTGACTGACAGGGGTATTGCAGTTATGCCGATGCTGTATGAAAAGGATGGAATGATGAATATGATGTTTACACCCTGTATCAAAGATGCGCAGGGCAACATCGTTCATACGTTCACTGTAACGGCTGAGAATGGTGATACTCCCGGTGGAGATGATTGGTGGGAACTGCTTTGGGAGTCGATCTGGAATCATGGTAGCGGGATTTTTTAATGCGTTGCCGAAAGGACGAAACAACCCTGCTGCGTGCTGTTGTCCGGCAGTAAGTGCCGGTATAACCGGAGGCCGATGTAATGTCTTGCTGATATGATCTTCCTTCTTGTTTTCAACAGACCCCCGTATTGTTGTTCATACCGTACTGCTGATTAAATTGTCCGGTTCAGGCATGGCATAATCAAAGCAGATCTGCATTATACCGGAAATAACGGACTGATTACTATGTATTGGGCTAAGATAATGTTGCCGGTGGGTACCCCTTCTGATTGCGGAAGTTTATTATTGGCTGAGTAAGTCAACAATCCTTGACCGCAGGTAAGCGTTCATGGGTGTTTCTGCATTAGACAGGAAGATAAAACAGATATCGCGATCGGGCAAACGGTAATAATAATGGGTGAAGCCCGGACGTATGCCGATATGGTACAGTATTTTTCCTGCTTTGTCGTGCTGGCTGATGGACCAACCGAAACCGTAGCTGATGGTTTTGCCATTTTTCGTTTTAACGAGGGCTTGTCCGCCATAGGGTGTAGTTGCTTCGGTAAGCAAGGCCGGTGGCAACTTACTTGTCCTGAGCATCCTGTCCCATAAAAACAGGTCGAATGCTGATCCGGTAATGACTGCCGGATCCTCAAAAATGTCTGCGGCATCGGTATCGGGTATGGTGATAAAGGTACGCGCGGTACTGTCGAAGCGGTGGCCGCTGGTGAGGCGCTTTGATCTTGGTAAACCGGGCTTTCCTGCACTTGCTGCGAGCATTCGGGCGGGCCGGAAAAGATAATGCTGCATAAATGCTGTGTACGAAAGGCCCGACACCTGCTCAATAAGCAATGCGAGCAGTTGATAACCTAGTTCTGAATACAAAAATGCTTTACCGGGTGCAGAGAGGAGGCTGGGTGCATAGGTGGTGATGCTGTCGGGTAGTGTATTGAGCTTGCCGGTAAAGGCATGCTTGTCTTCATAGCCTGGCAAACCTGCAGTATGGGTAAGGAGGTGACGTATGGTAATGGAGGGGTAGGGGAAACGAGGGATATAATGGGTAAGGCTGCTGTCGAAGTCCAGCAGCCCTTTTGCCTTGAGTAATGTTATTGCATAACCCGTTAGGGGTACTGATAAACCACCCAGTGGAAAGATACCCGAGCGCTGCATGGGTGTGGCTTCGCTGATGTCTGTAAAGCCAACAGCTTTGGCATATACAATCCTGCCTTCTGCTGCGATAAGAATGTTGCCGCTGATGGTATGCAAACCCAGCAGGGAGTCTACCACGTAAGGAATGCGGTGAAATTGCTGTGCTGCCGTTTCCTGCCGGGTAAATAACAGTATGCACAGGAAAACCAGACCGGAGACATAACTCTTCATCAGCAGCTTTTGTATGCAACTAAATTAAGGGTTCTGCTGCAACCTGACTAATAATTTTATAACCGGTTTTTTCAGGGGCTATTGTCTGCTGCTGCAATGGTTGTGGCCGGGGCTACAGGTTTGCCGGGCAACCGGTTTTGTTTTTACCTGCCAGTGCTTTGCCTTGTCCAAGCAGATAGCTTATGTGTACACCTGTAAAATAATACCAGTCTTTGTAGCGGGGGCTGCCGCGTTGTGCTCCGTCGGCGGGGTAGCTGAGTCCTGTCTTCAGTTCATCACCCCGAAATGCAAGGTCAACTGCGCGTGGGCCGCGGTTGGTGAGCAGCAGTGCCTGGTCGACATAATTGGTACTGACATCGTCGAGGTAATCGCTGAAGGTTTTCCGTAAACCTACTTCCACACCAATCATTATTTTATCGCTGAGGGCCATTTTAAGACCACCGCCAAAGGGTATGGCAAACTGTGTAAGTGCATAGTTGCTGCGACCGGGATAAAAGCCCTGTCCCTCTGTACTGAGCGGACGAAGTGCAACCTTATTACCCGCTGAATCTATGGCTTTGGGATTGTAATGAAAAACGGCCACACCGGCAAAGACATAGGGTGTTACAGAACGCTCGTAAAGGCTGAAGAGATGGTATTCAATCCCGGCATTGAGTTCGGTGATGCGCGACGTGAAGTTGAGGTTCCGTATGCTGTTGCGGTTATTGTACCGGTCGTTGGCACTGATGGTGCCGATGGCCAATCCTGCGCGGGCATAGATTTTCTCGGTGAGTTCGTATTGCAAACCCAGGCCGAGGGCAAGATGGGATTGGTTGAACGTAAACCGTTTGGCCTGAAGATCGCCCTGGTAGTTACTCGTACCCGCAAAGAAAGTTGCAGAAAGACGCTGCGCCCGGCCCGGCATAAACATGCCTGCCATGGCGAACATGATGAGGATTCGCTTCATGGATGATGTATTTTTCCTTACCTATGCAAGGATCATACCTCAACCACGCAAAAGGCTGCATAGCAGTTGTTAAAGTTTTCTAAATATGTGTTGTTCAATAAATCAGGGCAAAGCGGGTGCATTTTAGATTTTCGTCCCGGGAATTTTTCATATGTAATCATAATGATTATCCCCGGCAGGTATTTTTTCTTTCCGGAGAGGAGAAAAAGAGATTCGAAGTCCATTACAATGTTCCGGTAGTTATTGGAGTAATGCTATAGCTAAGCGGGCACCAGCACGATTAATTGTGAAAATAAAAATTACACCATGGCAGTTTATACAGCCTTAAATTTTACCGCATGTACCTGCACGTCATTCTGTGTTTTACCGCCCTGTAGTGTGTAGCCGGCAGCAATCCATGTCTTATTATCCGGTGCAAAAGGCCGTACGGTAATATAATCCCCCCACTTGCCTTGTACCGGACCATTGGTACCTTCGCGAACCATTTTGAGTATCCATTTCGTGGTAGCTGTATTAAAGCTACCCACCAGATGGGTAGGGTTTTTGATGCCGCCACCAAGAAAAAGGGTGATGCCTACTTCTCCGCTGGCATTGGGATAAGCATCGGGATAGGCAAAGGCATAGTCCGGACTCCAGATATCCGGTTCATCGAGTTTTGCCATTGTGGCCGCATTTATTCTTACCACCCGTATGTGCGGAAAAGGGCGATCGGTACCTCTTTTATTGGCTGTCCACATAAAACCGAGTATGCCGTTGCTTAACCAGGCTCCGGTGATACGATAATCTGCACGCATAAGCCAGTTGGTATTGTCTGGCCCTTTGGCCTCGTATTGACCGCCAGACCATGCGGTAACTGCAATATCTGTTTTGGTTACAGTTGTACTGTTCTCGGGCCATGCAAATACCCGCAATTTATTATTGCCGGTTGTACCTGCATGTGCAACGAAGTACATGGTTGTTGTAGCCCCTTGTACACAGCGCAGTGAAAAGTCTGCCTTGGTTTCGTAGTAGTCGAACGTGAAGTTTTGTCCCGTTTCCAGACTTTTTAACGGGATGCGGATGATAATGCTGCGTGTGAAAACATCATTGGTATTGAATACATTGGTGCCGATGTACAGAAAATTATCAGATAAGGCAGCGTGGTTGTAGTCCAGCCACTGGTTTTTCCAGGCGGGGTTGATGCTTTGCGGGGAGAAATCCCAGAGCTGCCAATCTTTCTCCTTATTGAGGGTCTTACCTTTTTTAACGGCAAGGCGCAGGGTATTGGTACCCTGTCTTTCCAAATACTGCAGCAGCCAGAAGGTGAGGTCCCGGCCTTTGTCATACAGGAGGGTTTGGTCGCAGCAAAAACCACCATCCGCAATGGGAAAATTGCTGACCGGGCTGATGTGTGTCCATGTGTTACCGCCGTTTAATGATTTGCTGGCAAACCAGTTGCCGGTAAGTAATATCTGGGAACCATTGTTGGCGATGCTGCATTCGCAAATGGTAGAAGTCTGGTCGTTGGTAACGGTATCCGATAGTATGGATAGTTTTGTGATTTTGACGTCGTTCATGCGTAAAGGGGTATAACAGGTATAAAAATAAGGAATGACAGTATCGGGAGTCAGCTTACCTCTGTGGGGCCGGCTTCCATTTCATTACCAAAACTCCGTAGTTTTTTTTCGGGTAATGGGGCAAATTTGGGTCCGCCTTGTTTTCTTGCGGTACCCTTGGAGGCTTGCCGTTTTTGTGTCATGGCTTTGGTAAACCTGAAGGCTTCCTCGTTTTGTGCAGCAGCGATTCCCCGGCGTTTACCGGAGTCGGTTTGCGCGACTTTTACCATTGGCTTTTTGGCTGTTTTGGCTTCGGTGACGACAGTTTTGATTGCTGCGGCAGTGGCTTTCGCTTTTTTTAGTGCAGTTTTTTTCATGCCTTTTCTTTTAAAAGATAAACGCGGGTGTATTATTATGACAGGTAAGATAAACAACAAAAATGAGGATTCCAAATGTTTGTGCAGATGTATGCTGCCCCGGACATGGTTGATATAAAAGCAGTTTTATATATCCTTATTGTTTTACTTTAGCTGTGCATATCTACAATTTTTTATAACATGACGGCAAACCATCAGCAGGCAAAAGGCATGGGTTTTATTATCGGGGCATCTTCAGTGGGAACACTGATTGAGTGGTACGATTTTTACATTTTTGGGATGCTGGCTACGATCATTTCCAAACAGTTTTTTCCCGAAGAGGCGGGGGCTTCTGCTTTGCTGAGCACACTGGCCATTTTTGCGGCAGGCTTTATCGTCCGGCCATTCGGGGCGCTGGTGTTTGGACGGCTGGGCGATCTGGTGGGCCGCAAATATACTTTCCTGCTCACCCTGGTACTGATGGGGGGATCTACTTTTGCCATCGGCCTGGTGCCGGGGTATGCCAGCATTGGCTGGGCCGCGCCAGTACTGGTGTTGCTGCTGCGTTTGCTGCAGGGGTTGGCGCTTGGGGGTGAATATGGCGGAGCAGCTACCTATGTGGCTGAGCATGCGCCCCCGCACCGGCGGGGATACTGGACAAGCTGGATACAAACAACGGCTACCCTGGGTTTGTTCCTTGCGTTGGGGATCATTCTGCTGATCCGGCAGGGTCAGGGAGTAACCCGGTTTACCGCAGAATGGGGCGGGTGGCGTTATCCGTTCTGGTTGTCGGCTGTACTGGTGCTGGTATCGGTACTGATCCGTATGCGGATGCAGGAGTCGCCGATGTTTGCCCGGGTAAAAGCAGCGGGTATGGGAGCCGTAAATCCGTTAAAAGAGAGTTTTGGCCGTCGTGCTAATTTTAAAATGGTATTGCTGGCTTTGTTTGGCGCGGTGATGGGGCAGGGGGTGATCTGGTACACCGGACAGTTTTATGCCCAGTCGTTTATTGAAAATGTGTGTAAGGTTAATTTTGTCGATTCGAGAAACATCATCCTGGTAGCGATACTGCTGGCTACTCCTTTTTTTATTTTCTTTGGGGCGCTGAGTGACCGGGTAGGCCGGAAATGGATCATGCTGGCGGGAATGCTGCTGGGGGTTATTGCTTACCGGCCGATTTACCGGAATTTTATCCAACTGACTGATCCTGCGGGGAAGCGACTGACTGTTGATGCCTCGGGCACAAAGGGGTTGCCCGGAGTTGCGGCAATGGATGTCCGGGATAAAACGAAGCTGGTGGTAACGGCTGTTGTAGATACGGCTTATACGGATGGGGCTGTTTTCCGGACAACGCGGACGGATACCATTGGCCTGGCTGTGCCTTTTACCGGACAAACCGGAAGGCTTGGTTATCTGCTGCCCCGTAAGGATGTGCCGGGCATGGATACGGCTGTTGTTCAACTGAAAGCATTGCCGGGGGTGGAACTTCGCGATGGTATTACTTATGTTGCGGCGATTGGCCAATCTCACCGGCCGGGTATCCTTATGGAGAAATCATTGAGCAGGGGTGATTTCTGGCGGATGGTATGGCTTGTTTTTATACAGGTGATCTTTGTAACGATGGTTTATGGCCCGATGGCGGCCTTCCTGGTGGAGTTGTTTCCGACAAAAATTCGTTATACGTCCATGTCGCTGCCTTATCATATCGGCAATGGTGTTTTTGGCGGCCTGGTTCCCTTTCTCGGCACATTGATTGTGGAGTTGACCAAGACGAAGGACAATCCGGCTGGCGACCCGCTGGCCGGGCTCTGGTACCCTATTGGTGTGGCCGGGCTTTGTTTGATCATCGGGGTGGTATACCTGCGGAATGCCACCCGGCAACAACAAATCGATTAACTTTAAAAGATCAGGACATGAATGTGATCAAACGATACCTCGGTGTAATATGGATGTTGCTGGCGCCGCTGCTGGTTGCTTTTATGTGCTGGCAGGCAGTGGTGAAAATTACGCATGCACCTGCGGCTGCACAATCGAATGTGATCCTGCAATGGGTGATCATACTCCTGATCTTTATTCCCATCTGCACAGGGCTGTTTATTTTCGGCTACTATGCGGTGAAGGGGGAGTATGGAGACGGGAGATGAGGAAGTTACAGGTACCGGTATCCTCTACGTAGCGTGCAGGATGTGAGATACAAAGCGCGCGCTCCTGATACTTGCTGCATATCATCCTGCTGCTATTTCCGATGTGAAATGGATTCCCTGTACAAAAAAGCGACAACTCACTCCCTTGAGTAAGGTTGCCGCGTATGTTGATGTGCCCGTTTTAACGCAGATCAATCCTTCGTTTGTGCCCAGAATGTTTCCAGACATGCCTTTAGTTTTTCCGCCGTATCGGTATTGGGCTTGGGAATGATGAACAGTTCCCGGTCTTCCCATTGTACCGGTACGCCGAGTTTGTATTCGAGCCATTTGTCGAAGATGTCGAATACATGATCTTTGGCGGGTTCGCCGGCTGCGTTGTGTGCCGGCATAAAGTTGAACATGATTTCGATATGTCCATCATCGTATACATTAATCTCCGGCTCGCCGAGCTGATCAAAACCTTCAACAGCGATTGTTTTAAAGTCTTCCATATTGTATTAAGTTTACTGTAATTAAAATTGTAATGCCTGTAATGTTTGGGTGCTTTTGTCCTGCAGAAATGCGGCAACGGTTTCAAAACTGCCGAGTGCGTCCATTGCGGTCAGGGTTTCGCGATAGCGGTTAACCATGCCATCATATGCGCGGAAGTCTGCCAGTTTTGCTGCTACCAGACCTGCTTCTGCATGCAGGGTAGGGTGGTCTAAGTACGAACATTCCCCTAATGGCACACTGTTGAGTACCCGGTGAATGTCGTCAATGCTGTTGAACGCCTGAAAGAAAATGGGATTACAAATGGTATAATAGGTTTTGCAGGCCTGTGCCCATCTTTCGAGATCAGGTATTCCGGTTACCCGGTAATTTTCCAGAAACCGGTGGGTAGTGAGTAACTCTTGTTTGATACACCAGGACTGTTCCACAGCAGCCCTGCTCTGCCCCAGTGCGAGGGCATAGACAATGGCAAACTGTCTGTGGTGAATGACCATGTTGATGAACATACCAAACTCAACCTTGTAATTGGCGGCATCAATGATAATCGTATCCCTGCATTCCAGCCTGTTGCGGTGCAGGTATATACCCTCGGGCTTTGGCTGCACACTGAATCCTTCCTGTTCAAACAGGGAGGTAAATACATTCCTGATCTCCTGCTTTAATGTTTTGTAATCCATCTTTCTGTTATAATACCATATACCGGGGAAATGGCGCAGTGGTATAGGCTGCTGCCGGTTTGGTGACAAAAAACTGTACCCCGGTTTTTGCGGCTGTGTAGAACGAGGTGGTAATATCCCGATCCACAGCGAGGTTAATCGCAGCCAGGTTAACACCGCCTTTTACCACCACTTTGGTAACGGTACCCTTTACCAGGTTAATGGCGGGGTAAATTACTTTCTGGTTGGCAGTGCATACTGAAGTAAGGTCTGCGGCACCGGCAAGGTCTTTTGATACACTGGCCTTGGCATCGCCTACCTGATACCTGGTTCCGTTCATAAACAATACGTCTGCAACAATACGCTTGGTGGGTGTAGTGGCATTGTCCAGGTACACATCCAGCGATACCTGCGTGGCATACTTGGTACCTTTATTGGTCAGGTACGTGTTAACGGTTCCTTCAAAGACCTTCCAGTTGGGTTCGGTAACGACGGTGGCGGTTGTTTCTTCCGTAATCTCTGATGCAGGCGTGGCCTGCGCAAATAACTGGACATTCAAAGCTAAGCCTAAAAAGAATAAAATCCCTTTCAGGTGCTGCAAAATAGTTTTTTTCATTGTTACATTTTTTTGTGTTAATAGATGATTGTTTATATAGTGAACTGATGTTGGACAAGCTTATTGAAGGATAACAGGTATACTCCAGGAGTCATTATCTTTCATGAACATACATAAGGGTTATCGTGAACCGTTACTACTGATGTACAGTCAATAATCCTTAGAAATATGGTACCATTATTATTGCCGGCAAGGAAACCGAAATTCGGGTATTGTTTTTTCCGGAGGTTACTCCTCTTAAGAATAAGGTTAAGTGCGTTTATACGTTAAAGGTAGTTATTTTCCGGAGAAAAAAAATATTTTTATCCGTTCTGTGCAGGGCGTACAAAATACCGTATGTTTTTGTATCCAATACTCACCATTTACGTTAGGGCGGGGAGCCATTTTTCTCCGGATGGGTTCTTTTTGTTTGTTGTAGTTTCCCTGAACTGTTATAGATTTGGGTTATGGATCTTCATTTACCCAGGCGTATACATTTTATCGGCGTAGCCGGAACGGGCATGAGTGCCATCGCGCAATACCTCGCCGGTACCGCGCATATCGTGAGTGGCTCAGACAGAGCGTTTGGCAAAGCCGGGGCTCAAACCATTGAACGGCAGCTAACCGAAGCGGGTATAACCTGTTACCCGCAGGATGGCAGCGGTATCACACCTGCGCTTGATGCGGTGGTGATATCTACTGCCATAGAGGATACAGTACCCGAGTACAGAAAGGCCAAAGACCTTGGTATAGTCATCCTGCACCGTGCAGATATGCTGAAAGCCATTACGGATACTAAAAGAACAATAGCAGTATCGGGTACTTCGGGCAAGAGTACAACATCTGCTATGCTTTTTCATATCCTGCATGAGTCTGGTATGGATGCTTCGATTATTTCGGGAGCGGGGTTGGTGAGCCTTCAGCGGCAGGGATTAATTGGCAATGCTTTTGCTGGCAAGGGTGATTGGCTGGTTATTGAAGCGGATGAGAGTGATGGTACATTGGTGAAGTATTATCCCGAAATGGGAGTGGTGCTGAACCTGGATAAGGATCACAAGGAGATGGATCAATTGGAGGAAATATTTACAGCCTTCCGGCAACATGTACAGCGTACGCTTATTGTGAACCGTTCACATCCCGGGGCATCAGCATTTTCGCGGAATAAGGACTGTGATTTTGGGTATATGGATGATGTGGGTTTTGTGATGCGGGATTTTATACAGGATACGGCTTCCATTAGTTTTACGATTAACAGGGTACCTTTCAGGGTGCCGGTGTTGGGGGTATATAATATGGAGAATGCTGCCGCGGCTGTGGCTGCTGCGGTATTGGCGGGTGTAACGCCGGAGCAGGCGGCAACGGCTCTTCAGGGGTACCAGGGTATTTATCGCCGTATGCAGTTGCTGAAAGTGATCAATGGTGTAGCGGTATATGACGATTATGCGCACAACCCGGTAAAGATTGCTGCGGCCATCAGGGCATTACAGCCGCTGACGTCAAGGGTGATTGCCTGGTTTCAACCACATGGCTACGGTCCCACGCGTTTTCTCCGCAATGATTTCATTGAAGAAATAGCACACGCCCTCCGCCCCGAAGACCAGGTATGGATGAGCGAAATATTTTATGCGGGGGGAACAGCGGTAAAAGATATTTCAGCCAATGATCTGATTATGGGTATTGCGGATCGGGGTAAGGCTGCCTTTTTTGTTGAAGACCGCTCGGAACTTCCCCAACGGTTGAAGGATGTGTTGCAGCCGGGGAATATACTGCTGCTGATGGGTGCAAGGGATC
>JAAFIK010000030.1 GCA_013298665.1 Chitinophagales bacterium
TTTTTTGTGGCAGGCGGCTTTCTTGTTGGTTTTGGCACGAGGTACGCCGGCGGCTGTACAAGCGGGCACGCCATTATGGGCTTGTCAAATTTCCAATTGCCCTCACTCCTTGCCACCTGCTGCTTTATGGCTGGTGGTTTCTTTTCGGCAAATGTTTTATTACCATTACTCTTTAAATTATGCTGAGCATGAAAAATATAAAGTACTTGGCAGCAGGCACCGCATTCGGTATTGTATTCGTAAAAGCCGAAATCATAAGTTGGTTCCGCATACAGGAAATGTTCCGGTTACAGTCCTTTTTTATGTATGGGGTAATCGGTACAGCTATCCTGACAGGTATGCTCTCGGTATGGTTGATCAAACGTTTTAAAATCAAAACATTCAGCGGAGAAACAATCACTTTTGAAAAGAAAACCTTCAGCAAAGGGCAAATCTTTGGCGGGCTCCTTTTCGGCATAGGCTGGGCCATTACAGGTGCCTGTCCCGGCCCCTTATTTGCACAAATCGGCAGCGGATTCCTGGTGGTGGGCATCACCTTCTTAAGCGCTGTTGCGGGTACCTGGGTGTATGGCTACCTGAAAGAAAAGCTGCCGCATTAACTCCTTTGTCCCCCAATAGCACCAACCGGCGCAGGCATCAATACTAAGAACCAATAAATTATATATACCATGCACAACTCAATATTTACGGTAGAACAAATCTATACCGGCTGCCTTGCACAAGGGGCTTATTACATCACCAGCAATGGCGAGGCCGCTATTATTGATCCGCTGCGAGACACCCAACCCTATATACACCGGCTGGAAAGAGACGGCGTAACACTCAAATACATTTTTGAAACCCATTTTCATGCTGATTTTGTAAGCGGACATATTGACCTGGCCGGAAAAACAAATGCGCCCATCATATATGGTCCTGATGCGGCCTGCGGATTTGACTGTATCAGTGCAAGCGATGGACAGGTTTTTGAACTGGGACATGTAAAGATCAAGGTGCTGCACACACCGGGTCATACCATGGAAAGCACTTGCTTTTTGCTGATTGATGATACCGGAAAAGAGAATGCCCTGTTTAGTGGCGATACCCTGTTTATAGGCGATGTAGGCAGACCAGATCTCGCACAAAAAGCAACGGCTATGACGCAGGAGCAACTGGCAGCAATGCTCTTTCACTCATTGAGGAATAAAGTAATGACATTGCCGGACGATGTATTGGTGTATCCTGCGCACGGTGCCGGCAGTGCATGCGGGAAAAACATGAGTAAGGAAACGGTATCGACCATCGGCCACCAGAAACGGTTTAATTATGCCCTGCGGGCAAATATGACTGAAGGAGCATTTGTCGAAGAAGTTACAACAGGCTTATTGCCACCACCAGTTTATTTTGGTGCAAATGTGGCTATGAACAAAAAGGGTTATGAAAGTTTTGAGAAAGCATTCAATAACGGGATGAGGGCATTATCGGTTGCCGAATTTGAAATAGCCGCCGAAAATACCGGTGCATTGCTGCTCGACACCAGAGACAATACTGACTTTTCGAAGGGCTTTGTTCCACAGTCGATCAATATTGGCATCAAGGGTGATTTTGCTCCCTGGGCAGGGGCACTGATCGGCGATGTACAACAGGCCATCCTTTTAATTACGGCACCCGGAGAGGAAGAAGAAACGGTGACAAGGCTGACACGGGTTGGATTTGACAACCTTATCGGGTATTTGAAAGGTGGTTTTGCTGCCTGGAAAGATGCCGGTAAGGAAACAGATACGGTCAACAGGATCACCGCTGATGCGTTTGCAGCAGCCTATAAAACCGGTGAAACCAAGGTTGCAGACATACGCAAAGCAAGTGAGTATTCAACTGAACATATTGAAGACGCGTATAACCGCCCATTAGATTATATCAACAACTGGATAAAAGAGGTAAACCCTGCTGAACATTTTTATCTGCATTGTGCGGGTGGCTACCGAAGCATGATGGCTGCCAGTATATTACAGGCAAGGGGCTACAGAAACTTTACCGAAATAGCAGGCGGGCTGACGGCCATTGCCCAAACAGCAATACCCAGAACAGATTTTGTTTGCCAAACCCGGGTCATGCAATCCTGAACACCAATACTATGGTTTTTTGAGGATGGCCGTAGTGAGGCGACTGACACAAACAAGTTTGTCACGCTCATCCGTAATCCGGATATCCCATACATGTGTACTGGCACCGAGGTGTAATGGCCGACAGGTACCCAGCACAAAACCTTCCCGTACCCCCCTTACATGGTTGGCATTGATCTCCAGGCCTACACAGATAAACACTGAGGTGTCTATAACCAGCGCTGAAGCCACACTGCCGAGGGTTTCGGCAAGGGCACAACTTGCCCCCCCATGCAGCAAACCATAAGGCTGTTGCGTGCGAACATCTACAGGCATACGCATACGGAGAAAATCATCCCCCAACTCTACCCATTCCATCCCCAATTGTTCGCTCAGCGTTTTCGGTCCGAGGTAGAGAAGATCATTGAGCGTGAGGTTCTTATTAAACCAGATCATAAAAAAAGAGGTGAGATATGTGACAGGAGAAGCAAGAGGCCGGAAGCATAATGTGATAAAAAACGCCCCACTGCTACCTGCTGCTATTCCTGATGTGAAAGACAAGATGTAAAGATCAAAACCCAACTGCTCCTGCGTACTTAAGTACCAGGTACTGACTACGCTTTACGGATGGAAATATTTACCTGCTCGGGTAAAAAAGGACTTACATTCCCCCCGTTGCGCAATACATCGCGCACAAGCGTGGAAGCTACGGAGGTAAACTGTGGCAGACAGGTAAGGAAAATGGTTTCGATATCAGGTGCAAGGCTCCGGTTCATATCAGCAATCGCCTTTTCGTATTCAAAATCGTTTACATAGCGGATACCCCGCAGGATAAAGCCAGCCCCGATTTTTTTACAACAATCAACGGTAAGTCCGTCATAAACAATGCCCTCAACCCGGGTATCATTTTTGTAAATCTCGCTGATCCATTCCAACCGCTGGTCTTCGCTGAACATGGGTACCTTATTGGCATTACGGCCAATACCAATCACCAGTTTGTCGAACAACGGCAGCGCGCGTTCAATAATATCGGTATGACCGAGTGTAAGCGGATCAAAAGTACCGGGGAAAAGACAGATGCGTTGCATATTGTAGTTTTATGACGTAAAGATATTCATCTGCGGCAATGTTCGGTGAACGCTACACATTGGCTGCCGCACGGCTCTTACCCCCGGAGAGCAGGTACAACACCGCCATACGCACCGCCACACCATTCTCTACCTGTTGCAGGATAATAGACTGGTTACCATCAGCCACATCGCTGTCGATCTCCACCCCCCTGTTGATAGGCCCCGGGTGCATGATCACAATCTCTTTGTTCAGGCTGTCGAGCAAACGACGGGTAACCCCATAAGCAAGATTATACTCACGAAGCGAGGAAAAAAGCACCTGATTTTGCCGCTCCAACTGGATCCGCAGCACATTTGCCACATCACACCATTGCAGTGCTTTTTTGAGGTTGTACTCTACTTTTACACCAAGGGCCGGCGCAATATATTTGGGAATGAGGGTAGGCGGACCGGCCACCATCACTTCTGCACCCATCTTCCTGAGCAGGTAGATATTACTGAGCGCTACCCGTGAGTGCATAATATCACCCACCAGCACCACTTTACGCCCTTCAAGTCCCCCCGTTTTCTCAGCAATGGAAAAAGCATCCAGCAGGGCCTGGGTAGGGTGTTCATTTACCCCATCGCCCGCATTTACAATTGCAGCAGGTATATGCTGGGCAAGAAAATGCGGAGCACCGCTGGCACTATGCCGCATCACCACCATATCCACCTTCATGCTCAGGATATTATTCACCGTATCCAGCAACGTTTCGCCCTTGGATACAGATGAAGAACCCGTAGTAAAGTTAATGGTATCAGCACTCAGCCGCTTTTCGGCCAGCTCAAAAGAGATACGCGTGCGGGTAGAGTTTTCGTAAAAAAGATTGACAATGGTAACATCCCGTAGCGTGGGAACCTTCTTTACCGGCCGTTGTAATACCTCTTTAAACTGCCCGGCTGTTTGTAAAATAATGGAGATGTCGTTGGGACTAAGGTCTTTAATGCCCAGTAAATGTCGAGTGGAGAGTTGCATTAAAAAGCGAAATTAGATAAAATTATCAATACAATACAACTTCTTCCCTGTCCCACTCCACTTTTACCCTTTGGGAAATGATTGTATCAAGGGCTTTGCCGCAATAATCGGGCTGTATCGGCAACTCGCGGTTGAAACGACGGTCAACCAGTACACAGAGCGACACTTTGCTCGGACGCCCAAAATCCTGTATCGCATCAAGTGCTGCCCGGATCGTACGCCCGGTGTACAACACATCGTCGATCAGTACCACCGTTTTTCCCTCAAGCGAAAAAGGGATATCCGTCTGGTTGGCCATATGCAGCGCATCACGTACATCATCACGGTAAAAAGTAATATCGAGTTTACCATAATAAATGGTTTCACCGGGACAGAGCCGCTGCAACTCAGCCACTACCTGGTCGCTTACTTTTACACCCCGGGGTTGCAGCCCGAGAAAAACCGTGTCGGCCAGCGATTCCCCATGCTCGATCAACTGGTGCGCCAGCCGGCTGATGGTAAGGTGAAGCTGCTGTTGGTTGAGTATAACTTTCACAATAAATGATAATGATTAGGTGCAAGATATTTAAAATCAGGCAGATATAGCCTGTATTATTCATGAAGAATCCCGTCTGTTCCTATATCAGTTCCCCCACGTGCTTCCGTATACCATCGCAAATCTTTTCCAGCGGCAGGTCATTATAATCTGTACCAAACGGATCCTCAATTTCTTCTGCCACCAGTTCAAGACTCGTGAGTACATAAAACACAAAAGCCACCACCGGTACAGCAATATACCCCATGTTAAACACATAGCCCCAGGGCAGTGTCATGACATAAAAAAAGATAAACTTCTTCAGAAATACGCTGTACGAAAACGGGATGGGCGTATTCTTGATGCGCTCACAGGCACCGCAAATTTCGGTAAAAGCCTGTAGTTCATTATTGAGTACGATCAATTGCTGACCCGTGATGCGTTCTTTTTCATACAGCTCGTTTACCTTACGGAAAATGGCTGCAGCCAGTTGATTAGGCAGGTGTTTATCCTCGTCAATATGTGCCAGTTCAGCCGTAAGACTATCATCCAGCTCCAGGCGGGTCAGCTCACTACGGAGATGGTTCTTCAGTGCAAAAGCGTACTGTGGTATCATGGAGCGGAAAAAGGTACGGTTTGCCGCATCACTTTTAGGCAGGATACCCGAAAGTTTAAGCGCCAGGTTGCGGCTGTTGTTAACCAGGCTACCCCAGAGTTTACGGCCCTCCCACCAACGGTCATAAGCCGTATTGGTGCGGAATACCAGCAGCAGCGAAATCACAAAACCCAGCAGCCCGTGCATCAGCGTGATGTACTTCAGGTTGTTTTCCGGCGGGAGTTTGAGGTAATTGATCTCAAAATATGCCACAGCAGCGGTATATGCCGAAACAAACAGCATCGTTGGCCACAGTTGCCGCAAAGTATCCGACTTGCTGAACTTAAAAATAAAGATGAGCCATTCCTTTGGGTTGTACTGAATCATTTCGCTGTTTTCGCAAAAATACACGATCCGGACAGATGGCAGCATTGGCGGGATATGCGGCAGCAGAAAATTTGGCCAAACAATCAGAAAATGGTTACTTTGAAAAACGACCTGGCCCGAATACCAGGTACTGCAACTGACAACCGGATGGGCATTTACCAACGACTATTCACACTATGAAGATGAACATATCTACAACCAAACAGCACATCATCACTGCGGCAACAGCCTGCATATTATTGGTGATCAGCCTTACCACTTCGGCACAGGTGAGCATACGGGGCACGGCAACCGACAAAAACAACCAACCCCTGGCCTTTGTTACCATCCTGATCAGGCAGGATACCAGCATCCGGGCGAGTACGCTTACAGATGCCGGCGGGCAATTCAACTTAACCGTCTCTGCATCAGGTACCGGCACACTCATTGCCACACTCATCAACTATACTCCGCTGGAACTGCCGGTTGACTTCAGCAAGTCCCTCACGCTCCAACTGCAGTTGCAGCGCAAAACCGAAACGCTGAAAGGCGTGACCGTAATAGCCAAAGCACCGCTCATTGAGCGGAAAACAGACAGGCTGGTGGTAAACGTGGCACAAAGCATCAGCACCAGTGGCAGTTCTTTCTGGGAACTGCTGACACGCGCTCCGGGGGTAACCGCATCAAACAGCGGCAACATCAGTGTCATGGGCAAAAGCACCCAGGTACTCATCGATGGCCGCGCCACGGGGGTAAGCGGCGAAGACCTTGCAGAACTGCTGAAAACAAAACAGGCCGATCAGGTGGAGAAGATCGAAATCTATACCACGCCACCCGCCCGCTTTGATGCACAGGGCGGTACCGTAATCAATATCATCACCAAAAAAAGAACCACCACAGGGCGCGACATCAGCTTCCGCAGCACTTACCGCCAGGGCTATCTCGCCCGCTTCAGTATGGGTACGGCCTTCAACTACAGTACACCCAAACTCCGCCTTTCGGGTAACTATGGCTTTGCCCCGGCAAAAATCCGCGGTACGGAGGATGAATATGTACGCTATGTAAATACCCCGGCTTTTTCGTACTGGACGATGGGGCATGTACGGAAGGTAAAAGCAGAATCCAACGACTTTGGCCTCTCCGGTGAATACCAGGTCAATAAAAAGCAGGTACTGGGCTTCAAAGTTGACGGTTTCTTTAAATACAACCGCGGCAACCGTACCATTTTTACCGATGTACGCAATGTGCTCAATATCGTAGATTCCTCATTAATCACCAGCAACCTCAACAGCGTAAAGCGCGACCAACTGAGCGCCAATCTCAACTACCGCATCATTACAGATAGTACCGGTGGGCTGCTGGAGGCCGATTTTAACCATAGCCAGTACAATGCCCGCACCGCACAGAATATCTTTACACAGGGTTATGATGGCGCAGCACAACCCAAACCCGTTTTCTTTGACATCCGCAGCAACGCAATCCAGCAGATCAGGTTTTCTTCCGCACAGTTGCGTTATGCCCGTTCTTTTAAAAAGACCGACCTCGAAATGGGGGTCAAAGTAACCGGCAGCCATACCACCAACGATCTCGCCTTTACACAACGGAGCGGAGCCATATATGTAAACGATCCGCAACGCAGCAACACCTTCCGGTATACCGAAAACATACAGGCGACTTACCTGTCTATGACGAGCCACTTTCCCAAAACAGAGCTGCAGATGGGACTGCGTGCAGAGTTTACCCAAACCAGGGGCGTATCTCCCACGCTGCAACAAGCCACCACACGCGATTATTTCCGCCTCTTCCCCACCCTCTTTGTACAACACACGCTGGTACCCAATAAGCACCAGTTGGGTTTGCAATACGGCAGACGGATCAATCGCCCCGATTACTGGCGCCTCAATCCCTTTCAATTTTATACCACCCCCTATGCCTATCTCCAGGGCAACCCCTTCCTGCAACCAGCCTTTTTACACAATACTGAACTCAATTATACCTTCAAAAATGCTTATACCGTGGCGGTATTTTTCAACTATACAGACAATCCTTTTACCAACATCACCACGCAGGACAATGCCAGTCAACTGCTGCTCAACAACCAGGTTAACCTGGAAAACAATAAAGAGTACGGGGGGTATATCAACCTCTCCAAATCCATCAGACCCTGGTGGGAAAGCACTTTCTTCCTGCAGGCCTCGCACAAAGAAGAGAACACCTTACTCAACAACAAACTGGTAACACTGCGGATGTGGACGGCATACATCAATACGGTTAACAGCTTTACCCTGTCGAAAAAGAAGGGTTTACGCGCCGAAGTTACCGCATGGTACAGCGCGCCTGCAGTACAGGGCATTTACAAGCTCAGGAGCAGCAACGACATTTCATTCACCATCCGCAAGAGCCTGTGGAAAAACAAGGGTACACTTACCGTAGGGGTACAGGATCTGCTGTTTGGTAATTTTTACCGCATCGCGGTCAACAGCCCGGGACAATCCAATGGCTTCTCCGGCAGAAACGATACGCGTACCTACTCGCTTAACCTTACCTACCGCATCAGCCGGAATAAAGTTACCCGCATCAAAGACCGCAAAACGGGTTCCGAAGAAGAAAAACAGCGGCTGGGGAATTTGTAAGGCATGGCTGCGTACAATAGTTGCGGAGCAACACAGGTAATCCTTCATGCAGGCCCGATGTCGTCTTTTCTGCGAATGGGTTTACCCGATACTTTTATCCCCGTCCGGCTTACGGAAACTGTAATGGCGGGCCAACGACTTTCATACCGTGACCGGCAAATATTGCAGCCCCTTCCGCAGGTGAAGGCCGGGCGGTCAGGTTGCCAATGGCCCTGAAAAAATCTTCCATTTTTCCCGATGGCTGAAAAAGAAAAAACATTTTTCCGGTTTCTGTTAACTGTGCAAAACTATGGGGTACCGTTCTTGGCAAAAAAATGGTATCCCCTGGTTTCAAATAATGCTTGTCCGCTCCCACCTGAAAAAGATACTCTCCCAGCACAATAAAGAATATTTCATCCTGGTGCGCATGAACATGCAACGGGGGGCCACCTTTTTCATTACCCGTGTATTCAAAAATTGTAAGGTCGCCGTTGGTATCCTTTTGCGAAACCTTAATATCGTTGGGATTTTTCCCTCCCAGCACTGTTTTTTCACCAAACCTGCTTTCCGTGGCTTTAACAACAAAGCCTTTGCCCGCACGCCTCGGTTTCTGTGCCTGCACATGTTGTTCAATAAAGAGCGCGGGGAGCGCTGTTGCTGCTGTCAGTAAAAACTTCTTTCGTTCCATTGTTGTATTGATTTAAATGATACAACGCAAATGTCCGTCGGAACACAGGAAGACCAGTGGTAAAAAAACGACATTCTAATAGGTATCAGACTCCCCGAATTTTCTTTCCGGGGAAGCACTGTCAAGCAGGTGAAAATGGGTTGGCGTCTGGTTGGTAAATTCCTTATAATCTTTTGCCAGGTGTTGATAGTCATGGTAGCCACATTGAACAGCAATGGCCAGCCAGTCCAGGTGCGGGTATTTATTTTTGATCCTGAAGGCATTTTCAAACCGCACAATCCTGTTGAAATACCTTGGGGAAACACCCATACGCTCCGTAAATTTCCGTTCGTACTGTCTTAAACTCAGGCATGATTCTTTGGCGAGCCACTCAATACGCAGGTGCGCATTGGCCTGCAGGATCATATTGCTCACCTCGTCTAACCGGTGAAACTCCTTCACCCCTCTGCTGATCTGTTTCAACAAGAACGATTCTGCAGCCGCCACCATTTCAGTAAAATTGGCGGCATCATTAAGTTGGTCGTTTACGTATTTTATGTCTTTGCGGAAAATCGTCTCTGCATCAACATAACTATTGTTCAACTGCCGGGCTGGAATACCGGTGAGCCGGTACAATGCCCCTGGCCGGAAAACGATTTGAAAAACAAGGAAATCCCTGCCCACAAATCTGTTGCTGACCTCATGTTGCTGTCCGATCAAAACCGTTTTCAGGTTGGCGATTTTTGTACCACTGTTTACATATTCAACAGTTTCCGTATCCCTTGGATAAAAACTTAAACAATGCTCCGGCCTGGGAGGATAGGGTTTGTATGGAATGTTGGCACGGTCATCAAAAACAAAGTGTACCACTCTGTAAACCCTGACAAATTCCGCCAAACACGGACTTGCTCGAAACTCAGATAGTACCATAGTTTTTAATCGTTACTGTCATAACCAGGGATCGTTTACAACTGCGGGCTGTTGCGGGCAGCGGGTGGAATGGCCAGGCCAATGCCCCTCATCCCTGTTACAACAGCGCATTAAATCTACAATTAAAACTTGATTTTCAGGAATACTGTGCCATAAAACCCGCCCCGCCCCACTAAAGAGAGGAGCATACAAAGACAGAACAGGTTATACAATGCTGGTGCATAAGCTCCAGCCTGTTGCCGGTGCAGAAAAGGCTTTATCACCGCTGGCCTTTCGCCTATCCTCCGCACTATTTTTCACTCATTTCCCTTACCAATGTTTCCATGAATACTTTAGCATCCCGATATTTTAGTAACGACGCAGATTGTCCTGCCCAGCAGGCTTTAAAATCAGGGTTTGCACCGGCCGTGGCCGGATATGCTTTTAATAAGCCCATAAAATTACTTTGCAGCGGATAGGGAGCCAATAAATTTTCGTGATTTTTCAACGCCTCGGTAAGCCTGTTACGGATTCCCCTCGACAGCCTGCCCGTAAATACTTTTGTAAGCGTTGTGTATTTTGCATCCGGCGTAAAAAGTTTGTCTTTATGATCTTGCGGGGCATTTGATTGTGCTGTTGCCAGAAAAGCCGTACCCATCTGTACAGCATCCGCGCCTAATGCCAATGCTGCTTTTATCCCTCTTGCATCGGCAATACCACCTGCAGCTATTACCGGCACTTTTACACTGTCGGCTACCTGCGGAATAAGGGCAAATGTACCCGTCAATGAATCTTCAGCCGGTCTCAAAAAAGAAACCCGGTGTCCGCCGGCTTCAAAGCCCGTTGCCACTATTGCATCAACCCCTGCGTCTTCCAGCGCAATGGCTTCGTCCGCAGTTGTAGCCGCACCCATTGTTTTTATACCAAGCCGTCTGCAGTTTTCTAAAATTTCTGCGGAAGGTATGCCGTAAACAAAACTGAATACGGCAGGCTTAGCAATATATATGGCTTCAATTTGTTCTTCAAATTCCGTCCCGGGATTTGTTGGTCTCTCCGGCAATGGCAATCCCAGTTCAGCAAAGTATGGCGCAAATAATGCGGTGAGCTTTTGATAATCTTCATCACCGAAGGTCGCTGAACGGGCATCCCTGTCATTTACCCACAAGTTGATGTTGAAAGGCTTGCCGGTAAGCTTTCTTATTTCTATACAGGTGTCAATAATTTCTTTTGCAGAAAAAGGCTGGCCGCCAAACGAACCCAAACCACCTTCGTTTGAAACGGTAGCTGTAAGTTCTGCAGACGATAATCCGCCACCAAAAGGGCCCTGCACTATTGGATAAGCCAATCCCAACAGTTGAGTGAATTTTGTTTGATTCCACATTGTCTTTTCGTTGTTAATGTTACCGGATGGATAAAAAGAAAGCGAAGTGCCTGAAATACGTGCTGAAGCAACGGTCAGCACTTCGCTTCGTCTTTTATACGTTTACTTATTCATCATGTCAAACAGTTGCTGCGCAACCGCTTTTGAAGATTGCGGGTTTTGTCCTGTCAGCAATAATCCGTCTGCTATGGTGAACGATGACCAATCTGCACCTTTTTGATAAATTGCGCCTCTCTCTTTCAGTTTGTTTTCTAACGAAAAGGGAACCACCCTGGTTAACTGAACAGCGTCTTCTTCGGTATTGCAAAAGCTGGTTACATTTTTACCTTTGATCAGATACTCCCCATCCGGGGTTTTTACATGCAGTAATGCCGCTGAACCATGGCATACAAAAGCAACAGGTTTGCGATGGTTATAAAACGACCGGATCAATGCAATAGAGTTTTTATCATTTACCAGGTCCCACATCGGGCCGTGTCCGCCCGGATAAAAGACCGCATCATATTGCTTTTGCTTTACTTTAGCCAGTTTCACTGTTTTACTCAGCATTACCTGTGCCCGGGCATCAGCATAATACCTTTTGGTGGATGCTGTTTGAAAAGCGGCTTCATTACTTTTAGGATCGATTGGCGCTTGTCCTCCATTTGGCGTAGCAACCACTACTTCAATATTTTTGTCGGTAAAGAAATAATAAGGCGTAGCAAATTCTTCTATCCAAAAACCGGTTTTCTTTCCGGTACTACCCAGTTGGCTATGGGATGTTAATACAAACAACACTTTTAGTTTTTTATTTGCCTGTGCCAGCGTTGACAGGGAACTGAACGTGATTGCAGTGGCGATGAAAGCCATAAATATTTTTTTCATTTTACTTTATATTTTATTGTACAATTCAGATAGATTTCTGCGCAATGAGTTTGAACTGAAGTACAAACTCATCATAGATAAGTTTATCGCCCAGGTTTTCGATAAACTTTCCAGACCCATAGCGGATATTGTATAAGGTTCTGTCGATCACCAGTTCACCAAGCGAATGCAACGTATCGGTAAATATTTCAACAGAAGCGGTAAAACTGATCGGGTGTGTGATAGCTTTAATGGTAAGCGTTCCCTCGATCGCAGACTTGTTGTTTTCAATTTTGCGGGAGCCGGTTATGACAAGTGCAGATTCCCTGAACCGATCAACCGAGAAAAAATCATCATTTAACAGGTGTTCCAGAAAATCCCGGTTCGTTTTTTTATCTTCAATATCAGTAATCACAATCGAGGTCATATCCATCCGGATTTCACCACCGGTAATATTGTTGCCGGTAATTTCAATAAAGCCCCCGGCGATATTGATGCTCCCGGTATGTAAGCCCAACACCTTTTTGCCGGTCCAGTTTACATTGCTGCTTGTTTGTTGAATTTGGAATGTTGCCATTGTATTTTTGTTTAAAATTTATGGCACAAAGGTCTGCCGGAAAGCAAAGACCGAACAGGACATACCGCACAACTTTTATGTGATGTACCTCACATTACTTTGAAGATGAATTGAACCGGCTCAAGGTTTCTCTGGTTACGCCAAGGTAGGAAGCGATTAATTGCTTGGGCACTTTCTGAAAAAGCCGGGGATACAACAGCAGTAATTGATCGTATTTTTCTTTGGCGTTATTGCTCAGCAAAGAAAGTATCCGTTCTTGCAGGGCAACATTACGTTTATTGGTTTTCTTCCTGAAAAAATGTTCGATTTTGTGCATTTCGGCACATAGCTTTTCCCTGTGCTGAAACGACAGGCAAAGCAATTCGCTTTCTTCAATACAATCAATACTTATCGTTGCTTTTGATTCATTATAATAAGCCTGGTAGTCAGTAATCCACCAATCCTGCATGCCGAACTGTAAAATATGTTCTTTGCCATTATGATCAGTAAAATATGACTTCAGACAGCCGTTTAAAATGAAATAGTCGTTGGGTACACTTTCTCCTTCCTGGATAACAAACTGGTGTTTTTTGAATTTCTTATATACAAAATGCGACAACACATAATCAAACTCTGCGTCGGTAATAGAGATTATTTTTGCTATTTGCTGTCGTAAAATATCACTCATAATGTCAATATGATTGTATGCAGGGGGGCATCAGTTTGCCGTACTTGCTGCCAGCCCAAAAATATACGAACCTTTCCGCTACTCCAAAAGTAGTTCATTACCGAAAGCTTTCTGCTATCCTTTCTGCATTTTGGAGGGCTTTTTCAAAATAGCGGAGCGCTACCAGATCGTTCTTGTCTCTGTATCGTTCCATCTCCCTGCTGTTAGCGGTAAAAGATAAATTCTGAGCAACAGTTCTTTAGGTGGGGTGGTTGGGTGCAAGAAACACATCCCATATTTTTTGGCATTTCTCATAATACCCAATGGCTTTATCACATTCCCCCCTTTGCTCTCTATGCTTCGCCGAGGTTGTTGTATCTCGTTGGTGACATCAGCCTGGTAAGGAAACAAGGTCAGCGGGAAGGATATTTCACGGCCATCTTCCATAAATACCACCATTTTGTGTGGAACAAAAGCTAAGTTAACGGCTTTATGCGATTTATTGATTACCAAAGTGTTCATACCATTTGTTTGCAATTAACTATGTCTTTACTGTTGCTAAATTGCATATTTCTTTCAAATTTGATGCATTATGCTGGCCGGTTAGATGGGTGTTTATAAAAACTGTCAGTCGGCTTTACCATCCACTTTTAAGCTGCACACACCCTATTTCAATTTTTTAATACTGCCATTGTTCACCAGTGATTTCATTTGTCCAATAGCCACTCCGTTTAGTTGCAGCAACCGTTCTCCTTTCGTAAGCCCTTGGTTAATCAGCAGGGCATTGATGCTTTCCATATTGCTGAGCACCACCAATTGTTCAATGGTGGCATGGTCTCGTATATTGCCATCGGCAGCGGGATTGGTCTTACGCCATTGCCCTGCAGTTTGGCCAAAGAGGGCCATGTTCAGCAGGTCGGCCTCGCTGGCATATACAGCGGCGGCATCTTGCTGGGTGAGCAGTTGGGGTATGAGATTCTCTTTAATAGCATCGGTATGGATGCGGTAGTTTACTTTGGCAAGGGTGCGTTGAATGTTCCAGCCCAAATGCAGACGACTGTTTTCTTCTTCTTTAAGGCGCTGAAATTCTTTTATCAGCAATAACTGAAATTTCGGGCTTATCCACATGCCAAAATGAAAAGCTATGTCTTTATGGGCATAGGTACCACCATACCTGCCGGTTTTAGCAACAATGCCTCTTGCACCGGTGTTTTCGGTCCAATGTTTTACCGATAATACAAAGTTATTACTGCCGGCTGCATTTTTAATTGTACCGAATTCGGTATAATTAAAATCAGGGGTGTAAAGGGCTTCCCATTCACCCAAATACTCAATGGTGCTTTTAAGGCTCAGCCATTTTATGATAATCGCTTCCTGCATCTGGCTTTTTGCCATATCGGTAAGGGAAATATAGTCGTCGCTGTCCCTTGTTTCGATACTAATGGCCTTGCCTTGAACAATGATTGAATTTATTTTTGCCATAAGGTTATCATTCAAATTCGGGCAACTCAATTAATTGTTAGATTACTTATGCGAAGGATACGCCTGTGTTTATTTAATCAATACTTTCATTTAGATGCGGCGAGTTGGTTCTAATTGAATAGTTCATCACCCCTTCCTCACCAATCCCCTCAAAAAATTATTTCTGCATCCTTATCATTGAGCAATTTTTCACGTACTTCTTTATCAATCTGATAGACATTTTGTGCTCAGTTAACGCCAATTCCTATGCCGTTATGATATACGTTCATATACTAAATCTCATTCCCATAGTTTACCATCTCCATCTCATCCACTTCCGATGCACGGGCAATTTCTGCCAGCTTTTTAAAATTCAGGTCAGCATCCCACCGCTCAATGTTGCCGTAGGCGGTTACACTCATGCCCAGGCTTTTGGCCACGCACTCTTGGGTAAGCCTTTTAATTTCACGGATGCGCTTAATATTTGCCTATGTTCATTGTGTATTAAGTTTTTACTGTAGCCTTGGTAAAATTAAATCAGAAAACAACTCAAGTGTATTTTTTCCCGGTTGCTGGCTATTGTTCACTTTAGTAAGACATCATGCTAAAATAAACATTCTATTTAATACCGCCAAAATGGGGATGCATTTCAAATTGTTGCAAGCCGTGGCGCTGGTACCGGAAAAAAATACCCGCGATTTTTCGGGAAATAGTTTGTGACAAAAAAACTGTGACAATTTAAATTGTCACAAAAAATTTGTCACAATCTTGTGGCAAATTAAAAAGAAGGGAAAAAATTGTCACAACCCTGTGACAAATTAAAAAGAAGAAAAAAAACTGTCACAGGTTAAGCGGGATTGATGATGCGCGCCAATCTTCCGTTGACTTGGGCATGGCATCCTGAAATTTTCTTTTACCGGGCGGCCTTGCTGCAACACATTTTATCCATCCCCCCAAAGCCGCAAGATCATTTCTTTTCATTGGCATAAAGGCGGCAACAACCCACTGTCCTTTTTCCGGATCGGCCCTCAACCGGCCGGGAATTTTTGACACCGCCTGCCACGATGCCCAAAACTGCTCCTGAACTGTTTGGCCCTGCTCAGAACAATGCCCGCACACTCGCCCTGCCCGTATGCACAATCCTGGTTTCGCCCGGTTTACGGCCTTCGTACTGCAGGCTCATTTCAAGATTGCCACTGATCCGGCGTGTATAATCAAGACTCCAGAGGTAGTTCTGCCCCGGCAGCAATCCATCCAGCAATAAATAGCCTACCGTTGTGTTGGCCGCACCCCGGTAAGCGTTAAACACAATCTGGTTGAGCGTAAATTTTGCCGTTACACTGCCCTTGTTGAGGATATTGTAACGCAAATCGGTTGTAAGCACATGATTGACCGCTTTTTCCAGCGAGTCGATACGGTTTTGTTTTTGCGCATAACTGTAGGTGAGTCCGATACGGAGTATGCTTTTATAACTGTACGTAATATTGGGCTCGATGATTTGCTGAAGCACATCATAATTGCGGTTGTTAAACTTGGGGCCGGTTGTATTGAGCAGGTTCCTGATCTGCCGGTAAGCCGTGGTTACAATCAACCGTTTGCCCGGGTTCAGCCGCAAACGGCCGGACAACTGGCGCAGCCGCCTGCTCTCAAAACCATAGCTCAGCAACGCCTTACCATCATTGATGGCATGCGTAAAGTCGGCGCCCCACTTTACACTGCTGCGGTTGAAGAATACCGTATTGGATAAAAAGGTGGACAGGCTGATCAGGCTCGTATCGGCAAGCTGCCGTGCAAAAGGGTTGAATGAAAACTTACCGGTTGCAATTTCTTTCTTGCTGATCTGCAGCGCCGAACTGGTATTCACCCTGGCCAGCCAGTCACGGATTCCCCTGCCGGTACCACCACCAATAACCGCACGCGGATTTATATCAAGGCTGTAATTAAACTGTACATAATTGGCTTTGATAAACTGGTTGCTGGGTGTAAAAATGCGGATAAACCGTTTCTGGTCCTGGAATACCGCCGTTTCAAACTCATTGAGCTCACGTATACCGTTCGCATTGTAATCGATCCAGGTAAATTCTCCCTGTCCCGCCGGCACTTCAATATAAGTAAACTCCCTTTTCTGCTCCTGTCCCGCCCCCAGCTCGTACAACACACTGCCCGACAATAATCCGTTCCACTCGCTGAAACTGTATTCACTGCGTCCCAGCAAACTTTCATCTGCCCGTTGCACCGTAAGGGTACTGTTGCTAATGGATAGTTTCCGATAAGTCAGGTTGAAGCGGAACTGGCGGTTTTCATTACGGGCAAGGGTGGTGCCCAGGGTAAAATTATCGCTTTTGTCGGCTTCAAGCAGACGCTTACCCTGCGGAAGCAGGTCGTTGCGCCGGAAATACCCCAGTTCCCACCGGTTCAGTTTAGTCGTTGGCGAACGGATATAGGCTTGCCAGATATTGAACCCGAAACTCACGGGCGACAACGTATCAAATTGCCGCGTACGTAAGGTATTGTGCTCTGCACTATAATTGAGTCCGGCCTCAATATTGCCCCATTGTGTAAATCGCTTGGATACATCAACCAGCGGACGGATAAATGATCCGGTAAACATCGTACTGCTGATCTGCGAAAAACTCACCTGATTCGTGATCGCCCAGCCCCGGTAACGGTAATAAAAATCGATATACTGGCGCAGCCCCCGGTGTTTATCGCTCCGGTTGTAACTGGTGGCCTCATAGCGGAAACGATTGCCCGTACTGCTGTCGCTTACCTTCGCCGAAACGGTGAGGAGATGTTCATCGGCAGGTGCAGCATTAAAGGGCAGGCTCCAGTCGCGCAGAAACTCCACATTGCGCAAACGTTCAAGCGCCTTAAACCTGTTCTGTACAAACTCATAGCCCACCTGTGTCTGTAAACGCAGGTCTTTCCCGGCAAGCCTGATGCGCTGACCATCGGTCTGCCATTGCAGTTTAGCAGCCACTCCCTTATCATTGCCCTTATCCTTTGCCGAAAAAAGATTGATGTCGTAATTGCTGATGGCGACCTCGGTACGGAGGTTGGACTTAGCACTGAGCTGGTACTGCAGTGCAAGGGATACCACCTGCAGCTTCTTGGGAGTGATGAGCAATACCACGGGCTCCCAATCACCTTTTTTCCGGTTCAGCAGATCCGGCGCCACCCACTGAAAAACCTTGCCATTGGTGCCGTTGAACAATGGCGTATAATTTCCCTTACCCACCCCTACATACATAAACGAAAGGCTGTACAGCACATCGTTACGGTCGGTCGAAAACACAAATATTGAATCGTGCCGGCTACCATTGTACATCGTATCAATTTTTTTGTACAGCAGCCTGCCCGTGGCAAAAGTGTCGCGTGCCGCATTGAGGAAGAAGGCGGTATCAATACCATCGCCCACACGGGCCAGAAATTGTTTCTGGCGGTCGTCAAGCACCTGGTTGATGGAAGAGTTTTTGGCATCGCTGTTGTGAAAAGCGCCGATACTCACCAATAGTTTGCTGCCGAAATGAAGTTCATCACTGGCATAAAACTGCGCGTTCAGAAAATTCCGGTCTGCGTATTCAAACTCGGCCTGGATCCTCCTGTCCTTGGTAATCATCCGTTTTGGTGTAAACGTCAGTTCAGCCGTGTTGTAGTTGATCACATAATCCTGGTCTTCACCACGCTGCAGCAGCTCCCCATCAATAAATATCCGTTCCGTACCCGCCAGGATCACAAAGTAAAATTCGTTGTTGGCGCCCTGCAGACGGTAAGGTCCCTGGTTTCCTTCGGTGGGCTGGATGATGTTGCGGGTAAACCGCCCCTTTGCCACGGCACCGCTGATTAAAAAAGAATTGCTGATATTCCGGCTGATTTTATTATCGGTGGTAAAAGACGCCCCCTGCAGCCGTTTGTAAAAGTTGAGGAAGTAGTTCTTGCTTTGCCGGATATCAATATCTCCAAAATTGGCCTGCCAGCCCTTTTTCTTTACCTGCAGGAAGATGCGGTCAAAATCACGCAGGTCCTGTGTATTGCCATCAGGCTGTATCGGGATATTATTATCCGTAATCGCGGCACTCAGTTCCAGGCTGTCGCCGATATAACCATTGATCTGGAGGTTGAGACTGCTGTTTACCACCGCATCCTGGCTGTTGCCAAAGGAAATTCCCCGGCCAAAACTGCCTTTATAATCCACATTACCGAAGTCAAATAATGGGTTCTCGTTGCGGGCATTGTACCGGAACGTGAAAGGCTTTTCACTGATAAAATTATACCGGATGCTGTCGTAGTTCAACCCTTTGGCTACGGGATTGAGCCGGTAGGGAAAAACGCGGTATTGCAGGGTAATCGTGGGGCTGGCGGGCAGGGTAAGCCAGGTGATGCGCGCATTTACTTCATCCAGTTGGTAAGTGGCGGGCAATACGCCGGCGATGACAAGGGTACCCGGAATGATACTCAGCGTATCAATCGTCATTCCGCCCGGTACCACGGTCATCGTTTTGGTACGCCGGTTCGACAATGGCGTCTTTACCTGGGCAGCCAGGTGCTGCACACTGCATACAAACAATAAGAGTAGGTATATCCTGATTCTTTTCAACACCTGGGTTTAGTAATGCCGCTAAATTACGTCATAATGGTAAGACCCATCGGGGAATTGATTTGCTGCAAGAAAAGCCTCCGTAAAGAGGCTTTAACAAATGGGCAGTCCCGCTAACGCCCCTTTTTACCCCGGTATCAGGAACCAATACCTTCCAGTGCCAGGTAGAAGGAGAAGGCTAAGGCTGTTTCTTCGAGGCTGGTAAAGCGTCCCGAACGTCCGCCATGCCCTGCCTCCATATTCGTTTTGAGGAAAAGCAGGTTTTTATCCGTTTTCAGTTTCCGCAGCCGTGCCACCCATTTGGCCGGTTCAAAATACTGTACCTGGCTATCGTGCAGCCCGGTAGTAACCAGTATATTCGGATACGCTTTAGCCATTACGTTGTCGTATGGCGAATAAGATTTCATATACAGGTAATTCTCTTTACCGGCAGGGTTGCCCCATTCATCGTATTCATTGGTGGTAAGGGGAATGGTAGGGTCGCTCATCGTGGTAATCACATCCACAAAGGGTACATCAGCCACAATACCCTTCCAGAGATCGGGCCGCATATTCACAATAACTCCCATCAGCAAACCACCCGCGCTGCCCCCGTTGGCATACAGGTGTTCCTTAGCCGTAAACTTTTCAGTAATCAGGAATTCCGCACAATCAATAAAGTCGGTAAACGTATTGATCTTTTTCAACAACTTACCATCCTCATACCACTGACGCCCCATTTCCTGTCCGCCACGGATATGCGCGATGGCATACACAAATCCCCTGTCTAACAAGCTGATCATATTCGCGTCAAATGTTGCATCAGTACTGCTGCCATAAGAACCATAACCATACAGCAGACAGGGCGCAGTACCATCTTTTACCAGTCCCTTTTTATACACCAGCGATACCGGCACTTTCGTACCATCCCTGGCCGTGGCATACAGCCGCTCTGTTACATAGGCCTGTTTGTCGTAGCCACCCGGTATCTCCTGTTCTTTCAGCAGTTTCTTTTCTTTACTGTCCATATCGTACTGGTAAACCGAATTGGGTGTGGTCAGCGAGGTATAGTTGTACCGCAACTGGTGCGTACCATACTCCGGGTTACTGTTGGTAAAAGCCAGGTAAGAAGGTTCGCCAAAATCTACATAGTGTTCGGCATCCCCCTCCAGCTTATGGATACGCAACTGGATCAGGCCATTCTTTCTTTCTGTAGCCACCCAGAAATCCTTAAACACATCCACACCTTCCAGCAGCACATCCTTGCGGTTGGGCAGCAGTTCCGTCCAGTTCTCTGATGAGGTTTTGTCTAACGGTGCAGCCATCAGCCTGAAATTCAGCGCCTCCTTATTGGTAACCACGATAAACCGTTCGTTCTGGTGCTCCACCGTGTAGAGTACATTTTTAGTGCGGGGTTGAAATACTTTGAAGGGCTGTTCCGGTGTTTCTGCAGACAAATAACGCGTTTCTGAAGAAAGCGTGGCTTCCGAATTGATAAAGATGTATTTCCCCGAACGGCTCTTGCTTACATTGATGTAATTGGAGGGATCCGTTTCCGTATATACAGTAGCATCAGCGGTTTCAGCCGCACCCAGTTGGTGCTTTTTGATTTTTTCCGAAAGCAGCGTAACTAAGTTTTTGGCCGCATAGAAAAAAGTTTTTCCATCGCTGGCCCATACCGCACTACCCGAGGTATTGGTAATCACATCGCTCAGCAACTGACCGGTTTCAAGATTCTTGATACGCAGCACATACTGGCGGCGCGAGACGGTATCGATACCAAAGGCCAGCAGCTTGTTATCGGGGCTGATGTTAAAACCGCTCAGGGCATAATAATCATGCCCCTTCGCCATCTCATTAACATCAAGCAGTATTTCCTCCTTGGCCTCAAGCGTTCCTTTTTTGCGGCAATAGAGATAGTAGTCCGTACCCGCTACAGTGCGTGAATAATAATGATACCCATTGCGGAACACAGGTACACTTTCATCCTTTTCTTTAATACGGCCACGCATCTCATCGTAGAGTTTTTTGCGCAAAGCCCGGGTACCACTCATCATGGTATCCGTGTATGCATTTTCTTTGGTGAGGTAATCCACCACTTTACTGCTGTCGGGTCCCTTAAGCCAGTACTGGTTCAGCCAGTAGTAGGGGTCAAGGCGCGTATCGCCGTGGGCCGTAAGTACTTTGTGCTGGGTATCGCATACCGGGGCAGCAACGCCATTTGGCCATTGCCATACTTTTCTGTCCAATTTTACCTTATTTTCTGTGTTGCACGATACAATCATCAGCGCTGATAGCACCAGTAGGGATAATCTGCTCATACCTTTTTGTTTAAGACCCATGAATATAGTGAACTCCTATTAAAAAAGCACCCATGGGGTGCTTTAATTATATAAGTGGTGATACCATTCACCTGCATCAATTTCAGGATAATATCCATAGAGGCATTAAACATCGCTCGACAATCCTGCGCTGATGAACTCGCGGTTCATCCTGGCAATATTCGATACGGAGATACCTTTCGGACATTCCGCTTCACAAGCATAGGTATTGGTACAGTTACCAAACCCTTCCTTATCCATCTGCGCCACCATATTGAGTACACGCGTTTTCTTTTCGGGCTCGCCCTGGGGCAGCAGCGCCAGTTGCGAAACCTTGGCACTTACAAAGAGCATGGCTGAACTGTTCTTACAGGTAGCCACACAGGCACCGCACCCGATACAGGCGGCGGCCATAAAGGCTTCGTCTGCCTTCTTCTTTTCAACCGGAATCGCATTCGCATCCACGGCATTACCCGTATTCACCGAAATATAGCCCCCGGCCTGGATCACCCGGTCAAAAGCAGAACGATCAACCATCAGGTCTTTCAGCACCGGAAAAGCCTTTGCCCGCCAGGGTTCCACTACAATGGTATCGCCATCTTTAAACGCCCGCATGTGCAACTGGCAGGTGGTATTCTGCTGCCACGGACCATGCGCCTGCCCGTTGATATACATACTGCACATCCCGCAAATGCCCTCACGGCAGTCGTGGTCAAACGCAATAGGCTCCTTACCATCCCTGATCAACTGTTCATTCAGCACATCAAACATTTCCAGAAACGACATCTCAGAAGAAATGTTATTGACCGGGTAGGTTTCAAAACCACCATTGCTCTTTGCATTCTTTTGTCGCCACACCTTAAGGGTGAGGTTCATGTTGTAATGTTCCATACTGCTTATTAATATCAAGGCCTGACAATATATGTAACCAGCCCTTTTAATGTTTTACAAGAAAAACGTTCCCTTATTTATAACTCCGCTGACTTGGCTTTGCCACTTCAAACTCCAGTGCTTCCTTATGCAACTCCCATTGCCCGTCACCTTTCAGTTCCCAGGCGGCGACATAACGGTAATTTTCATCGTCCCGGCGGGCCTCACCATCTTCCGTCTGGCTCTCTTCGCGGAAATGCCCGCCACAACTTTCATTGCGGCTAAGCGCATCAATACACATCAACTCGCCCAGTTCAATAAAATCGGCTACACGATTTGCCTTATCCAGCTCCAGGTTCATCTCATTTGCTGCACCGGGAATACGTACATCGCTCCAGAACTCAGCTTTAAGCTTTTGTACTTCTGCAATCGCCCATTTCAATCCTTCTTCATTGCGGGCCATACCACATTTATCCCAGATGATCTTACCCAGGCGTTTGTGAAAACTTTCCACCGTCTGTGTACCCTTAATGCTCATCAGTTTTTCAATCCGCTCACGTACCGCCTTTTCCGTTTCCTCAAAAGCAGGGTGCGTGGTAGGAATAGCCGTTGTACGGATATCATCAGCGAGGTAATTACCCAGTGTATAAGGAATCACAAAGTAGCCATCCGCAAGCCCCTGCATCAGTGCACTTGCCCCGAGGCGGTTGGCACCATGGTCGCTGAAATTCGCTTCTCCCAGGGCATAAAGACCAGGCACGGTCGTTTGCAGTTCATAATCCACCCAAAGCCCGCCCATTGTATAGTGAACAGCCGGGTAAATCCGCATCGGCATTTCGTACGGGTTTTCACCGGTAATTTTTTCATACATTTCAAAGAGATTGCCATATTTTTCTGCAACCACTTCCTTACCCATCTTTTTAATATCAGCTTCACTTACATTGGCCATACCGCGCTTTCCGGCTTCTATTTTACCATAACGGACAATTGCATCAGCATAATCCAGGTAAACAGCCATCTTAGTCGTTCCCACACCGAAGCCTGCATCACAACGTTCTTTTGCTGCACGGCTCGCCACATCACGCGGTACCAGGTTACCAAAAGCAGGATACCGCCTTTCAAGGTAATAATCCCTTTCGTCTTCAGGTATATCCACCGCTTTACGGTTGTCGCCGGCTTTTTTGGGTACCCATATACGACCATCATTACGCAAAGATTCACTCATCAGTGTAAGCTTGCTTTGGTGGTCGCCACTCACCGGTATGCACGTAGGATGTATCTGTGTAAAACAGGGATTTGCAAAGTACGCCCCCTTCTTATGCGCTTTCCAGGCAGCCGTAACATTACTGCCCATGGCATTGGTACTCAGGTAGAATACATTACCATAACCACCGGTACACAGCAATACCGCGTGTCCGAAATGGCGCTCCAGTTCCCCGCTTATAAGATCGCGGGCAATAATACCCCTCGCCTTGCCCTCGATCATCACTACATCAAGCATCTCATGACGGGCGTACATCGTTACATTACCCAGGGCTACCTGGCGCTCCAGCGCGCTGTACGCACCAAGCAGCAACTGCTGTCCGGTTTGACCGGCGGCATAAAAAGTACGCTGCACCTGTGTACCCCCAAAGCTGCGGTTGCTCAGCAATCCGCCATACTCACGGGCAAAAGGCACACCCTGTGCCACGCACTGGTCGATAATGGCCGTACTCACTTCAGCAAGCCGGTGTACATTGGCTTCACGTGCACGGTAATCACCGCCCTTTATCGTATCGTAAAACAGACGGAATACCGAGTCGCCGTCATTCTGGTAATTTTTGGCCGCATTGATACCCCCCTGCGCGGCAATACTGTGCGCACGGCGCGGACTGTCCTGGAAGCAGAAGGCTTTTACCTTATACCCCAGTTCGCCCAGGGACGCTGCGGCGGAGGCACCGGCAAGACCGGTACCTACAACGATAACTTCAATCTTCCGTTTGTTGGCGGGGTTCACCAACTTGACGTGTCCTTTGTAGTCGGTCCATTTGTTTTCTAATGAGCCCGCTGGTATGTTCGATTGTAATGGCATATATAAAACGTTACGATCTTTTAAGTTATAACCGGCTGATCCGCAGTCGTAATCAAACTGCAAAACCGGATCCCTGTAATCAATTATAGGTGAGTACTTTTACAAAAATCAATATCGGCATCAGTGCAAAAAGCAGACATACTATAACCGAATAAGCAATGCCCGCTTTATTGATCAGCGGGGTATAGCGCTTATGGTTGATGCCAAGCGTCTGGAAAGCACTCTGAAAACCATGCACCAGATGAAAGCACAGGGAAACAACCCCGGCTACATACAACACAACCACCCACCATTCGCTGAAGACCTCCACCATTTCCTTATACAGGTTATGGCCACTATCCCCCTCAGCGCTGTAGAGCGCCACTTTGGTTCCTACCCAGAAATGCGAGAGGTGCATTACCAGAAAAAGTAACAACAAGGTACCCAGCAATCCCATTGAGCGGCTGTACCATTTGCTGTTGCGGTTGGCTTTGCTCTCCGCATATTTTACCGGGCGGGCAGCAGCATTCTGCTTCCACAAAAGCAATCCCTGTACAATATGCAGCAATAAGCCCGCAAACAGGCCCAGTTCCATAATGCGGATCACCCAGTTGTGGCTCATAAACTTAGCCGCCTCGTTAAAGGTTTCGCCATTATCATTTACAAAAATGCAGGAATTGACGCCAACATGCACACACAAAAAAGTAATCAGGAAGAGGCCGGTAAGGCCCATGGTGAATTTTTTGCCAATGGAGGAAGTAAAAATCTGTTTCCAGGTCATAAAAAGAGCATTATGATAAAAAGTAGTGCAAATCTACAATACGAATGACGAAAAAATGACTTTGTAGCATTTTTTTGTGCAAAGAACCGTAATTCCATATACGATCAGCATCAATCCAGCAACCGCATCATCATATTATCGATCTGGTGAAATACCAATTCCGGCTTATGTGTACGCCATTGCAAAAAGTCGATCAGCCCGATATAATTGGTAAGCCGGGTACGCTTAAAATCATACTGGCTCTGCTCCGGCATGTTTACAATGGCTACCCACCCCCCTTCTTCCGCAACCTCCTCCCGCCAGTTTTCATAGTAGCTGTCGTCGCTGCTGTGAAAATTCAATACATTTTCTGCCAGCAGGATAAATTTGGTAATACCCTGTGCAAATAATTTATCGGTAACCTCACGGCGGAGCGTCATGATATCATTTTCGATGGCATCGTTCCATTCGCCAATCAGTTCAATAATGGTAAAATTAAGGTCATAATCCGTCATCAATATTTTCATATACAGGGTCCGGCTGCCAAACTCATCCCATTGCGGGTGTATATAATAATTGTAAATGGTATTCGAAAATTCAAACTCGCTGTATTCACGGCCATAAAAGGGCGAACGCTCGTCCTCTTCCGCGGTGTACAAATGCCGCCAGTTGTAATATGGTTCTATATCCTGCATCAGCAAAGAAAGAATGATCTGCAAATGTATTTTCTGAATACAGGAAAAGGAATTTTTTTTTAGCCCTGATTACCCTATAGTACTCATTACACCCGGCGATATACATCCAATAACCCCGACGTACTTTGCCTGATCCCGGCTTACGCCACATGCAGCCGGCATTAAACACCGGATGGGCAAAAAAAAGGCCGCACCATTGTGCAGCCTTGACTTATTAACCCGAATAGCTTAATTGATCAGTAATTTGTCGGAAAATACAGTTTCCTTTTCGCTGTTGATCACCTTTACAAGGTACATGCCCTGTGCAGGTTTGTTCTTCAGGCTGATCGTTTCAACCTGGCGCTTTGCCTGTACATTCACCACTTTTGTAAGCAGTGCACGACCTGCAAGGTCTGAAAGAATAATGGTGTAATTACCCGGTGTATTGTCGTCAAAATTCAAACGGAACTGGCTGCCTGTAACAGGATTGGGGAAAACAGAAACATTGTTATTTCCAATGGTTTGCAGCACCGGCAGTTCGGAGCGGCCGGTCAACCTTGTTCTTTCCTCATCATACTCCTTTTGCAGCAAGAGATTGCCATTCGCCATATCCGATGCATTGAATACCTGTGCCTCCGTTTTTACTTTTTCCGCAGTAAGTGTTTTGATGGAAAAACGATAGTAGCCTTCAAAGGTATTGGCGCTGCTCACCACTACCCTTCCATCAGCATCCACCGCCGCGCCATTGGTGGTATAACCTGCGGGCAAACCGGAAATGGTACCGAGATGACTGGCGATCCTCGTAGAAGGATCAATCGTAAACACCTGGTGGTTGGCAGAAATTACATACAGCTTGCCATACGCATCAGCAATCATATCACCACCCCAACTGGTGCATTTGTTGTGGATAGAGAGACCCGTTTTATTGTCGGCATCAATGATATTGCCCAGATCAGTTACAACAGGTTTTTTACCCGTGGTAAACCGGAGCAGGTGCTGCGCATCGTTGGTGATGGCATAGCCGTAACCATCATTCGTAATCACCATCCGCGTAATATGACTTTCTTCGGTAAGAAAGCCGCCATTGGCAGATGTAAGCATATTCAGGTCGAGATAGACAAACTGCGGGGTTGAAGCCGTCAGATCAATGTAACGCAACTGGGCATAATGCATCGGCGTAAAATAAAGACGCTTGTTGCGTTTGTCCAGCGCACAGGCAGCCACGCCATAACCCATCGGGTCGCTGTTCGTAATGCCGTTTATCCGCATATCAGCACCGGTGGACTGAAAAGTGGTTTTGCCATTTTCAAACAAGGTTCGTACCTGCTGGCCTGTAGAGAGATCAATCTCACGAATGTCTGACCAGAAATATTTGTTATCCGTTTTGCCCGTAATGGCATACGCACGATTCGCGTTTTGTGCAGATGCAGAGATGGCTGTAGCAACCACTGCGGCAGTAAGTAAAATTTTAATGTTCATAAGTGCAGAGTTTAATTTTTTGATTGGATACGTAAATTACTTGAATTGCATAACCCGGCCAATTATTTTTTATGAGCGGCTTCAATCGCCTTTTTAACACTGCCATATTGCAGGAGTAAGGCTTTTGCCGCCCCATAATCGGCCGTGGGCCATTGCTGCATCACCATCTTTACCCCACGGTCTACCAGCTTATCGTTAGAGAGCTGCATATTCACCATCCGGTTGTCTTCCACCCTGCCCAATTGGATCATGACACCCGTGGAAAGCATATTCAGCACCAGCTTCTGCGCCGTACCACTTTTCATACGGGTACTGCCGGTTACAAACTCTGGTCCTACCACTACTTCTACAGGAAAATCCGCAGCCTTACTCACCGGGGATCCGGGATTGCACGAAATACTGCCCGTTACAATACCCGCCGCACGGCACCGGTTCAGCGCCCCGATCACATAGGGTGTGGTACCACTGGCCGCAATACCCACCACTACATCCTTCTCACTCACCGCATAGGCGCTGAGGTCCAGCCAGCCCTGCTCCGCATCATCTTCAGCAAACTCTACGGCTTCGGTAATGGCTTTGTGCCCACCGGCAATAATGCCGATCACCAGCCCGTAAGGTACGCCGTACGTGGGCGGACATTCACTCGCATCCAGTATCCCCAACCGTCCGCTGGTACCGGCACCAAGGTAAAAAAGCCTTCCCCCCATCAGCATTTTATCCGTTACCGCATGCACAAGGGCTTCTATCTGTGGCATCGCCCCTGCAATGGCAGCAGGTACAGTTTTGTCCTCGCGATTCATGTTCACCAGCAATTCACCGATGCTCATCTGCTCCAGGTGCCGGTAGTGCGACTCCTGTTCTGTTACTTTTACAAAATCCATAATAATGTATTCAATATCTGATGACGGCTAAACGCTATGATAGGCCACCAGCCCATCCATCGGTTTTTTAATAACCCTGCCCAGTTGCAGTTCATAACTGGCACACATATCTTTCAATACGTCCCTGAACCCATAAGCCACACTTCCAACAAAATGAATCGGCAATGTCCAGCTTTCCCGGTACTTATAAATATGGTTAAAAAAGAAGTCGTTCAGTCCGTCTTCGATAATATTCTCAATCATATAATGCCCCCGGTTCTCCACCAGAAAAATGGTAAAGCCCGCAAGAAAACGGTTGGGCAGGGGTTGTTTGTACACCGCATCCAGTATGGTCGGCGCATCCATGTTAAACCTTGCATTAAAACGATCCATCAGGTCTTCATCAAAAGTATTGTAGAGATAATACTGCACCACCTTCCTGCCGAGGTAGGCTCCGCTGCCTTCATCACCCAATACATAACCCAGACCCGGACTGTTTTTGACGATCTTCTTTCCGTTAAAAAAACAGGAGTTTGAACCGGTACCCAGGATACAGGCGATCCCCTTCTCCCGGCCACAAAGTGCCTTCGCTGCCCCAAGCAGGTCGTGCTCCACATTTATCTTTGCCAAAGGAAAAACCTTCTTCATCGCCAGTTTCAGCAGCTTTACATTGGCAGGGTTACTGCAACCCGTACCATAATAATGCACCACGCCGGGCACCACGCCCTTCAAACGGGGCAGCAACTCCCGCTGCAGGATATCCTGCACCTGCCGGCCGTTTAAAAAATAAGGGCTGATCCCCTGCGTAATAACCGTTTTCCTTTTCTTACCGCTCTCCAGCAAACACCATTCTGCTTTCGTGGAGCCACTATCAGCCACCAATTGTATCGTTGACATAATCTAAAATTGGTATGAAGTTAGGTAAAAAACAGTTCGGTCAGGTTCGGGTCAATTCAATTAATTTTGCCGCAACAGACGATCAGATGGCAAAACAAAAACTCCAGGTTTGGCTTCCCCTGCTTTTCGGGTTGGTATTGGCAGCAGGCATGTTTCTCGGCTATAAAATGCGCGATGGTATGCCCGGCAGAAGTTTTTTTTATACCGACAGCCGGCGACCCGTAGATGAAGTGATGAACCTGCTGAAGAACAGGTATGTGGATTCGGTTCAGCTCAATGCACTGGCAGATACCGCCATACAGGCCATGCTTGCCAAACTCGATCCGCACACCGTTTTCATTCCCGCAGATGATGTAGAGCGTACCAATGAAGACATTGCCGGAAGCTTCTTTGGCATAGGCATCGAATTTGAAATTTTTAAAGACACCATCAACGTCATCAATGTATTTAAAGACGGCCCGTCTGAAAAAGCAGGGCTTCAGGCGGGCGACAAGCTGATCAATGTGGCCGACAGCCAGGTAGCAGGCGTAAAAATCACCGCCACCAGGGTAAGAAAACTACTCAAAGGGCAACAAGGTAGCCGGGTACAGGTAGCAGTACTGCGCGATGGCACAAAAAAGTCCTTTACCATCACCCGCGACATTATTCCCGTATCCAGTGTAGACGCCAGCTATATGCTCGACAGTACTACCGGTTACATCAGGCTCAACAAATTCAGCCAGGCTACTTATAAAGAATTTATGAAGGCACTCGACGAATTGCATCAAAAAGGGCTGAATAAATTGGTACTTGATCTCCGCGGCAATGGCGGCGGTGTACTCGACCAGGCCACAGCCATCGCCGATGAATTTCTGTCGGGCGACAAACTCATCACTTATACACAGGGCGTCCACTCCCCCAAAAAGGAATACCGCTGCCAGAAACCCGGCGTATTTGAACAGGAACCCCTGGTGGTACTCGCCGATGAAGGCTCCGCAAGCGCCAGTGAAATTTTACTCGGTGCCCTGCAGGACTGGGATCGCGCAACCATCATAGGCCGGAGAAGTTTTGGCAAAGGACTTGTTCAGGAACAATTTGAACTCAGCGACCGCAGTGCCCTGCGCCTTACCGTTGCCCGGTACTACACGCCATTGGGCAGGAGCATACAACGCAGTTATGCCAACGGCGAAAAAGCCTATTATGAAGAGATTACCAACCGCATACATACCGGATTCATATCCGCAGACTCATTACCCACCGGCAAAAAAACATATACCACACCCAAGGGTAAAAAACTATACGATGGTGGTGGTATTGCACCCGATCAGTACATCGCCATGGATACTGCACTGATGGATAAAACCCTCAGTAAACTCTATGCAAAAAATACATTCACCGAATTTGCCTACCAGTATGCCCGGCAGTATAAAACCATTCCCGACACTTATAAAACCAGTAATGCCTTTGCAAAAGATTTTGTATTACCCCCCGCAGCCTGGCAGGATTTTATGCAATATGCCACCAGGGATTCTGTTCCCGTAGCCAATATACCACTGGTTACCAAAGAGCGCATCAGCCAGATCATCCGCGCGGTTATCAGCCGCCATTTCTGGCGCAATGCCGGCTATATTGAGGTGTTGAACCAGGGCGATGCACACATCAAAAAAGCCATGGAGTTGCTGGAGAGTAAACCAAATACACCATAGGCGGGGAAAAGACCTTTACAAGACTTTCACCAGACCTTTACGGGATTTTTGCCGGACCATACCCCGTATTAACCCTATACCAACTACCAGCGAACCCCTGTCTTGTACATCCTTTGCAGATCAGCAAATGAGATATCCAGCAACTCATATAGTCTGGCATCCGGCAGGCTGTAATGCCACCACTCCGTATCCAATGCCTTAAAGCCATATTGTTCCATCAACGATTTCAACAGCAGCCTGTTTTGCAATACCTTTTCCGGCAATGCCGTAAAACCATGATGCGCCGTATCGGAGAAATTGTCAAAAGCCGTACCCATCGGCAACGCTTTACGTGTTTGCAGGCTGATCAGTGTCAGGTCAACCGCAGTACCCCGGTTATGTCCGCTACCGTTCCTGGGGTTCGCAGCATAACGCTCGTCCTGTACCAGCAACCACATTTTTTGTGTAACCGCATAAGGCCGGTAAGCATCATAAATCTTTAACCCAAGCCCCCGCAACCGTAATGCCGCCTGTACCTTACGCAGCGCATCGGCAGCCGTTTTACGCATAAAGCTGGTCGTTAGGGTTGGGTACAATTGCTGCTGCATAAAATTATTACGCCCGGCATACCGGAGATCAAAAGCAATACCTGGTATATACTGCCGGAGATCCACCATGGCCTTACCCGGACTAACCGCAACCGTTTGTTGCAACGCTGCAGCCGTACGGAGGATATGCAGTCCGTAAGGATTGGCAAGCGTATCCTGTGCCATCAGGGGTGACGATGTGTATAAAAAAATACCCGCCAGCATTACCAATATTCCATTGCCATGATATATCTTGTACATAGTTTGAATCACTTACGATATCCAGGAAATTCAACCAACAAGTTACAAATTTATACCAGACATGGACTATCATAGGCGAACTTACCCGTTTCTTTCATTACTCAGTTTAGTATTTTTGATTCTTGCCTGCAGTAACAACACAGAACCATCCGTGTCCAAAATCGTTACTGATCCCGAACAGATGGACGCCACCGCGGCCGAACAAATCAAAGCGATGCTCGACTATGCATTGAAAAATAATGGCAGGATTGACGATAGTACGAAAATGTCGCTACCCGCTATAACCAACCAGTTTTACACCAAACACAGCTTTGAACCCACCTGGAGCCACGATGAAAAATGGGATCCCCTGGCAGACAGCCTTTTTACGGTTATTGAAAAGGCAGAATACTATGGCCTCTTCCCGAAAGATTATCATTACAAACAACTCCTTTCCCTCCGTAATATCCTGCAAAAGGATTCACTGAAACGGATGGATGCCGGTTTATGGTCCAAATCCGACCTGTTGCTTACAGATGGATTGTTCAACATGCTGCAGGACCTGAAAAAAGGAAGACTAATGCCGGACAGTATCTCTAACCCGGCAGATTCATTACCGGCAGACAATCTGTACATCACTCACCTGGAAGAACTGCTCAAGAAGAAAACCCTTACGGTTGTGCTGAACAGCCTTGAGCCAAAACACCGGGGTTACCGGGAATTAAAAAACGCCATCCCGGCTTTTCTCGACAGCATGGACAGACGCGTATACACCTATGTTAGCTACCCTTATAAAGATTCTGCCGACTCGGTAAAGTTTATCCGGGTATTGCAAAAGCGGCTTTCTGAAAGTGGCTGTATCGACATGGGCACCAAACGCCCCGACTCTGCACAGTTGGCCATGGCCATCAAAAAGTACCAGAAACAAAAGGGATTGACCGCCGATGGCAAGGCAGGTACATCACTCATACGCACACTCAATACAAGTGATGTGGAGCGCTTCAAGCGCATTGCTATTACCCTCGACCGTTATAAGCAGTTGCCCGCAGAAATGCCCGACAGGTACGTTTGGGTGAACCTGCCGGGCTACTATTTACAGGTATGGGATCACGATACCCTCGCACTCGAATCCCGCACCATTATAGGCAAGCCCGCTACACGCACCCCCGTACTCAACAGTTTCATCACCGATATGGTTACCTACCCTACCTGGACGGTACCCACCAGCATCATAGCCAAAGAAATGCTGCCGGGCCTCAAACGTAATCCGGGCTATCTGGCCAGAAAAGGACTCAGGCTGCTCAACGCAAAAGGTGAAGCCATCAATCCAGGCTCCATCAACTGGAGCAAATATTCCAGGGGTATCCCCTTCAGGATACAACAGGGAAGCGGCGATGGAAATGCACTTGGTATATTCAAATTTAATTTTGGTAATAAATACGCCGTTTACCTGCACGACACCAACCAGCGCTACCTGTTTAAAAACGCAGCAAGGGCGCTGAGCCACGGTTGCGTACGCGTACAGGAATGGGAGAAACTGGCGTATTACATTGCCCGCAACGACAGCATCAACGCCAGGCCAGGCGACAGTTTGCGTTACACCACCGACTCCATCAGAAACTGGATCGGTGCCAAAAGGCATCTGCGTATGGATGTGAAAAATAAAGTACCCCTTTTTATACGGTACTTCAGTTGTGAAGGCAAAAATGGTAAAGTCAGGTTTTATGACGACATTTACGGCGAAGACAAAGCCATGCGGGAAAAATATTTTGCCGATCGCTGATACACACAGATTCAAATGCGTATGATACAAAAAAACATATCCCTTGTTGTTATGGCAGCGGCAGTCCTCTTTACCGCGTGGCCGGCACCCGCTGCTGCACAGGATAAAGTACCCGTTACAACAGCCACCAAAAAAGGCAGTACCAAAACCCTGTATGGCACGGCAAGTTTTTATTCCAATTCCTTCAACGGCCGTAAAACAGCCAGTGGTGAAATTTTCAGCCAGGCCAAACTTACCTGCGCCTGTAATGTATTGCCCATCGGCACCTGGCTCAGGGTAACCAATATGCGCAACGGCAAATCTGTTATTGTAAAAGTAAATGACCGTCTGCACCCGAAGATGCGCCGTCTTGTTGACCTTACCCGGTCTGCAGCACAGCAGTTGGGCTATATCGCGTCTGGCCTTACAAGGGTAAAAGCCGAGGTGCTGGGAAAAAAGCATCCATGACAGGCGGATAAAAAAATCCTGATCCACAGCCTTAGCCATTGGCAATGAATAATAGCGCTTATTTTTATACTACAATAGAAACTTATGCCCTCCGCTATAAAAGATACAGCAGCGTTTTATCCAAAAAGCAGGGCCGCCTGGCGGCAATGGTTGCTCAAAAATCATGACAAAGTCGCGAATATCTGGCTCATCCTGTACAAAAAAGAGTCGGGTAAGCCATCCCTTACCTATGAAGAAGCCGTAGAAGAAGCGCTTTGTTTTGGCTGGATAGACAGCAAACCTAATAAACGCGATGCCGAAAGTTTTCTCCAGTTCTTCGCCCAACGTAAACCCAAAAGCAACTGGAGCGCACTCAATAAAAAAAGGGTGGAAAAACTTCTGGCAGCCGGATTGATCCAGCCAGCCGGGCTCGCGGCCATTGAATTATCAAAAGGCAATGGTACCTGGACAGCACTCGACAAAGTAGAAGCGCTTGAATACCCGCCCGATCTGGAAAAAGCATTTTCAGTCAACAAAAAAGCTCGCCAGTATTTTGACGCTTTCCCGAAAAGTGTAAAAAGAGGAATACTTGAATGGATCGGCAATGCCAAAAAAGCAGAGACCCTGCAAAAACGCATCAGCGAAACCGTGAGTCTTGCCGCAGAGAATATCAGGGCGAACCAGTGGCGAAAATAAACCATCCCCGGATCTCCGTTTTATACATTGCCCTTTACCACACTACCCGCAGAAATGGCAGACAAGTTTCAATTGCCCGCGCGCTCCAGTACCACACCGGTAATGGCGTTAACCACCAGGGTACCGCGATGCGCTTCGCCCGTTGCCAGTGCTGTACCGGCCAGTAATACCCGCCAGTTTCCCGGAGGCAATGCGGCTATCACCTCTTCTTTGGATGCATTGAGCAGAACCATATACTTTGCGGCTTCCTTTTCACGGATCGTATAGGCAATCCAGCCAGTTCTGCCCGATGGCAGAAAAGTCAGTTGCCGGGCTACTGCCCCCGCATCATTCAGCCGGAAAGCCGGATGCGCCCGGCGGATCGCAATCAGTTGCTGTGTAAAGCGTACCATCTCTTCGTGTTCCTTCTTCCAGCTCCACCGGATCGCGTTGATGCTGTCGGGACGGTTGTACGAATTATCAATGCCCTGTTTGGTCCGGTACATTTCCTGTCCGGCATGCAGAAAAGGGATACCCTGCGAGGTGAGTACAACCAATTGAGCCAGTTTGTACATGCGTTTACGGTCTTCTTCCGTATCCGTGGGGTTGGAATTCAAAAGCCTGTCCCACAAAGTATGGTTATCATGACACTCATTATACACCAGGCATTGCCAGGGTTGTTTGGCAAACGGGGTCTTTGAATAATTCACCTTATTGTAATCGATACCCGGGTGCTGTACCGCACCCGCAATACCGTACTTAACACTTTCCTCCATACCGGGCCGGCCGCTCACAAAACCATTCTCTTTTTCATTGCTCCACCCACCCTTCAGCGCATCGCGCACCTCATCACTAAACACCGCAATCCGGTCCAACTGGTTTGTCAGCCGTTTTACAGCACGGCTGTCCTCCCCTAACGGAGAACCGCCCGCCGTCCAGCCCTCACCGTGCAACAGTATATCAGGCTTGATCCGGTGAAGACTTTTCGAAATGAGGTTCATCGTCTCAAGGTCATGTATCGCCATCAGGTCAAACCGGAAACCATCAATGTGAAACTCCTTTACCCAGTATTCAAGACTCTCCAGCATAAATTTGCGGAACATCGGTGCATCACTCGCCGTTTCATTACCACAACCCGATGCATTACTGAACTTGCCATCACTACCCGTGCGGTAATAATAGCCGGGTACAAGTATGTTAAAGTTACTCGTGGGGCCAAGCATCGTATGGTTATACACCACATCCATAATTACCCGGAGCCCTTGCTTATGAAAAGCCTGTACCATCTGCTTCAACTCGCGTATGCGGTTGGCCGGATCAGCGGGACGGGTACTGTAAGAACCCTCCGGTACATTGTAATGCAGCGGATCGTAGCCCCAGTTGTATTGTGGACGTTGCGGTTGTGTTTCATCAACGGTATAATAATCGTAAAAGGGCAGGAATTGTACATGCGTCACCCCCAGTTCGCGGATATGGCTCAGTGCAGTCGATTGACCGGATGGACTCTTTGTTCCGGTGATGCTCAACCCGCCAAAGCGGCCACGCAGGGCTTCAGGCACCCCACTGGCCGGATCAATGGTAGCATCCCTTACATGCAGTTCATAGATCACTGCATCACATTTCCTGGAAAAATTGCCCGGGCTTTTGTCAGCCAGCCAGCCCGGAGGATTGGTCGTTGCCGGATCAATGATCGCTGATCGTTTCCCGTTAATGCCTACTGCACGGCTGCCGGGATCAGTAGTTTCCTCACTCCATTGTGTGCCATCAAATACCGAAACGGTAAAAAATTTACCGGCCTGGTTACCCGTAAGTACCAGCGACCAGGCACCCTTGTCATTCTTTTGCATGGCATATTCTCCCAGCCGGTTGCCGCCAATCCCCGCATCATAGAGATGCAGTTTCATCGCCGTCATCGTTGGCGCCCATATCTTGATGGTGGTGCGGGCCGGCAGCCAGCGCGTACCGAGATCATTGCCGGTGTACACCGGGTAAACAGCGGCATCCTGCCGGTTAATATTGCTCTGGTATAAAAACGACGGTGACGTTTGCGCCTGTAGAGTTGTCATGTTTAGTAGGAAACCGGTAACCAATAGTATTTTTTGCATATTTCGGACACTTTAATAAGGTACATATTCAATCCCATGCATCTGTATTACAAGAATAATGATAATTTAGCAATAAACCAGATAATGATATGCCGACAGCAGGATATTCAGGAACACCATTAGTCAAAAAACTGGGCTTTAAAGCCGGGGCAGTACTACGCGTCATCAATGCACCCCAACAATATCCCCAACTGCTGACCGGTCTTCCTGAAGGCATCACCTGGACGAATGAACAGAAAATACCCAGGAACGGCATCCATTTATTCACCACCACAACAGCGGAATTATACCGGTTGTTGCCGGAACTCCGCAAAGAAATTGTACCTGATGGTATGATCTGGGTATCATGGCCAAAGAAAACCTCCAAAGTACCCACAGATATTACCGAAAACACCATACGCACATGCGCACTGTCCATTGGCCTTGTTGACATCAAAGTATGTGCAGTTGATGAAACCTGGTCTGGGTTAAAATTGGTCATCCCGGTTAAAGACCGGCCGGGCAGAACGTAACCGGACCAGGATGGATATTTGTGCCGGGGCATACCGCTATAAACTAAAATTATACTTCGTAGCATATGCCGGTACCGGCTAACTGTGTGACAGCAGCACTGCTTATACCAGCATGATTCTTCTGTAAGCCGGAACACGCTATTTTCAGATAAGCGTAGCCGGTACTGTTTTCATTTGCGCATATCAAAACTATGTAGTATCTTTCCGCAGCAAAACCATTCTGCGCCAATATCTGTGTATTTATACTTCTGCAATAATTATTGCAGAACATTTTGAGGATAATTGCTATGCGGAAAAGAAGCGAACTGACAACAAACATGAATACCATACCTCCCGGCAAAAAAAAACCAATTCAGGCATTCTTCTATAAAGCAGGCAGGATAGGTCTGTCCAAAAATATATCCTATTTCAAATACAGTAAGGGCGTTGCGTTTAACTACATGAACCTGACCGGTTTACTCATCGCCGCTGCCCGCCTGATTTACATCATTTGTCTTTCTGCGGATATTTTCGGCACGATTGATATTATTGCCAATGTACTACCGGTACTGTGCTGTACCCTTATGATGGTGCTGATGTATAAAAGAGCATTTGTAACTACGGTATGGGTATCGTTTATCGTATTTCCGCTGGTCATGCTGACCATCAACCTGCTTACCGGCGACAGGGGTGTATTGTTCTACCTGGTACCCTATCTTGTTTATCCCTTTTTCTTTCTCAACAGCCGTAAAAAAATCATCCTCACCTTCCTGCTGGTTGCAGTAACGCTTACGGCATGCCTGATACTGGAGAAATTCCAGGTGAGCCCGGCTAAAATTGCTCATCTCCATTATTTCCCGCTGGATGTACTCAGCTTTACCGGCTGCCTCATCCTTATGTTCATCAGTCTCTATTTTATCAAGTTCCAGGTATGGCAATACCAGAGCCGGATGCTTGAACAAAAAAAAGAACTGGAGCAGCGCCGGCTCGATATTGAAATACAGAAAGAAAAACTCGCTGAGAATAACCTGGTAAAGGATAAATTATTTTCCATCCTCAGCCACGACCTTAAAACCTCTGTGTATGGTATACAGTTACTCCTGTCCAAAGAAAAAGGTGCGGGCAGAACAAAAGAACTTCTCTACGAACACCTGCCCACCATCAGTGCAGAAGTAAACAGCATGGCCGACCTGTTCAACAACCTGATCAACTGGAGCAAACTCCAGCTCAAGGAAGCAGAAATCAGGATAGAACAGATTGATATAGAGACCCTCGCCAATAAAGTAAAGAATACCCTCAACACCAATGCGGTACAAAAAGGCGTTACTATCGAAACCGACATCAGCGATACGATGATTTATGCTGACAAGAATATCATGGAAATCATATTGCGGAACCTGGTATCCAATGCCATCAAGTTTACCCGGCCCAATGATACCGTAGTGATTAAAGGACAATCTTTCACGGATTCCTATATGCTCCAGGTTTCCGACAATGGTGTGGGGATCGGGGAAGAAGCCATGCAAAAAATACTGGCCAACCGCTTTTATACCACCACCGGTACCAACAGCGAAAAAGGTACCGGGCTGGGGCTCATCATCTGCCGCGACCTGATTGAAAAATGCAGTGGCAGTTTCAACATCATCAGCCATGCCGACCAGGGTACGGTTGTATCAGTATCCCTGCCGCAGTTTGAAGAATAAGTTCCGGGCTCATCCTTATCCATACTTTCCCGGGGCATTTCAATAATCCTGCGGCTTTACAGCCAAATGCAATAAATTGCAGCATCCAACATAAGCAGGCAGTAATGAAGTATTATATTATAGCTGGTGAAGCAAGCGGCGATCTCCATGGCAGTAACCTCATCAGGGAACTCAGGTTGCTCGACAGCAGTGCAGCAATACGCTGCTGGGGTGGCGACAAGATGCAGGAAGCGGGTGGCGAATTGGTCATGCATTACCGCGATCTTGCCTTTATGGGTTTTGTGGAAGTACTCAAAAACCTGCGTACGATTTTCAAAAATCTGGCCACCTGCAAACAGGACATTGCCCGGTACCAGCCCGATGTGCTGATACTCATCGATTACCCCGGCTTTAACCTGCGCATCGCAAAATGGGCCAAACAACAGGGGCTGAAAGTCATCTATTATATTTCCCCGCAGGTATGGGCATGGAAGGAAAACCGCGTAAAAATGATGAAGCGCTGCATCGACCGCATGCTCGTGATCCTGCCCTTTGAGCAGGCCTATTATCGGGACAAATGGCAATGGGCAGTAGACTATGTGGGGCACCCGCTCTCAGAAGTGGTGAGCAGTTTTATGGCTGCGGCAACACCCGCATCCTTAGCCGCCATACGCCCGGCAAAAGCCGCAGCACAACCCGTGGTGGCATTGCTCCCCGGCAGCAGGCAGCAGGAAATCCTGAAAAAACTGCCCGTTATGCTGGAAGTATCCAAACGGTTCCCGCAATACCATTTTATTGTAGCAAAAGCACCCGGACTGGCCGATAGTTTTTACGATGCCCTCCTCGCACCCTATACCAATGTAAGTTATGTAAGCAACCAAACCTATCCCCTCCTCATGCAAAGTAGTGCAGCCCTCGTTACCAGCGGCACCGCCACACTTGAAACCGCCCTTTTTGGTGTACCCGAAGTCATCTGTTATAAAGGCAATGCCATCTCTTACCAGATTGCCAAAAGGCTCATCAGTATTAAGTTTATCGGGCTGGTCAACCTGATTATGGACAAGGAAGTGGTAAAAGAACTGATACAGGACGACATGAATGTGAGCAACCTGGAAAGAGAACTCGATCTCCTGCTGCACAACAAAGCCAGGCAGGAACAGGTAAAGAAAGATTATATCGCCCTCCGGCAATTACTCGGGCAGGGAGGCAATGCCTCTTCAAGGGCGGCAAGGCTTATTTATGATTTTCTGAAACAATAAGGATCAGCGCCGGAGCAGCTTTACCGCGAGGATAATCATGGCCACCAGAAAAAGCAGTATCGAAATACGGTTGATGCCGTGCATGTACTTCATCCATTGCGTAGGCTTATCGTTCGGATCCCTTTTTTTGATGTAAAGATATTCGGCCACCTGTCTTAAAATACCCATATTGAAGATTTATGCAAAAGTAAAGAAGTATCTGCTGTCTGTCATTCCTTTGTTGACGATGCACGGCATTACTCCCCCAATGGCTTCAACACATACACTGCACAAAATAGCCCTTATCTTTACACAGAAATATTACTGTATGTATAAACCCGTTCTGTTCTTCTTTTTCCTCCTGCCCCTGCTTACAAAAGCACAACAGCCCATCAACCATACCACTATTGATATTGTACGCGACAGTTTTGGCGTACCCCATATCTTCGCCCCCACAGATGCCGGTGCAGCTTACGGGCTGGCCTGGGCTAATGCAGAGGATGATTTCAAGACGATACAATTGTCGTACCTCGCCGGCAAGAAAATGCTGGGCTTGTATTCGGGTAAAAAAGGCGCCATGATCGATTATGTAGTACACCTCATCCGGGCCGAAGAGATGGTAAGTGAACACTATGCCACCGCCATCTCTCCTGCTTTCAAAGCCGTGCTGCAGGGGTATTGTGATGGACTCAACCGCTATGCCCAAACCCATCGCGGGGAAGTACTGGTAAAAAAACTGTTTCCCGTAACCCCGCAACTCGTGCTTACCTACTCCATGCTTCAGCTCTTCGTATCCTGTGGTGGTGATGGCGTTCTCCGGCAGGTGATTGGCGGACAAGCTGCCGCAATAAGTTTTCTGAAACCCGGCGGCTCAAACGCCTATGCCTTTAATGCACAAAAAACAGATGACGGCAGTGCCTTCCTCAACATCAACGCACACCAGCCCCTCAACGGCCCCGTAAGCTGGTATGAAGCCCACCTGCACAGCGGCGAAGGATGGAACATTGTCGGGGCATTGTTTCCCGGCGCCCCAACGATACTGCTGGGCTGCAATGAAAACCTCGGCTGGGGACATACCGTAAACTATCCGGATAAAATGGACCTCTACCAGCTCAACACCAACAGCAATAATAAACTGCAATACCGCTTCGATGGGCATTGGGAAACCCTCGAAGAAAAAACGATCCGTCTGCGGGTAAAGGTAGCCGGCATCCCCATTGGCGTTAAAAGAAAAATCTATTACAGTAAATATGGCCCGGCAATTTTTGCCAAAAACGGCTGCTTTGCCATACGTTCCACTTCTTTTTTCAGTATTGCTGCACTGGAAGAGTGGTACCGGATGAACAAGGCGAGGAATTTCTCGGAGTTTAAACAGGCGCTGCAAATGGAAGCCATTCCCGGGTATAATGTTGTTTATGCCGACCGTTTCGATACCATCTATTACCTGAGTAATGGCAAAATGCCCCTGCGTAACAAAGGTTATAACTGGCGTGGTACACTCCCGGGCGATACCTCGGCCACCCTATGGACGGCATTCCACCCCTTGCAGGAACTGCCCCAGTTGCTTAATCCTGCTTCGGGTTACCTGTTCAACAGCAACCACTCCCCTTTCAATGCGAGTGCTGCCGCCGACAATATCCGTGCTGCCGACTACGACCCCACCATGGGTTATGAAACCCACGACAACAACCGGAGCATCAGGTTTATGGAACTGATTGCCAGGGAGCCAAAAGTCAGTTACGCCACATTCAAACGCATCAAATTCGACCGGCAGTTGCCCACGCCATTAGCCTATCCCATCGGCAGCGATACCTTGTTCCTGCTGAAGCCAGGCGACTATCCCGATATTGCGGATATCATATCCGCCCTGCAGCAGTGGGATCGTAAGGCCGAAACCAACAGCCGCGGAGCAGCCTATTTCAGCATCCTTTTCTATTTTGTTGTACAACAGGCAAGCGGAGAATGGGCTGGCGTAACCCAATTGAACACGGCACAGGTGGTTGCCGCCTGCCGGCATATCAAGGCCTATTGCCTGGAACATTTCAACACCGAAAACATTACCCTCGGCGATTACCAGTTCCATGTGCGGGGCGACAAAGCCATTCCCCTGCCCGGTTTGCCCGATGTTATTGCCAGTATGGAAAGCGAACCCTATAAGGATGGGCGCGTAAAGGGCAGGCAGGGCGAATCTTATATCGAACTGGTGCGCTTTACCAAACAGGGTCCGGAAATCGAAAGCATCAATTGCTATGGCGCTTCCAACCGGCCGGGCAATGCGCATTATGCCGACCAGATGGAAATGTTCACCGCACAAAAAATGAAAAAGATGTCGCTGAAGAAAGAAGAAGTGTACCGGGAGGCAGAGCGGGTCTATCATCCGGAATAAACAGGCAGACCGTATGCAAAAGATGGTGCAATACGCAATCCCACATTTCACAATAGTTTAATACAGGCGTAATGATTTATTTATGTGATAACCTTTAATTTTACGACATAGTATTATGCAAAGAAAAAATACGATTGTTCGCGACATCAGTTGGTTGTCATTTAATGAAAGGGTATTGCAGGAAGCAGAAGATGAAAGTGTACCGCTGCGGGAAAGGATACGCTTCCTTGGCATTTTCAGCAATAATTTAGACGAGTTTTTCAGGGTACGCGTGGCGGGGCTCAAGCGCATGGTAAGCCTCGGCAGCAAGGCAAAGATGCACCTTGAGCACTCCCCTGTTGCCATACTGGAAGAGATACAGGAAAAGGTAATCATCCAGCAGAAGAATTTCGATCGCATCTGGAACGACCTGCTGCGCGAGCTGCGCAAACAGAAGATATTCCTGGTGAGCGACCGGCAACTGAACAATAAGCAGAAGCAGTTTGTCAACAAGTATTTCAACGAGGAAGTGCGCAGCAATATCGTTCCCCTGATGATCGAAAATATCCAGGCCTTCCCGATGCTCAACGACAAGTCGATCTATCTTGCCTGCCGCCTCTCCCGCAAAGACAAGGGCATTCCCGGGCAGTTTGCACTCGTATCGGTACCCGCCCGGCGTCTGCCGCGCTTTGTGATCCTCCCCTCCCGGCAAAATGAACACCACATCATCCTGCTCGAAGACATCATCCGGTTCTGTCTGCCACAGATATTCTCCTTCTTTGGTTATGATACTTTCACCGGGCACATCATCAAAGTAACACGCGATGCCGAAATTGACATCGACAGCGATATCTCCACCACACTGATCCAGAAGATTGAAAAAGGGTTGAAAAGCAGGAAGCAGGGTAAGCCCGTGCGTTTTGTGTTCGACCGCGACATAGACCCGAGTTTGCTTACCTATCTCGTCCGCAGGCTCGGACTCTCCAAAACAGACAATATCATCCCCGGCGGAAGCATCCACAACTTTAAAGACTTTATGGACTTCCCCGAATCCGTCTTTGCCCAGCGCAGCGCCAGGAAGCGGCCATTCAACCATCCCATGCTGCAAACCGCCAAGCGGGTAACCGATGTGGTACTGGAAAAAGACCTGCTCCTCAACTTCCCCTACCACAGCTTCGACAGCGTGATTGATCTGCTCCGCGAGGCAGCCATCGACCCGGATGTAACCGTGATCAAGATCACTGCTTACCGGCTGGCGCCACGATCCAAAATCATCAACGCCCTTACCAATGCCGTTCGCAATGGAAAACAGGTAACCGTGATGCTCGAACTGCGGGCAAGGTTCGACGAAGAAGCCAACCTCGAATGGAAGGAGGAACTGGAAGAAGCGGGTGTAAAAGTACTGATCGGGGTTCCCAACATGAAGGTGCATGCAAAGCTCTGCCTCATCCGCAAAAGAGTAGGACAAACCACTACCCACTATGGCTTTGTGAGTACGGGGAACCTCAATGAGAAAACAGCCGGTTTGTATGGTGATCACTGCTTACTCACTTCCGACCGCAACATCATGGCCGATGTCAACCGTATATTCAACTATCTTGAGCAACCAGCCAAACGCATCAATATGCTGAAGGCTTGCAAAACCCTTCTGGTCAGCCCTACCGGGATGCGCCGCCAGTTACTGCAACTCATCCAAACCGAAATACGTGCGGCCAGAGCTAAAAAACCGGCATCCATCCTGCTCAAACTCAACTCCCTCAGCGATGAACTGCTGATTGAAAAACTGTATGAAGCAGCAAAGGCGGGTGTGGAGATACAACTCATCATCAGGGGTATCTGCTGTATGCTCACCGAAAACAAGAAGTTCAAAAAAATACAGGCCATCAGCATTGTTGATGAGTATCTCGAACACGCCCGGGTGCTCGTCTTTCACCACGGGGGTAAGGAGAAGGTATATATTTCATCAGCCGACTGGATGGTGCGTAATATCGATCACCGTATAGAAGCGGCCTGTCCGGTAACCGCGCCGGAACTGCAGCAGGAGATCAAAGAACTGCTGCGCATACAGCTCAACGATAATATCAAAGCAAGGATATTGGATAATGATCTGGACAACCAGTATGTAAACCCGCGCAATACCCGTAAAGTACGGTCGCAGGTAGAAATTTATAACTATCTCTTCCGCAAATTATCCACAAAGCCCGTTCCGGCTGAAACGGGTAAGGATAATTGACCGAATTAAGCGACTTTTGCCCGTCTTAAAGCAATCGACTATTGAAACTGGCTGCTATCGATATTGGAAGTAATGCGGCAAGGCTGCTCATTACCGAGGTTACAGAAAATAACTCCGGAGAAGCCGTCTTTTCCAAGCTCAACCTGGTACGCGTACCCTTAAGGCTGGGTTTTGATGTATTTGAGTACGGTATTATCCCCAAGCCCAAGATTGGCATGATACTGCAAACCATGAAGGCATACCGCCACCTGCTCAATGCTTACGGGGTGGATCACCTGCTCGCCTGCGCCACCAGCGCCATGCGGGATGCACGCAATGCGTCTGACATCATCCGTAAAGTAAAATTAGAAACCGGTATTGAGATAGAAGTCATCAGTGGCGATAAGGAGGCCGGGCTGGTGTATGAAAACCATATTGCCGAAAGTATGAATAAGGAAAGCAGCTACCTCTATATCGACGTTGGCGGCGGCAGCACCGAACTCTCTTTTTTCAGCAACAATATCCTTACCTTCAAACAGTCGTTCAACATTGGTACCATCCGTCTGCTCAAAGACATGGTGAAAGAAGCAGAATGGGAAGAACTTAAAACAAGCTTGAGGGCAGCTACAAAAGGCCATAAGTCAGTAGTAGCGATTGGCAGCGGTGGTAATATCAACAAAGTTTTTTCGATGAGCAAGCGCAAAGATGGCAAGCCGCTCCAGCTCGACCTGCTGCGCGATTACCTGAAAGAACTGGGCAGTGTTTCGCTGGCCGAAAGGATGCGGTTGTTCAGCCTGCGTGAAGACCGTGCGGATGTAATTGTACCGGCGCTGCAGATCTATACCAATGTAATGCGCTGGGCAGGTGCCGAAGAAATTTATGTACCCAAGATCGGGTTGGTGGATGGCCTTATCCGGCACCTCTGGGATACCATTCAGGCAAAGAAGGTGGTGTAACCGTCATGCGTCCATATTTCCCTTTTTCTTCTGCGCAAAAGAAGCCTCATCTGTATTCTATTACCAAACCGGGGGAACCGTAAGCCCCAGACCCGGCGCTTCGGTATATATGACCCTCCCCTTATCAAACCCAACACCCGCAGCCATATCTGCTGCGAGTAAGAGCGGTCCGTCCATATCCACATAATCGAGCAGGGGTGCCAGTTGTGCAATAGCTGCAGTACCCACCGAGCATTCATTCATACAACCCACCATCACCGTCATGCCCAATGCCTTCGCCCGGCTGATCATGCGGCGGGCAGGGGTAATACCGCTGCACTTGGTGAGCTTGATGTTGATGCCGTGAAAATGTCCCGCACATTTGTCCACATCACTTTCAGCCACACAGGCTTCATCTGCAATCAGGGGGAGTTTACTTTCTGCATATAATATTTTCATGTCCTCCCAATTGTCTTTGGCCAATGGCTGCTCCACCAGCTCCACACCCAGCGCCTGTAGTTGAGGTATTTTTTCAAGGGCTTCCGCCAGGCTCCAGCCCGCATTGGCATCTACCCGTAAGCCGGCATCTGTATGCGCACGCAGCGCACGCACCATATCAATATCCCCGGGCACACCCACTTTTACTTTATAGATGGGCCATGGCTTTTCCTGCATCTTAGCCACCATCCTGTCGATGCTGTCGATGCCAATGGTATAATCGGTAAGCGGTGCGGTAGCCGTATCCAATCCCCAGAGCTGGTGCAATGGCCGGCGCTTCAGCTTACCATAAAGATCCCAGCCCGCCATATCCAGCGCACATACCAGGAAAGGATTTGCCGGAAACAGGTGGTGCAGGTAATGCCAGTAACGTTCGGGATCAGTAAAGGAAAACCTTTCCGCCAGTGTTTTACGTGCCTCCAGGTCGGCAATCATTTTTTCTACCGGAATATTGTAATACGCAATGGCAGGTGCTTCACCATAGCCCTTTACCCCCATGTGTTCCAGCTCCACCAGCAAACCCGGCTGGTGCGTCTTCGTTCCTTTACTGATGGTAAAGGGGTGATGAAACGGGAGGTTGTATGCGTGGTACCTGATGGTCATTCCTGTTATTGGGTTGCGGTTCAGCGACCGCTTGACACGATATACTGCTGCAGTTCTGCGGTAAAGGCCGTTTCTTTGAGCAGGTCTTCAAGACTGATGTGCATCCGGTAACACCAGAAATGTTTGGGATCAGCCGGTTGGTTGATCCGTTCATCTGCCGGGTTTTCCCGCCGCAGGTGCTCGTTGCAACCCAGGATATCCTGTATCTGGAAAACACTCCACATTGCGGGTGCATACAGGTGCTGTAATACAATTTCTTTATTGATCCAGGGTTCGCAGAAATAAGGCGCTTCGCCATAATGGCCAAGAATCCCGTTGTAGAACCGTTGTGTTTTACCGCGATCCTCTTCCCACCAGCCGCGTATCGTACTCATATCGTGTGTGGAGGGCGTAATCACGCTGAGGTAAGGCGCCGCTGAAGGATGGAAGAACTCGATACCCGTTTGCTTGGGCATACGCTGTATTTCAAGACTGAGGATACCCAACTGGTGCATCACTTCGGCCACACAGCCCGGTACCATACCCAGGTCCTCTCCGCAAATGAGCATATTGGTGCTGCGTTTCAGCGGGGGTAGTTTGCGCATGGCTTCCCCAAACCAGAAATCATCCTGCCGGCGGAAGAAATAATTTACATACAATGCTTTCAACTGCTCCTGTGCATACCCGTCGAGTTGATGGAAAGAACTGGTCTGTTCCATAGCAATACGGAAGTGAAACTGCTGCCCGTCGCTGCCCGGTTCCTCAAACAGGATAACATTGCTGATCAGGTCGAACAAACCATATTTGATGCGCTCATTCAGGCTTGCTTCCTCTTCAGAAACATTACCCGCCGCCGCAAAATGAGCTTCCACCGCACGCTGTGTTTCAAAATCCTCCTTAAGGTGGTACATGCCATGACGCAATTCGAGAAACTGCTCCCGCACATCGTCGGCAGCATCGCCAAAAAGCTGGTGCAATACCTCATCGCTGATATAGGGTTTGGTGTACCGGAAACGGTCGAACGCAATGCCCTTTTCAAAAAATTCGTTGATGTGTACCGGTATGGCGGGTACAAAACGTCCCATAATGCCTTCTACCGCATGGAGCGGGATACTCCAGATGCGGAAGAAGCCAAGGATATGATCGATACGGAAAGCATCGAAATAATTACTCATCTGTTCAAAACGCTTGCGCCACCAGGCAAAACCATCTTCCTGCATGCGCTTCCAGTTGTACGTTGGGAAACCCCAGTTTTGCCCCTTAACCGCAAAATCATCCGGCGGCGCACCGGCCTGCGCGTCCATATTGTACAGCTCGGGAGAAACCCAGGCATCGCAACTGTGGCGGTAAATACCAATGGGCAGATCGCCTTTTACGATGATGCCCTTTTTGTGCGCATAATCTGTAGCCTCTTTCAATTGCAGGTGCAGTTGATACTGCGTAAAATAATGGATGGCAATGGAGTCGTAGTGCTTTTGTGCGGGCGCTACAAGCCTTTGTATATTGTTTTCGTCAAATAGGCTGTTTGTTTTCCACTGGCTGAAATCAGCCGTTTTATATTTGTCGCGCAGGTAGCAGAAAGCCGCATAAGGAACCAGCCAGTGCCGGTTGAGTTCAAAAAATTCAAAGTAGGCCGTATCCTCCTGCATTTCTTTTTTACGCGCTTTGTACAACTCTTTGATGGCACCCAGTTTAAAACGCATCACCTGCTCGTAATCCACCGTAGCCAGGTCATTCAATTGTTTTTGTTTGCGCTTCAGCGGCTTTACGATGGCCGCGTGTGCCTTACCCGCCACTTTATCTAAGTTAAGGTAGAGCGGGTGCAGCGCAAAAGCCGATATGGCGGCGTAAGGATAGGAATCGCCATTGCCCTGCAGCGCCGTAGTATCGTTGACGGGCAGCAGTTGTACCAATTTAAGTCCGGTAGCCCTTGCCCAATCCACCAGCAGCCGGATATCGGTAAACTCGCCGGTACCAAATCCGTTCTTTGTACGCAGGCTGAACACCGGGATGGCCACACCAGCCCCCTTCCAGGAAGGTGCGGGCAACTGTGCAAATCCATCGTGTACAATGGTAATGGTCTTCTTATCCGTGTCGCCCATCAGTGTACGGTTATTACCCCCTTCAAACCGGGTAAACAGTTTGGTTGCCGTATTCCATACCCCATATTTATACACTAAGGGAAATTTCTCCCGGCCGAGGTTGAGGCGGATCACCCACCAGTTGTCTGTACGGACGGCAACGGGTACATCTTCCGTTTGCCATTCGCCCAGTACTTTACCACTACCGGTTATGCAGATCACTTCATCCTCAGCCAGCAGGGGTGCTTTTACCCTGAACTCGTGTGTATAGGTTTTGGGCAGTTTTGCCTTTACAGGCGATCTGCTGCTGAGCAGTACCCCCTGGAAAGCCTGTGTAAAAAATGTATTTACGGGGTCGCCCGCGTGGTTCCAGGTATCGATCATCACGCGATCGGTTGCAGACTGGCTGCTGAGCGCCACTACCCGGTCGTCTCCCCACTCAATCACCTCCTGTGCCGGACCGCGTAGGATATATTTGTACTGCAACTCATCAATTGCACTTGCGTCATCAATGGTCAGGCTGCCGTGCCAGTACTCTTCATTGAGGTATTGCAATGGCATCGCCAGCATCGTGTCCTCATTACCTGCCGCCGGCGTATTCGCACTGAGGTAAATCGCCTGTCCGTATTGTGTGGAAAACCGTAAATAAAAGTGAATCGTCATCAGTCTGTATCATTAATTGGAGCGGCAATTTAAACCCTTTATCGCAAAATGTAAAATATACACAATGTAACCGCTACAGGAGCGGGTTCCCAACAACTTGAAAACACCGTAACGGCTGTACTTTACGGCAGCTTTTTTTTGACAACCGGTATTTTACCGCTTGCGCACTAAGACATAGCTCCTTTTGCTTTTCACTTCGCCGGAGAGGCGGATACTGTCGGCACTCAGCAGCAGGAACTGTTCGTTTACCTTTCCATTGTCCATAAGCTTAAGCATACCACTGTCAAATACACAAGTACCCTGGCGCTGCCCCAGCAAGGCCATCTTATTGGTAACACCCTTGCGGATAAAATTGTAGGTATAATCGTTGTCCTTGATTTCGAGAATGGCTTCCAGCTCCTGGCAATCGGCACAGGGCATTACCCCTTTAAACACGCCGGACACTTTTACCGGGCGGCCATCGGCCGTCTTTGCCACCACGGGTTCGGGTTGGGGTTCGTTACCGGTGGCTGGTTTCTGGTCATTGCTGTTGTTGCCGCAGGCGGCTGCAAACAATACAAGTATGGCGAACAGTAATCTTTTTTGCATCATGTGTATTTAAGGGTCAATATTACTGCTTTTCTTTTGCGGGTGAACCGGTTTTGCCCTATTTTTGCCAAAACTTTTTCAGCATGGAAACAACAAAAAAGAATACGGGTTTATATTGGGTACTTTTCTTGCTCTCGGTAGTGGCATTTTTCGGTGTATATTATATTAAAGGAGAGTATGTATCCCTGGTGCTGCCATTCAATACAACTTTTTTTGCCAAAGCGCTTGACCTGCTCTAAGCACAACGGCTATACTTATTATCATGAACCCCGCTGTTGCGGGGTTTTTTAATGCGGTTACTCACCAACCAGTATTGATATGCCTCAATTTGCTGCAACCACTTTCAGCGACTGCCAGCTCAGCATCTTCCAGCCCTTTTTCCGGTAGAACACATCGGTAAAACGCAGGTCCACATCAAAGGGGGTGCCATTGAGGATACCCGATACGTGTACAATGCCATTGATGATACCCGTTTTACCGTAGATCCGCGCGTGCCGTTCCTTTACCGTAATGGCCGTATAAACCATGGTGCCTTTTTCGATGGAACTGATAAACGAGGCCTTATCCTGGATGAGCCCGTTGCTGTGGATATACACCAGCCCGTCTTCAATCAGCACCTGGAGCCGGGCAATGTCTTTACCCGTCATCGCGTCAAAACGTTGCTGCTCGGCCCGGAGCAGGGCTGTTGTATCGGTTTGTGCCTGTACGGCAGCAGCAGCCAGCAGTAACGCCAGCAGCAGTATGGTTTTACGGTAAAAGCGCATCAGTTATTGTTTGGCAGGTGGCGGGGCTTGTTTTTTACAACACTGTGGCAGGCGTTTGTACGAGCGTTCGTCTGCCGTAACATCATCGGCATCAAAGCCGCAGTTGGCAATATGCGTTTTGATCTGTTCAATATCCGTGCGGTCGGTAAGCCAGGTAACCGTGGCATTTTTCTTTTTCACATTTACCGTAATACCGGTAACTCCGTACTGCCGGGCTACATACAGTTCGATACGTGATTTGCAGGAATCGCACTGCGCCTGCGGAATGCTGATGACCGCCTTGCCATTGGCTGCCTGCTGCGCGCCGGCACCCAATACCAGGGTGAAGAGGGCTACGAGGATTAATTGTATTGCTTTAAGCATATGGATATATTTTAAGAATCCGATGATCAATTACCAGGCCATTGCGCAGGGTTGTTGCGCCAATTTAACAAAGTATTATGGTCTGCCGCAGAAACAACCCCCTTCTCCACCGCCAGTTCAATCAGCGTGGGATAGTTGGTAAGGGCGTGCAAAGGGATGCCCGCGTCTGCAAAAGCAGTGGCGGCCGCTTCAAAGCCATAGGTAAAGATGCTCACCATCCCCACCACTTCCAGCCCGGCAGCACGCAGCACTTCGCAAACCTGCAGACTGCTTTTCCCGGTCGACACCAGGTCTTCCACCACCAGCACCTTTTGTCCGGCAGTATAGAAACCCTCTATCTGGTTGCCCATACCATGTTCCTTGGGTTTGGGCCGTACATATACATAAGGCAGTTTGAGCTGGTCGGCCGCCATGGCACCCCAGGCAATACCCGCAGTAGCCACCCCCGCCAGTAATTCCGCTCCGGGGAAATGCGTAAAAATCACGTTGCACATTTCGCTTTTGATAAAATCGCGGCTGTAGGGAAAAGACAATATACGGCGGTTATCGCAGTAGATCGGGCTCTTCCAGCCGCTGGCCCAGGTAAAGGGTTGTTGGGGACTTAACTTTATTGCACTAACTTGTAAAAGTTTTTCGGCGACGGCCTTTTCGTTTGTCATGCTGCAAAGATACAGGGTAGCGCGTAATGGCGCATACCGGCAGCAGCGCAAAAACAATTTACGGGGACGCCCGTTTACGAAATCATCCATAGCTGCACATGTACCTCAGGATTTACTTTGGCAACAAACCCGTTTATCTCTGCGACAGCCTTGATGCGGAGCTTGAAGAAGTATTGCACCATCCCGATGCCATTTATATTGATGAGTTTTCGCCCCCGGCCATCAAATCGCTGCTGCACGAAATCAAAAAAGATAATTTTCATGCGGGGGTTATCCGGCACTCCGACCTGGAAGCCCTGCGCAAGGCTTTTTTCAAAAACTTTATCCTTATACAGGCAGCAGGCGGACTGGTAAAAAACAACAACAACGAAATCCTGATGCTTTTTCGCCTCGGTAAGTGGGACCTGCCCAAGGGCAAACTGGATCCCGGTGAAAGCCTCGAAACCTGTGCCATACGTGAGGTGGCCGAAGAAACGGGCATCAGCGACCTTACCATTACCGCCAAACTGCCGAATACTTACCATACTTATGATGAGTTTGGCAAACACATCCTCAAAGAAACGCATTGGTATGCCATGCGCACCGGTGCGGAACAAAGGCTGGTACCCCAAACCACAGAAAATATTGAAGTAGCCGAATGGGGTGGCCCGGAACGCATGGAACAGTACCTGGCCAATACCTATCCTTCGGTGGCGGAGCTATTACAGCGTACTATAGTTGGGTAAAGGCGCAATGGGTAACGCTTTTATCCATCAGCCGTTTTTTATATATTGTGTGCAGGTTGCGGACAGGAGCTCCGGTACCTGCTGATGACCATACCAATATTACCGCAAATATGAAGCAACATACCACCAATTACTACGATACATTCATTGCCATTGCCGATGATTGCCCGACCGGTTGCGGGGAAGTGCCCCCGGTAAAAGGCGGTGCCCAAACGGTGGCAACGATCCAGTTTGAGATGATCAGCCGGAATCCGTACCAATTTACCGCCGATGATGTTTTGTTTCAGGTATATGCCATCAAAAATGACCTGGCGGAGAGTGAATACGCCCGGGCAAGGGAGCAGTTCTTTTCCAAAGGACAGCCCTGTATGCGCTGTTCGCCCCTGACGAAACGGTATGGCTGGGGTGTACACTGCGACAAAGCGGGGAAAATTGCCCTTGTTGGTGCGGGTACGGCTGCGTACCAAAAGTTCGCCACTGATAAAAAAGGGAAAATCGTTAAGGCGATGAAATCGAAATCCTGACCCATTCCCCCGGGGTTTTGCCCAGTTCCCTCAGGGTTTTCCCGGAATACTGAAATAAATTTCAAAAACGCTTCAGGGTTTTCCCAAAATACTAAAGTAAATCTCAAAAACTCTTCAGGGTTTTCTCAGAATACTAAAGTAAATCTCAAAAACTCTTCAGGGTTTTGACCAATTCCCTCAGGGTTTTGACCGATTCCCTCAGGGATTTGACCGATTCCCTCAGGGTTTTGACCGATTTCCTCAGGGTTTTGACCGATTCCCTCAGGGTTTTGACCGATTCCCTCAGGGTTTTGACCGATTCCCTCAGGGATTTGACCGATTCCCTCAGGGATTTGACCGATTCCCTCAGGGTTTTGACCAATTCCTGCAGGGATTTGACCGATTCCCTCAGGGATTTGACCGATTCCCTCAGGGTTTTGACCGATTCCCTCAGGGTTTTGACCAATTCCCTCAGGGTTTTGACCGATTTCCTCAGGGTTTTGACCAATTCCCTCCCGACAATGTCTCTCAACCTAAACTTTTGATAGGTCGACCTATACCTACCCATAGGCCGACCTAAACTTTTGATAGGT
>JAAFIK010000031.1 GCA_013298665.1 Chitinophagales bacterium
CTACAAGGCCTTCCCTGGTGGCGGCTCTTTTTGCCATAAGCAGGTTGAAACCTTTGACGGTACAGTTCCGGCACCAATTTATTGCAGGTAGTGAAAGGAAAGGTCCGAAGGTTTGCTGAGCCAACATGTCACCCTTTTTTATGCGAATCAATTTTTACCTCTTCAAATTAGCATCGAGTTCCGTAAGTGTTTACGTGGAAATAGTAATCAATATTACTTGTGCATAATTTTAGGATTTCTTCCGGTAAATCAACTATTTTCTCAATATTCAGAATACAATTGTTCAAACCCTATCCACCCGTCTCTACAAACCCAGCATGCAACCCGGTTTATGCAGGATTTTTCGCAGGAGGGATTTACTGCATCGGGGTTGCCCGGTGTACCGATGAAGTAAAGCAGCCATGGGCAGCATATTGTACGTTGCCAGTGGATTAATGATACGGTGGTGGAGGGGGAAGGCGATTTATAAAAACACCCTTAAACCCTATTTGGCTCAAAACCTTAACATATTCGGCTCATTTTTTGTATTTTTAAGCCGATTTTTAATCTTAAAAATGGGTTGGTGAGCCAAAAGTATCAAAACATCATCGGCCGATCGGTTGCTTTTTATTTTCAGCAGATAGTTTGTGCATGTAACCCTTGTTCTGCATGCACCGTAAAATACTCTGGGGATGATTGATGTGTGAAGAGACGGGTTATCCTGTGCAAAGCACCAGTATTATGATACTACTGGCGGCGCCGGAACAGGGCAGTATAGCCCCGCAAAACTCCCGCAGAGCAATACAGCCGTTTTACATACCCGATATGTTGTACGGCTTGTAGTGCAAAATCCGACACAAATCAATTCACCGGTGTACAGATTTCAACCAGAAAACCATCGATATCGCGTACATAAGCCACCACCTGTCCCCAGGGTTTTGTCCTGGGTGCAGCAGCAAGTACCGCACCGGCCTGCAGGGCCTTTTCAACAGCGCCGTTTACATCAGCCGTAGCAAAGGCAATCTCAAAACCCGCGGGCTGCTTTGCCGGATCGCTTCTGGTAAAACCATCGGCAAGATTAGTTTCGGCAAGACCATGGCTGGCAAAGGCCAGTGTGGTGGTGCCGGTAAGCAGCTCGCCATAATCTTCTTCGGGTGTCATAAATTTTATGGTAAGTCCGAATGCTGCTTCGTAAAAAGCAAGCGATTGCCTTACACGATGCACATATAAAATGGTATAGGCGTATGTAATCATGATTGTTGTTTTTTTTGTTTCAACTGAAAAATATTACCCTCGGGGTCTTCCCCATCACAACACCAATAGTCCGCACCATCCCATGTGGTTATTGCTTTAAGGGTTACCTGCTGTGCCAGCAGCCTTGTACGGAGTGCAGAAAGGTCTTCCGTCACTTCAAAGACGAGCTTTGTATTGTTGTCAAATTTAAACGGCGGCGCATTTTCATCCAGGTACGCTGCGCCAATCCGGTGAAGACCAATGTTTGCATGGCCTGCTTTTAGCAGCAGCCATTGGGAGGGTATTTCTTCAAGTACGTCAAGTTGCAGGATATCCGCATAAAAAGCCTTCAGTTTGTCAACATCCTGTACAAAGATGATCAGTGTGTCGAAATTCAGTTTCATGTTTTACTGTTTTAAAATATCTACCGGTATCATTTTTATGATGGTTGAAATACCCCGGGAAAAGCACCCATCAATAAAATATTTTTTACTAAGGATGGCCGGGTAATTTTTTATTCCGGCAACCATCAACGGCGTTTTGTACACCCATGTACACATAAAAATTTTACCGCCCATCCGCTACTCTTTTGCAGCCCCCATCATCCGGTACCATGACCGGGCTATGAAAGTACGGAATGGCTGTTGTATAAAAATAAATCCGGGGCAATAAATTTGTATTGTATTTGGTATCGTACGGAGGTGCGGGAACGGCCCTGCACTCATCACGAATAGCTACTATAGATTAACTTGCAGTATGCACACATCCACACCACTCGCAGAAAGAATGCGGCCGGCAGCATTGGATGCGCTGGCCGGACAGGAACACCTGACCGGAAAGGGCAGCATCCTGCGCACCGCCATTGAAGGGGGCAACATTCCATCAATGATACTCTGGGGACCGCCCGGTGTGGGTAAAACCACCATCGCACACATCATTGCACAAACCCTGTCGCTCCCCTGCTACCAGTTGAGCGCCATCAGCAGCGGGGTAAAAGAAGTGCGGGAAGTGATTGAAAAGGCCAGGGCTACCACTCATGCCATCCTCTTTATAGACGAGATTCACCGGTTCAACAAAGGCCAGCAGGACGCCCTGCTCGGTGCGGTAGAAAAAGGCATCATCACCCTTATTGGCGCCACCACCGAAAACCCTTCATTTGAAGTCAACAGTGCATTGCTCAGCCGGTGCCAGGTATATGTGCTCAAGGCCCTGCCCGAACAGGCACTCGTGGCCCTGCTGCGGGAAGCCATGGCAAAGGATGTACTGCTCAGCACCCTGCCCATCACCCTTACCGAAACCGATGCCCTGGTAAGGCTCAGCGGCGGAGATGCCCGGAAGTTGCTCAATCTTTTTGAACTCACCATTCTGGCTGGTGGCCATGGCCCCGGTACGCCCGTCAACATTACCGATGCCCTGGTGATGCAAACAGCGCAGCAGAAAATTGCCCTGTATGATAAACAGGGCGAGCAGCATTATGATATCATTTCGGCATTTATCAAGAGTATGCGGGGCAGCGATCCTAATGGCGCCGTGTATTGGCTGGCCCGGATGATTGAGGGTGGTGAAGATGTGAAGTTCATCGCCCGCAGGATGGTGATTTTTGCCAGTGAAGACGTGGGCAATGCCAACCCCAACGGACTGCTGCTGGCCAATGCCTGCTTTGACGCCGTGAATAAAATTGGCTACCCCGAAGCCCGCATCATCCTCAGCCAGTGTGCCACTTACCTGGCGGCCAGCCCCAAAAGTAATGCCGCCTACGAAGCCATTGGCAAGGCCCTATCCATGGTAAAACAGACCGGCGACCTGCCTGTACCCCTCCATATCCGCAATGCCCCTACCGCACTCATGAAATCGATGGACTATGGCAAAGACTACCAGTATTCCCACCTCGGCGAGGGCAATTTCATCACACAGGAATACCTGCCCGAAGCACTCAGTGGCACCACCTTTTATACCCCTGGCAACAACGCCCGCGAAAACGAACTGCGCCATTTTCTGCGCGAACGCTGGAAAGAGAAGTACGGTTATTAGCCGGGCAGCGGGTAAGAGCGATTGGCAGACGGGTGCAGTGAACCGTCTGCCACCGGAGTTTTTACCGTTTTTACCCGTAAAACGCCCATGCGTAATGTTTTTGATCCCATTTATGAAAGATTTGGGCGGCAGAATTGTTTTTATGTTCTAAGTTTGGCACAAAATAAAAAGGGACATGAATATCCTCGAACTCCATCATCTTAAGAAGCATTTTGCCACCCAGAAGGCGGTGGACGATATCAGTTTCAATATTGCCCGGGGCAGTATTTTTGGTTTGCTGGGCCCCAATGGTGCAGGCAAAACCACCCTGTTGCGGATGATTACCGGCATCTTTTACCCCGATAGCGGTGAAATCCTGTTCAACGGCAAAAGATTTGACGCCATGAACGATGTGGTGGGCATTGGTTATATGCCCGAAGAAAGGGGGCTGTACAAAAAGATGAAGATTGGCGAACAGGCGCTTTACCTGGCCCGGCTAAAGGGGCTCAGCAAGAGCGAAGCACTCGAAAGAACAAAGGAATGGTTTGTGAAATTTGAAATGCAGAGCTGGTGGAACAAGAAAGTAGAAGACCTCAGCAAGGGCATGAGCCAGAAACTGCAGTTTGTAACCACGGTGCTGCACCGGCCGAAGCTTGTCATCCTCGACGAACCCTTCAGCGGTCTCGATCCTGTAAACGCCAACCTGATCAAGGATGAGATTTTTAACCTGTCCAAAACCGGTACCACCATCATCTTCAGTACCCATCGTATGGAGCAGGTGGAAGAAATTTGCGACCATATTGTACTGGTGAATAAGGGACAAAAGATACTCGATGGCAGTGTAAAGCAGGTTAAAAACGATTTTAAGGAAAACCTGTACCGCATCGGTGCGCATGTACTGCCCGAGCACCTGATGACACCCGCTTTTGAGGTGAAAAAGCATAGTGAAGACAATCTGCTGGTTAAGCTGGCCGATGGCACCAGCACCAACGATCTCCTCCGGCATTTCATCAGCAAGGGGGTGGCTATACAATCGTTCAAAGAAGAATTGCCCTCACTCAACGAAATATTTATCCGTCTTGTTGAAGGCACTACTGCCGCAAGACAATTTCAATCCATCGCATAAACGCATCCTGTAAATCATAGTACATGAACAAGATTTCACTGATCATCAAGAGAGAATACATTACCCGGGTACGCAATAAAACCTTTCTGCTCTCCACTTTCCTGCTGCCAATCATGATGATCCTTTTCATCTTCGGCACTACCTTTTTCGCAACGAAGTCGGCCCAGAAACAACAACGCGTTGCCGTAGTCAACGATCCGGGTTTTATGCGCGAACACCTGAAAGGCGATTCAGCAAAAGTGCTTTTCACCTTCGACGCCACGGTGAACGACAGTAATTTTATTGATAAGGGATACGATGGCGTACTGGTACTGAATAAAGACACCGGCAATAAAAAATTTCTCATATCCTCGAAGAAAACACTGGGCACATTTGCCATCGGGTATATTGAAGACAAGCTCGATAAAGCATTTGAAAACCGGCAGTTGCAGAATAAGGGCATTAAAATTGCCGACATCGATTCCATCACCAAAAAGACCAATGGTGCCTCAAGTATACGGAATGTACTCAAGGATGAAAATGGCAAATCGAAGCAGGTCAATGCCTCGCTCAATTCTACCATTGGCTTTATATGCGGTATACTGATCTATATTACGATGTTCATCTTTGGCGCCATGGTGATGCGGGGGGTAATGGAGGAAAAAACCAATCGTATTGCCGAGGTAATTGTGAGCAGCATTAAGCCCTTTCAACTGATGCTGGGCAAGATTATTGGCATTGGTGCCGTTGGTCTTACCCAGTTGCTCCTCTGGGTAATACTTATTTCCGGGTTGTTTGCCGTTGCACAGCTTTTTGTACCCGCCGATATTATGCAGCAGGTACAACAATTACAGCAACAGCAGAACAGCGGTATGATTCCGGGTGCCGGTAGTGCTGCAGCGGTTAGCGATACCGCCAGCAAATTCTTCGAGTTCAGGAACTCTATCCTCGGTATTCCCTGGTTCAGGATCATCAGTACATTTATTTTTTACTTCCTCGGTGGCTATCTTTTCTATTCGTCTTTGTTTGCCGCCATTGGCAGTGTGATCAATGAGGATCCGCAGGAAGCACAATCGCTGATGCTGCCGATCACCATGCCGATTATATTCGGATTTATCATACTCTCCAGTAATATGACTACGCCCGACAGTCCGGCCATGGTTTGGGGCAGTATAATTCCCTTTACTTCACCCATTGTGATGATGGGGCGGATCGCAGGCGGCGTACCCTGGTGGCAATTGTGCCTGTCGATGCTGTTCCTGATTGGTGGTTTTCTGTTTACCACCTGGATGGCAGGTAAGATTTACCGTACCGGCATCCTGATGTATGGCAAAAAAGCAAGCTGGAAAGAAATGTGGAAATGGGCATTCCGTAAATCCTGACGGACAGGTAAATACTATAGCATTATTGCGAAAGGCTTCACCATCATTGCTACGTGGAGCCTTTTGCATATTCAGAAACCAACCAGCCCATGTTTGATGGCATATACCGCCAGGCCAACGCGGCTGCTGATGTGCAGCTTTTTAAACAACTGGTCGCGCATAGCATCAATCACCCTGGGAGTGATGCACAACTTATCCGCAATTTGTTTGTAGGTCAGTTCAGAACTTGCCAATTTCAGGAAGGTTATTTCTTCATCGCTGAACTGTACCCCCTGTATACGGAAATGGTCGCGTTTGCCTTTGAGCAGCAGGCGTGCCATGCGTCCGGCCGTATCGTTGCCAAAGTAATGCCCCTGCTTCATGACTGTATTGATGGCCAGTACAAGTTCAGAAGGCTCAGCATTTTTCTTGACAACGCCCCTTATGCCTGCATTGAGTAGCCTTACCAGTACCACATCTGTATCGTACATGGTAAGGATGAGGACTTTGACGCGTGGGCAATGCTGCCGTATCCACAGGGCGGTATCAAAGCCATCCATCACGGGCATACGCATATCCAGCAGCAGGATATCGGGGATCGTGCCGCTTTTAATTTTCCTGACGACTTCCTCACCATTGTGAGCGGTGTACATCACCTGGTAGTCATCAAATTCATTCAGCATTTTTTTCAGGGCATCCAGAAAAATCGGGTGGTCGTCTGCAAGTGCGATTTGTATTTTTGGGGTGGGCATAGTTTGAGTTTTGTATTTCGTAAAAGATAATACTCTAGTATAGTTAATAGTCCATTTCTAAAAATCATTCCCTCTTCACTAAACACTCGAAATGAACGAGTTTATAGAAGTATATTAATCATCACTTCATAAATCATCTAAAAATGACACGAATAATTATTCAGGTCAGAGTATTACTCATTAAACTTCTTAAATAAAGAATCCAATTTTACTGGCTTCAAGATTGGATAATTCTGGCACTCAACTTCATTTACAGGTACATTACTAAATTTCAGAGGAATATAATTTTGAATAATCACCTTCTTCATCTTAGCATAGTAATTGAGATCACTTATTGCGTCAAATATTAAACTTACATTTAGATATGAGACATAGCCGTTCCCACTTATGGAAGTGGGTAGAAAACTAGCGATTCTATAAATAGAATCTCGCTTGTAAGGCTTGTTAGACAACTCATTTATTACATAACCATTATGATCAAGCAATACAGTTTTACTTATTTTACGCTCTTTACTGGAGAATCTCCATATTGTATTAAGTGGCAAAGTAAAAGTATCTCTAAATCTATATGCATCGCATTCGACTTTTACGTAGCGTAGGTTCTTCTTCTTAAGCTCTATAATATAAAATGAATGCTTAGTAGTATCCTTATATGGGATCTTAGCATACAAAACTGTATCATCCATCCTGTGAATGCAAACTTGATCAAAATTTAAAGATTTAATTTCTGATCTCGCCACATCATTACTTAAGAGTTTTTTAATATGTCTCAAACGTTTATCTATACCATCATGGGATATTTCACAATAGGGCTTCAGATTGGGATAGGAGTATTCACCAATCGAAAAAAATAACAGAAATAAATATATCGACTTCATAATAATAGTGTTAAATAATTAAATGAATCAATGCTTCGGCTTTCATAAAAGAATACAATTAGTACTAAATTATCAAAAAGGGAATAAGACAAAAATATGTACGCTCAAAAAATGGATTCGAAACAATAATTCTGACAAATTTAATCTAATGAGCAATACACAAATTTAAAAACCAGTAAGGATAACGCTTAGTTACAAGCAACCTTAAAACTAAATTTTATCCTTACTAGCTATTCACTAATTCTGATACTATTTAATTTCACAAACACTCTCCCTGAGATTCGTCAGAGTGCATACTGTGTGTTTGATTAATAATAATATTCGGTGCGTCCGGTGAATTTGAATCCTTCTTTTGCTTCAAGTTAAGAAACAAAGTCTGTGGCGCATTGTTTACTAAAATAGTGAAGGGCGTATTTAGAATAGGATTTATTCCTGTTACCAAATACTTTTGTAATAAAATTTGATTATTACTATCTCTAGCCAAGTTAAAAAGATTTAATGCAAAATCAGTACAATTATTATTCTCAAGATTATACGGCAAGCTAGCGTAATAGACCGCGTTAGCTCTTATTGAGTTAAATTCAAATTGAGTCATCGGTATCTTAATTTGTGCATTAATTTCATGTTCTCCATCATCGACAATTTTACTGGGTACATTACCAAAACCGATTTCGTTAGGGTAAAATCCAAAACTCTGACTAACAGCAATATTTCCGTTTCGTTTCGTAATTGTGATAAAAGCGTGTCCCGGACTTCCTAGAAAATTAATCACTGCGCCCGGAATGCTATTAATTGGCACATCGCTATTTAAACTAATCTCATAAGTTGTCCCAGGAAAAGCAGGAATATTATCAAAACAGTTGAAAAGTTTTTCTATAGAAACTCCTGGAGCGGATAGCAAGTCATGATACTCTGCATCAATAATCTCTCCACTCACCCCTCCATTATGATCATCATGCTCCAGATCTGCATTGAGATAGCTCACTACCGGCTGTACAGGGGTAGGGTTGCTCCCCCACCCACCGGTTTGGTTTACCCAGTAGTAAACCCCGCCATTGATAAAAACCACACCGGGCGGAAAAGCATAGAAATGTATCGACAAATTTGTTTCGTCCTGCCCCTCTGGCCGGCTGTCTTTTACCAGTTTACCCCGGTTGAAATCCCGCAGCCGTTGTGTCTGGTTGTCTTTTACCGTCATTACCTGCTGCGCCGTACCATCAAGCGATTCGTAGGTAATGGAGCCATTGAACAGACCCGGACGGGTTTGCCCGCCCTCTATGTACTGAAAGCGGCATTCCCAACCCGCATCCTGCTGCAGGGCGATGAGGCGGCGGCTGTACGCACTGTCGCGTGTACACAAAATACTGAAACCAACCATACGGCCTTCTTTTTTAATGGGTACCGCATCTGCCCACCGGATACTGTTGTACCGGTTGAGCGTGCTGTGCCCCAGCACATAAGTTTTGAGCTGGCTAAGGAGGGTATCATGGCCGGCCGTGGCGGCAGGGTTTTCCTTTCTGCACGAAAAAAGGATGAACAAAAATAAGATCGAAATTACGTGTTTCATTTTTTACGAAATTTTAGATTAAAAAAGTTGTTTGTCATTAAGAGAGTGCACTTCTTTTAATGAAACAAATATGGAAGGTTGGATCGAAAAAAAAACAGAAAGGGCCATTTATTTTGAAAAAACGGCCTTTTTTTTGATTTAAGTCAAAAAACGCAGTTTTAAAAACGGTCATTTTTTCCCAAAAATGTCCTTCGCGGGCCAAAAAATTTTTCTCAAAAACACCGTTTTCTTTTTATTTTTTACAACTATCCGTAAAATAAGTGTGCAAATATTTTACGAAAATTTGTAATAAAGGACTGATTGGAGACAAAAACGGGCTGCTATTTTACCATTGCCTCAGCCATAAAGTGTCCCGGGCCGGATGACAACCGGCCAATTTTCCCGGCCTTCCCCCAGGTACAGGTCACCAATCATTACCTCCGGTTACAATGCCGGGCTACCCCCGCAGACGGCCATACCCATTTTCAAAACCGGTCTGGCAGGTGCCTTGTATCCGCTTTAACCCGGGGACGCACCAATATAAAGGGTAGGCAAAGGGTAGGATGCGCCACTGATGCGCCACTGATGCGTCACTGATGCGCCACTGATGCGCCACTGTAAAAGGGAGTGGGATATCTATGGCTGAACACTGTTGAAAAGCAGGCAAAAACCACGACTTACCCCCAGGCAGGTACTCATGGTGTACCACTTCGGCCAGCCGATGCCTGTAGTGGTGCGGTAATAACAGTAAGAAAAAAAGGGAAAGCCGGGTTTATGGCTTTTGACCGGCTTCTTTTGAACGGATACGGCTCAGCGTGGCTATATTGATACCGAGGTAGGAAGCAATATCACCCATTTTGGCCCGGTTGCAGATTTCGGGGTGGCGAGCCCTTAAAAAGGCATAGCGCTCTTCGGCAAGCAGGTTGCGTATATTATATAAGCGCTCTTCGCTGAGCATATAATAATGTACCGTAAGTAAACGGCCGATGAGGTTGAACTCGGGGAAGTCGGCATACAACTGCTGCAACTGGTCGTAGCTCACATAATGCAAAAGGCACTCTTCTTCGGTTTCAATATTCTCATAACTGGGCGTACGGGCATAAAAACTTTTGACCGAAATAACAATATCGTTCTCTGCCATAAACCAAACCGTTGTCTCCTTACCCTTATTGGTGTAATAGCAGCGCATAAAGCCTTTTTCGATAAAGTATATATAATCGGAAACATCGCCTTCCTGCAGCATCAATTCCTTACGGGGCACTTTGATGGTCCGGATCCGGGCAGCAATAGCGTTGTTGAGTGAAGGGGAAAGCCGGCAGACTGAATTAAGGTAAGCAAGCACGTAAGTGGACATACTTTATCGTTTTCACGAAAATAACCATTTTTGAAATTCCCAAAATGAGAAAAATAATCTGCCGGTGGTCTCCGGGCTGTTCCCATCATGTACAGGCAATGAAAGCGACTTCTGTTACGTGCGCGCGTATAAGCATTTTTTCTGAAAAAAATCTGTTGAAAACACCGGAAACGACCAGTTTTTTTCTTTGCTTTTTATGGTGTTTTTCCCAAAAAAAACTCATATCCATACCGCAATTTTGCATTACGGACTTCTGGTGATTCCCTAAACCACACTGTAACCGGCGAGATGCGCATAGCCGGTCTTACAGTGCAGTTGCAAGAATCTCCTGTGTGGTCAAAAGCATTGTAACGCTGTGTTTGTTTTTTTGGTTAACATTCCAATGGTTAGAGTTCCCTTGTCTGCTACTCATTCCTGAAAGGGCAGCAGGGGGTCTGCGGGGCGGGTTTCTACCTGCCCTTTAGCTGTTTTAATCAATGAACGTATACCAGAAACAAAATAAGCATAACAGGCAGGGCTTATCGCCGAAGCCCGGGTGTGTATCAGCAAATACGCAACCTGCCAATGACTGACAGATGGCAAACCCGTGTAATAACAATGCCTGTAGCTGTTGTACTATAAAAATTTACCCGTATGACTCTCCTTACATTTTTTCAACTGTGCGGGAGTGCCGGTAAACACAAGGTTGCCACCACCCGAACCGGCTTCCGGCCCGAGATCAATCACCCAGTCTGCCGACCGGATAACGTCGGTATTGTGTTCGATTACGATAATGGAATGTCCCTGGTCGATCAACGCATTGAATGAGGCCAGCAGTTTTTTGATGTCGTTGAAATGCAGCCCGGTTGTTGGTTCATCAAATATAAAAAGAATGGTACCTGCCGCCCTGCCCTTCCCCAGGAAAGAAGCGAGCTTTACCCGTTGTGCTTCACCACCCGAGAGGGTATCCGAAGACTGTCCCAGCTTGACATACCCTAACCCCACATCACTCAGCGGCTGTATTTTTTTTACCACATCCTTTTCCTCGGCAAAGAATGTAATCGCTTCATCCACACTCATCTCCAGCACATCATAAATGCTCTTATCCCGGTATTTCACTTCAAGTACCTCCTCCTTAAAACGTTTTCCGTGGCAGGACTCGCAGGTGAGGTGTACATCTGCAAGAAACTGCATCTCTACCACCTGTTCGCCTTCACCTTTACAGGTATCGCAGCGGCCGCCATCCACATTAAAAGAAAAATGCTTTGGCAGAAACCCGCGCATCTTGCTCAGGGGTTGCTTGCTGAACATATCCCTGATTTCGTCGTATGCTTTTATATAGGTAACCGGGTTGCTGCGGCTGCTCTTACCGATCGGGTTCTGGTCTACCAGTTCAACCTGGGTAATAAAATCAACATCTCCTGTCAAAGCCCTGTATGCCCCGGCCTTATCAGCCATCTCTCCTTTGAGCTTGCTCAATGCGGGAAAAAGAATCTGTTTGACCAGTGTGGTTTTACCACTGCCACTTACCCCGCTTACCACGCAGAGTACCTGTAAGGGAAAATCGACCGTGAGCTGCCTGAGGTTGTTCTGGCTTGCTCCTTCCACACGTATGCTTCTTGTCCATTTCCGGGTATTGGCCGGTGGTGCAATGGCAAGGGTACCAGACAGGTATTTTCCGGTAAGGCTTTTGGGGTTCTTTACAATGGCAGCGTAGTTGCCCTCGGCAATAATTTCTCCGCCAAGGTGGCTCGCCAACGGTCCCATATCAATAATATGATCGGCTTCGCGCATCATCATTTCATCGTGCTCCACCACCACTACGGTATTGCCCAGGTCGCGCAATTCTTTCAGCACACGGATCAACTGTACGGTATCGCGGCTGTGGAGGCCAATAGAAGGCTCATCCAGTATATACAATGAGTTGGTGAGGTTGCTGCCGAGGCTGCGGGTTAGTTGTATGCGCTGGCTCTCGCCGCCACTAAGCGTATTGGCCAGCCGGTTGAGGGTAAGGTAGCCGAGGCCTACATCCAGTAAAGTTTTGAGGCGGTGGTTGATTTCCAGCAGTATCCGTTTGGCCACCTGGCGGTCGTATGCACTCAGTTCCAGTTGCCGGAACCACACCTGCAGGTCTTTTACCGGCATCTCGCAAAGTTCGCCGATATGCTTGCCCCCAACACGTACATATAAAGCGGCTTCGCGTAACCGGTAGCCTTTACAATCGGTACAGGTCGTGCGCCCGCGGTAACGGCTGAGCAATACGCGGTACTGCACCTTGTACAGGTTCTGTTCCACTTCCTTAAAGAAATCATTAATGCCCTGTACCTGTCCGTCACCCTCCCACAACTGGCGAAGCTGTGCAGGCGTAAGGTCGAATATGGGTTTGTGTATCGGAAAGTTAATTCCTGAAGCTCCTTTTACAAACTGTTCGCGCCACCAGCCCAGCTTCTCACCTTTCCAGGGGGCGATTGCGCCCTCATACAGGCTGAGGCGTTTATCAGGGATGATCAGGTCGGGATCAATACCCAGTATCTGTGAAAACCCTTCACAGGTTGGACATGCCCCATAAGGATTATTAAAAGAGAAAAGATTGGGTACCGGTTCTTCAAAACGGATACCATCCAGTTCAAATTTATTGCTGAAGGGCAGGCGGCTTACCGGCTTGCCATTGGCGTCACTGGTGTCGAGAAACAGTTCGCCCTCCCCTTCATAAAAAGCAGTGGTAGCAGAGTCGGCTATACGGTGGCGGTCATCCTCGTCAAAATCTTTCACCACCAATCTGTCTACCAGCAGGTAATTAGCCGGGGGGGCCGCTTTCTTTTTTCCGGCAGGCGCTGTAGCGGCAGCAATTTTTTTCTGGATACCGGCATCTTCGAGCGCATCCTCCAGCCGGATGGTTTCGCCATTGCAGTAGAGGCGGCTGAACCCTTTCTGCATCAGTATATGCAATTCTTCTTTTACATCGCGGTTTTTGTTTTGCCGGAAAGGTACCAGGATCAATACCCGGAAACCATGGGGTTGTTCGGCTATGGCTTTTACCACATCGCCCACATCGTCTTTTTTAACTTCCCTGCCGCTTATGGGAGAAATGGTTTTACCGGCACGGGCGTAGAGCAGACGCAGATAATCGTATATCTCCGTCATGCTGCCTACCGTACTTCTCGGGGTGCGCGTGATCACTTTCTGTTCTATGGCAATGGCAGGACAAAGTCCTTTGATGTAATCAACATCGGGTTTATTCATCCGCTGCATAAACTGCCGGGCATAGGCACTGAGGCTTTCTGCATACCGGCGTTGCCCCTCCGCAAAAAGGGTATCGATGGTTAATGATGATTTACCGGATCCGGATACCCCCGTTACCACAATAAGCTTGTTGCGGGGTATTTCTACCGTTACATTTTTGAGGTTGTGCACCCTTGCCCCCTTTATGTATATGCCTGATGCGCCGGACTGTGGTGTGTGTACTTTTTTTGAAACTGCTGCTGTTGCCTTACTCATAACTGGTGTAAAAGACAAATGTAAACCGCTGCTTCTGAAATTGCTAAAGTTTTCTTAAAATGGCCTGTATCCGTTGTTTGTATGCACAAGTGCTTGTACTTTTATTGTGCAAGAGCTGCCAAAAAAAATGTTAAAAAAAATTTGGTGGTTTAGAAAAATATATTAATTTCACATTTCCAATATCCAATAAAGTGAAGAGCCAGACTTCTATTCGATAGACTTCTACGCTTAATTTCCCATTATTGGTCCTGTCAATTTAATGTCCAAACAAAAAACAGTAGAAGTGTATGAAATGCCTTAACAATCTTTCCGACCAGCAACTGATCCATATGTATATGGACGGTGATGCTGATGCCCTTTCGACGTTAGTAATGCGTTACAAAGACAAAATTTACACGTCCATTTATCTCCTCGTTAAAGACAAGTACCTGGCGGAAGACATTTTCCAGGACGTTTTTATCCGTGTCATCGATACCCTCAGGGGTGGCCGTTACACCGATGAAGGCAAGTTTTTACCATGGGCTATGCGTATTGCACACAATATGTGTGTAGACCATTTCCGCAAGGTAAAACGCTCGCCCAGTATCAAAACGAGTGATGACCGCGACATCTTTGAAGTGCTTAATTTTTCAGAAGCCGGTGCAGACCAGCGTATGATGCAAAGCCAGAGTCATGAGCGCGTACGTAAAATGATTGACCTGCTGCCGGAAGACCAGCGCGAGGTCATCATCATGCGTCATTATGCAGACCTCAGTTTTAAAGAGATCGCAGACCTGACCAAGTGCAGCATCAATACCGCACTCGGAAGAATGCGTTATGGTCTCATCAACCTCAGGAAGATGATGGTAGAGAAACAAATTGCATTATAACCATACTTGTAACCCCCAATGATAAACCCCGCTCTTTTGCGGGGTTTTATTTTTTATCCGGACAACACGGAGCAGGATTATGCTATAGCTGTTGCAAAAATGTTCAGCCACAAATGTCTGCTGCTCCTGTGGGGATATAACTGAATAAGGAACAGACCCGTTTGCTCCGGAACAACCGATTGATCAGGCTTCAGGAGCAACCACCGGAGCCGGGGTATCGGCTTCAGTTGCTGTTACGGTTTGCTTCTCGGTATTTTGTTTTATTTTAAAGATCGCCTTCTGCAACTCGTTCTCGGCATACTTGAGTACCAGTCCGCCTACGAAGAGAATACAACCGAGGATAAGCCCGAGCACCACGCCAATGATGGCAAAAAGTACAGGGGATGATTCTTTTTTATCGTACGGCGGATCAGGTCTGTCCAATATCTGGATGATGGGTGTTTGTTTCTGCAAGCGCCACATGGCTTCCTCGCGGTTATTGGCAGCCACATCGCGCTGGCGCATCGTACGTTCCTTCAGTGCCGAAAGATTCTCTTTGGGTATATTGTATTCAAGGCGATCGGTAGGCGTAAAATAAGTGGTATTAAACATACGGATGGCTTCTTTATCAATCCTGTCCAATACCTTATCTAAGGAGTCCACCTTTTTAAGGGTAAACTCATAGTCCAGTTTGGCCTTGCTTACCTTCAGTTCACGGTAGAAGTCAGATATCTTCTTAACAATCGCATAACTGATGGGGGAAATAATTTCCTGCTGGGTGGAACTGAAAGTCAACTCAAGTACGCCATTTTTATTGATTTTGGCTGTAATACCCGTTTTAAGAATGGTTCCCCCGATATTGGCCAGCTTTGCCGTATCATCTGTGGGTATTTTATCCTTAGGCGTGGCCTCGTTCCATTTTTTGTTTTTACCCGCAAGGATGAGCAATTCAGCAATGGTCTTATTGCCAAATTCCGGTACCCGCATCAGGGCTACGGCTTCCCTTGTATTACGGCTGGTGGCCAGTTCAATGATGTTGATGGAAGCCTCACTGCTGAAACTTTTGGGCGCTTCACTGATGCCAAGAATATTGTTGAGGGTACTGTTTACACCGGAATTGTCGCTGGAATTGGTTAAAGGAAACACCGTCCCCTTTGAGGTGTACACCGTTGGTGTTCTTTTAGCATACCAAAATAATAATGCACCAACACCCAGGCCGATAAGCAGTATAAGGAACCTGAACTTTTTCAGCCGCCGCAATATTTCTAATATTAACTCTCCTGAAGTCACGGTTCTTTATTTATTTAAATATTTGATAATGATGGCACTGATGATGATAGGCACGGTAGCAGTAACCGTCTGGATAGCGATATCGCTCAATTCTTTTCCTTCGGGGCGGGTAGGTACGGTAATCGTACATCCTTCTTCCACCCTGGGATAAAAGTGCATAAAGAAAAAGTTCTTGGTGCGCCTGCTCTTTCCATTGGCATAGGTAACGTATATCCGTTTCCGCCAGGGTCTTACACCAAAGCCACCTGCTTTATCTATGTAGTATGCAAGGTTGGTATGTTCCTTATCAAAGGTAATTTTGAGTGGCGATTGCACGGTACCGGCAACAGATACAAAAGGATTGATTTCGGGGATATACACTACGTCACTTTCCTGAAGTACGATATCATGCTTGGAATTTTTGTAGCGCAACGCCTTGAAGAGATCGATGCTGACAGGCTTCGAGAGCTCGATTACTATACTGTCGGGTATTTCACGGCCGGAGGAATCGTACTTCGGTTTGCGAACAATATTTTCACGGAAGAAGTCTGTCTTATTGCGGTACAATACAGCGCCTGCTATATTGGCATTTTCTTTAATGCCTCCCGCTCTTTCGATGTATGAAGAAATTCTTTCGTATTTGTTGAGCCGTGGATAGTCGCCGGGGTATTTCACCAATCCTTCCAGCCGGATGTTCTGCTGAAGTTCAAAAGTGGGGTTTTTCCGAACAAATATCTGGTCGTAGGGCTTCAGGGTAATTTTTGCTGCGGCCGAATCCAATTCAAGGTTAGGCAATATTTTATATGACTTCACTACAGTACGGGTTGGTTTCAGCCCCTGTTGTGCAGAGTCGATGTCAACAATACTGGAAATTTCCAGGCGCCCAAATTCTGCTGAAGGCTTAATACCGCCTGACAGGTACAGGAGATCCTGCAGACTCATTCCCCCATAACGTTTCTGTTTGCCCGGCCGGCGCACTTCACCCTGTATCTCTACATACTGCTGCTCGCCAAATTCAGCCTGGCTGAACAGTTGTACAACGTCATTGGCCATCAACGTTACGTTGTTTTCATTGGCAAAATCATTCTTTTCTATGCCGAGCAGGTTGATTTCTAATTTGTTCGACTTCAGGTTGGTGGAGTCGCCCGCACCGCGGAAAATGTAAGCCCTTGGCAGGTAAGTATTACGGGTTACCCCACCGGCACGGTTAATCAGGTCGAATAACCGGTCGCCTTTACGCAACTCATATATAGAAGGATAGTTTACTTCTCCCCTCACCTCTACCTTATTGATCAGCCCTGGCTTAATCAATTCCACTTTTACGATATCTCCGTCAAATAGCGGGGCATTTTCATTCCTGAGCCTTTCGCTGTTTTCCCTATTAATGATGGCATTGGCGTTGATGTCTTTCTGAACCTGCTTCTCATTTTCGGTGCGCAGTATCCGCATGGATGATGCAAGCGCCTCAGATGTAAGTCCGCCACTGTACTTCAGTAATTCTTTTACGCCTTCGTCTTTCTTAAGCTGGTAATACATCGGGCGTTTAAACTGTCCCGTAGCCAATACTTTCTTTTCATAAAACCCCACCACTACAAAATCATTATTCTCCAGATAGATATGTTTACCCATATCACCTGTGGTCAGGTACTTATAAATATCGAGGTTCATAATGACCCTTCCCGCCCGCTTTACCTGTATGTCGCGCAGGTTACCTACACTGTTGATGCCTCCGGCAAGGCCGATAACGCTGAAAGCATTGGAAAAAGCCGATACCGTAACCGGCCCCGGACTATTGACCTCTCCCACCACATTCACATTAATACTGCGTGGCTGTCCGATAGAAATGGCGATCTGTGTACCGGATGGTACTTTGGTGATGAACCTGGAATAAACGATGGAACGGGCATTTTCAAATGTCAGTCCCTGCACATATATTTTACCAAGGCCTGCAGGAAAAATTGATCCGTCGCGGGCAATGATATAATCTTCCTGAAATTCGGCCGCACCCCATAAGGCCACAATAATATGGTCACCTACACCAAGGGGATAGTCAAGTGGCGGTGTGGAGAGCTCGGAAAGGTCGTTGACAGCCAGCCCCTGAAAAACATTGGCACCATAGGTCATTTCAGCCTGGTTGAGCGACTGTTTGATATTGTCTTTCTGGGTACTGTCTTTATCAAGTGACTTGTTTTTTAACCGCTGGATAATATCTGGCGTCTGCTTGGTTACGTCTTTCCCCGATTTATTATTGTCTTTCAGCAACGCCTGTAAAGCAGGTTGCGTAAGTGTTTTAGGATCTACATTCTGCGGTATATTGCTCAGGTTCTGTACGTCAGGTATCTGGGGAACGGGCTGACTGTAAACAAAAAGGGAAAGGAATATGCTGATCACCAAAAGAACGTAATACTTACTTGAAAAACTCACGATTCTGCGTTGCATTTGTTGCGGGTTAATATTCTTGTATTTAAAATTGGCGCAAAGATAATGATTTATTTCAGTGGGGCTTGTTTTGCTTCCCTGAAGCCAGTCCACAATTCCTCCACGATTGCAGCGGCCGGTTTGATGTCGCGGATCAGGGCGCTAACCTGCCCGATTTCGAGTTCCCCTTCATCGAGATCGCCCTCAAACATACCCTTTTTTGCCCTGCCCCTGCCCAGCAGTTGCTGCAATATTTCCGGAGGCTGGCATTGCTGTTCTGCAGCCTGCACCTGTTCAAAGAATGCGTTTTTGAGCAGGCGAACAGGCGTAAGCTGTTTCAGCGACAAGAGCGTATCCCCCTCTGCGGCGCTGATTACGGCATGTTTGAATTTTTCATGTGCTGAGGCTTCGTTGCTTGCTACAAAACGACTGCCCACCTGTACCCCTTCAGCGCCAAGTGCCATGGCAGCAAACATCTGCCTCCCCGTGGCAATCCCCCCTGCCGCAATAACGGGAACCTGTACAGTTTCGCAAACGGCAGGCACCAGTACAAAAGTGGTTGTTTCTTCCCGTCCATTATGTCCCCCGGCTTCAAAGCCCTCAGCTACTACGGCATCACAGCCTGCGTCCTGTGCTTTGAGGGCAAACTTACTGCTGCTCACTACATGTACAACGGTGATTCCCTGCTGTTTCAACAAAGACGTCCATGTTCTGGGATTCCCCGCAGATGTGAACACTATTTTTACCCCTTCGGTTATTATCGTATCAATGTGTTTGCCGATATCGGGATAAAGTAAGGGCAGGTTAACCCCGAATGGCTCCCGGGTAGCGGTTTTACACTGCCGGATATGCGATTGGAGTACATCGGGGTACATACTGCCCGCCCCAATAATGCCCAGGCCACCGGCATTACTCACAGCACTGGCCAATCGCCAGCCACTGGCCCAGATCATGCCGGCCTGTACAAGGGGGTATTTTATGCCAAAAAGGCGGGTAATGCGGTTGGTATATGTTTCCATTTGCCGATAAAAGTAAGACAGAACGGGGAATGATGAGCAGTATGCAGTCATTAATTAATGAGTGCTGCATGGATGGGCAAGTGTTCTATGCGGGAAACGGCGGGGTTCTATCTTCCGCCCAGGTCAATCGCTGTATTATCGCCAATATTCAGGTTCCTGCTTACGCCCTTTACTTCTGCATCGCTGCCAACAAGGGAGTCTTTGAGTACGATATCCACCAGTTTGGAATAAGACCCGATGATGGAATTTTTGATGATACCGTGGTGTATCGTTGTATGCTCTCCGATAGAGACAAAGGGGCCGATCACACAGTTCCTGATGTCGCAGCCCTCGGCTATATCCACGGGTTGTACGATAATCGTATTTTCATATTTTGCTTCTTCAGCCGCATGTCCGCCAAACTTTTTCAGCAGTGTGGCATTGCTTTCAAGCAGGGTTTCTTTCCGGCCACAGTCGAACCAGCTTTGTATCTTGAACGATTGCATCCGCGCACCACCCTGGATCATACATTCGAGTGCATCTGTCAGGTTAAATTCGTCACGGGTTTTGATATTGGAAGCCATAATCTTTTCGATACAGGCAAAGAGGGCCGCCGTTTCCTGGATCTTATACAATCCTACCAGGGCCATATTACTCTTGGGTATGGCCGGCTTTTCCACCAACCGGCTGATGAATCCATCTTCGTCAATTTCTGCCACGCCAAAGTTGCGCGGGTCATCCACTCTCTTTACCCCCAGTGCGCTGTTGGGCAGGGCAATCATTTCCTGTACATCGTATTCCGCAATGGTATCTCCCAGTACAATAAACAATGCTTCGTCACCCACAATATCTTTGGTAAGGCTGATGGCATGCCCGGTTCCCTGCCGCTCGTTCTGCTGTATAAAGTGGCAGTTGAGGTTGGGGTAGTGCATTCTGACATAGTCCTGTATCTTTTCCCCCAGATACCCGATGATAAAAATAAAATCATTGATACCCGCTTCATGCAGTTGGTCCACGATAATGCTCAGGATGGTTTTGCCTGCCAGGGGAATCAGCGCTTTGGGCTGAGTATATGTATGCGGACGCAGCTTTGTGCCTGCACCGGCAACGGGGATAATGGCCTTCATAAATAAAATCCCGCCTGTACTACAGGCGGCGTTTGTTTTTTCGGAGGGTGAAGATAGAAAATAACCAGATACGATGTGTAAATTTTACATATTCACAACCCTATGATATGGATTCACAGGGATAATCTACCCCAACGATTACCAAACGGTTCAACATATGAGGGCAGCGTGTATATTTGTGCCCTAATTAACAGCTCATGCAAAGAGATACGGCCATTTTCGACCTGATTCAGCAGGAATTACAACGTCAGCGCCACGGTATAGAACTGATTGCGTCTGAAAACTTCACCTCCCTTCAGGTTATGGAGGCAATGGGTACTTCGCTGACCAATAAGTATGCCGAGGGCTATCCGGGCCGGCGGTATTATGGCGGCTGTGAAATCGTTGACCAGGTAGAACAACTGGCGATCGACCGCCTCAAAACCATCTTTAACTGTGCCTATGCCAATGTGCAACCCCATAGTGGCGCCCAGGCCAATGCTGCGCTGATGCTGGCCATTCTGCAACCGGGTGATAAAATACTGGGGCTCGACCTGAGCATGGGTGGTCACCTGACACATGGTTCTCCGGTCAACTTCAGCGGCAAGCTTTACACACCACATTTTTATGGCGTGGTCAAAGAAACCGGGCTGGTGGATTATGATGCATTGGAACAAAAAGCGCGTACAGAAAAGCCCAGGCTGATCATCTGCGGTGCAAGTGCCTACAGCCGTGACTGGGATTATGCAAGGATCAGGAAGGTAGCTGACGAAATAGGTGCTTTTGTGCTTTGCGATATGGCGCATCCTGCGGGATTGATCGCCAAAGGGTTACTGGCATCCCCATTTGACCACTGTCATTTTGTAACCAGTACTACACACAAAACCTTGCGCGGTCCTCGTGGCGGCGTTATCCTGATGAAGACAGATTTTGAGAACCCCTTTGGCCTGAAGGATGTAAAAGGCAATATACGCCTGATGAGCAACCTTATTGATATGGCTGTTTTTCCCGGTACACAGGGTGGTCCGCTCGAGCATGTCATTGCAGCCAAAGCCATTGCGTTTGGTGAAATACTAACCGATGATTTTACCATATATGCTCAACAGGTACTCCTTAATGCACAGGCGATGGCGAAAGCTTTTAATGCCCGCGATTACCATATGATCAGCGGTGGTACCGATAATCACCTGATGCTGATCGATCTGCGCAATAAAAACATCAGCGGTAAAAAATCTGAACAGGTATTGGGTAAGGCCGATATTACCGTGAATAAAAACATGGTTCCCTTTGATGATAAAAGTGCTTTTGTAACATCGGGTATCCGTGTAGGTGTGCCGGCGATCACCACCAGGGGTATGAAAGAAGAACACATGGATTTTGTAGTGGATGTTATAGACCGGGTATTGATGAATGCGGATGACGAAGTGGTGCTGGGCAATATCCGGAAAGAAGTAAATAGTTTTATGGAAGGCTTTCCCCTCTACGCTTCACTGGGATAGTCGTAAAGTATTGGCAATACCATCATTCTACAAATCCCTGATGCCAGGCATCGGGAATTTTCGCATATTAGAATTACTGTGCGCTTATACTGATAAAAAAAGATAACTGATTTATTTTTTGCTGATGGCTGCCAGAAAAACTTCCAATGCACTGACCATACTTGGCGCCTGGGGTTGAGGAGCTTTGATGTCAAGACTGAGTCCGGCGTCTTCCACAGCTTTGAAAGTGTTGGGACCAAAAGCACCGATTCTTGTACCGTTTTGTTTAAAATCAGGGAAGTTTTCGATCAGGCTCTTTACACCTCCCGGGGTAAAGAAGCAGATCACATCATAATTACGTGCGACGACTTCCTTTACATCATTACTGATGATTTTGTACAATACGGGTGTTGCGTAGCCGCATTTATTGGCCTTGAGCCAGTTGGTGATCTCACTGTCGAACGATTCAGAACAGGGATAGAGAAATTTTTCGTTGTCCTTATGCTTGTTAATGACATCAAAAAGGCTCTTGTTGGTACCGTCTGCCCCATAAAACACTTTACGCTTACGGTAAAGGATGAACTTTTGCAGGTAAAGCGCCACGGCCTCGGTGATACAGAAGTATTTGGTGTTCTGTGAAATACTAACCTTGGTTTCATCACATATCCTGAAGAAATGGTCAATAGCATTGCGGCTGGTAAAAATAACAGCCGTATAATTAGGTATATCAACCTTTTGCTTACGGAATTCCTTGGCGGGTACAGATTCCACCACAATAAAGGGGTGGAAATCGAGTTGTACACTATACTTCTTAGCCAGATCAAAGTACGGTGACTTCTCGCCTTCAGGCTTCGGTTGGGTGATTAATATTTTTTTAACTGCTACAGCCGGTTTGATTCCGGCCTGGATTTCCCCGTTTTTAACCATGGTCATTTGTCGTCTATGGTATTGGCGGCAAAGTTATATACTTTTCTCTAAATAAATCACTAATGCCTTGTATATCAATAAGAGTGGAAGTATTTCGATGCCAAAAATGTAAAGCAAAAAATGTGCCCGGCTCACTTTGAGACGTCCCTGGAGAAGGCCGTATGACCGGAAAAAACGCAGTACCAGCAGCAGGCCAATAACAACCAATGCCCCCTGCGCAGCGGCATAAGAAAGACCTGGTTTGGCAAACGCCAGCAGTAATATTGCCGGCAGCAAGAGAATACCGATAATTTTATTGATCAGGAAAACGATGAAGATATAAGTATCCACAGGTTCTTTAAAATTGGTAAGCCAGCCGGTAAATTTAAGGGTAAGGTACTTTGTGCCATACACTGCTGCCACGATGCCGGTGCAGGAAGGGATAGCCAGCCACCAGGCATTATGGTTGCCCAACCAACCCATACGCGACAGTAAGAGGTAGGCAAACATTCCTGCGGAAAGGATAAAGAAAAGGTTAAAGAAAAGAGACGGCAGCCTGGCCTGGAGCAACTGGTCTGTCAACTGTCCCTGGCGAAGGGAAGTATTGAAAAAAACACGGAAGAGGTTGAAAGAATAGCGGGCAAAAATAAACCTGAGCAGGGCCAGATAGAGAAAGAGTGCTGCCAGCAGGTAAAACAGGTGTTCCTTCCCCGTAATGGGTTTTACCACCAGGGTATTGACAAAAGGCTTTCCGTTACTGTTGAGCAGGGTATGGTCGTTCAGTATGGCCTTTATAGCGGAGTTGTAACGGTCAACAGGACTAAGTACAGGAGATACTGTATCACGTACAGGGTCGTCGGCAGATATACCCGCTGGCCCCTGGCCATATACGACAACAGAACCGAACAGCAGAACCATATGAAGCAATATCCCTTTCACCTGTTGTTGATTTATGTGTGCAAAAATAGCGGGGTTTATATTGCAAACCTTTGGGAAAGGATTTTTGTCAGAAATAATTTATGTACCCAAAATGAATTTTTGAGGCCTGCCGCAGGTTGAAGGGCAGGTCGCCGCGTTTACCGATGGCATAACTGATGTTGAGCAGCCCGGCCTTTGTTTCAAAAACCATTCCCAATCCGCCACTGAAGAAGTTGTTCTTCAGGTTTACGGACTGGTAGCGGTTAACGACCATACCGGCGTCAGAAAAGCCAAAGAAATAACTGTTGAGTCCTACCAGTATCCTGTACTCACCCGAGGCTACGGCATACTGTGTGGCATAAATGCTTTCTTCATCAAAGCCCCTGAGCAGACGGTAGCCCCCGATCTGAAAGAGCTCATTCCTGAAAATATTTTCGCTGCTGAAGGCGCCAAGGCTGAGCGTTGCTTTGAACGTGGTACGTTGCGTAACGGGAAAAAAATGAGCAGCCCTTAGTTTTACGCGCAACTGGTAACTTTTCAGCTTTACCGAGTCGTACAAACTGGCATAATCAAAGCCCGGATCTTTCAGGCTAAGGATATCGCTGTTGGTTTTTATTTTTTTGATGCCGGCTGCCACGCTGATGCTGAAGTCATTACCACTGCGGGGATTGAGGCGGTAATCGGTATTGTTCCACTCATAATCTATACCCACACTCATGGCACTCACATCGATATTCGGCGGGAGTTTCCGGGTGAGTTTTACCTGATTGGTGTCGGCACCGGCACCCAGCAGGAAACTGCTCTGGTTCTGAAAAAAGAGTTTGCCGGACTGGCTGGCCGACAACAGGTATTGGATACCCAACTGTGCATTGATCTGCAAAAAGGTAGAATCCTTCTTAAAGAGCCCAAAAGCAAAGTCGATACCAAAGGGGCTGTTGAATAAATAAGGTTGCTGGTAACCGAGGTTGAGCCTTGGTGATTTCAGTTGCAACTGCTGCCAGTTGAGCAGGATGGTTTCGCCACCGGCCAGTACATTTTTCAGGTTGAGGTTAACATCTCCGGTAAGTTGCAACTTACCGGATTCGTTATTGGAGGGTAAAAACCCGATCAGGAAATTGATCTGACTGCTCCTTTTGGGTTGCAGGTAAAGGTTGAGGATGGCACCACTGCCAAGCATGGTCAGGTCGGAGGGTTGTGCTTCCTGTATATAGGGCAATTCCAGGAGGCGTTTACCCACTTTATCCAGTTTATCGCGGCTAAATACACTACCATTCCGTATGCCGAGGTAATGCTGCAAAAAGGTAGACCGGATTTTTCCCTTACCAAATACACGGATGCTGTCGATATGGTATAAAACACCCGTGTTCACCTTCAGTAGTGCGTTCATCTGGTTGTTTTGCAGCCGGGCACTATCCAGATAGACCATGGCAAAGGGATAGCCATTTTTATCGTAGTAATGAAGGATGCGTTGCTGTATCTGCCGGAGGCGCGCAAGGTCAATCGGCTTACCTGCAAAATCGCGGTCGAGAAACCGGCTTTCTTCCAATGCCCGTTGTTCAATTCCTACCGGTTGCAGACTTATCCATTGATAAGCCCGGCCAAGGTAAAGCTCGATTGTTGTGGTTGCCGTATCGCTGAAAATACTATCCACAGATGCTGCGGGAAACCCTTTTGTACGCAGTAAAACCGGCAACTCATCAATATACCGGATGCAGGCAAACTGATTGGGGAAGCTGGTGCGTAACTGCAGGGTTTCGGGTACAAAGGCACTATCTTTGCCCGTATAACGAATACGCAGGGTATGCTGCCCCAGGCCATCTGTCGCCAGCAGCAACAGCACAGTCTGTACGAGGAAAAAGAGAATGATTGCTTTTATGCGCATCGGGTATCAAAACTAAATGAATAAATCTGAAAATCAGTTGCCAGGCATTTACGTCCATATTCCATTTTGTAAAAAAGCCTGCCACTACTGTAACTTCCATTTTTCCACATCACTCCGGCAGCAGGACGACCTGCTTGATGCCATTTGCAGGGAAATTGAGCTGACCCGGCCTTACGAGGCGGGAGAAAAAGTAGCTACCCTGTATTTCGGGGGCGGCACTCCTTCCTTATTGACTGCTGAAGCGTTGGATATGCTGCTGAATGCGCTGCACAAAAAATTCAGCATTGATCCACTGGCCGAAATCACACTTGAAGCAAATCCCGATGATATTGATGCTGCCACGCTCAGTGCCTGGCAACGGTCAGGTATCAACCGTTTGAGCATCGGCATACAGAGTTTTCAACATGAAGAACTGCTGTGGATGAACCGTGCCCATACCGCCACACAGGCTACCGGGTGCATACAGTTGGTAAAAGATGCGGGGTTTGACAACTTTTCCGTTGACCTTATTTATGGCTCGCCGCTGCTGGATGATGCTGCCTGGCAAAGGAATGTGGACACCATTATTGAAGCGGATATACCGCATATCAGTTGTTATGCGCTTACGGTGGAGAAACACACGGCGCTGGACACGCTTATTGCACGCGGAAAAAAGGCACCGGTGGATGCAGAACGGCAGGCAAAGCAGTTTTTGCTGCTCATGAACTGGCTGGAAACTGCGGGGTATATGCACTATGAAATCAGCAATTTTGCACGGCCGGGAAGCCAGAGCAGGCACAACAGCAGCTACTGGCAGGGCAGGCCTTACTATGGTTTCGGGCCATCGGCGCATGGTTTTTCGGGCAACCGCCGCCGCTGGAATGTAGCTGATAATGCCCGCTATATAAACGCCCTCCGGCAAGGGCATATCCCCTCTGAAGAAGAAATACTTACGCCGGTACAGCAACTCAATGAGTACATCATGATCAGTCTGCGTACAATGGAGGGATTGGATACCCGCCGCGTAGCCAGCCAGTTTGGCGGATCCTGTAAAGAACAGTTGCACAAAGCTGCCGGACGTTACCTGCGGGGCGGCTTCCTGGAGAACAGAGGCGATATACTGGTATTAACCAATGCCGGGAAACTGCTGGCCGATGGGATTGCGGCAGACCTGTTTTTCACATGATGACCGCATACAAGGCTGCGGGTGATGACCGGCAAAGATGAACTCCGCAAAAAAATGGTGGGACCTTGCACGGAATTAATGACCTTTGTAGATACAGTCATTATTCATCCTTTAATCAAACAACATTGTGACCGGCGTTTTTAAAGCCAATAATCCTTCCAACAACTTTTTACTTTTTGTATATGGGCTGTTGCTGAAGTTGCCGATCTTCCTCAGTCCAGCAATACCTGTTGCCCAGCAAACGGATGGGTTTCTTTTCAAACAATTACTGTCCTGGCTCCAGCCGGCGGGCAGTGGGTTCCCCCTGCTTTATCCTTTGCTGACCTATGTGCTGCTGTATTCGCAGGCCGTTATGTTCAACCGGCTGGTATCGGTACAGCGGCTGTTGCAAAAGCCCAATTACCTTACAGGCATGAGCTACCTGCTCCTGACCTCCCTGTTCAGCGAATGGCATGTGTTGTCTGCCCCACTGATCATCAATACGCTTCTGGTATGGGTTTGGGCACAAATGAGCGGTATTTATGCCCAGGCCAATCCCAGGGCTACCCTTTTCAATATTGGTATGACCATCGGGGTATCCACTTTTTTTTATTTTCCGGCCATCGCTTTTACCCTGCTTATTGTTGCCGGACTGGCCATTACCCGTACGTTTCGAATTACCGAATGGCTCATTGCCCTTCTCGGCATTATCACACCATATTATTTCTTACTGGCATATCTTTTCCTGACCGATAAATGGAAGGGCTACCATTTTCCCGGTTTCAGCATCAGTCTACCCAGGTTTTCACAAACAGCACTGGCGTATACAGCCATAGGTATTATGCTGTTATTCACATTAATCGGGCTGGCATTTGTACAACAGCAACTGCGCCGGCAACTGATACAGACCCGCAAAAGCTGGAGCCTTATTTTTCTTTACCTGCTGGTGGCATTCTCTATTCCTTTTATTAATGCCACCCACAGTTTTGAATACTGGGTACTCTGTGCCTGCCCCCTTGCTCCGGTAACGGCAGCCGCCTTCCTGTACCCGGCACGCAAATGGCTTGCCCCGCTGCTGCACTGGGGGGCAGTGGCCTTTATCGTATTAAAATCGTATTTCCTTCCATAAATAACCATGGTGACTTACCTTTGTGTCATTCACCACTAATTATTGTTTACATGAAATTTGGCGTTGTTGTTTTTCCGGGTTCCAATTGTGACAGGGATATGATTGATGCCTTGCGGGAAGATCTGGGGCAGGAGGTGGTTGCGCTCTGGCATAAGGATAAAGACATCAGTATGTTTAATACCGATGACTGCATTGTACTACCAGGCGGTTTCAGCTTTGGCGATTACCTGCGCTGCGGTGCAATTGCCCGGTTCAGCCCTATGATGCAAAGCGTTATCGGCTTTGCCCGGGAGGGCGGCAAGGTACTGGGCATTTGTAATGGATTCCAGATTCTTTGTGAAAGTGGCTTACTGCCCGGTGTCCTGCTCCGTAATGGCCACCAGCAGTTTGTATGTAAAAACGTATATATCAAGGAGGCTGCCGCTGAAGGAGGATTGCCACTGAAGATACCGGTAGCCCATGGCGAAGGGCGCTTTTTTGCTGATGCAGATACTTTGGCCGGCATAGAAATGCACCGGCAGGTAATTTACCGCTATTGCGATGAAAATGGTCATGTTGGCGAAAACCATAATCCCAACGCTGCCGTACATCATATCGCAGGTATTTGCAACAGGGAGAGAAACGTATTTGGTATGATGCCTCACCCGGAGCGGGCTTGTAGCGCTGCATTGGGTAATACAGATGGCCAAAAGGTATTTGAGCACCTGTTTGGCATCGTTCCTGCAGTATTGGTATGATTGATTTTAACAATTTATTGCTGTAAGGGACACTTATTTTTACAGGATAATAAAAAACAAACGGATGAAAAAGATGATTTTTGCCTTATTGATGCTGGTAGCAGGTTACACAGTTCAGGCGCAAACGGGCAACGCGGTAAACTGGACATTTACGGCTAAAAAGACCGGTGATAAAACATACGAACTTCACATGAAGGCTACTATTGCCAGTAAATACCATTTATACGCCCAGAAAAATATAGAAGATGTGTCTGCGGCTACCATCAGTTTTACCAAAAACCCTCTCCTTACCTTCCAGGGCAGCGTTAAAGAAGTGGGTAAACTCATTTCAAAATACGAAGACATCTGGAAAGCTAAAGTCAACTATTTTGAAAACAGTGTTGATTTTGTACAGGTGGTTAAATCAAAAGTTGCTATTCCTGTTACGGTTAAGGGAACTGTTAATTATATGGTATGCAATGAAAAACAATGTCTGCCTCCCAAAGATGTTCCTTTTGAAGTAAAGTTAAACTAATGTGCTGACCGTCCCGAAAGGCGTTTGCATCAATAATCATCACTTACAGGTTTTACAATGAAATATCGTTCATTCATTATTGCCATACTTTTTACGGTGGCAGGAGGATCACTTTTTGCCCAGAAAGCCCAGTGGCAGTTTAAAGCCGTTAAAGCCAGTGATGGTTTGCAATTATCAGTTACGGGTACTCTTGCTGCGGATACAGTCGTATATGCGTTTGGCAACAAAGAGGGTCTGCCGGTTACCACCATCGAATGGGATAGCGCCATTGCCAGCAATATAATCGTGGGCAGTATTGCCGAACCTGCAGCACAAAAGAAAAAAGAAGCCTTGCTCGACAATGCCGAAGTGGCGTATCATGATAAAACTTTTTCAGCAACACTCAACCTGGCGGTGAAGGGCGAACTTCCTTACCTGAAAGGGACCTTGAATTATATGGGCTTTACGGGTAAAGAATTTGTTGGCCCTATCCCGGTAGAATTTTACCTGAAAAAGCAGGCGGATGGCAGTTTCAGTGGCGGGGAGTTTGTATTGGCTGAAAACAACCAGCAACTCACCCTCAGCAGCGTAGACCTCAAAAATCCGGCGAGCAATTGCGGTATTGAGCCGGTTAAGGACAATAGCAGTCTTTGGAAGAATTTTCTGCTGGGATTGCTTGGCGGACTGGTTGCCCTGATTACGCCCTGTGTATTTCCGATGATCCCCCTTACGGTTTCCTTTTTTACAAAAAAAGCTGCAGATAAATCCAAGGGAGTAGGTAAGGCTACAATGTATGGTCTCTTTATCTTCCTTATTTATGTATCGCTGAGTATTCCGTTTCACGTTATTGGCAATGTGGATAAACAGATTTATAACGCCATCTCCACCAATGTCTACCTGAACCTGATATTTTTTATCATATTTGTCGTATTTGCCATCTCGTTTTTCGGGTTTTTCGAAATCACATTACCGGGGTCTATTGCCAATAAGGCCGACTCAAAGCGGGGTACCAACCTGCTGGGTATCTTCTTTATGGCGCTTACACTGGCAATTGTCTCTTTTTCCTGTACAGGCCCGATATTAGGTTCATTACTGGCAGGCACGGCCGCCGATGGTGCCTGGCCATTAACAGCGGGATTGGCTGGCTTTGGGCTTGCACTGGGATTACCCTTTGCACTTTTTGCCATGTTTCCCGGCTGGTTGTCTTCACTCCCCCGTTCGGGCGGATGGTTGGATACGGTGAAAGTGGTGCTGGGCTTTGTAGAGTTGGCACTGGCCTTCAAGTTTTTCTCCAACGCAGACCTTACCGGTCACTGGGGTATCCTCAAAAGAGAAATATTCCTGGGTGCCTGGGTTGTACTGGCATTGGGCTGTTTTGCCTACCTGATGGGATGGTTCAGTTTCAAAAAACAGTACAGCAAACCCGTGATCGGTAAAACGCGGATAATTTTCGCCCTGCTTTTCCTGGCCATTGGCATTTACCTTGCGCCAGGGGTAACCAATACTGGTTATGCGAGGCTCAGCCTCGTGAGCGGTTTTCCTCCACCGGCCTGCTACAGTGTCTATACAACACCTGTTAATTGCGATAAACCCATCGACGATTTTTTTGCCGCCCAAAAGCTGGCTAAGGAAAAGAATAAACCCCTGCTTATCGATTTTACCGGATGGGCTTGTGTCAATTGTCGTAAAATGGAAGAAAATGTATGGGTAAAGAAAGTGGTGAAGGAGCAGATGGATAAATTCATCCTTGTATCGCTGTATGTAGACGATAAAAAAGCACTGCCGGTAGACGAGCAGTTCCTGTTTAAGGATAAGGATGGCAACCAGAAAAAGATTATTACGATCGGCGATAAGTGGGGTAATTTCCAGGCAGAAAATTTCGGTGCAGTATCACAGCCCTGGTATGTATTGCTGTCTCCCGACGGGCGTTTGCTTAATCCACCGGTAGGTTACACCCCCGATGCGGATGAATATGCCAAATGGCTGGAGTGCGGGTATGGTGCATTTCTGAAGGGCAAATAGCCGCAACCCTTTTTATACTGCTTTTGCATTCATCGCCATAATGATGGCCTCGGCATTGGAATGTACATTCAGCTTACGGTAGATATTCCTTATCTGTGTGCGGATGGTTTCCACACTTTTATTCAGCTCTGCCGCAATCATTTTATAACTGAATCCTTTGACGAGTAACTCCAGTACTTCTTTTTCCTTTTCGCTCAACTGGTGCAGATCATCTTCTGCTTTTTGCGCAGCGGCAGATGGCTTGGGAAAGTGCATCAGTATCTTGGCCGCAATTGCTGGGGTAAGGGGTGCACCACCATTCACAACATCTTTTATAGCTTCAATGATCTTCTCGGGGCTGCTGCTTTTAAGGATATAGCCGTTGGCACCCAGGCAAATCGCATTGAGTACTTTATCGTTTTCCTCGAACACCGTAAATATGAGTACTTTGGCATCCGGGTAAACCTGTTTAAGCCGTTCCAATCCCTCCAGCCCGTTGACATCCGGCATATCAATATCCATGATCAGGATATCCGGTTGCAGGATGCGGTAGAGTTCATCAATATTGGCTGCATTCTCATACGTACCGGCCACAGTGAAGCCATTTTCACCCTGCAATACTTCACAAAGGCTTTGCTGCATCAAAAGATTATCCTCAAATATCAATATTTTCAAAACGGTAAATTTTAGCAAAGTTAGTACAGACGTGCATTTCAGGCAATACCATAAAGGGGTGAAGTAATTTTACGCATGATTTATTTCTTGCGAGGGCAGGGTAATTGTCCACTGCGTACCCCTCCCTCTGGCGGTTTGCAATACAGCCTTACCATTAAATTTTTTAACGCGTAACCGGATATTATTCAATCCGTTACCTGCCGAAGCCAATGCCTCGTCAAAGCCCATTCCATCGTCTTTGGCTTCTACGATGGCCATATCCCGGTTAAAGGAAAGTTGCAATGAAAAGTTCAATGCCTGGCTATATTTGGCCGAATTATTAATAATTTCCTTACTGATCAGGTAGATTTCACGCCGCAGAAGCATATCTACCTTTACCTCCTCGGCAGGCTTGTTCACAAAAAGGCTGTACCGGGTATCGCTGTTTTCGAATGCATTGGTCATAAACTGCTGCAGACGGTTGGTCAGGTGTTGCACCGTATCGTTGGAGGGGTTGTTGCTCCAGACAATATCGCTCATATTATCAATCATCTGGCGGCTGGTTTCCTCCATCTTAGCCGCCAGCGTCTGCGCAGACTCAGGCCGGGTAGCAATTCTTTTCCTGAGTACGCTGCTCATCAGGGAAATACTGCTGAGCGTACTGCCGATATCATCATGCAATTCCTGGCTGATGCGGCGGCGTTCTTTTTCCTGCGCCTGATAAATGGCACCCAGTTTATCCAGCTCCTGCTGCTGTATCCTGAGCATGGACTCTCTTTGCTCCCGGGCAATACCCTTCAGCCGGGCACCCATTGCAGCCGAAAAAAACAAGATGTCCAGGAAGATGCCGATAAAGATCCAGCCGATATCAGGAATCCCGAAGAAACTGATGTTTTTTGCATTGGAAACCATTGACAGGGTACCACAGCACATATAGGCAATACTCGCTGCAAGGACAAGCCGAAGTATCCCGTTTTTTGAATTGAAAATGAAAGCAATCTGTATGATAACACTGCTGATCATGAGGGTAAGCCGGAAAATGACGCTGAGTGTCTGGGGTAGTCCATGATACTTATCCTGCTGTGTAAAATAGGAGACAAAGAAAAAACTGAGGGCATAAATGGGCAGGCTCCAGCTCAGAAAATATTTCCAGTAAAGCCACATGTAGCGCGGCAGGAGGTTATAATGCCTGTAAGCCATGATGCCAAATACAAAATAGAAGTAGTAATGCGCGGCCTGAAGCACTTCCTCTGTACTGTAATACCAGCGTTGACTGGCACCTTCATCATTAAAAAAGTAATGATTGATCACCCGGTAAGCGATAAACCCTGCAGTTACAAAAAGATAAAGCGAATAATAGAGAAAAAGTTTTTCCTTCTGGTAGAGAAATACAATAAAATGGTAAAAGCAGGTAGCCAATGCGGCTCCGCCTGCTATCTGCAAGAGAAATGTATATATAGACCCGTTATCTTCCATTTTTTACTACAAGAGGGCGTTTCAGGGTAATGATATGGATAAAGGTAAGGAAACCTTTGTAAATGCAGTACTGCCAATCGTCTGCCTATTTCCGTCAACAGCCCGGATGAACCGGGAAACTGTCCTGAAAACAAAAGCCCTTTCTGTATCTCTTTTTTCCCTTATCTTCGTAAAATAGTTGTTTAACTAACTAATTTTTATGTTGAAGAGAACCATCAAAAAAGTAGCTGTACTGGGCAGCGGGGTAATGGGCAGCCGTATTGCCTGTCATTTTGCAGGTATTGGTCTGCAGGTACTCCTGCTTGACATTGCGCCCAAAGAACTCAATGACGCAGAGAAAGCAAAAAACCTCAGTACCGATCATCCTGCGGTAAAAAACAGGATTGTCAACGACGCATTGGCCGGTGCCATCAAAAGTAACCCGTCCCCGGTGTACCATAAGGATGTAGTGAAGAAGATCAGTACAGGTAATTTTACCGACAACATGAAAGATATTGCCACCTGCGACTGGATTATTGAAGTTGTAGTGGAAAGACTTGACATCAAGCAATCGGTTTTTACGGAAGTGGAAAAGTACCGTAAACCCGGCACGCTTATTACCTCCAATACCTCCGGCATACCCATTCACATGATGACCGAAGGGCGTAGTGAGGATTTCAACAGGCATTTTTGCGGAACCCACTTTTTTAACCCCCCGCGTTATCTCCGTTTACTTGAAATCATTCCTACCCCACTTACCGATCCCGCTGTGGTTGACTTCCTGATGGAGTATGGCGATCTGGTACTCGGAAAAACGACCGTGTTGTGCAAAGACACTCCTGCTTTTATCGCCAACCGGGTTGGTGTATTCGGCATGATGGCGATTATGAATGCCATGGAAAAACTGAAGTTGGGGGTTGATGAAATTGATGCCCTTACCGGTCCCATCATCGGTCGTCCGAAATCAGCTACATTCCGTACGGCTGATGTGGTGGGTATTGATACCCTGGTAAAGGTAGCCAGGGGGGTTGCAGAAAACTGCCCGGCTGATGAAGCAAAAGCCGTGTTCAGCATCCCCGGATGGCTCGAGAAAATGGTGGCCAGCAATTGGCTTGGTGATAAAACGGGGCAGGGTTTTTTCAAAAAGGTGAAGGGTGCCGGCGGGGCCAAAGATATACAGACGCTCAACCTCACCACGATGGAGTATGGTGCCCGGAGCAAGCCGAAGTTTGCAACCGTTGAGGCTGCAAAACCGATCGATGATTTACATACCCGGCTTAAAGCACTTTGTGCGGGACAGGACAAGGCTGGCGAATTTTACCGGCAGTTTCACTATGGATTGTTTGCGTATATTTCGCACCGCATACCCGAAATATCGGATGAGTTGTACCGTGTTGATGATGCCATGATGGCTGGTTTTGGCTGGGAGATCGGTGCCTTTGAAAGCTGGGATGTGCTGGGCGTAACCAAAACTGTGGCGGCGATGAAAGCAGAAGGCTATACCGTGGCGGCCTGGGTAGACGAAATGCTGGCCGCAGACATCAGCAGTTTCTATAAAGTTGAACAGGGCAAGCGTTTCTGCTACGACGTTGCCTCCGGGGCCTACAAAGCCCTTCCGGGCGGCAATGCATTCATCGTTATGAAGCATTTTGAAAACGAAACCATCTGGAAAAACAGTGCCTGCCGTACCTATCATCTCGGCGATGATGTACTGGGTCTGGAATGGTACACCAAGATGGGCAGTATTGGTGGCGAAGTACTCGAAGGCATTCAGCAATCAATCGCACTGGCCGAAGATAAATACAAGGGGCTCGTGATCGCTAATGAAGGCAATAATTTCAGTGCCGGTGCCAATGTGGGCATGATCTTTATGCTTGCCATTGAGCAGGAGTACGATGAAATGGAAATGGCGATACGTATGTTTCAAAATACGATGATGCGGGTACGGTATTCCTCCATACCCGTGGTGGTGGCGCCACACGGACTGGCGCTGGGCGGTGCCTGCGAAATGAGTTTACATTCCGATAAGGTTTGTGCAGCGGCCGAGACTTATACCGGGCTTGTAGAAGTGGGTATCGGGGTAATTCCCGGCGGTGGTGGTACCAAAGAGTTTGTACTCCGGGCCAGCGATGAAATGCACGAAGATGAACCCGAAACCATAACCCTTAAAAACCGCTTCCTGAATATTGCTACTGCAAAAGTAGCTACGTCTGCACACGAAGGATTTGGTTTGGGCGTATACCGCAAGGGGCAGGATGAAGTGGTGATGAACCAGGGCCGCCGTATTGCTGATGCCAAGCGCAGTGTGCTTGAGTTGTACAACAGTGGCTATGTTATGCCCGTGCAACGGAATGATGTAAAAGTACTTGGCAAATCGGCACTGGGTGCTTTATATGCCGGCATACATGGTATGGTAAGTGCTGATTATGCAACTGCCCACGATGCCGTTTGTGCCAAAAAATTAGCGTATGTAATGTGTGGTGGAGACCTGAGTGAGCCCACCTTCGTAAGTGAACAATATTTACTTGACCTTGAGCGGGAAGCGTTTCTTTCCCTTACCGGCGAGAAGAAAACCCTCGAACGCATCCAGAGCGTACTTAAGGGAGGTAAGCCCGTAAGAAATTAAGCTTGCTATATTTCAATAAGCACAGGCTGTTTCAAAATTTTGAGACAGCCTGTTTTTGATTTGTACACCTCCCCGGTACAGGTAAAATGTGTACGATTATCTGCCCTGTTTTATTGCTGATACAAACGTTTTATGAGGTCTTTCCTGCGATGGCACCCAATGAACAAGTCGGTCGTAAATAAAATACCGGACCGGGTCTGTATAACCACCTTTGCCGCTGTTTGAAAACGATTGTACCCGGTTTACAGTTTTACCATAACTCCGGAGTATTTATTATCTTTCCGGAATAAACCATCAACAGACACATTATGAAGCGTTTATTTTGCCTGCTGCTAATTGTACTTTCCTGCCCCGGTATGGCACAAAAAAAACAACCCGTTACAGCTCCGCTACCGGTAGCCGACAGTTTCCTGCTGAGCAAAACGAAATACCGGCTTATCGGTCCCTTCCGGGGCGGACGCAGTGCTGCAGTCTGTGGTGATTACCGGCAAAAGAACACGTTTTATGCAGGCACCACGGGGGGCGGTGTATGGAAAACCATTGATGGTGGCAGCAACTGGAAAAACATCAGCGATAAATATTTTGGTGGCTCCATCGGGGCAGTAGCGATTGCCCCGTCTGACCCTACCATATTGTATGTTGGTGCCGGCGAGAACACCCTGCGGGGTAATGTAAGTGAAGGTTTTGGCCTCTGGCGCACCGATGATGGCGGACGAAGCTGGCGCAACCTTGGCCTTAAAGATACCCGGCATATTATCCGTATCATCATCCACCCCAAAAATCCCGATGTGGTATGGGTTGCAGCCACCGGTCATCTTTTTGGCAATAATGAGGAGCGTGGAATCTTCAAAACAACAGATGGTGGTAAAACATGGCGCCGGGTACTGTTCAGCGACGGAGGCAGCGGCGCGGCCGACCTGGTGATGGAGCCTGGTAATCCCCAGGTTTTTTATGCCAGTACATGGACGGTAAAACGCACCCCTTACAGTCTCGAAAGTGGCGGCAGCGGCAGCGCTTTGTGGAAGAGTACAGACGGTGGTGAAACATGGGCCAAACTCAATGATAAAAAAGGATTTCCCGGTAAACCCTTGCTGGGCATTATCGGCATTGCCGTAGCCCCATCCAATCCCGATCGCGTGTATGCTATTGTGGAAAGTGAAAAAGGCGGTCTTTTCAAAAGTGATGATGGCGGTGAAAGCTGGGTAAACGTCAGCACCGATCAAAACATACGGCAGCGTGCCTGGTATTTCAGTAAGATTTTTGTTGATCCCAAAAATGCAGACCTCGTTTATGCACTCAATGTACAGTTCTGGAAAAGCACAGATGGTGGTAAAACATTCAAAAGTATCAGTACACCACACGGAGATCACCACGATTTATGGATCGATCCTGAAGATGGCAACCGTATGGTTGTTGCAGATGATGGCGGTGCCCAGGTGAGTTTTGATGGCGGCAGCAACTGGAGCACTTACCAGAACCAGCCGACCGCACAATTTTACAGGGTAAGCACAGACAATCATTTTCCCTACCGCATCCTTGGTGCACAGCAGGATAACTCTACAGTACGTATCAGCTCGCGCTCGCCGCGTGGTGACATCAATCAAACCGACTGGACATCCACCGCAGGCTTTGAGAGTGGCTATGTAGTGGCCGATCCTCAAAATCCGGATATTGTATATGGCGGTAATTACAGTGGTTTTCTTTCACGGTACGACCACAAAACGGGAGAGAATCGTGCCGTAAGCGTTTGGCCTGATGATCCGCTGGGGGGAGGCGCAGATGTGATGAAATACCGTTTTCAATGGAACTTCCCCATTTTTTTCTCACCGCACAATCCCAAAAAATTATACGCCGCCGCCAATGTACTCTTTGCTACTGAAAACGAAGGGGCAAGCTGGACGGCGCTTGGCGGCGACCTTACCACCAATGACAAGACCCGGCAGCGTGCCAGTGGTGGTCCTATTACAAAAGACAATACCGGTGTAGAAGTATATTGCACCATCTTTACCGCCTGTGAATCTGTACTGGAGCAGGATCTGCTCTGGACGGGCAGCGATGATGGCCTTATTCATGTGAGCAAAGACGGGGGTAAAAACTGGGAGAATGTAACACCCAAAGATGTAGCGGGACAATGGATGATGTGGAACTGTGTTGAAACAGATCCCTTCCGGAAAGGAACAGCCTATTTTGCCGGCACGCGTTACAAAAGCGATGACTATACGCCCTATCTCTACAAGACAGAAGATTATGGCAAAAGCTGGCAACGCATCACCGCGGGCATACCGGCCACCCATTTTACCCGTTGTATCCGTGCTGACAAAAAGCAACCGGATTTGCTCTATGCCGGTACAGAATATGGTATGTATATCAGTTATAATGGTGGCCGGTTATGGCAGCCCTTTCAACTCAACCTGCCGGTGGTACCCATTACCGATATGACACTGAAGGAAAATGACCTTATTGTGGCCACGCAGGGCCGCGCTTTCTGGGTACTCGACGACCTGACCCTGGTGCAGGAACTCGCCCGTGGCAATGGCAACCTCAAGGATAAAATGCAACAGCTTTTCCCCATCAACCCGGCGTATCTTTTTGACGGCAGCCGCAATGAACAGGTAAAGAATGCAGGTTATAACCCACCCAATGGCGTGGTGATCAATTTTTATGAAGCAGACATTAAAGACGGCGATACGACCAGGGTAATGATCAGGGATAAAAATAAAAAACTGGTGCGTGCTTTCAGTACGGCACCATCCGGCGACACCATCAAACTGGAAGTGGTAAAAGGGATGAACCAGTTGGTATGGGATATGAATTATCCTGATGCCGAAAAAGTGGACGGGATGATCCTGTGGAAAGGCAGTGTACCAGGCCCAAAAGCAGCACCCGGCAGTTATACCATAGAAATCAACCATTCCAGGCATGGAAAAAGCGAAGGCCGCTTCGATATCAGGAGCAACCCTGTGTACAAGGCTTCGCAGGAGGACTATGAGGAACAGCTCAACTTCCTGATCACGGTCAGGGATAAATTTTCCGAGATACAGAAAGCGATTAAAAACATCAGGGAAGTACGCCGCCAGGTGAATGAGTTTACCGACCGGCAGGGTAAAGACTGTCCGAAAGACATTAAGCAGATGGCCGACAGCATCAATAAACAAATGACGGCTGTTGAAGAGGCGCTGTACCAGACAAAGGCCAAAAGTGAACAGGATGTACTCAACTTCCCCATACGTCTCAATGATAAAATTTCGGGACTTTACGATTATGCGGCCAGCGGGAAAACAGCACCCGCCAAACAGGTGAAAGACACCTACGCCGAACTTGCAGCCCTGGCAGATGTGCAATTGGGTAAACTGCGTAAAATCTTCAGTACCGACCTTGAGCAATTCAATAAACTGATTCGTGAAAAAGCAGTACCCGTTATCGGTATAAAGAAAGAATAGCATTACTTTCAGCTACCACACAAAGAATGGCTGTTGCAGGGTATTGCAACAGCCATTCTTTGTAAGCGCAGGACTGGCGCAGCAATACAGCCTGCATCAGTAAGCAATAATTAAATTTGCTTTTTAAAAAAATACACTTTACATTTATTGTACAAAACTAATCAAGGGAACATCAGGCTGATGTAAGGACACTGTAAATACACCATAAGACCAACCAGTACGATCAAAGACATTTTACACATTTTATGTAACAGTTAATCTTTATGATGCTGAACAGCACCACTATGTAACCAAAAACCAAATATATGCGACACAGATTTAAACACTTGTGCCTGGCAGTATTGCTGCTGCTCGGACACCTCTCCTTTTCCCAATCGGTGACGTTCAAACCCAATGCTGCCCTGGGCATGGACGCCATGGTAAATCGCAACGATATTTGTACCAACTGGCAAACCACCAACTGGGGCAATACCCCCGAACTGGATGCTTATGCATGGACCTGGTACTCGAACAACTGCGGCCCCGGAGCGGGCAGAAGCCTGATCCGTTTTGATGGACTGAATACATTACCTGCTGGTACAGTAATCACCTATGCCGAGCTACGGCTCTTTGGCCTGGCCACCAGTGGCAACAGCCAGGGCAACTCTCATTACCCCGGATCACCATACCCCAACGACAATACGGTACTGGTGAGCAGGGTCGTCAGCCCCTGGACAGAGGGTACCGTTACCTGGGCTACACAACCGGGCATTACTACCGCAGGTCAGGTAGCCATACCGGCTTCCACCACACGCTGGAATTACAATGTAGCGCTGAATGTAACAGCACAGGTAGCGGCCATGATGGCACCCGGAGCCAACAACGGCTTTTCGCTGATGCTCCAGAATGAAGCCTTTTACCGTTCCATGCTTTTTGCCTCATCCGATCACCCCGACTCTACACGATGGCCTGAGCTGTATGTAAAATACAGTCTGCCCTGCGATGCTGATTTCACCTTTTGTACATCTACCAAAACACCGGGACTTTACAATTTTAAAGTGGACAACCCACAGCCCGGCTTTAGTTACAAGTGGGACTTTGGTGATGGTGGTTCCGCTGCGGGAACCGCTGTGGCACACACCTATACTACAGGTTCTTATAAAGTATGTTTATATGCCTATAGCCGTCAACAGGGCGTTGAATGTTCAAAATGCACAGAAGTCTGTGTAAAGAACGACCCGGCAGATACCTGTGCGGTGAAGTTTAAATTTGAAACACCCAATGGGTATCTTTATTATTTCTATGGTAAACCTTATGGCCCCTATCCTGTAGCTTCTGCAGAATGGGATTTTGGCGATGGCACCACGTCCAACGACTGGACAGACACCAAACACGAATACGAGAAATCGGGTACTTATGAGGTATGCCTCACCGTGAAATATGAAAATGGTTGTGTGGCCAGATATTGCTACAAGATTGAAGTAAAGGTTCCCTGTGCGGTATCATTCGATTATACCACAGAAAACGGTTACTATTTTAAATTTCATGGCATACCGGCCGGATCCTCTCCCGTAGCGGCCGCTGAGTGGGACTTTGGCGATGGCACTGCTGCAGGTGGCTGGGCAGACGTTGACCACCAATACAGGGAGCCAGGTACTTATATTGTTTGTGTAACTGTTAAGTATGAAAATGGCTGTACCGCCCGGTTCTGTAAGGAAGTTATTGTGGGTTGTTCGGTAAAATTCAAAACAGAAACACCGAACGGCTACCTCTATTATTTCTATGGTGTACCGTTTGGCCCTTACCCGGTTGTTTATGCTGAATGGGATTTTGGAGATGGCACCACTTCAACAGACTGGCCAAATACCAAACATGAATATACCCAGTCCGGCGTATATGAGGTATGCGTTAAAGTAAAGTATGAAAATGGCTGTGTGGCAAAGTATTGCTATAAGATTGAAGTAAAGGTTCCCTGTGATGTGAAGTTTACATCCGAAACACCGGGTGGATACCTTTACTATTTCCATGGCATTCCGTCGAGCTCTTCCCCGGTGACATATGCGCAATGGGATTTTGGGGATGGCACCACCTCCAACGACTGGACAGATACCAAACACCAGTACAGGCGTCCGGGTATTTATAAGGTATGCCTGACTGTGAAGTATGAAAATGGCTGCACAGCAAGGTATTGCAGCGAGATAGAGGTTAAAGACCTGCCCTGCGGCATCCGGTTCGAGTACTACAACCGGGGCAATGTATTCTACTTTAAAGGTTCGGCATTCTCTTCAGGCGGGGCAGCGATTGCAGGTGTACAATGGGATTTTGGCGATGGGGGCAGCTCTAACGACTGGCCCGAAACCAAACACGAGTACGGGGAACCAGGGCGATACGAGGTATGCGTAAAGATTAAGTTTGAAGATGGCTGCGATGCGGTGTACTGTACGGTAATCATCGTAAGTGACGATATTTTCAACCGCACCGGTAATGGTCAAAACAAAGCGGCAGACAGCGAAAAAATAAAAGTAACGCCCAACCCTGCCAATACGGCCACTATTAACGTAGCACTTGACGTTACTTCGGCAGGCACCTACCGCTATACCATCTATGATGCCCGGGGTAAGGCTACCCTTACCGGCAATAAGGTTTTGCGCAATGGTGCACAAACAGTGGAGGTGAACATCAATGGAATTGCACCCGGTAAATACTGGATTGCTTTCACCAACAACAAAAAACAACTGAAAACCGGTTTCGTACGTTTGTAAAAAACAACGGAAAACCGTTGACCGTACAGTAAGTAAAAAGCCGCCCGGGGATTATTACCGGGCGGCTCTTTTGTATCAATATGTTCCCTGACCGAATCAAAGATGTTCCATCAGATAGTCGGTTACTTTCTGGTATAAATGTGCGCGATCCTTACCCAGCACATTGTGCTCATGGCCGGGGTAAATCATATAGTCCACCTGCACACCCTTATCCACGCATGCCTTTACAAAATTCACGCTGTGCTGTTGTACCACTACCGGATCCTGCATACCATGAATCAGCAACAGTTTGCCTTTCAGCTTAGCTACCTGTCTGGTAAGGTCTGTTGACGCATAGCCTTCCGGGTTTTCCTGCGGCGTATCCATGTATCGTTCGGTATACATCGCTTCATAATACTTCCAGTCCATTACCGGACCACCCGCCACTGCTGCCTTAAACACACCGGGATGGTTCAGCATAAAATCGGTGGTCATAAATCCGCCGAAACTCCAGCCAAACAAGCCCATCCTGCTGTCGTCCACATAAGGCTGTGCTTTGAGGTAATCCACACCACTCAACAGGTCTTCCATCTGCACATCGCCCAGCTTACGGAACATCGATTGTTCAAAAGCACGGCCGCGGTTGTCGCTGCCACGCACATCCATCGAAAAAACCACGTAACCCCGTTCGGCCATATACTGAAACCACAGGTCATTTGCGCCACCATTCCACGCATTCGTGATCAACTGGCTGTGCGGCCCGCCATACCAGTACACAACCACGGGGTACTTTTTCCCCGCCACCATGCCCGCAGGTTTATACAGGCGGCAGTAAAGATCATGACCGCCATTACCCTTTATCGGGAATATGCTGATTTCCCCAAGGGCATAGGCGGCCAGCGGATTCTTTGAAGACAGTATGGTTCTGTCCTTTTTACTTTTCCGGTCGCTCACCACAATCGTTCTTGGTATGGCCGTATTGCTCATGACATCAAGAACTGTATTACCATCGGCGCTTACCTGTGCAAGGTGTACACCATCCCCCTTCGTGAGGCGTTCGGCGGCGCCATCCGCCAGGGTAAGGCTGTAGAGGTTGCGGGTAAGCGGGCCTTCGGCAGTTGACATATAAAAGAGCTGCTGTCCTTTGGCATCAAAACCTTTCACATCAGTTACTTCCCAGTTGCCCTTAGTCAGTTGTTTCAGCAGCGTACCATTGCTGCCGTAAAGGTAGAGGTGATTCCAGCCATCCCGGTTGCTCTGCCAGATGAACTGGCCGGGATTATTTTTGACAAAAAGCATCGGCACCAATGGCTCGGTATACTGATCATTTTTCTCCTCAAACAATGTTTTAACAAATGCCCCTGTTCCCGCATCGTACTGGTTCAGCTTCATATGGTTTTGTTCGCGGTTGAGTACGGCGATAAAAATATACCGGTCATCAGGGCTCCAGGCAATATTCGTCAGGTATTGTTCAGCGGGTAATCCCGTTTGTAGGTAAACCGTTGTTGCCTTTTCGCGGTTATACACCCCTACTGTTACTTCATGACTTTTTTCACCCGCCATCGGGTAGCGGATTTCTATAGCCTTTGCCGGCCGTTGCGTCCAGTCGATAACGGGATAATTGGCTACCATCCGCTGGTCCATCCGGTAAAAAGCCAGTAGCTGGCCATTATTGCTCCAGAAAGTACCCTTGCTGATGCCAAACTCATCGCGGTGTACCGATTGCGCATACACGATATCCTCGCTGCCATCGGTGGTTACCGTCCGGGTACCGGCAAAATCAGCAATATACAGGTTATGGTCTTTCAGGTAAGCATAAGCAGAAAACCCGGGGTTATATTCCAGTATACCCTTGCGCACATCCATATTACGCACCTCAGTCACCGCCGGTGCTGCCGTAATATCCACCACTACAAATTTGTTTTGCTGCACCATGTACAACCGGCCTGGCGACATCCATTGCAGGACGGGCAGACTGCCCAGCGTATCCACACCCTTTTCCCGCAGCAGGCCATTGAGTGCCGTGAGGGGCAGGTAATCGCTTTCCGTTCCCTGCCGGGTATTACCACGGCGCAACAGGTCGCGTCCGCCGGCTGCAGATAAGTAGATATAATCATTCAGTCCCTTTACAAACTGCAACTGCCGGAGATTTTCCGGTGCCAGCGTGGTTCTCGCTTTCAGCATGGCTTCCTCCATTGATAGTTGCTGTTGCTGTGCCGAAGCAAACAGAAAGGCCGCTATTGCCCAGGCCGTTGATACCATTTTTTTCATATCGTAAATATTTATGCTTCCTGTACCTGCAAGGCCGGGAAAGCAGCGCAAAAATAAAGTAATCTGTGATGGCCAAACCAAAAAAGCCCCGCCGGTTAAGGCAGGGCTTTTCATCACTATAATGACTTAGTTTACTTTAAAAATACTTTCGTCAACTGGTTTGTTCACTTCAATAGAAGAGAATGACAGGGGACCATTGGGTGTTACCTGACTGTAGGGAAACACGAAACCTTCAGGCGTTTTACGAAAATCGCTGTAGGTTGTTTCTATATCCATTTCTTCACCATTAATGGTTCTTTTACTCACCGATTTTACCCGGTAGTAGGTTTTGGCATCAATATATGATGTGGCAGACTTACCGTTTTTGTAGGTGATCTTCAGTTTAAAGCACTCAGCACCATCCACGGTTTCCTTGCCTTGTAATTCTACCGTATGCCCTTTTTCCTTGTAATCCAGTAAAGCGCCTTGCAGATCCAACTGTGCCTGACCACTCATTACCTGGTCTTCAGAAACTTCCTCCGGACTGGTTTGTCCCTGGAAAGCCAGCATATTCCAACCCTTGGTGGGTGTCATGATCTGGAATGACTCCCCCATGCCTGGAACAGAAATGTCGTTGCGTGAACCCACCCCATGAGAAATGGTGATGGTGAGACCGATCTCCATGCCTTGTGCGGTGACACTACCCGTCATTTTTACAGTTTTGAGCGTCTGGAGTTTGGCTTTACCACCAAGTGCTTCAATGTGCTTGTTAACTACTTCATCAGCCGTTTGTGCCTGTGCTGCCTGCAAGGAAATCATGGCTGTGATTGCAAGCGCCAGCGTTTTTAATTTGTTCATTATTATTGTTTTTAAAATACTTACTCGGGTTTATACAGTTTGGGATCAACCGGTTTGTTCAGTTCTACTTTGTCGAATGTTGCCGTTCCGTTACCTACGCCGCCACCGGCTGATTTGGTTTCGATCGTGTGGGCGATCTGTATGCCATCAACGGCTTTATAATCAGTGTATATGGTAAAGGTTTCAACCTCACCGCCCTGCCTTCTTCCCGCAGTTTTCTGGGAAGACTGGTACAGCAGGTAGGTTCCGGCATCAAGCCAGTAAAGGATTTCTTTACCTGCATTAGTGGTCAGTTTGATTTTAAAGCAGGTAATCCCGTTTACGCTGTCCTTACCCAGCAGTTCAGCTTTATGTCCCTTTGCCACATAATCCACCAGCGGACCGGCAATATCCAGTTCGGGTTGCATACTCGCCACGGCTTCAGCCGGGAGTTGGCTGGGTGTGGTGGAACGCATGGAAAACATCATCCAGCCTTCTTTGTCCGTCATCAGGGTAAAGCCATTGCCCGCCCCCATCTCAAACTCCGTACGGAAGAGTTTACCCTGTTCTTTGGTAACCCTTACGGTAACCTCATTACCCATCATCTGCCTGGCGCCTTCCATATATACAGATTTGAGGCCAATCAGCTTATCTTTACCCCCACGGGCGTCTTCGTGCTTTTTAACCACCTCGTCAATCGTCTGCCCCTGGGCAAACTGCGCCAATACCAGCGCCATCACCAACAACCCTACTACCAGTAAATTTCTCATATCAAAAGATGTTATTTTAAAAAATCGTATCCCGGTCTCAATCCGGAAAAAACTGCGGGCGAAAGGTAGGCAAAATTATGCCAATTTATGATTTACAGGCACCGCTCGTCACGCCTGTCAGCCCATTTATATTTATTTAACGCATATAGCATAGTTTTAACAAAATTATGCGCCATGGGTTCATTTCAGACAGAAGGAAACATTACAGATATTTTTAATGAGCGTATTTACTTCGGTCGGATAACCGTCCGGGCGGGTAAGATCGAGGCCCTTACTTTGCTGGACGATACCATACGGGAGGATGCACCCTATATCCTTCCGGGTTTTACCGATGCACATGTACACATTGAAAGCAGTATGCTGGTACCCGCTGCCTTTGCCCGGCTTGCAGTGGTACATGGCACCGTAAGCACCATCAGCGATCCGCATGAGATTGCCAATGTGTGTGGTATGGCGGGTGTGGAATTTATGATCAATAATGGACGAACCGTGCCCTTCAAGTTCAATTTCGGTGCCCCCAGTTGCGTGCCTGCTACCCTTTTTGAAACGGCGGGTGCTGCACTCAACGCTGACGAAGTGGAATTGTTGCTCCGGCGGGAGGATATCCGCTACCTCAGTGAAATGATGAACTTCCCGGGTGTGCTTAATGGTGATGATGAAGTGATGCAGAAAATTGCTGCTGCAGAAAAATATGGCAAACCGGTAGACGGGCATGCGCCGGGGCTGCGTGGGGAGACTGCCCGGCAATACATCGCTGCCGGGTTGCCGGCCGGCCAGGTGGGTATCAGTACAGACCATGAATGTTTTACCGCTGCGGAAGCCTTAGACAAATTGCAGGCCGGCATGAAAATACTGATCCGTGAAGGCAGTGCTGCCAAAAACTTTGATGCACTGATCGGCCTCCTGCACGACTACCCCGACATGATGATGTTCTGCAGTGACGACAAGCACCCCGACAGTCTTGCCATCGGGCATATCAACCAGCTTTGTGCGAGGGCCATTGCCAGGGGTATTCCCCTGTTTCATGTATTGAAAGCAGCCTGTGTTAACCCGGTACTGCATTACCAAACAGGTGTCGGGTTGCTCCGTGAAGGTGATGCTGCAGACTTTATCCTCGCCAAAGACCTGGTAGATTTTGACATCCTGCAAACCTGTATTGATGGGGTATATGTAACCGAAAACGGAAAAGCAGGTGCACAATACGCCACACAGGCAACAGAACGCATCAACCATTTCAATTGTACTCCTAAACAACCCGGCGACTTTACCATACCCTTCAATGGTGAACAGCAGATACCCGTGATAGAAGCGCTGGAAGGACAGTTGATCACCAATGCAGCGCAAGTGGTGCCATCTGTCAACCATGGGTATATTGTGAGTGATACAGCCAGAGATGTTTTAAAAATAGTGGTGGTGAACCGGTACCGCGATGCACCGGTGGCATGCGCTTTTGTCAGAAACTTCGGATTAAAGAAAGGGGCCATCGCCTCCTCGGTAGCGCACGACAGCCACAATATTATTGCTGTGGGGGTAGACGATGAAAGTCTTTGCCTTGCAGTGAATGCCATCATTGCCGAAAAAGGTGGCATCAGTACGGCCAGCGATACTGTACATATTTTACCCCTCCCCGTTGCGGGTCTGATGAGCGATGCCGACGGATATATGGTTGCCGATGCCTATACACGCATTGATGCCGCAGCCAAAGATCTCGGCAGCACCTTAGCCTCCCCTTTTATGACCCTGTCGTTTATGGCATTGCTGGTGATTCCACACCTCAAACTCAGCGATCTTGGTTTATTTGATGGTGACCGGTTTGCATTGGTATCCTGAAACCCTTCCGGGCACAGTATCAACTACTGCCAACACGTATAAATACCTGCCCAACAAATCAGGTATAAATCCTTATAAAGATTTATGGCAAATCAGTAGGTTTGTGGTATGGCGGATATCCGGAAGACATGGTTCCGTTATGTTTTTTTATAACCCGGTCTGACATAAAACAATGTTTAAAAAGTTGATCATTTCAGCTATTGTACAGAAAAGATCCGTCACCCGTAAGTCTTCCCCCGTTTGCTATATGACAACATATCCAATTCACATTTTTCATTTTTTATAAACCATAATAAACGTAAATATGACAGCGACAACAAAACTTCCCGCACCCGCACCCATGGCAGGCAAAGACCAGCCGGTGGATTGGTTGCTGGTGTATAAATTCAATGCCGCCAGTTTTCCCGGCTGTACAGACGATGGCGTAACACCCAAAACAGGCACAAAAGGCATTTTTGGTGGTACGGTGGATGTGTACAAAAGCGGCCACAGCCAGCAATATATTTATGCCAGCAGCAAGCACCCCAGCTTTGTAAAAGGCGAGGGCTGTGTCGGCGCTACTTATACCGATCCATTGGGTGCCACTTTTGCGCAGGTATACGACACTCCGGGTTATTATTATGTGCTTTGGAACGACCAGTTTTACAACAATCCCATCAAGAAAGAAGGTGCCCCGATGGGTCACAGTAAAGGTATGCTGGCCTGGAACGAGGAAGGGGAAGGCTTTGTGATGCAGGTATCCACTCCTTCCTGGCCGGCCTCGGGCAGCAAGGCGCATCCAAGACAGAATGACGGCAATACGCTTGGCTGCATTAACGATGATGATGTGGAAGTCGGGCAACATTTTTTTGCTGTTAAGATCAATAAAGACGACCTGGTAACTATACTCAAAGCACTCGACAATTCCAGCGTGGTCACCAGTACGGCACATCCGGAGATTGTACAAAATGGTGGTCCGGCAGATGTGCAGGCACTGGTGAACGCATTGGGTAAGGAATCGAAAAGCAAGGATTGCACCGTCAGCAAACTGTCCGGCGGAATACGGCTCATCAGCAAGCCCTCACTGATGGCGGCACCGCCATGGCAGATTGTATCTGCACAGTTGGGCGGTCTTCCATTGCGCGTAGCCAGTTGGTGGGCTGAGCCGATGATCTATTCAACAACAGCGGACACCCCTATCGGCTGCTGGCCCGCCGGCCTCGGCAAACCCGGCCCCGTAGCCATTGCTACCAGCGGTACCTGGGCGGGGACATCCATTGGTCTTACCGGTGGTGAGGGCACCAATCACAACCATGCAAAAATGGGCATATCGACAGACAGCTCGAAACCCATCAGTATTTTTGGCGATATGAACCAGCAGGGTGCCCTCGGTCCGGATTATGCGTATACGGGACAAATCTGCTCCAGCAGCCAAAACGGCAGGGGTGGCCTGTTTTATGTAGTGGAAGACGCCGAACTCTTTAAGAGCATGACGGCACTGCTGACGGGCGATACGGCACCCGAATCAGGGCCAAATGGAGAATAATTAAACCATATTACCTGCGCCGGACAAATGTCCGGCGCAGGCTGTTACAGCAGCTTTCAGCCCCAGGCATCCTGTGGGTAAGTTTTGCCCGAACAGTTTCTACCATTTCAGCTTTATACCCCCGTTCATTACAAAGCCTTCGGTATGGTTCCAGATGTCGTCAAATGAAGGATTGTTGTGCGGAGGATTGGCCACTGTTTTATACCGGCTTTGCCGCTGGTCGGTAAAATTTTCAAAGTTGATGAATACCGAAAACTGCTTTACTGTTTTCTGTGCCATAAAGCCAAATTCCCAGTATGCCGGTGTTGGCCATCCATTGTACAGGTATTGCCGGCCGGTATAATAACCCTCCAGTCCCAGCTTAAAGTTATCTTCCTTTTCATACATAAGCGTCAGGTTCAGTTTATGTTTGGGCAACAGGGGTAATAGTGGTTTACCCGGCAGGTAAGCAGCCCTTGCGTTGGTATAGGTATAACCGGCAAACAGTTTTACCTGATCCTTAAAAATGAACCTGAGATTGGTTTCAATACCATGGCTGGTAAAGGGTTTTGCGGCATTGACAAAAAAGTTATTACCCCCGCCATCCGTTTGCAATACCAGCGGGCTGGCAATACGGGTATAAAAAAACAGTTGGTTGATGCTGAAAGATAAATCATCGCAGAGATTTGTTTTATAGTTGACATCAGCGGTTCCACCAATACTTTTTTCAGCCCTTACCCCGTCTAAAGCCAGCAGGTTCCGGTATTGCAGCCGCTCTGTCTGTTCCGTAAAAACCGTTGGGGTTTTATAGCCCGACCCAAAGCTGATCCTGGAAGTAATTTTATCCGTGGGCTTAAACAGTACAGACACCCTTGGCAAAACGAATATTTGCTTTTCAGCAAAAAGATTATTCCGGTAGTGTACATAATCAATCCGCAACCCGCTTTCAATATTGAGCCGCGCTGAAACATCCCATGTATCCTGGTAATATCCCCCGGCCGAAACCGATGATGCATGCAGTGTGCCCGGGTCTTTCTGCCTGAACCGGTCGGCTATAATATTGATCCCGGCAATATGGGTATGTCCGGGACTATGGAAAAGGAAAGATCCCTCGGTAAAACTGTTTGTATTTACCCCGGCAAACGAATAACCCGGCAAACGGATCTGCCTGTCGAAAATACTCAGGCTCTGTTTAAGCGTTATGCGGTTCTTACCCGCCATTTTTTTACCGACCTCCAGTGTGGTAATATTTCTTACGGTATTATTTTTTTCGAAATATGTATGATCCGGATTACCCTTTCCCCTGATCACCTGCATATCACCACCCGTATTGATGCCTTTGGTAAAGCTGTTGCCCAACTGCAGGGTTGTTGATGCATTGATGGTATAAAAGAGCCCTGGATTGATCGTGAAGTTCCTGCTTTCCGGTACTTCAGAGAAATCGTCTTTATCAACATCATAGGCCTGCTGAAGGTTGAGCAGCCCCAGGAAGGAATAGCCCAACCGTCCCTTCTGCTGTGCTATGTATGCGCCGATATTGGTCTGCCCGATATTGGATTGATTGATGATAAAATCACCTTCAAACGTTGGCTTTGGTGTTTTACTGATAAAATTCACCACTCCGGCAATGGCGCCACCACCGTATAAGGTTGAGGCCGGCCCTTTGATGATTTCAACCTGCTTCAGGTCCAGCGGCGGGATCTCCAGGATGCTCAGGCCGCTGGCAAAATTGCCGAAATTGGGATACCCGTCTTTCAGGAGTTGTGTATATCGTCCGTCGAGCCCCTGCACCCTGATCCCCGCATTACCGCTGGTGGCAGAAGTTTGCTGTACCTGCAACCCAGTACTCTCATGCAAAAGCATGGCTACATTGGCAGGCCGCATATTGTTTTTCTCGTCAAGCTCTTCACCATCAATGGTTTCAATCCTGGTGGGGGTATTTTTAATCGTCCGGCTCGTTCTTGTACTCTGTACAATTACTTCTTCCAGCGCTTCCATTTCCGTTTCCATCCGGATGATCACCGTGTCGGGTTTTATGCGTGGAAAGCTAAAGCTGTCGGTGATCGGGGTATAACCGGTGGCCGAAAAAGTGATGACCAGCAGACCATCGGGTATACTGCGCAGAACGGTATACCCGTTTTGATCAGTGATGGCACCTGTTTTGCCGGCACTGATGCTGACACCCGGTATGGCTGCCTGTGTGCGCTTATCTTTAACCAGTATGGTGAGCGGGTGTTGCGCTGCGGCGGCCATCGGGATAACCGCCGGCAGCAAAAACCATATTTTTTGCATGCTTAATAATTGAAGAATGACATAAGAAGTACAGTCATACCCGGGGGGCTATGCTGCATGGGCAGGGCAGCGGGAAATGTGCTGCCGGGATGGCTTAACAGGATCTGGGTGGTTGCCAGATATTACCAAAGTAGTCGGAAGGAAGTGCAATGCTGTTGTATAAAAAAGACAAAGACCCGGTGCGTACCGGTTTAACCGGCAGGGGTTTACCCGGCGTAAAACTGACAACGGCAATATGCCCGCAACAAGCGCAGGTACAGAAGGGGTTGCAGGCTTCATTGTCGTGCTGATGATCGCTGTGGCTGGTTGCTGTACCGGTGATGGTGGGTATAGCGGGTGTGTTGCATGCGCCGCTGTCCATACAAGGCATGCAGGGCAGTAACAGTATATAAAGTGCAAATATGTACGTGAGAAGTTTCACATTGCAAAAATAGGGTTTTATGCTGTTCGGTGGATGAAGGCTGATGCAATGGTGGGTATTTCAAATTTTCGCAGGCCTTTGCTGCTATTCCCCCATCCACTCCTTTAAAGCAGCAGACTTTTTTGCTGCCCATTATTTACCGGTAATGATGTAATCTTTTAAATATTTCCCGGGTCCGATACCGGCACGGCCAATGGTAATCACGATCTCGCCATTAACCAATCCTGTAAGCACTTCGGTTGTGGCACCGGTGTAAAGGTGCTGAGGTATTTGCGTGAAAAGAGACCCATTGAAAAAAGGGTTTTGATGTTGCTCCCATCACCGGCTGTAACATTCCTGAATCAACGATTATAAGGCTACAGGCTGATAATACCCTATTATAAGGCTATAGCCTTATCATGTAAAGAAGCCGTATTATCCGGGAACATAAGCGCAAGGCTTCAAAACATATTGCCCCCGCGTTATCAATCCTCGTCATCGGCAGGCGGTGCCCAGAATACTGCGGGGTTGTTGGTGCGGTAATGCATGGTTGCGGAACCCGGCAACAGGCCATTGCGTTTATATACATCCGGCTTCTGGATAAAGTAATCCAGGGGCAGTAAGTGTATATAGCTAACCACCTTTCCCGTGTCTGCCGTTTCTGCATCGCGGGCACTGGTTACGGGACTATACAACCGGTAAAGGTTTTTAGCCATATAATCATCGAGGTACATCAATTTCGTGGTTGAGCTCTGCCTGTTCCAGTTGGCATCAGGATTTACCAATAATGGCTTACCCCTGATCAGCCGCGTACGCACTTCTTCAATACTCAGTAAGTTTCCCCGTTCATCCATCACATAAGCATCATTGGTCGGATCCATCCACAGCCATTTTTTCAGGGAAGCGGCATAAACAGCATTGATAACGTGTGAATCATTATCGGTGCCGAGGCTGTCTTTCGGAAAGCAATAAACCTTACGCGAGTACCAGCCCATGGCAAGGTAACATTCGTTGAGTACCGTGGCAAGTTCGCCGCAGGATACGCCGATACCCCGTTGCCGTACAGCATCCATAATTGTACGGGCATCCGCCCTGGTAATATTGGTGGGGTTGGTGCCATCATGCCGGATGGTATTGTGTACCCAGTGCATAATATTGATCAGCCGGGAAACTTCATTGCCAAAACCACCCACCGAATCCAGCCGCCATTGCTGCCGCAGTGCAGCCAGTTCGGTTACGCCCGAAAATTTCCAGGTAAAGCGCGGTACCTGCCGGGTATCGTTGGGGTTATAGGTTGCTGCCCGCCGCAGGGTGGCGAGGTAAACGGAGTTTACCCTGGGCTGGTACTGGCTGAAACAGGTACCAGCGGTGGACACTACAAGCAGCAAGAGCGCAGTTTTGTACAGGACAGGCATGGGTATGGTTATTTGCAGATAAAGTTATGGATTTATCGGGCAGGAGATACAGGGTT
>JAAFIK010000032.1 GCA_013298665.1 Chitinophagales bacterium
CCGGCGGCCAATCAGTTTTGCTGTTATTGGGGCTGGGTGTAGAAACAACCTGCTTTCATCCGGACAAACCAAACAAGTTTCAGATTTAGTCCTTAACTTAGGGCATAATTTTCATCCGGCAGCGGTTTCCGGCAGGTGGAATAAAACCATGTCTGCGCAAAATCATGCCAATTGACCGTACAAACAAAATCAACTATATCGCAAAACAGCATGAGAATAATCATATCAGCAATTGCTTTCATTTTTTCCCTGACCAATACCTTTGCCAAGGCTGCAGACAGCAACCTGCTGATCACCCGGCTGACCGGTGATTTTTATATTTACACAACATACAATTTGTATAAGGGCGACAAAGTACCCGCCAATGGAATGTATCTTGTTACTGCCAAAGGTGTTGTTTTATTCGACACACCCTGGGACACAACACAATTTCAACCATTGCTGGATAGCATAAAATTGAAGCACAATAAAAATGTGGTACTCTGTATCCCCACCCATTTTCATGACGACAGAACAGGAGGGCTCGACTATTACCGGCGGCAGGGAATTAAAACCTATACCACCGTTCTTACAGACCAGTTGAGCAAAAAGAACAATAAAAAAAGGGCTGAATACCTGATGGCAAAGGATACCGTTTTCAATATTGGAAAATATACTTTTGAAACCTATTACCCGGGAGAAGGCCATACACCCGATAATATTGTCATCTGGTTCAGGAAGCAAAAAATTCTTTACGGAGCCTGCCTGATTAAAAGTGTTGAAGACGAAGACCTGGGTTATCTTGGAGATGCCAATAAAACGGCATACGCCTCTACCATAAGAAATGTCCAGAAAAAATACCCGCAACCCGGATATGTTATTGTAGGACACGGTGACTGGACAAATGTAAAGTCATTGGAACATACCCGCGCTATGGCTGAGGAACTGAAAAGGAAGAACAGGAAGTGAGCGATACGGCTTAAGTGAAGGAGATACCGGAGCGTGTTTATACAATGAGCCGGTGATGGGTAAGGCATAAGTTTTATCTTTACGCAACGGGCGGCTTTACGACAACTTAAACCGGCAACAATGAAGAGAATAGTATTCGTAACTTTAACACTTGTAGCAACATTTTGTCTTGGGTTCGCTTTTAAGACAATACTGACAACAAAAAATAGTAAAATGAAAAGAGCCACAGGTATCGGGGGCATTTTTTTCAAATGCAAAGACCCCAAAAAATTGACAGAATGGTACCAGAAGCACCTGGGGTTAGACACAAACCCTTATGGTGCAACCTTTGAGTGGTATGAAGGTGCAGACAGTACCAAAAAGGCACAAACCCAATGGACACCATTTCCTGAAACCACAAAGTATTTTGAACCATCCGCAAAGGAATTTATGATCAATTACAGGGTTGAAAACCTGGAAGCCCTTGTTGAAGAATTTAAAAAGGAAGGCGTAACCATCCTGGATAAAATCGAAACCTACGATTATGGTAAGTTTATTCATATCCTCGATGCAGAGGGGAACAAAATCCAGTTGTGGGAACCAAAGCAAAAGTCATCAGTATAACGATTCCGGAAATCAAAGCGGAATGATAAAGGTTTGTGATGAAATGCTTCGCCCCTGCTGGCACCTCCCTGTTTTCAGTTCCGGGATAATCCCTCAATTGGCGATAACAAGCTTTACCAAGGCAGGCGCTGTTGCGCTGACCCGTCCACCGGTAATGCAGAGAAGGTAGGTGCCCGCAGCCAAGTCGTGTACAGGAAGAATTAATTGTGGTGTATTCCGGCATTGCACGGTATGCGTGCGAAGGTACTTGCCGGTAATGGTACTGAACTGACAGGAGTACAGGCCATTCCACAAAATACCACTGGTGGACGAAAGGGTGATTTGTGACTGATGGGTGACGGGGTTGGGGTACGCCTGGTAAAGATTTGCGCCGTTGCTGCATACGCCCCGGACACTCTTCGTATCGCTGTATTGAACTTTACCATCAAGATCGATTGTTTTGAGCCTTACCGGTACCGATGTATTGCTGCGTTCGGGAAGGGTGAAATTAAAGCTATACCAACCATTGCCTTTTGCAGCGAGTACGCCCATTTTCTGGTATTGCACACCATCAATGGCCGCTTCAATTTCGTATTGTTTGACATTGTTTTCTGCTGCCGTGAGAAAACGGGTATTGATGGTACAGCCTGTTTTTGTTACTTCCCAGGCGGCAATTTGTACGGGGATGGTCTGGTTGGTAATGGTGTACTGGAGGGTAGCGTCGTTGTTATTGAGGTCCTCGTCTGTAATATTGATGGGTTGTATAGTGGTGATAATAGCTGATGTGCCAAGTACTGTACCCTTTACATTAAACTCCGCTGTTCCGGCAAAATCGCCCGGGAGGATGGCGATTTGCTGACCGGTAATGATGCGCTCACCATTTACAAGAGCAGAGGTCCAGTTGAAATAATTGTTCAATGGCGCGGTAGTGAGATTAAACCCGGGATCCAGACCCATATTGAGGCCGAGGCCGATCTTAATCCTGAAACCGCCGGCAGGTATGGCATTCAACTGGTTGAGATTGAATACGGGTATCTTTAGCCGGATCACCTGATTGGGGGCAATAAAGTTGGCGTTTAATGAAATCCCGGCCATGGATGCAAGATCCATCTGACTCGTAGCCGGGTCTGCTGTAACCTGGCAACGCGCCTGCTGTGACAATCCTGCCCACAACAGAAGGGCAAAAGCAATTTTTCTCATAATCATCCTGTTAACACCCGGCACGCAAATGATTGGCGTAACCCTTTAGTTTTTCTGAAAACGCAATACCACGGGTGTTTCTGTTGTTTGTTCCTGCAGTTTGAGCAGGTACTGCCCGGCCGCGAGATGCCCGGTTGGATAACCGAATTGCTGTACATTAGCCAGGGTAATGGTTTGCGAACGGATTACCCTGCCGGCAATATCCAATAAAGTCAGCACTATCCTGCCATTGAAGAGTCCCTTTGTGGTTTTAATGGTAACCTCCTGTTTCTCTTGCGGCAATGGGTTGGGGAAAAGGATGATATTGCCGTTTTCCTCGCAGGATCCCCTGACAGTCCTCACTTCGGTGTATTGTGTCCTGCCATCCAGATCAACCGATTTTACCCTGATGTACAACAGTGGAGCTTTGATGGCATCGGTAATGGGAAAAAGATATTGGTAGTTGATGCTGCGGTTGGCCGGAAGCTGCCCCATTTTAGTGTATTGTATGCCATCGCGGCTGGCTTCTATTTCGTAGCGCGCTACATTAATTTCCCCCTCAGCCCCAAAATTAACCCGGATGCTGCAATCTTCTTTACGAGCTGCGATGCCCGTAAAATTTACCGGGATAGGTGCGATAACGGTATAGGGCAGAAAGGAGGTATTGTTGGCCGGGTTTTCATCAGAGAGGTTGACCGGTGAATTGTGGTTGGTTACCAGAAAATTTGTGGTGATCGTAGAATTGCCGAGAATGGTTCCTGCCACGCGGAAAAAGACGGTTACATTATAGCCTGCGGGCAGGTCGGCTATAAGATCGCCGGTGAGTTGCACCTGGCCATCGGAGTTATCGGCAGTCCAGGTAAAATACGCACTGGTATTGGTAGCGGCGAGATCAAATGTGGGGTCTAATGCCAATTTAGATCCGAGGCCAATTTTTACTTTGCAGGTGCCTGCGGGCAGACCATTTACATTGTTGAGGTTGAGGATGGGTACGCGCAGGAAGACGATGCTGCTTTGCGGAAGCTGCAACTCGTTGAGATTGACAGTGGCATTATCGGTAATGGCGATCTGGTTGAGTGCCGGATCAGCAATCACCTGGCTGAACCCTGTTGCTGCTGAAAGCGCGAGTAAACTGAGGAGTAAAATCTTTTTCATGTAATCACTATTGTATTTGTTCTTGTGGTATTGTATTTATTCTTTGCGATCCGGGTCATAGTAAGGAGTTATGTACAGCTTTTGCGAACAGTACATATATCAAGGCATGCTTAACAGGCAAAACAAATGCTGTGGCTAACGTAGTATTTTAAGGATACGGATCGGGCGTAAAAGTAGTTTTTTCTGTTCCGGGGGGCATTACTAAATTGTTATGGTTGTATTACTTTTTCCGGCAGAGGCCCTGTGGCGCGGAGAGCGTTGATTGGGTATTGTTCCGTACCTTAGTTGGCAAACCTTCCTGCTATGCAACGAAATGATTTTATCCGCTACACCAGTTTGCTGGGTGCGGGAGCTTTGCTGCGGCCTTTCGGCCTGTTTGCGCAAAAGGGTGCAGCAGATTTCCCGGTGGTACGGACGCCACTGGCCCAACGGAAGTTCCGGAGTGTGGCTGTGGAACAAGCCATTGCACGGTTTCACCAGCAGGCAGGCAATAAAGAACTTTGCTGGTTGTTTGAAAACTGTTTTCCCAATACCCTGGATACGACCGTAGATTTTTCGTGGACAGACGGGCGGCCGGATACGTATGTGATTACGGGGGATATTGATGCGATGTGGCTGCGCGACAGTACGGCACAGGTTTGGCCTTACCTGCACCTGGTGAAGGAGGATGAACCCCTGCGCCTGTTGATTGCCGGTGTGATCAACCGGCAGGTAAAAAATATATTGCTTGATCCGTATGCGAATGCTTTTTATAAAGACCCCGCCAAACTGAGTGAATGGAAAGATGACCTTACAGAGATGAAACCGGGTATCCATGAACGCAAGTGGGAGATTGATTCGCTTTGCTATCCTGTTCGCCTGAGCTATCATTACTGGCGGCAGACGGGTGATACTTTGCCTTTTGATGCCCAATGGAAAAAGGCGGCGCAATTGATTGTGCAGACATTCCGGGAGCAGCAACGCAAAACGCATAAAGGGCCATATCATTTTGAACGGCGTACGAGTTGGGCTACAGATGGCGTGCCGCTGGGCGGGTATGGGTATCCGGCCAAACCGGTGGGCCTGATCCACAGTATGTTCAGGCCAAGCGATGATGCTACGGTTTTTCCATTTCTTATTCCGTCCAACTTTTTTGCAGTGGTAAGCCTGCGTCAACTGGCAGAACTGGCAAAAGCCATCTATAGCGATACCGCGATGGCCGCAGACGCGCTGGCACTGGCCACTGAAGTGGAAAAGGCTTTACAGCAATATGCGGTTGTACCCCACCCTGTATTTGGCAAAGTATATGCCTATGAAGTAAATGGCTATGGCAGTCACCACCTGATGGATGATGCAAATGTACCCAGCCTGTTGTCGTTGCCTTACCTGGGCGCAGTATCGGCAAAGGATCCGGTTTATGTCAATACGCGTAAGTTCTTGCTGAGTGCAGATAATCCTTTTTTCTTTAAAGGCAAGGCGGGAGAAGGCATTGGCGGGCCGCATGCGGGGGTCGATCTGATCTGGCCGCTGAGTATCATCATCCGGGCACTGACGAGTACGGATACAGCAGAGATCAGGCGCTGCATTGCTATCCTGCAGTGGTCGCACGCGGGTACGGGTTTTATGCACGAAACATTTCACAAAGACGATGCCGCGAAGTTTACACGGCATTGGTTTGCCTGGGCCAATACAATTTTTGGGGAACTGCTGTACAAGATGCTGGAGGAAAGGAAGGAGGTGTTGGGGTAGGGGGTTGATTGTCTGAAGAAGCAATAATTTGTAACCAAAGAAGCTGTCTCAAAAGCAGGAATTGAAGGGTTACTATTTGATATTTTCTAATGTAACCGGTAATTGATAAACACCATTCAACAGAGGCTTTTACAGAAGTGATTTTTGAATCTTATTAAATAAAAAAGAGGCTGCTCATGCTTTTGAGACAGCCTCTTTGGCGTAATGACTATGGAACTACTCCATTTGGATTGATCTGCTTATTCGATGATGACCTTGGTCAGTCTGGTTTCGTTGTCTCTGTCCACCTGCAGAATATAAACACCTTTGCGCAGTCCCTGTAGCGGGAGGTTGTATTGTGGATTCTTCGTGTCATTGAACCGCCATTGTTTTACCGGTAGGGTAGTATTCATTTCATAGAGAGACAATACGGTCTGTCCTTTTGAACGAACTACTCTTTTGGGGCGGAAAGACGTGGCTGCCGTTTCCGTTTCTTCTGCTGTTTTGTCCTGATCAGTAATGGCCGCGAGGCTGACATTGAGGTTGTTTTTAGCAGGATTGGGAGAGACGGCGAGGCGGAACTGCGGACAGGAGCTGAATACAGTTACCCCATCCTGGCGGGCAATACCACAGGCATCGGTATAGTTAAGGCGAACGGTTCCTCCACCACGAACACTTATTTGTGCACTCGGTGAGTTGGGTGTATAAATGATGATCTGGCTATTGGTACCTGTGGTGCCAACCGTCCAATTCCAGTTACTGCCATTGCTGGTCGGCGATGCGGTAAGCAGCCAGGGCTGGAAGGAACCGTTGCACCCTCCTTGCAACCCGCTGGTGATAGATACGGGAGCATTGACAGAAATGGTGCGGGAAATGCTTTGTGCAGCACATGTGCCGCCAAAAGATACTGTAGCTGTTATGGTTACAAAACCTCTGCCTGTTGGGATTAGTGTCATTGAAGATCCGCTGGGAGAAATGTTAGCAAAGCCTGCATTGGCATTGGCCCAGGTAATTGTTGAACCTGCGGGTGCCCCGGTAAGACTATAAGTAGTGGGACTATTGCAGATTGATGCTGGTCCGTTGATGGTTAAGCCGAGTGCCCCGATAAGGCTGGAGATATTTGTTGTATTAGTGGTTTGTGCACCGGTACCTAAAGGATCAAGCCAGTTGCTCAATCGTGTTTCATTGGTGCCGCCGCCTGCCCAGGAAAGATCAAAGCGTCCACCGAACTTAGAAACCTGATCACATACGGGCAAACTCAACTGCGCAGTACTAATTCCAAAGTGTTGTGCGATGATCCTTCGGTTTTGATCAAAATATGGTCCGCCGGAAGAACCAGACTCCGTCGCACCCGCATCAATATTCAGCCGCCAGCAACTTAACGCTGCAATATTGGGGTGTATTACGGCAACGGGTGCATCGTTGTCCCTTGATATTTTCATCACATCTCCACCCGGGTGATGTATAATAGTGCCTTGTGTTATACCATTGGTATTTCTGCTCCAGCCAGCATAACTGATTCCTGAGTTTATCGAAGGAGTCTGGTTCATTTCGGTGAGCATAAAGTCCGTAGCTGCGGATCTTGCCCGAAGTGCAGAACCATTAAAAGTTAGTGTACTTCCTGTTTGATTGGAGGTACAGCTTGTGTGATAATTCAGAAATGTATAGCGCCAGTTGGCAATATTACCATCGAAACAATGATCGGCTGTTAGTATAAAAGGCCGCGTAGTATTACAAGTATTCATGATCATTGCACCACTGCACCAAGCGGCACCATTCCCATTAAGTATCAGGGTTACTGCGTTTCTTTCATTTTCCCAACCGCTGCCTAATGGACATAATACATTGATATTGCAAGTTGCAGATCGTGCTGCTTCACTATTATCAGGTTGTAGGGTTTTGTAAACCGGTTTGTAACCATACGCCACATTTGACGCGTGCAATAACAATTCATCTTTTGTGGCCAGTGGTGTCTTGATTTCCACGGTAAGGTATTCACCTTTGTACACCCAACTGCCCCAGGCCTTGTCTGTATTATTTTCAGCTTCGGTGATGGGGCCGGTAATCATATTGCCCTTTTCGTTATAGATGTACATTTCAGTACCCCGGGGCAGATAAAACTGATCAAAATTTATACTGGCTGATAAGGCTCCACTGAGCAGTATGGTATATCTGGCGTAAGCATGAGTGGCATCATTTACCCATTTGGCAGTTTTGGCTATATTGAGGTCAACAGGTGTGGGATCGGCAATCTGAAACGGCTTGCTGCCGGAGTTTTTCTTATTATCTTCGGCCTCAGTATTAAGCAGGGCTTTAATATCTTTGGCGGGAAGCGTTAAATCAATGCGGCTGGCATAAGACCTGGCGTAATAACCTGCTTCGTCAATAGGTTTGTTGTTGTTGATTTTCATTGCAAATTATTGTGTCTATCAAAAATAACTTGCTGGTTATAAGTGTGCCATCGGCACTGGTGTATCAGGTGTGATCTCTTGTTGTATGGATGTTTATAAAATACTTTAGCGTTTTAATACAACAATAAAAAAATAAAATAGTTGATGGGGATGACCCGGTTTTTTGACTGGTTTTACGCGGTTGTTGTGGCGGGGCGGGACTTTGTTGCCATTGCAGTACTGTAGAGACAAGCCGCGATAAGGGGATCATTATAATACAGGATCAGGGATAGTAAATTCTTTTTTAATCAGCACATCCTGCAAATGTAAAAGACCAGAAATATAATGATTACTAATGGTTTTGCTAATGAAAATTTGCTGGAAGTAAGTTCAGTATAACCAGGTGGCAACAGTTCCTGCTCAGGTAGTGTGTATATTTTTTGGCTGATCCTTCGTAATACCCAGAATATACCCTGTCCCGCTACATCACCACCCCGGTTCCCTCCTCAATACCCACCAGATAAACCGCCAGTGGCAACCCCGTATCCCGCTGGTATGCGGTACTTAACTGTTCAGTCAGCAGGGGTATATTTTCTTTGCTGATGAGGTTAAGGGTACAGCCACCAAATCCACCGCCCATCATCCTTGCGCCCAGTACGCCCGCTTTGCCGCGTACGGCAGCTACGAGATAATCCAGCTCCCTGCAACTTACTTCGTACTGGCTGCTCAGTCCATCGTGTGCAGCCAGCATGAGCTGCCCCAATGCTGCCAGGTTTCCGGCCTTGAGCTGCGCACAAGCCTGCTGTAAACGGGCGTTTTCCTGTACAACAAACCGGCAGCGCCTGTCGATTACAGGCGCAAAGGGAAGTACGTATTTGTCGAGCATGGCTTCGGTTACATCCCTCAGGGTATTGACTTCCGGGTGGTAACGCCTGATCATGGCTGCACCGGCGGCACATTCCTGCCGCCGGGTATTGTAGGCGGAAGCTGCAAGGCGGTGTTTGACATTGGTATTGAGTAAAACAAACTGATATGACCCGGTACTGAGGGGGATGTATTCCGCATCAAGGCTGCGGCAGTCCAATTTTATGCACTGGTCTTTTCTGCCCATCATAGAAGCATACATATCCATGATGCCGCACATGACCCCCGCAAAATGGTGTTCGGCTTGCTGCGCCATACCAATCATGGACGCTTTGCTGATGCCAAACGTAAAAAGGGTATTCAATGCAAACAGGGTGGCACATTCCAGGGCTGCTGATGAAGACAGGCCTGCCCCAACGGGAAGGTCGCTGTCGATGACAGCATTAAAACCTTGTACGGGATAACCCGCCTGCTGCAGTTCATGCACCACGCCCAGTATATAATCTGGCCAGCCGGTATCTGTTTTTGTAATACTGGTGAGGGTGGCCTGGTAATGCTCGCCGAACGCGCTGGCATAGAAGTGCACCTCGTTGTCGTTGCGCGGATGGATGGCCATATACACGGCTTTGTCGATAGCTGCGGGGAGTACAAATCCTTCATTGTAATCGGTATGCTCGCCAATGATGTTGACACGACCGGGCGAGCGCACCAGCAGGGCGGGAACATTACCATATATGGCGTGGAAGGTGGCTAATATTTTTTCTTTCATTATTCCAGGGTTACTGAACCGCATGGTGATGCGCGATTACAACAACATTCAAATATCTGCTTTCGCGGGCAATATCTGCCTGCCGGTATACGAAAATTATTCACGACTTTAACAGCAGCGCCGCATTCTATCCTGATCCAGTGCGGATAAAATGCGGCTGTTGATTCATGCTGTTAACCGAAAAACCACTAACGATTACTATTGTTGCTTAATGAACTTAAAATTTCGCTTGCTGCTATCGTCTGCATTTTTGAACTGTACATAAGAGCTGCCCTGTGTAACGCCAGGGATGCCTGCGGTGCCATTCGGATTTGTTGTTTCAGCCGGTGCTGCATCTTCAGGCCTGACGGTATTGCGGGTCACAGATATCTTCTGCCACTGCAACGGCTTTGTGATACGCCCCGGCCAACCGACTTTTGCCCCGGATAAGTAATAAAGTGGTTGCCCAATGGAGGGATAAGTATCAGATACCGGTTCGGGCATACCTTGTGCACGAGTCTTTTGCAGGGTTGCTGACATCAGCAGGATGACGAGTTTGATCAATTGTTTGCGCATGTTTCCTTTCATGGTGGAATATTAAATATGATCTGGACTTTTACATTCCCACCAGGTGGGGTTGGACAAATTGACGCCAATTGTTCAGAAAAATATTCAGGTGAAATACTGAAAGATGCGACAGCCAGACTGAAAGATGCGACAGGTATTGAAAATCAGTACTTTACAGAGTAGAATCCGTTTATATAAGAAGCTCAGTGGGTTTTATGCCAAACCGATCGAAGTAGAGTTTGGAGAAATAATGGGGGTCGTTGAAGCCAACGGCCTGGCTACAGGCAGCAAGGGTAGCAAAACTTTTTTGTTCCAGCAGTTGCCGGGCAAAATGCAGGCGTATCTCTTTAATATAGGTATTGGGGGTTAGCCCGGTTTCGGCCTTAATGTTGCGTTGGAGCTGCCGGGTACTCAATCCCATTTCTTCAGCAATATCGTCAACAGTAAATAGGGTCTGATCCTGTAGTTTCTGTTTTACCAGTTGCTCTATGGACAGAAGCCAGCCAGGTTGCCGGGGTATGGGGTTTCTTGCCGTATCGGGCAGACCGGTCATTGCCGTTTCAGGAGTACGCTGGTAGTAGCCCTGTAAAAGATTGCTTACCCTTGCCAGCAGTTCTTCGGTTACAAAGGGTTTGATCATATAATCGTCCACGCCTATGCGCAAAGCATTCAGTTTATCGTTACTGTTTGTCCGTGCGGTGAGCATGATGACGGGTATCTTTTTCCAGGCTTCCACTTGCTTGATATGGTCGAGAAAGGCAAAGCCATCCATGACGGGCATCATTATATCGGAAATGATCAGGTTGACGGCCGGGTATTGCTGCTCCGCGTTTTCAAGGATGCGGATGGCTTCAGCACCATTGCCAGCGAGAATAATATGGTATTGCGCCAATTCCAGGCTGATGAACTGCTGCAGGCCGATATTGTCTTCCACAAGGAGGATGGTGGTGTTGGGAAAGGTGATGGGCTGGATGGCGGTAGGCGGGATTTCCATGCTGGCAGGTACCTCATTGGTTATGTTCTTAGGTGAACGGGTGGGGGCGCTGGCTTCCACTGCTGCCGGGAGGGATACCCAGAACTCGGCACCTTCACCAGGATTACTTTGGAGGGTGATTTGTCCACCCATCAGGAGTACCAGTTCTTTGGTAAAGGCCAGGCCAATGCCCGTACCACCCCTGGTGTGCTTTCCGTCTTTGGCCTGGTAGTAGCGTTTAAATACCTGCTCCTGTTCACCCGGTGCGATGCCGAAACCCGAATCTTTTATGGTCAGCAACAAACTGCCGGGTTCTTCCCGGATGGTGAACTGTACCAGCCCGCCGGGTGGGGTAAACTTAAGTGCGTTAGAGAGGAGATTGTTTAAGATATCGGTGATTTTGCCTTTATCGACCATATAAGTATTATGGGATGGCAGGTGAGCGTGAAATGACAAGTGTACCTGTTGCAGTGCTGCGGCCTGCTGAAAGGGTTCAATAAACATTTGCAGGTAGCTGTGGAGATTGACGCTATCCTTTTTTACCTCCAGTTTGCCCGCTTCGAGTTTGGAGAAGTCCAGTATCTCATTTACTTTTTGCTGCAGTTCCTGTATGTTTTGTTCAGCCAGTTTAAGATAGGGATAGGTTTGTGGCGAAATGTTTTCCGGTTGCATCAGCTTTTTTACCGGTCCCGCAATAAGGGTGAGCGGGGTGCGCAACTGGTGCGCCACGTTTACAAAAAAATTCGACTTCATTTCATCCAACTGCATCAGTTCTGCTGCCTGTTTTTCGATGGTGACTTTATCTGCAATCAGTTCTGCCGTACGCATGTCCACAATTTTTTCCAGTTCTTTTTTGCGTTGTTCAAGCAGGCGGATCCGCCACCGGTAAAATAGCCGGACGGACATAGCTACAAGCAGTGCTGCCAGTACATAAAACCACCATTTTAAGTACCAGGGTCTCTTTACCCATACACTTATATGCTTTTCTCCGCTGAAATTACCAGATGGTAACTGGGCCTTTATACGCAGGGTATAATTGCCATAAGGTAACCGGCCAAAGCGGATATCCGGATTGTCTGTTTTTGTCCAGTCTTTATCCACGCCATCGATCCGGTAATAGTAAACGGTTTTGCGGCTGTTCATATAATCGGGTACGGCTACGGCTATAGCAAAGAACCTGTCGCCCGGGTTGAGGATGATGCGGTTGGTGGTGAGAAGCTCGTTGGTCAGGTCGACCAGGTTGCCTCTGGTACCGATGTATTGCTGAAGACCCGATACAATTATTGCATTGGCATCGGTATTGGTGGTATCGTAAAATGCTTCGGGGTAAAAAGCGATAAGGCCGTTGAGCCCCCCGAAATACAAACGGCCATCTGCCGCCTGGTGGTGTGCAATACGATTAAACTCGTAATGATTGATGCCATCCTCCTGTGTGTAGAGGGTTACCTGTTCTTCGGTTTTATTGAAGCGCATGAGGCCATAGTCGCTGCTGATCCAGAGAAACCCGCGCTTGTCTTCATAAACGGCATAGAGGTTATTACTGGAGAGCCCGTTTAGTTTGGAATATTGCCGTTGTTCGCCGGTTGCTTTATTCCAGCGGATGAGCCCGGCATTAGCTGTTGCGAGCCAGTAGATGCCAGTACTGTCCTGATAGAGGTGTTGGATATAGTCAGACAGCAGGTTGTTTTTTCCTTTTTCTGTGGTGCCATAATGGGCAGTGATGCCCTTGTCAGGATCGATGCAGTACAGACCGGTACTGGTGGCCAGCCAGGTATTGTTGTTGCGGTCGCTGGTGATCTGTATAATGACCGATCCCCTTAGCGCTGTATAAGCGTTGTACTGTTGGAATAACGTTACCGTATCACTGAATCTGCTGTCGTACTGAAGCAATCCTTTTTCGGTACCGATGAGGAGGCGTTTACCGGGGTCAGTGTAGAAGCACCATGATCTTCCCCTTATACCCCTGATGAAGCCGGTTTCCCTTCCTGTTTCTGCATCCACAATGACAGGGTATCTTGTACCTACAAGATAGCTGCCGGGTTGATAGGGATAAATGGGGAAGCGAATACCCAGGTCTTTACCATTATCGGTAAGTTTGTCAGCCAGCGTGGTGCTGCCCGTTTGCAGATTTATCCTGGCTAATCCCTTGTAGGTGGCCACATAGAGCAATTTGCCGTATTGGTGTATACCCCTGCATTCGTAATGGAAGTTATTGCCTGTATTGTTTCTGTCATTGTAAAGGTAGCGGGTAAACCTTTCTTTTTTTGCTTCAATGAGATATACCCCTGCATAGGTAGCCAGCCAGGCGAGGCCCTGTTTGTCGATAAGTATTTTCCGTATCGGGCGTTCAAATACGAGGTTTTTTTTGTTGCTGAGGGTAAATATGCTGTCGCCATTTTCATCATAGCAGCTTATGGCATTTTGTTCTGCTGCCCAGAACAGGTTGCGGCGCAGATCGGGGGTTATCATGGCCCTATCGTGCAGGGTGAGTGCATGGGGCAGGGTACTGGTGGGTTGGCCGGGTGTTGTGTAGAGGGTAGCGAGGTTTGCTTTGGGGTAAAAAATATACGCGCAGGTTTCTGTAAACAAGGCCGGCTCATTGTAACTGAGGGTATCTGTAGGGATCGTTGCAAGGATCTCCCCGCGGGCATTTATTTTTTGGTATTGTCCGCCCTGGCGTCCCCACCAATTGCCGGTGGTTGTGCGGCTGAGCGGAAAAAAAACCGGAGGTAATGCCTGCGGTAAAAAGCCATTGGCTGTAGTATATATCCAGAGGGTGGATTTTGCAAAAAAGCAGAGCGTTTTATCCGGTGCGGAAAAGTAATGGCGGATATCCTCCGGTTTGAAGGGACATTTGGGGAATGCATCGGTGAAGTGTATGGGTTTGCCGGTGGTGGTATTGAAGATATCTATGGACTGGATGTTTGCCCGGAGATAGGTATTGGGATCGGTTCGGGAGAAGAGCCAAAGATTACCTCTGTCATCTTCCATAATGTTGTGGATATTGTTGTTGGCGAGGCCATTGTTTTCCCTGGTATAATTGGTGAAAGTATATCCGTTATAGCGGCTGAGCCCGGAGCGCGTGGCGATCCATATAAAGCCACGCGTATCCTGGCAGAGGTCGTAGGTTTCCATATGCGCGAGGCCATCTTTTACGCTCAGGTGGCGGGTGTTGAAAAGATAATGTTGCCGGGCAGTTATATGCCTTCCGCAGAGTAGCGTGCAGCAGCACAAAAAACACCTTATCAGCCAAGTGTAATACATACTGCGGCAAAGATAGGAGTAGTCCTGATACGCAGTACCAATGCTCAAATCCGGGCTTACCATAGGGTAAGTACGGGGTAAACCCGGCGTTACTAAGGGGCCGGTCTTCTATAACTCTTCTATAGGTCGCCGGTATTCCGGTAAGGCGAGCCTCTTTATCCTGAGCGATATGTGCCTTCAGAATGTCATGTCCAGGGCGGAAAACCCCGTCAATCAGCTGGCAATGGGCAGATAAAGCAGCGGTATTAACAACAATTTAACCGATTCCTAACAAATTAGTTTGTCTACTAATGAATTAGTAGTATATTTGTTTCAAATATTGATTTATGGTAAAATTAGCCAAACGGGAAGAACAGATTATGCAGGTGTTCTGGGATTTGAACAAGGCCTTTATCCGGGACATTATTCCATTGCTGCCAGATCCGAAGCCGCACTACAACAGCGTAGCTACGATGGTGAAGATATTGGAAGAAAAAGGATTTCTTGACCATGAGACTACAGGTAATATGCATTGCTATTTCCCTATTATCGACCGGGAGAAATACCAGCAATTTGCGTTAAAAGATGTAGTGAGCCAGTATTTTGATAACTCTTACCCGAGAATGCTCGCTTTTTTTGCAAAGGAGCAAAACCTTACTGAAGCGCAACTCGATGAAATTGTAAAAATCATTAAAAAAGAAAAAAAATGATACCATATATATTGTATGCGTCAATGATTCTTGCTGTCAGCCTTATATTTTACAAACTGTTGCTGCAAAAGGAAACCTTCTTTTACCTCAACAGGTTTGTGCTGCTTTTCTGTATGGTATTGGCCTTTACGCTGCCCCTGGTTCAGGTTCCCCAGCAATTGTCATTCAGAAAATCGCCGGCAATCGCAGCAACTCCATCAGTACAGATACCCGGGCCGCAGGGCAATACTACACAAAGCAGTGTAAAAGAAGTGCCGGTGCAAACAGCAGTTGCTGAAACATCCCAACAACCCGCTTATGTTGAATTGACCGGGAAATGGCTTGTTTACCTGTATTGGTTTGGGGTATTGATATTTGGGCTTAATTTTTTGATGCAGGCTGCGATATTGTTGTACCGGGCTTATTCAAGACCCGTGATTATCGATGGCAAATTCAGGATTGTGGAAATAACAGGCGACAAGGCACCCTGCTCTTTTGCCAATAATATCTTTATCAATCCGGAGAAATATGACTGGGAAACCTATAACCAGGTATTGCTGCATGAAAAAATCCACATCGAACAAAAGCATACGCTCGACCTGCTGCTTGCCGAGATCATGCTGGTTTTTCAGTGGTTCAACCCGTTTGCCTGGCAATGGCGCAAAGAACTGGAGAGTAATCTGGAGTTCTTTACAGACGCTCAGATGCTGCGGCAGGATGCTGTAGAAAAAGAAAATTACCAATTAAGTCTTCTCAGGGTGGCAGCTCCCCATTTTCCACTAAGCCTTACAACAAATTATAATCAATCACTTCTCAAAAAAAGATTAATCATGATGAATTCAAAAAAATCAAACGTGCATACAACATGGAAATATTTCTTCCTGTTGCCAATGATGGTATTGTTTGTATGCTTTTTTAATGAGCCCATGGCCCAGAGCCGGCATTCCGGGTCAAAAGAAAAAATCAACTCCGTTAATGATGATAAAGATGGAATGAAAACCACCGGAAACTGGTTTGCCACTATCCGGGAGGACAGGGTAAACATCCAGTTCAGGAATGAAGACGAGGACGATAATCATTCAAGCGGTACTACTTTTCGCCTGAATGAATTGGGTACGCTCCCGGTTGATAAGCAGGGTACTTTTACACTCATCCGTGATGCGGGTACGATGGAATTTACGGGTAAGTTTGAAGGCAATAAAGGGATGGGGGATTACAAATTTGTGCCCAGTAAAAGCTTTGGAGAAGAGATGCGCAGGGAAGGTGTGGACATTAGCAGCGACAAGGATCTGATGGTTTTCTTTATCGTAAACATCAAACGTTCGTATGTGGAAATGCTGAAACGGAATGGTTATACAAAGTTGAACAAAGACAACCTTGTACCCCTTGCTGCACTCGATATCAGTGAGGCTTATATCAGTTCCATTAAGCAGGCAGGATTTAAGGATATAGACCTGGATAACCTGGTGCCTTTTAAAGCGATGAATATTGACAAGGCTTATATTGAAGAGATACGCAATGCCGGCTATAAGGACCTTACGCCTGATAAGGTAATCACGTTCAAGGCACAAGGCATCGATGGAAAGTATATTGCCGATTTTCGCAGTGCAGCAAAAGCAAAAGATACTGAAGAAGGCCGTAATGCCAACGACCAGAAAGATGCGGGCAGCAAGAGTGATGATAAGGTGGATGAGGATGATTTAATCGCTTTTAAGGCGATGAACATTGACAATGCGTTTGTGGAATCTTTCAAAGGGCTCGGCTATACCAATATCCCCAACAGCGACCTGATTGCTATGAAATCGCTGGGTATAACAGCGGAGTATATGAAGAGTCTGCAAAATGCGGGTTACCCCAATATTACGCCCGGTGATGCTGTTGCGATGAAATCGCTCGGGGTAACACCAGAGTATATCAAAAGTTTCCGGAATGCGGGCTATACTGATATCAAAGCGGATGATATGATTGCTTTAAAATCGCAGAACGTCACACCGGCCCTGTTGAAAGAATATAAAGATCTTGGGTTCAGCGATCTGGACATCGGTGATGTGCTTGGCGCTAAAGCTACCGGTACTTCACCGGCATTTATTAAGTCTATGAGAGAAAAAGGGCATAACCTGAAGAGTCTGGATAAGTATATTGCTTTGAAGTCTGTTATTGGTAATTAAACAAGCCATTTTTTCCGGACCGGCTTATACCTGTGTCAGAAGATCGCTGAATAATTAAAGCACAACAGAAAAGTTAAAAGAAGCAGAATGAAATTATTGATCATGCTCCTGCTGGGGCCATGGGTAATGCTTATTGCCCATGCCCAGCAGATGACGGCGCGTCCCGGCATTGCCGCAAAGAAAGTAGCACGGGGCATAAAAATAGACGGGCAATTAGACGAAGCTGCATGGAAAGAAGCCTCGGTAATTAAGGATTTGATAGAATTCAGGCCAACGCCATTTAAGCCCGAAAGTAATGGTAACCGTACAGAAGGTTTTGTGATGTATAATGATGAAGGTATTTATTTTGGGGGCAAATGTTTTGAGCAGGGTACAGACAGTATTACCAGGGAACTGGTGGGCAGAGATGGTTTTGGCAACAATGATTTTATCGGGATATCCTTTGATACTTACAATGACAAGCAAAATGGGTTTGAATACTTTTTATCGCCGCTTAGTGAGCAGTTTGATGCCAAAATATCCGTGGCCGGCAGCAACGGAAACGGGGGAGAGGATTTTAGCTGGAATGCGGTTTGGGAGGGTAAATGCCTGATTGAAAAGGATGGCTGGACATTTGAGATGTTTATTCCTTTTTCTGCCATCCGTTTTGGAAAAAGTAAAGTGCAGAATTGGGGGATTAATATTTTCAGAAGGAGGATAAAAACGGCCCAGACATATGCCTGGGCAAGTATAGACCCGCAGATAAACGGGGCACTTACCCAGGAGGGCTTCTGGAATGGGTTAACCGATATTAAACCTCCGCTCCGTTTACAGTTTTCGCCCTATATTTCTTATTATGCAACAACATTTTCCAAAGTGAAGCCGGGAGAGAAAAAAGTGGTGCAGCAGGTGAATGGGGGTATGGACGTGAAATATGGGATCAACCAGGCTTTTACACTTGATATGGCATTGATACCGGATTTTGGACAGGTACAGACAGATAACCGGGTGCTTAACCTGGGGCCTTTTCAGCAGCAATTTACGGAGCAACGGCCTTTTTTTACCGAGGGAACAGAATTGTTCAGCAAGGGTGATTTGTTTTACTCCAGAAAAATAGGGAAAGAACCCGTCCAGGCAGGAAATGTATATGGCAGTGTGACAACCGGAGAGCGCATTATAAAGGATGCGCAGGAAACAAAAATTGTGAATGCAACAAAAATAAGCGGGCGTATGCAAAACGGCCTGGCTATCGGGTTGCTGAATGCTGTAACCATCGCGCAAAACGCTGTTGTGCAGCATACGGCCTCAGGTGCTGAACGGAAAATAGAAACATATCCGCTTACCAATTATAGTGTATTGGTATTCGACAAAACACTTAAGCACAACAGCAGTGTGAGTTTTGTAAATACCAATGTACTAAGGAGCGGCAATGCTTATGACGCCAATGTATCGATGGCACTGATCAATATTAATGACCGGACAAACACCTGGAATATTGGTGGAAAAGCGGGGTTAAGTCATTTAATTGGTGCGGGTAAAAATGGCAGTACGATAAGTGGTTATACCCAGAGTATTTATTTTGGTAAAACCAGTGGCAGGTTTAATTTTCAGGTTACCAGCGATTTGACAGACAGCCGGTTCGATAAAAATGACCTTGGTTTTCAAAACAATAATAATTTCTTTGACAACGGGTTCTATGCAGGTTATAACTGGAATGAACCCAGGCACTGGTACAACCGGCTGGGAGGCAATATAAACGGATTTGTAAGCAGGTTGCTTACCCCTATAGATCCGTTGCGGCAGAAAGGCCATATGTTTCAGGAGCAATTTGTGGCGATCAATTTTTATGGGCAAACAAAAAAACTCTGGGGGTTTTATACAAATCTTAACAACAGGATTGATGGGAACGACTATTATGAGGCGAGGGAGGCCGGCCGGGTTTTTAAAAGAGCCGGAAGAACAAACTGGTATGTGAATATAAATAGTAATGAGGCTAAAAGATATTCTTTCAGTCCGGAGTTTGCACTCCGTACAAACAGGCAGTTTAAAGGTGCTTTTGGTTACCAGTTCGGGTTGTTTCAAAAAATACGGTTGAATCCGAAGTTTTCTGTTGACCATTATATTAATTACGACAAAGGACAAAACCAGGTGGGTTATACCATCCGGGTAAACGGAAATATTTTCTTTGCCAGGCGAAATACCAGCACCATTCAAAACAGTATGAACGTAAAATACAGTTTTACCAATAAAATGGGGCTTACATTAAATATACGTCATTACTGGAGCGGGGTAAGTCCGCAGGAACTCTTATTGCTGAACAGGCAGGGGAACCTTGAGCAAACGAATTTAATATCGTCGCCTGCGGCATCGTACGCACAGAATTTTAACCAGTTTGCGCTGAACCTGGTATATACCTGGCAGATTGCCAATGGCAGTTTTTTAAATATTGTCTGGAAAGATGAAGCCGATGAGTTTGTAAAAGCCGATTACGAAAGAAATTATTTTAAAAACCTGGGCAGGACGTTTTCTGTAAATAATGCCAATACCATTTCAGTAAAACTGATTTACTTTATTGATTATTTAAACATCAAAAAAATTAAGTAAACTATGCTCAGGGCGCTGCTTGCCAAAATTGCCGCCGGGTAATACCTGCGCCAATAACGAGCGTTATGATACTATATCTAATTCTGTCCTTTCGTGCCAAAACCGGCCACCATGCACAGGCCGGATAAGTTTGCTTGTACTAACTTATTTCACATTTAATTTTTGAACAGGGTTTACCTATGATACAGTTTTGGCAAACTACAAAAATGTTTTCAGCAAACTTTTGACTGACAGACGATAGTTGTCCATTTACTTCAATAACAAGTAAAGCATCATATTCCTGCCTGGACAAGACTTTAATTTCATTATTGATCCCCAAACCCACTTTGACAACGTATTGCAAAAACGAACTTGAATTATCTTTAACGGCAACCATCCTGCAACTATTGCCAACGCCAACATCTGCTAATGTCTTTTTAAAGTGTACTTTTATTTCACCTTTTTTATTCGGTATTGGGTCGCCATGCGGGTCGAACTCGGGGTAATCTAAAAATTTCTCTAATTTATCGATCAGTTTGGTTGACTGAATATGCTCCAATTGTTCTGCTACTTCATGTACTTCGTCCCAGGAAAAATCAAATTTCTCATACAAAAATGTTTCCCAAAGACGATGTTTTCTTAAAACCTCTATCGCATTACTTCTTCCTTCACTTGTCAAAGTGATTTTGCCATACTTTTCATATTCCACTAATTCTTTTTCTTTTAGCTTTTTTAGCATATCGTTCACGGTAGCAGGTTTGACTACTAAAGTATTGGCTAACTCATTGGTGCCTGCTTCATTACTCCCGTTTTCAAAAGTAATTTTCAGCAATGCTTTCAGGTAATTTTCTTCTGTATATGATAACATCCGGGGTCTTAAATTTTAGTATGACGGCATAAAGATATAAAATAAATAAAACTTTATTTGTTAGGCAAGCCTAACTTGTATATTTTTGCGAATATAACTGAACTGAAAAGATACAATGAAAATAAATAAATCAATCTTGACAGCCTCTTTTGCTTTAGTATTTCAGGTGGTAGCTGCTCAGACTGCAACAATTTCAGGCAGGATCATTTCGGAAGGTAAACCTGTTGCGTTTGCAGCGATCATTTTGACAGGAACACCGCTCGGCGCAAAAACCGACACCCTTGGTTTTTACAAAATTAAAAATGCAGAAGCAGGAAAGTACCAGGTTCAGGTTTCGTGTGTTGGGTTTAACAGCAGGGTAAAATCAATCATCGTAAAAGAAGGGGAACGTATTGAGCTCAACTTCGACATTACCAGTTTTGAAAAGAAACTGAATGAAGTTGTAATAACAGGTACATTAAAAGAAGTCAGCCGTTCAGAAAGCCCTGTTCCTGTGGAAGTATATAAACCTGCTTATTTTAAGAAAAACCCAACGCCGGGTATTTTTGATGCCCTGCAAAATGTAAATGGGGTAAGGCCACAACTCAACTGTAATGTGTGCAATACCGGTGATATTCATATAAATGGGTTGGAAGGGCCCTACACGATGGTACTGATTGATGGTATGCCGATAGTGAGCAGCCTTTCTACGGTTTATGGTTTGTCCGGTATTCCTAATTCTTTGGTAGAACGTATTGAAGTGGTAAAAGGCCCTGCATCTTCATTGTATGGCAGCGAAGCCGTAGGTGGGTTGATAAATATTATAACCAAAAAGCCACAAAATGCCCCTGTGCTTTCCGTTGATTTTTTGTCAACCAGTTGGCAGGAATACAGCACAGATATAAGTTTTAAAGCAAATGCCGGAAAAAAAGCCAGTGTATTGACAGGCATCAATTATTTTAACTTTCAAAATAAAGTTGATAATAACAATGATGATTTTACCGATATGACTTTACAAAACAGAATATCCGTTTTCCAGAAATGGAATTTTGGACGAAAAGAAAACAGGGTATTTAGTCTCGCGGGACGATATATGTATGAAGATCGTTGGGGTGGCGATATGCGTTGGAATAAAACATTCAGGGGTGGTGACAGTATCTACGGGGAAAGCATTTATACCAGTCGCTGGGAGGTTCTGGGTAACTATCAACTGGCATCAAAAGAAAAATTGATGCTGTCGTTTTCTTATAATAACCACAGCCAGGACAGCCGCTATGGTACTACTTCCTATATTGCCCGGCAAAATATTGCTTTTTCACAGTTAACCTGGGATAAGAAAGCCGGGAGAAATGATTTTTTGATGGGTACTGCATTACGATATACCTTTTATGACGATAACACACCTGCTACTGCAGCAGCCGATACCATAAACCGGCATAACCAACCACAAAGAACCTGGCTGCCAGGCGTATTTATACAAGACGAAATTGCATTGGCAACCAACCATAAGTTATTGCTTGGGTTCAGATACGATTACAACTCTTTTCATGGTAATATTTTTACGTCAAGAGCAGCGTATAAATGGACAGTAAATGATAAGAATATTTTGCGACTGAATGCTGGTACGGGTTTTAGGGTGGTAAACTTGTTTACCGAAGATCATGCAGCACTTACAGGTGCAAGGACAATAGAAATAAGAAATGCACTAAAGCCGGAACAATCCTGTAATGTAAACCTGAATTACATCAAAAAAATATATGCGCAAAACGGAACATATATTGGCCTTGATGCCTCGGCTTTTTATACCTATTTCGACAATAGAATAGTAGGCGATTACGACACCGATCCGAACAAAATTATTTACGATAACCTGAACGGTTATGCTGTAAGTAAAGGGTTGAGTCTAAATCTTGATTTTGCCTTCAGCAACGGGTTAAAAGTTATTGCTGGCGGCACATTAATGGAAAATACATTAACCGAAAACGGGAAGACAGAACAACAAATCCTGACAGAAAAATTTACAGGTGTTTGGGCTGTTTCGTATAAAATCAACGAACTAAACCTCGCTTTTGACTATACAGGCAATGTTTATAGTCCAATGCGGTTGCCTTTATTGGGCGACACCGATCCAAGGAGTGCAATATCGCCCTGGTGGAGTATTCAGAATATTCAATTGGTATATACGGGCTTTCGAAAAATAGAGATATACGGTGGGGTTAAAAATCTCCTGAACTGGACACCCAATAAAGGAAATCCCTTTATCATTGCAAGAACCAATGACCCGTTTGACAAAGAGGTGCAGTTTGGAGGTAACGGCCAGGTAATTGTAACGCCAAACAATCCTTACGGTTTAACCTTTGATCCCAATTATGTATATGGACCTAACCAGGGTGTAAGGGCTTTTTTGGGAATACGCATAAATGTAAAATGATGAAGCATTATTTTGCCATTGTTGTAATTTTGGCTTGCATGTTATTGGAAACCCGGGTTTCAGTTGCACAAACAAAAACGTATCAGTTTGAGCAACTAGACAGTTTGCAAAAAATCGAAAGACGAAATGTTCTCGTTTTTATCCATACCGACTGGTGCAAGTATTGCCAGATTATGCAAAACACATCATTCAAAAATGGCAGCATCAGTAAAATATTGAATGAAAAATTTTACTTCATCAAACTCAACGCAGAAGATAAACGTAGTATCGTCTGCAACGGACTTACCTTTAAGTACAAACCAACAGGGGTAAATACAGGAATAAACGAACTGGCAGAGCAACTGGGCACAGTTGACAATAAATTAGTCTACCCTACCCTTTGTTTTTTAAACGCAGACAATGAAATTATTTTTCAGTACCCGCGATACATTAATATGACTGACCTGAGAGCAATATTGACTGAACCGGGAGTTCGCTCCATTTTTCATAAATGATGATACGTGCTGAACCATTCTCTATGGCAACCGGATTAAATTGATTCAGCGGACAACCTGATTTTGGGTGCACCATCCTGTGCTTCTGAAAGAAATGGAGATTTGAACGCAACGCTTTTGCCTTATCCGCTGTCATCTTCAAAAATAGCAGCATGAAACGTTTAACAGGATTATTACCCTTTTTTGTATTATTCGCAGGTTGCGATAAAAATGGTGATGTACCGGAAACGCCTGTAGCAGGCTGCAATATGGAAAATGTATATATGGAAAATGCGGCAAAGGTTACCATTACTAATGGCATTTGGGGTACGGTGAGTTCCACAGAAGGTAACTGTATGCCTGCGATTTCACCCTCATCTTCTGCCTGCAGGACCTGCCCGGTAAAACGAATCGTAAAGATATATCCATATGTGCTGCATGGCAATGCCACTCCCTCGGGGAATTCAGGGGTGTTTTTTGACAGTTTTAATGTTCCCCTGATTGCGGAAGCGGAGGCTGATGAAAACGGCTTTTTTCAGGTGAGCATACCACCGGGACGATATACGATTGCTGTTCTTGAAAATGGGAAACTATATGCCAATGGTGGTGACGGGCAGGGTGGTATTAACCCTTTTACTTTGTCTGCCGGAAGGCAAAAGGTTGACCAGGTCATGACTTATAAAGCCACGTTCTGATGAATGGTGTCATGGCGTTGGGGAAATGAGTGATATAGCCGTCATGACCAAATTGTTGGTTATGCTGATGAACAGAACCCGGATAATCTCAAATTTTGCTGCCGTAAAATTTGGGGTTATCCGGGTTTTAACTGATACAAATATTGTGTCAGAAATGACCGGGCGCTTAGATGGCTAATGCCTTATGTGTATATTTGTTGGGTGTTGCCAACGTTTTGCCAACTGGTAGTACGGCAACACCAGATCAATAATTAGGCATATATGAAACTGCTGTACCGCATTGCGTTTTTTGTATTACTGCTCTGCTATTTGACAGGCTGTCAGGGGCAGGTTAAGTCTGATAGCGGAGCCAGGGAAGCGAATATGGACGTCCCCCAAAAACTGGTGGGGGGTGGTTGTGATGGCTGTGAAATCATGTTTACCGGTATGCCGGCGAATATTAAGGCGGTGGACACGAGCGCGGGTTGGGCGGAAAAAGGGCAGAAACTCCTGGTGACCGGTACGGTTCATCAGTTGGATGGGAAAACGCCGGCACCAGATGTCATCATTTACTACTGGCAGACAGACAACAACGGATATTATTCACCCGTGGGAGAGATGGATACAAAGGCCAGGCGGCACGGTCATATACGGGGCTGGGTAAAGTCGGATGCACAGGGCAAATACTCCATCTATACGATCAGACCGATGCCTTATCCGAATGAGCGTATGCCGGCACATATCCATATCGCCATCAAAGAACCCCATCTCAACAACGAGTATTATATTGACGAATTTGTGTTTGACGATGATCCGCTTCTGACAGGGGAAAAACGAAAACTGCTTGAAAACCGTGGCGGCAGCGGGGTGTTAAGGGTTTTGCTGAAAGACAGTCTGCAGATTGCCCTGCACAATATTGTGTTGGGGCTCAATATCCCCAATTATCCTGCAACCTCCAACCCGGGAAAGCAATCCGGGCTGCAAATAGGAGAGGATCAGCCCTCCTTTATCCCCTTTCATGCGTATGGGCCGGACAAAGGTACCAGAACCTGCCCGGTTTGTAAGTATGGCCGCTATCATGGCATTGTGTATTTTGTCGGAAACCACCCGGATTGGGCGGAGATTAAAAAGTGGTTGCTGTTTTTGGAAAAGGAAAGCGTATCAAGGAGTCAATACCTGAAAGCATATTTTGTTTATGGTCATGCACAGGGGTATCAGCCAGCCGTTGTACGTGCACAATTAGAAAAACTGGGCGATGAACTGGGCTTGAAAAAAATGGCACTTACATTTGTTCCTTCAATGGGAGATGCCGAAACGGAGGTGAACCTCAATAAAATAAATGCAGAGGCAGAGAATACTTTTATTGTGTACCGGCACCGGACAATCATCGACAAATTTGTTGACCTGAAGCCAACGGATGATAACTTCAACCGCCTCATACTTACTTTAAATAAAACAAAGGGCGATTATTTTGAGTTGCAGGAACCCCGGCATGAATAACCATATGTACTCGACAAATCTCTTTTCCACATAACAATTCCCTCTTTCAAAATGAATAGAATCTGTACTTCCATCTGCGGTATACTTTTTTTGTTATCGGGCTATAGCGCTTTGGCACAGTCCGTTGATGATTACACCGCCAGTATCGACAGTTTGATCAGTACAACTGATGTCCGGCCATTTACCGGTGTCATCCTCATTGCTCAAAACGGGGTAACGAGGTATGCCAAAGCCCATGGCTATGCAGATATTGAGCGAAAGATACCCCTTAAAACGGGGGATGAATTTGCCATTATGTCAAACAGTAAACAGATAACGGCGGTATTGCTTTTGCTGGAAGTGCAGAAAGGACGTGTGGACTTGCGGGCACCGATAAAAAAATACCTGCCGAACCTTACCCAGACCTGGGCAGATACGGTAACGGTTCACCAATTACTGAATCATACGCATGGCATTACTGATCTTGAGCAGCCATTGGCTTTCAGGGCTGGTACCGACTTTAAGTACGGAAACTTATCCAATATACTGCTTGGGAAAATAATCAGCTTTTCAGCCAAAAAAAGTTATGCTGTATTGGCCAATCAACTATTCCGGAGGCTGGGTATGATGCATACGTTTTGCTATTCACCGGCCAATGCCCGAAAGCTCGTACACGGGTATGCGAATGACCACAATGTTTTTACGCTTGTTGATACCGCTGAGATCACGACCGATAACCTGCCGGCCAAGGGTATTGTTTCAACAGTGGCCGACCTGATTATCTGGAATAATCAGCTTCACCATGGGCGATTGCTGAATAAACAAGCCTATCAATGGATGACAAGCTATACCGTTACGGCTCAGCACAACGTTTTTGGTAAAGAAAAGGTGGGCTATGGGTATGGCATCCGGATAAGCGGCAAAACGCCCATCAGGTATATTGGGCATACCGGTTTGGGTGATGGTTTTGCCTCAGTTAACCTGTATTTTCCTGCAAAAAAACTGAGCCTGGTGGTTTTGGAAAACCAGGCCAATACCGATACGGGAATTGCATATTACTTTGGGATTGCCATCAAAAATATACTGTTGCAAAGCCATTTGACCAAAAGGAAATAGCGAGCGCAATAGTGTATAAAAGAAACTGCCCCGGTCAACAGGGCAGTTCTCAGTTTATCCAATATCCAAGCACTAATTCAATAGTTTGTGCGTTTCCTGCAGTTTTGCCATCATAATGATTCGCACAGCCAGTACGCATACGCTGGATATCCGGATGGGTGACGGTATCATCCTTCAAACGGGGTTACTCACAGGACAAAATATTTTTATCAACCTTTTGTTTCAACGCAGTATGATCACTTTCCTGCAATTATTTTGCCGTGACCTATTGTGCCATGCTGCGCAATAAGTCCGAATCTTTTATCAATAGTGTTGTTGTGTGAGAAGAGCGGGGTGGGGTATTGCTGATGCCCATACCTGTTTCAGTTCTTGCAGGAGGTGCTTGTATTCTTTTTACTCCATGTAAACCGGCATTTGACAAAAGTAACAATGTTTCCCAGTAATGTTCATTTCCGGTAACTGATTTTTGACGGGCAACTGCCTGTTTTTTAACCAGCCAAATCCGCGTATATTACCGCGTTCAGTGTGCGCGGATAGCAGTGAATCAGGCATGCTTTGCCTCAGTTTGTCATGCAATTCCTTCTGCTGGATTACCTTTGCCAGACTGATTGCAGCGGGCGCAATGCCCGAAGCACATTTAAAAAGATTTCCCATGATCGTTTTTGGAATTATCCTCATCGGCTGTGTCGCCATCATTGCGCTCTATATGCAGCAAACCATGTTTGGCCGTTTGCCCCGGGGCGAGCGGATGAACCTTATCAGGCAATCACCCCAATACAAAAACGGGAAATTTGTAAATCTTGAGCATACGCCTGATTTCACCAATGGCGCCAACCTGTTTACAGCCCTGCGCGATTTTCTTTTTGTACGGAATAGCAATGCCAGGCCGCCGTTGCCGCTTCCTGCGGTTAAGACCAATCTGCTTGCACCTGATCCGGGGCAGGATATCCTTGTCTGGTTTGGCCATTCTTCTTATTTTATGCAGGTAGATGGTAAAACTTTTCTGGTTGATCCTGTTTTCAGTGGCTCAGCTTCGCCCATACGCAATACGACCAGGAGCTTTCCGGGCAGCGATGCTTATTCGGTGGCCGACCTGCCGCATATCGACTATCTCCTGCTTACCCATGATCATTGGGATCACCTTGATTACCATACGATAAAGGCGCTCCGGGAACGCACGGGCAAAATCATTACCAGCCTGGGCGTGGGTGCACACCTGGAGCGCTGGGGTTTTGATGCTGGTATCGTTGCCGAATATGATTGGAACAGTACGGTTACCCTCGGCGGTGGATTTACGATGCATACCACCCCTGCCAGGCATTTCTCGGGACGGGGTATCAAAAGGGCACAAACGATCTGGAGCAGTTTTGTACTGATCACTCCTACCCTCCGGCTTTTTCTTGGTGGCGACTCTGGTTATGGTGCCCATTTTGCGGATATTGGTAAGCAGTTTGGCCCCTTCGATCTTGCTGTTCTGGAATGTGGCCAATACAACCTGAGCTGGCAAAACATACATATGCTGCCGGAAGAAACGGTACAGGCAGCCATTGACCTTCAGGCGCGGCAACTGCTACCCGTTCACTGGGCTAAATTTAAACTCTCCATGCACGACTGGAACGAACCCATCCGGCGGGTGACCGCCGCTGCAAGCGTATTACAGATGCCCCTGCTCACCCCAAAGATCGGCGAACCGGTACACCTGAAAAAAGAGAATCAATTTGGTTGCTGGTGGGAACTGAAAGAAATGTAACCAACCCGGGGCCGATAGTTTTTTGGTGCCCGCTCCCCAGGGTAAACCAGTTCCGGATTGAACCCATTACCTTTGCCGGATGACATCTTCTTTGTTTACTTACGATAAGGCAAAAGTGATACAGGCGCTGCGGTATCATTTTATTACCCGCCGCGAAATAAAGGTCATGATCATTCTGGTGAATGTCTTTGCCTTGCTCAGTGCAGTGCTGTATTTTTTAAAAAAGGTCTCACCGCAGGCTTTTTTTATCGGGTCTTTTCTATGGGTTATCCTAATGTTGATGTTCTGGATTGTGATGCCGCGTATGGTTTATCGTAAAGCAGTAACTTTTCGCGATACCTTCAAAGCCACTTTTGCCGATGCCGGCTTTACCCTGGAAAATGAACGTGGTAGCCGTACATGGGACTGGACCAGCGTCAGCACCTGGATGGAAAGCCCGCATTTTTTTCATTTGTATTTCAATGCCCGCAGTTTTTTTATTGTACCCAAAGAAGCTTTTCCCGGGGATGACGTACATGCCGCACGTAAAATACTGACCACTGCGGTAGCTAAAAAGAATAACTGACAGTGTAATACCCATGGGAGATTTATTTTCTGGTCTTTTTACCGATGGTAAGGCTGGGGCTAAAAAGACCTTTGCCAACCCCAATACCATTTTCAATACAACGATTATTGTGCTGCAACCCACCGGGGCGGTACCCTGTCTGCAGACCAATCTTTACCCGGTACTCAGTACCAGCAATGGCATTGCCCGTACCGGTAAAAAAATGGGAGTGGGTAAACTACAGGACGATCGGGAAATGTTTGAACATTTTTTTGGCGGTTTGAGCAGCTTCCTGGTTACTTTTTTGCCTGCCCATTTTGATGCCTGGGCGCAGAAAAGAAGCATCCCGGTTTCGAAACAGCAGCAGCGTATATTGTTTGCAGATTGGGCAGATAGCAACCAGCAAACTTTTATCCGGTATTACCACAGTGTATGGAAGTCATACTGGCTCCACCTGACACAGCATACTGGTTTTTTTCAACATACCGGTAACCTTGCTGTGACCAGGCCGGAGCCTGACCAATTAGTACCCCTGCAGTTTTGCCCATGGCCCATTCGGGTAAGTGTTCGGGTGAGCAGGAATAATGATACCATCACGGTTATGGCTGTTGCCACAGTAAAGGACAAGACTGTTGATACCGGCCGGGGCTATACGTTGCAGCACCTGCTGCTGGTACTTGATGATACCGTTTACCTTCCGGAAGACCCCCTGCTTTTTCATTTGCTGGGGGACGTGCTGCAGCAAGGCTCAGTTGCCATAGCATCTGAATGGGAGGCCGACTTTCTCCGGGACGATCTGCCGCGATTGCAGGAGCATTTCAGCGTGGAGCTGGATGCGGCGCTACAGCCTGAAGTGAAGCCCGCGGCACAGATGACGCCCTGTCTCGCACTGAGTGAGATGGAGCCTGACCTGCTGGTACTTAAACCCATATTCCGTTATGATGAAGCAGAGGTGGAATACGACCCTGTTGCGGAAACGATTGATTGGTATGAGGGATCGACCCACCGGATCATCCGGCGTGATAAAGCTGCTGAAAACGCGTTTAAGCTTGTCCTCCAGGAGCTGCACCCGGCCTTTGTGCAACAACAACACCGTCATTTCTTTTACCTGCCCGTCAGAGAAGCGATAAAAGACAATTGGTTTTTTGACCTGGTAAAACGGTTGCAGGATCTGCATATCGACACTTTCGGGCAAACCAACCTGAAAAAATTCCGGTACAATACCAGTCTCCCTCAACTACAGATTGGTACAGGCAGTGGTATTGACTGGTTTGAACTCAGGTTGCACCTGCATTACGGCGATCAGTCAGTTACACTCAGGCAACTCAGGCAGGCCATCCTTAACCGGCAGGAATATGTACAACTGTCTGACGGTACCTGGGGCTTATTGCCGGAAGAATGGCTGAAAAAACTGACACATCTTTTTGCACTTGGTACCACCAGGGATGAGCAATTGACCATCAGTAAACAACATTTCACACTGGTGGACGACTGGCCGGAAAAGATCGATACCGCGGTCATACAGGAGGAACTGGCACTCAAAAAGCAATTGCTCCTGCAATCGGAAACACAAGTCCCCTTTCCCTTGCCTAAAAAATTAAAAGCCAGTCTTCGCCCTTATCAGGAAGCAGGGTACCAATGGTTGCGGCAACTGCATCAACTGGGGTGGGGGGGCTGTCTTGCAGACGATATGGGGCTGGGCAAAACCCTTCAAACCCTCAGTTTCCTGCTCAGCCTTGCTGAAAAGCAGAAAGATATACAGTTACTCATTGTTTGTCCCACTTCGCTCCTGTTCAACTGGGCAGCCGAAATAGAAAAGTTTACGCCTTCACTTACCTATCACCTTTACCACGGTGCCAACAGGGCGTTACCGGCCAAAAGGGTGCAGTTACTGCTCACCAGTTATGGTACGCTCCGTAATGATATCGCTGATTTCTCTGCTACGGTGTATGATGTTATTGTGCTTGACGAGTCGCAGGTGATTAAGAATGCCGGATCGCAGATGGCTAAGGCCATACTACTGCTGCAGGCGAAAAGCCGCTTTGTACTGAGCGGCACGCCCATTCAGAACAATACCATGGATATTTACGCCCAACTGCACTTTGCCAACCCCGGTCTGCTGGGCAGTATGGCTACCTTTAAAACCTGCTTTGCCACACCTGTTGATAAGCATGGAGATACTGATGCCGCAACGCAGCTCAAAAAAATTGTTCAACCCTTTCTGCTGAGGCGTACCAAGACACAGGTGGCTAAAGACCTGCCCGATAAAGTTGAAACGATCATTTACTGCGAGATGGATACCTACCAGCGCCAGGTATATGACGCTGTGAAAGAAGATTACCGCACAAGGATATTGACTGATGCAGGGGAACAGGGCATGGCAGGTGCTATGTTTGTGCTGCTGGAAGGACTGAACAAACTCCGGATGATTTGCGACTGTCCCTCACTGCTGCAGGCCGAAGCAGGTAAACGTTTTAAAAAGGCATCCGTAAAAGTGGAAGAGCTGCTGCGCGAGATTGAAGACAATGGTGGCGGGCATAAAACCCTGGTGTTTTCGCAATTTACGGGTATGCTCCGGTTGGTGGAGGAGGCCTTACAGGAAAAGCAGATCCGCTGCCTTTACCTGGATGGCAGTACTGCTGCCCGTAAACGCGGAGGGTTGGTGAAGCAATTTCAGGAAGACGACAACATCAGGATATTCCTGATCAGCCTTAAAGCGGGTGGTGTGGGGCTGAACCTCACCGCAGCCGATTACGTTTACCTGCTTGACCCCTGGTGGAACCCTGCAGCGGAAGACCAGGCTATCGACCGGTCGCACCGGATCGGGCAAAAACAAAAGGTGTTTGCCTACAAAATGATCTGTAAAGACACAGTGGAAGAAAAAATTATCCAGTTGCAACAGAAGAAAAAACAACTGGCCAAAGAACTCATCAGTGAAGAAACAGCCTTTGTTAAAAAGTTGACGCTGGATGATGTTGCTTTTCTGCTCGGTTAGGTTACCCAATCTTTTTTTCCATGGCATGGTGTGGAAGGTTTACCTCGGTAAATTCCTCCCCAAAAACGCGGAAGCCGAATTTCTCATAAAAGCCAATAGCGGTATTCCGGGCGTGCATCGTCATATTCTTATAGCCCTTATCGCGGGCAATAATCTCTGCAAAGTTCATAATGGAAGCGCCAATGCCTTTGCCCTGCAGGTTATTTTGAACGGCCATCTGCCGTAGTTTTACCGTTCTGGCATCTACTTTTGTGAGGAGGCAACAGGCCAGCAATTTATCTTCATCAAAAGCGCCCAGCAGGATATCCCCTTTTTCGTTTGCCAGTTCTGCCGGGTCAAACTGAAGCCCAAGTGGCCGGCGAAGGATCTCCTCACGCAGTTTTATCATCTGCAGGTACTCTGGCGTGCCGTGGTCAATTTGTTTTAAAGCCATAATAATTGATGTGTTGATATGCGTTTGTAAACGTGCTGCAACGAGGCATACGATTGAACAAAATACGCATTTTTTTCGATAAAATGACTCCTGCGTGGAGGAGACATCTGATCGGAAATGCGTGGGTTCCCGGGAAGGACAAAAGGCGCCGGGAGAGCCGACCGGTAAAATAAAGGCGCCGGAAAGGTTGTTTTGATCAGTAAAATCGGGCTTTTTTGAATATTTTCCCTTTCCCCATGATTTACTTTGTAATTATTCCAAAAAGTCTATTTTTGCACCTGTTAAACTAAATTTTACAATCATGTCAGACATTGCAACAAGAGTAAAAAAGATTATTGTTGACAAATTAGGCGTTGACGAGGCAGAGGTTACCCCGGAAGCTTCTTTTACGAACGACCTGGGTGCCGATAGCTTGGACACCGTAGAGTTGATTATGGAATTTGAAAAAGAATTTAATATTTCTATTCCTGATGAGCAGGCTGAAACCATCACTACTGTTGGACAGGCTGTAACTTACTTAGAAGAACACGCTAAGTAATCCATCATTAATTATCACAGGCAAATTTATGGCTTTAAAAAGGGTAGTAGTAACCGGGCTTGGTGCGCTTACGCCGTTGGGTAAAACTGTCGAGGCTTATTGGCAGGGACTGACAGACGGAGTAAGCGGTTGCGATTATATCAAGCAGTTCGATACTACCAGGTTTAAAACAAAATTTGCCTGTGAAGTTAAAGACTTTGATGCAACAGCCTATCTGGACCGGAAGGAAGCACGAAAAATCGACCGGTTTACACAGTTTGCACTCATCGCGAGTGATGAAGCGGTTAAAGACGCCGGTATCAGCAAAGAGAATGTCGACCCTGACAGGGTGGGTGTGATTTTTGCCAGCGGTATCGGCGGCCTGATTACTTTTCAGGAAGAGGTGACAAATTTTGCTATGGGCGATGGAACACCCCGTTTCAACCCTTTTTTCATTCCCAAAATGATATTGGATATTGCCGCAGGGCAGATATCCATGCGGCATGGTTTCCGCGGCCCCAATTTCGCGGTGGTGAGTGCCTGTGCATCCAGTACCAATGCTATCATCGATGCTTTTGATAATATCCGCCTCAATAAGGCAGACATTATTGTTACCGGTGGAAGCGAAGCGGTTATCAGCCAGGCGGGTGTAGGCGGTTTTAACGCCATGAAAGCACTGAGTGAGCGAAACGACAGCCCGGCTACTGCCAGTCGTCCTTTTGATAAAGACCGTGATGGCTTTGTGATGGGAGAAGGTGCCGGTGTGCTGATTCTTGAAAGCCTCGACCATGCCCTTGCAAGAGGTGCGAAAATTTACTGTGAAATTGCCGGCGGCGGTGCTACTGCCGATGCCTATCATATTACGGCTCCCCATCCGGAAGGCCTGGGTGCAAACAATGTAATGAAAGCTGCCCTCGCCGATGCCGGTATGACGGCTGGTGATATTGACTACATTAACGTACACGGTACATCAACCCCTTTGGGTGATATCGCCGAGACCAAGGCTATCCTTAATGTATTCGGAGCACACGCCTATAACCTCAACATCAGTTCCACCAAAAGTATGACTGGCCATTGCCTTGGAGCAGCCGGTGCCCTCGAAGCACTTGCCTGTATTATGGCTGTTACCCGTGATGTGGTGCCACCCACCATCAACCACTTTACCGATGATCCCGGTCTTGACCCCGGCCTTAACTTCACTTTCGACAAAGCCCAAAAACGTACTGTAAATGCTGCGTTAAGCAATACATTTGGATTTGGCGGACACAATGCGAGCGTAATTGTAAAAAAATACGTAGCTTAACTGCGTGCAATTTTTAAAATCATTTTTCAGCAGGTACAAGACAGGTAGTGAATTCAAAAAGCAACTTGCCAATGTACTGGGTTTTGTTCCGGGCAATCTGGTGTTGTATAAGACTGCCCTTAGCCACCGATCTGTACGTGAAGGTGCAGACGAAAACAATGAACGGCTTGAGTTTCTGGGCGATGCTGTACTCAGTGCAGTAGTGGGTCACTATCTTTTTCGCAAATATCCATACAAGGGTGAGGGTTTTCTGACAGAAATGCGCAGCAAAATGGTAAACCGCCAGCAGTTGAACGACATTGCATTGAAAATGGGCTTGAAGAAAATCACCTTTTACAACAAGCACGACAGTTCATTAAAGATATCCCAGATTTTTGGTAATACGCTTGAAGCTCTGGTTGGCGCCGTTTATCTTGATAAAGGGTACAATAAAACCCAGCGCTGGATCGAAAAGTACATTATACTTCCACATCTTTTTATGGAGGACCTTGAAGGGGTGGAGATCAACATCAAAAACCGCCTCTATGGCTGGGCCAATAAGAATGGCCGTGCACTTGAGTTTGAAACCCTTGATGAGCGGTTTGAGAATGGCCGCCGTCTTTTTACCATTGCTGCTACGGTGGATGGTGAAGTAGTTGCACAGGGTAAAGGTTACAATAAGAAAGATGCCAGCCAACTTGCCGCCCAGGCTGCAGTGGAGAAACTCGGACTCTGACCACTCTTGCCGGGGCAGACTGTTTTCTGTCCTGTAGTCTTCAGGCACATCGTATATTTGCTGTTCACTTTATTGCATGGTAATATGAAATTTGGCATACTCGGAAACGGCAGTTGGGGAACCGCCCTGGCCAAGATACTGACGGATAACAAACAGGTGATCCATTGGTGGTTCCGCAGCAATACCGCTATCCGGCACCTGCTCAACCGGCACCATAATCCACAATACCTGAGCCAGGTGTATTTTGATACGGCATTGATAGCTCCTTCCACAGATAAGGCTGCGGTCATCAGCGAATCGGATTGTATCATAGTAGCTGTACCCTCGGCCTATGCGGATGAAACACTCCGGGGGTTGGATACTGGCATTTTTGCCGGTAAAAAAATCATCAGTGCCATCAAGGGTATATTGCCCGACCGAAACCTGTTGCTCAATGACCTGCTCAAAAAAGATTTTAATGTTGAACTGGAGAACTACTTTGCCATATTGGGCCCCTGTCATGCTGAGGAGGTAGCCGCTGAAAAACTCTCCTACCTTACCCTCTCGGGTGTTGATGAGGCTGCTACCCGCGACCTGGCGAAATTTTTTCAGACGGATTACATCAATACCATTATCAATGAAGATATTTATGGGGTACAATTTGCCGCCATCCTGAAAAATATTTATGCCATTGGTGCCGGTATTGCACACGGGCTTGATTACGGAGATAATTTCCTGAGTGTACTCATTGCAAACAGTGCTGATGAAATGGCTGGTTTTCTGCGGAAAGCGGGTATCATCAATGCTGAAGTGGGCTATATTGATGAGAAAAGGGGAACCAACGAAAAGGAGACCCATACCAACTATGCCGCGTCCGTATATCTTGGGGATCTTTTAGTGACTTGTTACTCCCTGCACAGTCGTAACCGTAGTTTTGGTAATATGATTGGTAAGGGGTATTCTGTGAAGGCCGCACAACTTGAAATGAGCATGGTGGCTGAAGGGTATAATGCCAGCCGTTGTATGCACCTGCTCAACCAGGATATTCATGCAGCGATGCCCATTGCCCATACGGTGTACAGAATTTTGTGGGAAGGATTACATCCGCGTGAGGGTTTTGACCTTATTGAACAGGAATTGGTTTAATCCAGTGAAGGATCATCTTCCCCCGTACTGCCATCCAGCAGCGGGATATCGCTTACTGATGCCCCTGCAATCCCCTTAATGGAACCATACATGCCGCTTGTACTCAGCAATACCTTTTCCAGTTGCTTTTCCCTTTCTTTCCAGTTTTTTTCCATCTGGATCCGTTCTTTTGTGATACTTTGCCTGATCGACATAAAGCCTTCTACGATAGCCTCCATTTGTCCGCGGAACTCATTACCAGTAAGGAAATCGTACAGCATCTGCATTTTATCCCCCCGGTTTTCCTGACTTTTGCCAGCCTCGTATACTTTAATGATGCCCATCCGCAGCAGGGTGGCTATACCTGCAATCTCGCCAAAACCGCAGATCCATACCCCATCTTTTTCGCCAAAACGATCCATGTCTTTAGGAAAGGTTTGTGTAACCAGTATCGCCACATCTGCACCACGGCTGCGTTTATCGGCTTTGAGTTTTTCAATCCAGTTGTTGCTCCAGGTTTTGGTGCGCTTGCTTTCATAAATGATGGTGCCGCATTCCCTGCCACTGCTGTTACGTATGGTTTGTGTGCAATCTGCGCCTTCCACACCCTTGCCTACCTCTTCGATCAGGTCGAACGGAAAGTTTTCTTTGAGGATTGATTCGAGCAGGAGTTCCTGTGCTTCACCCTGCAATTGCATACTGCCCTGCTCGCTCTTGCGCTTCAACTCCTCAATTGTTTTTTTGAGGCTCTCCATCTGCGTTTCTTTCTCCTTCATTTTCAGGTCAAAAACCTCCTGCTCCCGGCGCACCGTGGTGTCTTCCAGTTCCTTGCGTTTTTCAAGAAAACGCTTTTCCAGTTCCAGCTCAAAATTCTTCTGTTGCTGTTCGAGTTCTGATTTCTCCCGCAGCAGCTCCAGTTGCTTTTTTTCAAAATCGAGCAATTGCAGGTTTTTTTCATTGCGCTCCGCTTCGAGCGATTGCAGCCGTGCAGCATAAACAGCGGCTGTTTTTTGGGCGGCTGTCGATTCAATCAGGCTCTTTTGTCTTTCAAAATCTTCTGCCTGCCGAAGCACTTCATCCTCCTTCTGCTTTTTATACGCCAGCATATCGTGCCGCAGTTTTTCCTTTTCTGCCTCCAGTTGTTTCGTGATGTCTTTGCGGAGATCCTCACTCACGGCCTCTCCCAGTTCAAATGCTGTTTTGCAATGCGGGCAAACAATATCCATGTACACCTTATTTTTTCACAAGGTAAGAAGAAACCCGGAAGCAAGAGGGAACGCCCTGTACGAGGGTTCCTATGGAATTATTGCCGGATCACTGCACAGTGGTGCAACAGGCGGCCATTGCTTTCCATCAGCAACCAGTATGTACCGGCAGGTAGCTGCTGCAGGTTAACCTTTACTGATGGGGCATTGCCATTAATGGTTTGCACCCTTTGTTTTGAGCTGTTGTAAAGCGTGAGCCGCACCGGGCTGGTTATACCACTTACGGTAATGATATCGCGCGTAACCGTTGGATAAACCAGTATGGGCTGTTCCTCGTTCATCCTTACCAGTAAAACGGGGGAGTAAGCAAAGCGACCATCACGATCTACCTGCCGGATGCGGTAGTAGTTCAGGTGTTTGAAGGGTTGCCGGTCGGTATAGGTATAGTCACGGCGGTTGTTGCTGTTGCCTGCGGCTGCGGATTGTGCATAGCTGCTGAAATGAATGCCATCCATACTGCGCTCCAGGACAAAGTAATGACTGTTGGTTTCTGTAAGGGTAAACCAGTTTACCAAAACGGTATGTTCCACCCTTCTGGCAGTTAATGTCAACCCTGTTACCGGTATGGAACCGCTTACCGTAAGGGTATCAAAATCAAATAATCCCCAGTTGCCATTGGCATCTTTTACGCGTATTGCGATAAAATGCTGACCATTGGTAGTACCTCCCGGTACAAGCAGGGCCAGTGATTGGTTAAAGGTTTGCCCGGAAGGTATGGTTACGGGTGTTGCATTGCCCGTACCCGGATCGGTATCAATAAAGTATTCTGCGGCCACAATATCGGGCATATTGGTGGTTTGTGTACTGATGTAAAAGCCGCGACTTTCATACAGGCTCCATTGTCCGGTTGCATCTTTTGTGCGGATGGCGACCATATGGAATCCCTGTGCAAGGGTGGTGGTGGGTACCGCAGCGGCAAAGCTTACGGTGATACCATTGCTGATGGGTGTTATATTGATACCATTGCCGGTGCCGGGATCGTTATCAATAAAATATTCCGCGGCCACAATATCGGGTGTATTGTTGGTTTGTGTACTGATGTAAAAGCCACGATTTTCATACAGGCTCCATTGTCCGGTTGCATCTTTTGTGCGGATGGCGACCATATGGAACCCCTGTGCAAGGGTGGTGGTGGGTACCGCAGCGGCAAAGCTTACGGTGGCGCCATTGCTGATGGGTGTTACATTGATACCATTGCCGGTGCCGGGATCGTTATCAATAAAGTATTCCGCTGCCACAATATCGGGCATACTGGTGGTTTGTGTACTGATGTAAAAGCCTCGACTTTCGTACAGGCTCCATTGTCCGCCTGCATTCTTTGTACGAATGGCGACCATATGAAAGCCATTGGTCAGCGCAGCGGTGGGGATAACGGCGTTGAAAGTAACCACGTCTCCGCTGCCTGTTGATACGGGTATGCCGTTTCCGGCACCCGGGTCGGTATCAATAAAATATTCTGCCGCAACCACCTGCGCCATTGCTGTATATGCGCAGCAAATGATGCCTGCTGTTATGAGTAATCGTTTCATGTTGTGTATATATTGGTGCTGTACAGAATCAGTTGCTAACCCTTGCTTCTACATTTACGGTCACCGTTCCGCCAGAAGCCACGGTAGGCGTCAGTACATTCATGCTGAAAATGCGTGACAACCGGCTGTTGCGGCTGTTGTTCCAGTTCAGGCTGCCAACGATGTCATACAGCAATCCCATATCTTTCCCGTCGGCACCCGCATTGTTTGCCGGTCCTGCGGCAATGGTAAAGTTGGCTGTAGCATTGAGCGTACCCGCATTTACGATGGCCTGGTCGGCCATTTGGGGATCCTGGTTGTCAATATTTCCCCCGCTGTTTACATTGCTGTTCGAGAGCCAGGGTGTATTGTTGGTGGTGTTGAAAGTGATGTTGTTGTTGAAGGTGCTGAAGCTGTTTTGCGAAGCGGCATTCCTGCGTACAAAAATATTATTGGTGAGTGTGAGGAAACGGCAATTGCCGTTGAAACAATCCCTGCTGCTGCTACCTGGCCCGTACCAGAGATTGTGGTCAAACATAATACTGCTGGTATTGGTAAAGCCCTGTATATTGCCACCAACACAGCAGCCATTTTCATAAAACAGGTTATTCTGAAACAGGAAATTACTGAAATTGTGTACCGTAGGGTTATCGGACCGGATCTGGCTGTTGTTGATGATGCAGCCTTCAAAGAGGTAACCCGACCAGTTGCCGGAGGATACAGAGCCGGAAAACAGGATGGGGCTGTTCGCCATATGTAAGCGGATAAAACGCAGGTTATTAATGGCTGTTGTATTAATACGGATGCCGGTGCCGCCCACAAAAGTAAGCCCATGGATGACAGCACCACCGGATGAGGCGCCGCTGATGTCAACCCCGTTCACCCCGGATACGACAATATCCGTATTGATTACCGCCTCAAAAGGCAATTGTTTGTCGGGTGCCCAGCCCGGGCCGATCACCACCAGTTGTTTGCTGACGAGGTCAAACGAACTGTATTGATTGGGGCTGCCGTGTACATATACCGTATCACCTGCACTACTGGCGTCAACTGCAGCTTGTATGGTACTGAACTGGGCAATCGTAGCCGGAAAATTACTGACGGTTCTTACCGTGGCCTGCGCACCAAGAACGATAAGCAACAGGACTGCTGAAATAAACTTTTTCATGATTCTTTTTGCCGGTAAAGTTGTATGAAATCACGGTTTTGGGCAATCGCTAATAGTAGTTATCGCGATCGGTTAACAGCTAAGGCGTTGGCGGGCAGATGAAAAATGAATAGTTCTATGGTATCTCCCGGGTGGCAGCCCATAAAAAAACCGGCCACTTACAATGTAAGCAGCCGGTTGTGTTGCCCCTCATGGCGGAGTGGGTTTTGTTGCTGAATGGACCGGCAGTTTATTCCGTTGCCGGAATGTCTGCAGGTTAGAGTTTGGTTATAACAAACTCTTCAGTTGTCCTGACTTCATTGTTGGCCTCAAACGAAGTGCTGTAGCCCTTGTTGTCGGTTACCACGAATGTCAGTTTTACAGTTCCGGGATCATACACCACTACCTGGAATTTTTTACTGTAGCTGGCGCCATTGAATGTTTCCCTGTACAGCACTTCTCCCTCTGCATTTTTAACGAGCAGGGTAAGTTTTTCTGTATTCCGGTTGTTCACATTCACCTGGAACATTGGTTCGTTTGCCGCATTACTAACCAGTTTTACATCGGTTGTGTACGGATTGCTGTTGTTGGCGGCTATGGTATTGCTGAATAATACCAAGGCTGCTGCTGCTGTGGCTAATTTTGCCCTGATGTTCATTGTTGTCATTGTTTCTGTTTTAATTGTTCAAAAAAAATTCTTATCACATATGGAGCAAGCAAGCGGACAGGCAATTGTTGAAGACGCGTCTGGTGTTAAGACCGGATTATGATTTCATTGACAGCACAAAGGTAAGGGGCCATCAGGGATGTTAAAAACCAAAAAGGGGGGTTGATGTGTATGTCAAACACGGCATCTTTTTTCTGTAAGTATTGCCGGCACTGTATTACAGCGTTCCCGGCGCATGATCTCCAACAGGCATAAATGCCTTTGTTAAGCTATTGTTAAACAGGGATGATACCATTGGTCGTATCGCAGCGGTATGGTGTTCCCGCAGATTGCTTTTTGGCAAAATATTGCTTTATACAATTTTATTCCGGAGTGCTAGCGAAACGGCTTCGCCGATGGAGTGTACCTGGAGTTTGTCGTATATGCGTTTCACATGTGTATTGACGGTGTAATAACTGATGCCCATTTTATCTGCAACCATTTTGTAGCTGTTGCCATCGGCGAGCAGGGTAAGTACTTCCTTTTCTTTTTTGGTGAGCTTGTAATCCTCATTGAGTATGGCCAGAGGGGGCTGGTTAAAAAAACGGATGACCCGGAGTGCAACGCTCGGGGTCATATAGGCTCCCCCCTGGTGTACTTCCTCAATGCTTTGGGTAATGGCTTCAATAGGTGCATTCTTCAGGATATACCCCTCTGCACCGGCCTGCAGGGCAGCAAATATTTTATCGGTGTTCTCAAAAACGGTTTGCATGATGATCCTTGTTTCAGGAAAGTGCTGTTTGATCAGGCGTACTCCGCTGATGCCATCCACCACAGGCATTTCTATATCCATCAGTACCACATCGGGCCGCAATGCACCGATATCATCCACCACCGTACTGCAATCGGGGAAGCTGCCGGCACATTCCATATTATCGGTCAGGTGCAATAGTGCCTCCAGGCTGTCTCTTCTGGCTTTGTTGTCATCATAAATCACCAATCGTATCATACTGCTAAGTTACTGGAGTGTTTTAGACCGGGTATCCCTAATTGTAGCGACTGGCAACCGGCAGTACAGTGCTGTACCATTGTTTGCGGCACTGTCGATCTTCAGATTTCCGCTAAGTTGCACACAGCGATTGCTGATGTTGTTCAGGCCGTTGCCCCGCTGAACGGTTTGCGGATCAAAACCCCTTCCGTTATCCCTGATCGTGAGGAGCAGCCAGTCGGCCTCTGCTGTTATGGATATCCAGGCTTCTGTTGCCGCACTGTATTTGGCCATATTATTGATGGCTTCCTTGATGATCAGTAATATATTTTTCCGGGCGTCCATATTCTTTAATTTCGCTTCAATACCGGGGTCAATCTGGTAATGACAGTGGATGTTTTTGGCGTTGAGGAGGATACTGCCATAATTTTTGATCCGCGCCTCCAGGGTATGCATATCATCTGTTTGTGGCTTCATGGCCCAGACAATATCGCCCATATTTTCCATCAGTTGCTGGGTATTCTCCGATATCTGCTGCAGCATTTCTCCTGCTTTTACCGGATCGCTGACCACTAATTTTTGGGCGAGTGCACTGTAAATATGCAAACTGCTCAGCGAAGCCCCCACGTCATCGTGCAGATCCTGGCTGATATTGTTTTTCAGCGCCGCAACTTTTAGTTTTTGCCCGGTATAATACCGGTATATGAGAAATATGCCCAGGAGCAGCAGGAGGGCGAGTAGTGCAAGGTAAAGCCTGGTGCCGGCCAGCTCTTTTTTCTGGTTGGCCTCAGCGACTTCCAGCTTCAGCAAGCGGTTTTCGTTTTTGGCGCTGATGTTGAGAATGTTTTGAATTTGCCGGGTATTGTTGCTGGTTCTTGTACTGTCGAGTGTTACCATTGCCACATAGGTTCGCTCCGTTCCCGGGGTATCGCCCTCCTGTTTATATACGCGTAACGCCATGCCGAGAAACTCCCGGGTAAAAAGGGCATTTACCTGGGGCGATTTACGGATAAGGCTGAAACCGGATTCGAGCCAGTGTTCTGCTTCCCGCTTATGACCAAGCTGCTGTTCGGCAAGCGCCAACCCTCCATAGCTGACCAGTTCAACATCAATATCGCCACCGGTATTGGCGAGTTGCCGGGCTTCTGCATAGTGCTTATAACTACTGTCGGGCTTCGACTGTTTGAGGTAAACCTTGCCCAGGTTGGTATTGGCCACTGCCATACCACGGAGCCACCTGATGTCTGTGGCTTTCCGGAGCGAGAGTTGGTTGCAGTATTGCGCACTGTCATCCTGGTTAAGTTTCTCAAAGGTTTCTGCAAGATTACCATAAAGGTGGTGAGGTTTAGCCAGACTGAGGTACTGCGGCGGGTAGGGTGGTTGCCTGGCAAAAGGGATCCCCTGGTAAAAATAGGGCTTGGCCTGTTCTCCCTGATTCATGGTCATGTAGAACAACCCTGTCATATTGTAGGCGTCTGCGAGGAGCAGGCTGTCGTTCAGGGCGGTGGCCACATCCAGTGATCGCCGGGCAGCCTGTAAGCCCAGTTGCAGCAACCCGTTGTAATAGTAAACTTCCGCCTGGCGGCTGAGCAGGTAATAATTGAACAGTGTAGGATGCTTAATGGTATAAATATCCCCGATTTTATTCAGCCATACCTGTGCAGAGTCGTACTGATCCATGTCCATAAAGTGGTCTGCAATAAAAAAGCAGGTCTTAACACGGTTGTCGGTACCCTCATCCCTGGCATACTGCCGTCTTGCAGTTTCTATATTATCGTACCCGGTTTGTGCCTGTATTCCTGTATACAGCAGTACACTCCATAAAAAACAGCAACACCATTTTATCATGCTACTAATGTATATCATTCTGCCAGATTATATGCATGAAGCCGGTGAAAAGATATACCTGTGTGGTAAATGGGGCTGCTCTTTGTATAAGCCTGTATGCGGGTTGGCCGCATGACGGGCGAAGGATTGCTTAGTGCCGCAACTTCTTTGCCTTTGTTCTTCGCTGTGGTGGTGGTGGTGGCGGGGCAGCAGGGGGCGCTTCAGGAGCTGATACTGCTGCTGGCGGTGGTGGTACTTCCGGCAGATCTGTTGCGATCACCGGTGGTACCAGCTTTACTACGGGCGGTGGCGACGGGGGCAATGGTTTTCTTTTCTTTTGTGCATGTGCCGGGTGGAGCAGGGCGCTCAGCACCAGCAAAATGATCATCTGCTTCATTTGATACCTGTTTAATCGTGGAAATTTGTTTTTGCTGGGATGCAGCCTTCGGAATTATCCATAAAAAAACCTCCGGGTTGGTACCGGAGGCAAGGCAGTTGGTTTTGGGCAAACAAGTTATTGCTTCATAAATCTTTGAACGAGTACTTGCTGACTGTTACGAACAGTAATGATATACATGCCCCGGCTCAAAGAAGTGACATCGATGGTAAGACTGTTTTGGCTGGTCATTACCCGTTTCACAACCTGTCCGGTACTATTGACAAGCGCTATTTCGGAATTGCTGCTCCATGGCAAAAGAATTTTAATTTCTTTTTCGGCGGGACTGGGTGATACAACCAGTCCATTCCCCCCCAGCCATACCTTAATGATGTTACTGTAGCGACTGCTGTTGCGGTTACCGGCCAATTTCAGCCGGTAATAGTACCCGCCTGGTGCCAGATCAGCATCTGTGGCGGTGTAGCGGTGTTGTCCGGTACTGTTGCTTGCACTGCGGCTCAGTACCGGGGCGAAATTACGGCCATCGGTACTCCGCTCTATGATGTACTGATCCATTTCCCGCTCCTGTTCTGTCAGCCAGTCTAACCGTACCTGCCGCGCCTCAGCATTGGCGGTAAAACTGATCAGCCTGACAGGAAGGAAGTTGAACGGGCTTTTGGTGCCGAGGGTAAAGGGTGAAAAACTACCGATATTGAGGTTGGTCGTGATTAAGCCATTGCTGAGGGTAACACCCGCGGGAATGGTGAATGTGGGGCCTGCGCCATCGATCCTCCATTTGATACCGGTCATGCCATCATCAAAATAATGGGCTACTACAAGATCCTGCATGGCGGTGGCACTGTCGGCAGGGTTGCCGTTGCCCACCAGGCTTTTGGGGCGCCACGTCAGGGTAACTTTTGCATCAGGATTGGCATCTGCGGTGCTGATGTTCCAGTATTCCACCTTACTCACATGGTCCAGCGGCGGCCATTGTACATTGTTGGTATCGAAATGCCCCTGGGGGAAATATTCGGTGGTATAGGTTTTGGCTACTGCTGAAACGGGTTGCAAAGCAGCCGGGGCAAAGAGGGTGTCGCCTGTTAATGTGTTTACTTTGCCTGTTGGTATCCATCGGGTATTGGTGCTATTGGTCTGTACACTTACGGGCCCGTGGATAAAACTGTTTTTGTAGCCTGTATTGGTAATGGCACAACAGGTAAAATACGGGCTGGTTGTACTGGTGATGGCTGTAGTATCCCTTAGTAAGGGCAATCGGGCTGCGTTGGTCAATAATAATCCCCTTTGCAGGCTCAGCGTATCGTCTACATTTACGCTTGAGGTTAGGGTAAGGCTGTCGTTGCCGGTTTTACGCAAAATCAGGTTTTTTACGCTTGCCGGTAAGCCATTACCGGTTACCTGAGCAGTTGTACCTGTATATTCATAGTCGCCCTCAGTCTGGAAGGCACGGCTGGTGAACTGAACATTACCGGATGCTGCAGGTGCTGCAGTAATGCCATTGGGTGAGCCAATGCCCAGTTTACCTTTTGCCGATGATGGCGTAAGTGCGATGCCGGTACCCCCCGCTGTGGCAAAACGGCTCATCGTTAAAGTATTGGCAGAAGGGTTTACGTTGAGGATATAGGTGTTGGCCGGAATCCCCGTACCACTGATACCCATACCGGGATAATAAACTGATACGTTGGTAAGGTTGGTTATCTGGTTGCTGAGGTTGGTGAGGTTGCCGGTCATTGCACCCGGCACTGTAACGGTAGCGGGAAACATGACAAAACTACCGCCGCTGATGGTCTGGTTATTCATCATGAGGGTACCAAAAACACTCAGGGAATCGGGGGTCGTAATATCGGTAAGCAGGTTTACTGTAGCATCTTTGGCAACCATCAGGTGCATATTACTATTGAGATTGATGTTGCCTGATACCTGTTGCGGAACCTTGCCATCAAACAGAAGGTAGCCGGAATTATTGGGGGAAAAAGAAACTGTACCACTCTGCACGGTAAGGTTTCCACTGACGACCATGCCTCCGGTGAGGTTGAAACCGGCTGATATGGCGTTTTTAATGGTTAATGTATCGCACCGGAAAACAGTTCCCCCTGTCATATTGGTTTGGTTAAAGGAGGCGTCGTCTATTTCGAAATTGGCATAAGTGCGTCCATTGAGTGCGGGTGTGAGTGCTTGCTGGTGAGAATACAGGCTGCCTGTTAAAAAAGTAAGTACGGAGTTTGGCTGCGTTGCACCAAAGGGATTAGCACCGGCCTGGTTGATGTATTTGGCCCCCGCCTGAAACTGTATACTGTTCAGGCTGGCTGTACCAAAGGCGTTGCCGGTAAAGTTGGTGGTTGCGGTAAATACAGCGCCATTCTGAAAAACCAATGCATTGGCATCCATGGCCGTTAACCGGTGGCCGCCACCTGAGAAGGTAATGGTACCCCCTACCTGGCCTGTACACCCGGTGATGATATTGATGGTAAGGGTAACGGTTCCGGCGTTGAGTGCCAATGTTGACCCTGCTTCTACGGCGAAGTGAGGGGCGGCGATGGCAGTATTGCCCACGGTAAGTATCCTGTTGCTTGCACTGGCACCAAAAATAACCGAACAATTATTATAGATCCTGATTTTCCCCACTGTTTCTGTAGGGGTAAATGTAACAATGGGCGAGGCCTGCATACTGCCATCAAACTCCAGGATATCATTGGTTGCAGGTGTACTCCTGGCAGGTGACCAACTCGTAGCCGTGGCCCAGGATCCGCTGCTTACATTCCATTTGTAGGTTGTTTGTGCAGTAATGGTTTGCAGGAAACCCGTAAAAAACAAACAAGTGAGGTAAAATATCTTCATCCTTTTGATTTTAATAGCAAAGGATTTTCACAATATATTGGATGGTAAAGGTATTATTATTTCAAAAGTATTGTGTTGTGCAACGTTAACTGTCTATTAATTCGGCAATTTTTTGTCAGCGGATCATAAAAGATGCCGTATAAAACTGGTATTTATTGGTAAATACCAGCCGGTAATTGCCACGGGCCAGCGGTGCGGGCAGGTTAATAGGATAGACGCCATCGGCTCCATTATGGGCCACACGGGTATCTGCCAGCAGCCGGCCGCCGTTGTCAAATACTTTAATGGCGTAGTTGCCCTTTACCACAGCAGCCACCCTTATGTTAAGTACATTGGCAGACGGGTTGGGGAAGATGACCAGGCTATTGTCGTTTTTGCCAAAAAGTACCCGGATGATCTTGGTTGCGGCTGTTTTTCCCTGCTGGTCAACCGCTACTACGCGATAATAGTTATTACCGATATCGGGCGCAAGGTCATCAAAATAATAATCGGTACGGCCCGTGCTGTTGCCCACTGCGGTACGCGTACCTATCTTTTCAAACTGGAGACTGTTTCTCGACTGGTAAATTTCGTAATAAGCCATATTGCTCTCCTGTGCGGATGCCCAATACACCCGGATACTGCTTTTCCGCTCCACAGCGGTAATATTGACGAAATTGATGGGTAATACGCCCTGTACCAGGTAGGCAAATATGGTGGCATTGGTTGAGGTGGTGATAGGAACACAACCGCCACATAGTGTGCTGTTGCCAAATACTTCAACGCTGCCGGTATTGTTCCAGCCGCTCAGGATGTATTTGACAGGGGTGCCGCCCTGCTGTGGCGGGATGCTGCCGGTGATGGCGGTATTCCCGCTTCCGGTACACCTGATATTGCAAATGGCTACCTGTGTGGTGGCGGTACCGGTGCCCATTGCACCGGATGGGTTGCTGCCATCGGTGGTATAGTAAATCCTGGCCTGGCTTACCTGTAAGCTGGCTGCAGCGGTAAAAGTAATGCTAACGGTATCGGCAGGAGAGGGGAGCAGTGCCGATAGAAAGCGGGTGCCGCCACAGCCTGCGCTTGTAGTGGTTTGCTCATGGTAAACAGCATATCCCTGCGCATCGGCCTGCGAAAAGGAAACAAACACCAGCAGTGAAGAAAGTAGAAGTTTTACCATGTACACGTTACTTTGACAAACCGGGCCAGCAATTTTGCCCTGTTCTCAAAGATAATGGCTAATCCGGGCATTTCAAAGCTGAAACGCATAATATTATCCCCGGGTCTGTTGCGACCTGTTTATGCCCGAACAGGAAAACCGGGCTGCTGACTGGTACTGGAATCTGCGTCGCCAGCGTCTGCCACCGGAGAATGGGAAAACCGTTGGTCATATTTTAACAAAATGGCATTGGTCAAAACAAGATTTGCCTGTATATTTACAGTCTATTACAAACCAATCAAAAAAGAAATCATGAAAAAAGTATTGATGCTTGCTACAGCAGCGCTCCTGGTAACAGGCGTAACACTTGCTGATAACGGTAAAAAGAAGAAGTGCGCAAAAGGAAAAAAATGCTGCAGCAGCAGCAAAGCTTCCTGCTGTAAGAAAAAAGCGGTTACTGCGGCACTCTAAGCAAAAAGGTATACCATATTGAAACCCTCTTCTGACCGGAAGGGGGTTTTTTAGTGGGCTAAAAGATACTTTCCAGCTCTTTAAGGTGGGTAATGGTAAACGTGGGTTTTTTGTCTGTAGTGGTATTGATGTGGTTAACAAAGATGCAATCCATGCCCACATTAATGGCTCCCTGTATGTCTGCATCTGTATTATCACCAATCATAATGCTCTCGTGCAGAGCCGCTCCGGCACGCGCCAGGGCGAGTTCAAAAATCTCTTTCTGCGGTTTTACGCTGTTACTCGCCTCTGAAGTGATGACGTGTGTGAAGTAAGGATCCAGTTTACTGTTGCTGAGTTTGTTCCATTGGGTTTTTTCAAAGCCATTGGTGATCAGGTGCAACTGGTAACCTTTGGCCCGGAGGTAGCTGAGTATTTCGTGTGTATGCGCAAAGAGGTGTTGTTTTTTGGGGAGTATTTCCAGAAAACGTGCGCTGATCTCCCGGGCAAGGTCTTCACTGCCGATTTTAAAATCAAGCAGGGTACGCCACATCCTTTTCCATTTGAGGTCGTCGGCGGTAATAAAGCCTTTGTGGTAGCGATCCCACAATATTTCATTGTGGTAAAGATAGCGGGCATAAAAGGTTTCGAAAGGCTGCACCCCTTTTTCTTCCAGCGAAAACAGGGCATATACATCTGCAAGGGTCTCTTTGGCATTGGTATCAAAATCCCAAAGGGTATGGTCAAGATCAAAAAAAATATGACGATATTTCATTTCAGACATAGCTTTGTACTGTAGCGCAAGCTACACGCAAAAATTTACAATATGAAGATCATCATCACAGGTGCTTCTAAAGGTATCGGACGGGCAGTGGCTGACGCCTATGCCGGAGAGGGGAATGAGTTATGGATTTGCGCGCGTAATGAGGCGTCGGTAACTGAGACAGCAAAAGCGCTCAAAACGAAGTACCCCTGGGTGGATGTGCGCAGCATGGCTGCAGATTTGTCGGTACGTGCCGATGTTGAGCGTTTTGCCAAATGGGCGCAGGACGAGGCCGGACAGATTGATGTACTGGTCAACAATGCAGGTCGTTTTTTACCGGGCAGTATTGCTGCGGAACCCGAGGGTACGCTGGAAGAATTACTACAGACCAATCTTTACAGTGCCTATCACCTTACCCGCGCCCTCTTGCCGGGTATGATCGGGGCCGGGAAGGGGCATATTTTTAACATCTGCTCTATTGCGGCTTTACAGGCATACGACAACGGGGGCAGCTACAGCATCAGTAAGTTTGCCCTGCTGGGGTTCAGCAAAAACCTGCGTGAAGAACTGAAGCCGCATAACATCAAAGTAACTGCTGTGCATCCCGGTGCGGTGTATACGGCTTCATGGGCCGGCAGTGGTGTTGACCCTGAGCGTATTATGGCAGCGGATGATATTGCCAGGATGATCCTTGCCGCGAGTAAATTATCGCCCCGTGCTGTTGTGGAGGAAATTGTTATGCGTCCGCAGTTGGGCGATCTGTAAATCCGGCGGCAGCCGTATAATATTAACAGCATTTTATCAGCGAAACCGGTCGGTCTGCCTGCCGGTTTGTTCGGCTTCGTTTTATATTTGTACACCGGGTATGAAGAAAAATGTACGATTAATCTCTTTCTGCTTCTTTTTTGTGCTCCTGGCTGTGTTTGATGGCCAGGCGCAAATCCGCTTTAAAGCAAACATTTCTCCGCAGGTTATTGGCAAAGGCGAAACGGCGCAACTCGACCTTATTGTTGAAAACGGCAGCAATATAGCAAGCATTACCCCTCCGGCACTGACCGATTTTGTGGTGGTGGCCGGTCCCAACCAAACCCGGGGCTACCAGGACAACAATGGCGTAACCACTTCCAGTTTTACCCTGAGTTATGTATTGCAACCCCGCCGGACCGGGCAGTTTACGCTGGATGCGGCCACGGCCAGTGTTGATGGCAAGAATTTCTCCAGCAACAAAACAACGTTGCGGGTGGTGAATCAGCCAACGGGGAATAGCCCCGCGCAAAGCTTTACCGATCCTTTTGCCGGAATGGATGATCTTTTCGGGGCACCCCGGAGGCAAACGGATTATGCGGACATCATCCTGCGAAAGGGAGAAGACATTGCCGAAAAAGTTCGTAAAAACCTGTTTATCCGTATTGAGACCAGCAAGCGTTCCTGCTATGTGGGTGAGCCGGTGGTGGTATCGTACAAATTATATACCCGGCTGCGGTGCGAAAGCAAGCTGGTTAAAAATCCTTCATTTAATGGGTTTTCGGTGGTGGATATGCAATTGCCCGACATCAGTAATGCCTCTGCCGAAATGTATAATGGACGGGAGTACCGGGTGTACACCATCCGTAAGGCACAATTGTATGCCTTACAGCCAGGGGTGCTGGAGCTGGAATCAGCCGAAGTAGAGAATACCATTCATTTTATTGAGGAAGAATACCTGCGGACGCTCGGGAATAGCAGTAAGGATCCTTACCTCCGCTTTGCAGAGTCAGATATCCCTGCTGAGGGGCGTAAACTGCACCAGGCAAATGTACAGAGTAATACGGCCAGCATCAGTGTGCGTGCCCTGCCCGAGGCAGGAAAACCGGCAGGCTTTAGCGGTGCGGTGGGCAATCTCTCGATATCTGCAAGCTTAGACAATGCCCGCTTCAGTACTGATGACGCCGGACACCTGGTTTTATCCATTACCGGCAGTGGCAATATGCCGTTGGTTACAGCACCGGACATTGCCTGGCCCAAAGGTGTGGAGGTATTTGAACCCAAAATGACGGAAGACCTGACCCGGCAGGAAGTGCCTGTATCGGGTACTAAGTATTATGAATATTCCTTTACGATCGACAGTGCGGGTAATTATACACTGCCCCCTCTGGAACTGGCTTATTTTGATCCTTCTTCCGGGACGTATAAAAAGGCGCAGACCAAACCGATTCCTTTTACTGTAAGCAAGGGAGAGGGGCGGCCAAAAGATACGATCAGGGTTGGGCAGGCAGGGGGGGAGCGTTTTTTTAATAAAATATTCAGCAACCGCTGGTGGATCGTTGGGCCACTGATCGGGCTGATACTGGCCGGGCTGGGGTTCTGGATCGTTCGTGAAAATAAACGAATCAGGAAAGGGAAGGCTGCCGAAAAGGCTGCCGATGCTGCTGCTGCCCTTGCTGCGATACAACTGGCGGCGCAGTTGAAAGCCGATCATGCCAACCCGCTCGAAAGGGCGCATGCTTTGCTGGAGCAGCCCGACCGCCGGGTATTTCTGGCCGCATTGCTGGAGGATCTCCGGCAGTTTGTGTCACTCCGCTACCATCTGCCGGTGCATGAGTTTAACCGTAAATCATTGGGCGAGCAGTTGGATAAAAAGGGTGTTTCCAACGATACCGTACTGGGGCTTCAGCAATTGCTGGAAGATATTGAATGGCAGCTCTATACCCCCACCGGAGGGGATACGCCTGTACAGGTGATATACGACCGGGCGCTGGGCATTGCCGAAACACTCCGCCTCGGCTGACCGACTGGTGGTGAATAATTGATAAGAAAACAGGGTATGGGTACTCAGTACCAAGCGGAGAACGCGTTCTGCGTCTCTCTTCAGGAAATGTGATTACGTTAAGGATTGGTGTGGGGCAATTGTGTGCCAGCTACTTCGGGGATGTGCTTTGCTTCACCGCTGTTGTTGATTGTTTGGCCATAATGGATCACTGTTTTACTAATGTTGGTCTTTGCTTTACGGGAGATTGCTTCTGCGGGACTGTACGTTTCTATTGCTTTACCGGAGTTTTCTTCTGCTTGACTGACGTTTGTCTTTGTTTTACTGAGGCTGGTGATTTTTTGGCCGGAGTTGTCTTCTGCTTCACCGGAGATGTCTCTTGCTAGACTGACGATGGTCTTTGCTTGACAGGAAAACGCGTTCCGCGTCTCTCTTCGAGGATGGTCTTTGCCTGAGAGGAATTGTCTTCTGCTTTACCGAAGACGCTTATTGTTTGGCTGGCGTTGTCTTTTGCTTTACCGGAGCTGCCTCTTGCCTGACTGACGATGGTCTTTGCCTGACTGAAGATACCTTCTGCTTTACCGGGGTTGGCTTTTGCTTCACGGGTGATGCTCATTGTTTGGCCGGCGTTGTCTTCTGCTTCACCGGAGCTGTCTCTTGTTTGACTGACGATGGTCTTTGCTTGACTGACGATGGTCTTTGCTTGACTGCCAGTTGTCATTGTGTCAGCGTCAGCGGTCATTGTTTGACCGCCACCTGCCATTGTTTCACAGTAAGCTGC